>NZ_JBSWWU010000006.1:0-361479 GCF_056160245.1 Aquimarina sp. AWH4_224 | reverse complement strand
CGCCAACCGCTACTGATGATACTCCTGCTGATGTCGCAGAAGATAGTGGAACGACTAACATTGCCGTATTAGGAAATGATAGCTTTGGAGGTGATGGTCCAAGTACCGGAACGATCAATGTGACTGCCATCCCAGCTGCAGTAGGAACTGCAGTAGTGAACAATGGTGGTACACCAAACGATCCGACAGATGATACGATCGACTTTACTCCAGCCTTAGACTATAATGGTCCGGTAACGATCACCTATGAGATTGAAGATGCCGATGGAGATACCGATACGGCTACAGTTACTTTCGATGTGACTCCAGTAGACGATACGCCAACCGCTACTGATGATACTCCTGCTGATGTAGCAGAAGATAGTGGAACGACTAACATTGCCGTATTAGGAAATGATAGCTTTGGAGGTGATGGTCCAAGTACCGGAACGATCAATGTAACCGCCATTCCAGCAGCAGTAGGAACTGCAGTTGTAAATAATGGAGGTACACCAAACGATCCGACCGATGATACGATCGACTTTACTCCGGCCTTAGACTATAATGGTCCGGTAACGATCACTTATGAGATTGAAGATGCAGATGGAGATACGGACACCGCTACGGTTACTTTTGATGTAACCCCAGTAGACGATACGCCAACGGCTACAGATGATACTCCTGCTGATGTCGCAGAAGATAGTGGAACGACCAACATTGCAGTATTAGGAAACGATAGCTTTGGAGGAGATGGTCCAAGTACCGGAACGATCAATGTAACTGCCATTCCAGCTGCCGTAGGAACTGCAGTAGTAAACAATGGTGGTACACCAAACGATCCGACGGATGATACGATCGACTTTACTCCAGCCTTAGACTATAATGGTCCGGTAACAATCACCTATGAGATCGAAGATGCTGATGGAGATACGTCTAGTGCTACAGTTACTTTCGATGTCACTCCGGTGAATGATACTCCAACGGCTACAGATGATAATTTGACAGTAGATGAAGATAGTACAGCAGGCGTAGCGAATCAGATAGATGTATCGACCAATGATAATATTGGCGGTGATGGAGGAGATGGTGATGACTTTGCTATAGCAACAGGTCCTACTAATGGTACAGTTGTAGAAGTTAGCGATGGTGTCTTCGAATATGTTCCAAATGTTGGATTTAGTGGTACAGATAGCTTTACATATACGATTACTGATGTGGATGGTAGTACTGCTACAGCAACAGTTAATGTTACTGTAAATGACACTGGTGATCCGTTAGCAGTAAACGATACTGCTACTACCATTGAGGATACTCCAGTTACGACAGGTAATGTATTAACAAACGATACGGTTATAGATGATGCTACAATCACTGCATTTGACGCTACTAGTACCAATGGAGGTACTGTAGTGAATAATGGAGATGGTACATTTACCTATACACCACCGATAGGATTTGTTGGAGATGATACGTTTACGTATACGCTTTGTGATGATGATACACCAGCAAGCTGTTCTACAGCGACAGTTACAGTTACTGTAACAGATGAAGGAGATCCAGTAGCTGTAGACGATACAGTTACTACAATCGAAGATACTCCGGTAACTACAGGTAATGTGTTAGATAATGATACGGTTGTCGATGATGCCACAATAACTGCATTCGACGCTACTAGTACCAATGGAGGTACGGTAGTAAATAACGGAGATGGTACATTTACCTATACACCACCAGTTGGATTTGTTGGAGATGATACATTTACCTATACCCTTTGTGATGATGATACACCACCAAGTTGTTCTACAGCAACGGTTACGGTAACGGTAACAGATGAAGGAGATCCAGTAGCAGTAGATGATACAGTTACTACAATTGAAGATACTCCGGTAACTACAGGTAATGTGTTGGATAATGATACTGTTGTTGATGATGCTACAATAACTGCATTCGATGCTACTAGTACCAATGGAGGTACGGTAGTGAATAATGGAGATGGAACGTTTACTTACACTCCACCACCAGGATTTTTAGGAGATGATACGTTTACGTATACCCTTTGTGATGATGATACGCCACCAAGTTGTTCTACGGCAACGGTTACGGTAACAGTAATTGAAGCTCCTGCTCCGTCATTAGTTTTAGTAAAAACTGCAGAAGTAAACGGTGCACAAGTTGGAGATGAAATCACATATACATTTACGGTGACAAACACTGGAAATACTGTAATTGATAATATAACGGTAGATGATCCATTAACTGGAAGTGTGAATTTGGCAACTAATCCATCAACATTGGCACCAGGAGAAGAAGGGACAGCTTCTGCTACATACGTACTTACTCAAGCCGATATTAATCTTGGTGAAGTAATGAATAGTGCTACTGTTATTGGACAAGATCCAATAGGAAACGATGTAATGGATATTTCTGATAGTGGGGATGAATTAGTAGATGAAGATGGAGACGGTGATCCAACAAACGACCCTACAATTACACAAATAGAACAATTGCCTAATTTGGCATTGACTAAACTGGGGATATATGTAGATACCAATAATGATGGATTGCTTAATACAGGAGATGAAATTCAATATACATTTACAGTTACCAATACAGGTAATGTAGATATAACTAATATTACCTTATCAGATCCTCTACCAGGTATTGTGATTAATGGTGGACCAATTGATCTGTTAGTAGGGGAAACTGATGAGAGTAGTTTTACTGCAGTGTACACTCTTACCGAAGATGATATATTTGCTGGAAGAGTGGAGAACCAAGCTACTGTAACAGGGCAAGATCCTAACGGAGAAGATATCACAGATCTCTCAGATGATCCTTTAGAGGATATCAATGTAGATCTTGATAATGATGGTGATTTTGAAGATATAACAATTACCGTTTTAGATATTCGAGATTCGGAAGTAGAGATTTTCACGGGATTAAGCCCTAACGGAGATGGAATCAATGATGAATTCAGAATTGTTGGACTGCAAAATTTCCCAAGAAATAATCTCCAGATATTCAACCGTTGGGGGGTGAAGGTTTTTGATCAGGATGGATACGAACAACCAGGAGTGAGATTCTTTGTTGGGATTAGTGAAGGTAGGACCACAATAAGTAAGAATAGAGAATTACCTGTGGGAACATATTACTATGTTTTAAGGTTCGAAGATTCCGAAGGTATTACCAGATCAAGAGCAGGATACTTATATGTAAACAGATAAACACCCTAAATCAAATAAAATATCGATGAATAGACCATTATTAATAATTGTGCTAGCATTTCTAACACTATGCATTGAACAAGTTCAAGGGCAGCAGGATGCGCAGTATACGCAGTATATGTACAATACGATTAGTGTAAATCCGGCCTATGCTGGTAGTCGAGGCGTTTTGAGTATTATGGGTCTTCACCGCAGCCAGTGGGTTGGATTGGATGGAGCTCCCCGTACTCAAACCCTAACCTTGAACACTCCTATTGGAGATTCAGAGCGTTTGGGATTGGGACTCTCGATTGTCAACGATGAGATCGGTCCTACTGATGAGACCTTTATAGGAGTTGATTTTTCATATACGATTCCTACTTCTGAATATGGAAAGTTGAGTTTTGGATTGAAAGGAGGCGCTCATTTGTTGAATGTTGATTTTCAGGAGTTGACTCAGTTCAATCAAAATGATGCCTTGTTTGAGAACAATATTGATAATAAATTTAGTCCTCAGGTAGGAATTGGAGTGTATTATCACACCGATAAGTTTTATTTGGGACTTAGTGCTCCTAATTTGTTAGAGACGGATCATTTTGATGAGAGTACTACGAGTAGTTCTAGTGAAGCGGTTAGTTTTTTGGCCGAAGAGCGTATCAATTACTATTTGATAGCGGGCCATGTTTTTAATATTACGGATGACCTCAAATTTAAACCAGCATTATTGAGTAAATTAGTTTTTGGAGCACCGTTACAGGTTGATGTTTCGGCGAACTTTTTGTTGTATGAGCGATTAACTTTGGGAGTTGCTTATCGCTGGAGTGCTGCAGTGACGGGTCAGGTTGCCTTCCAGATTTCGGATTCGATGATGATTGGTTTTGCCTATGATAGAGAGACGACCGAGTTGGGGCAATCGCAGTTTAATGATGGGAGTTATGAAGTAATGCTACGTTTTGAATTGTTTAGAAAATATAATAGAATGCTAACTCCTAGATTTTTTTAACCAATAAGATTGTTATGAAAGTTATAAAAACCCTTATAAGTCTATCTTTATGTGTTATTGTATTTGGAGGAATAGAAGCACAGGAAAAAAGACTGGCAAGAGCAGATGAAACTTTTGCTAAATATGCCTTCGTAGATGCTAGAAAAATATATTTAGATGTAGCAGAAAAAGGATACACTTCTTCGGATTTGTATAAGAAAATTGGAGATTCATATTATTTCAATGGCGAATTAGAAAAGTCCATTGATTGGTATGAAAAACTAATGAAGGAGTATTCAGATGATATGGATGTGGAATATTTATTCAGGTATTCACAAAGCCTCAAAAGCATAAAGCGTTATGATGATGCCGATGCTATCATGGAAATTTTCTATGAGAAAACGAATACAGATAAAAGAGCTGTCTATTTTGTGAGTACACGAGATTATTTGCGTTTCATTGAAATGCAATCTGGAAAATTTACACTCAAAAAAATCGATATTAATTCAAGCGCTTCTGATTATGCTCCAAGTTTTGATAATAGAGGAAATCTTGTGTTTGCATCCTCTCGAAGTCAATATAGTTCCATGTCTAAAATAATTCACGAATGGAACGAAATGCCTTTTTTAGACCTTTTTATTTCAGAAGTTGTAGAACCTGATAACGAATTAACTCAACCCAAAAAAATAAAAGGTAAAATAAATACTAAGTTTCATGAATCTTCTACTTCTTTTAGTCCAGATGGACAAACAGTATACTTTACGAGAAATAATTATACGAAAAGAAAAATAGGTTCTGATGCAACAGGAACAGTGTTGTTAAAGTTATATAGAGCAACCTTAGAGGGTGATAAATGGAAGAATATAGAGGAATTACCATTTAATGGTGAGGAGTATTCTGTAGCGCATCCAGCTCTTACTAAAGATGGGAAACGATTATACTTTGCCAGTGATATGCCTGGTACCAAAGGAATGTCTGATCTATATAAGGTAGATGTGTTACCCGATGGAACCTTTGGTACTCCAATCAATCTTGGAGATAAGATAAATACCGAAGGAAGAGAAACTTTTCCTTATATAAGTGATACAGGAAGACTATATTTTGCAAGCGACGGGCACGTAGGATTAGGAGGTTTAGACATTTTTGTTACGGTTCCAGAAGAAGAAGGTTTTTCAGTTCCTTATAATATAGGAAGACCAGTCAACAGTCCGGATGATGATTTTAGTTTTGTATTAAATGAAATGACTAAAATAGGTTTCTTTTCAAGCAATAGAGAAGGAGGAAAAGGAAATGATGATATTTATAGTTTTAAACAAATAGAAGAGTTAATTACCACTTGTAGACAGTACATGTCGGGTGTTGTTACAGATGCCGAATCTGGAGTTGTTTTGTCAGAAGCCGATGTACTTTTACTAGATGAAGATGGAAATGAAATATCCAGAGTAGCAAGTGATGCCAATGGGCTATATAATTTTGAGTTGGAGTGTGAAAAATCATATATTATTAGGGCGCTTAAAAACAGCTACAACCCATCAGAAAAACTTTTAGAGACTAATACTGCATTAGAATACACTCATGATGTACCTCTGCAATTGTCTAAAGGAGGATTACAAGAACAAGAAGTGAAACCTGGAGATGATTTAGCTAAAATATTAGACTTGCAAATAATTTATTTTGACTTAGATAAATCTTTCATTCGCCCAGATGCGGAGATAGAACTTCAAAAAATTATTGCCACCATGAAACAATATCCAGATATAAAAATAGATGTTAGATCACATACAGATAGTCGCGCTCCAGATAGTTATAACATGGCATTGAGTGATCGCCGTGCAAAAAGTACTATAAAATATATTGTAGAAAAAGGAGGGATTGATAAATCTAGACTCACTGGACGTGGATATGGAGAATCAGCTTTGGTAAATGGATGTGATAATAATGCGCAATGTAGTGAAGCCAAACATCAGAAAAATAGAAGAAGTGAGTTTATAATACTTAATTAATCATGTTTTACTTATCTTGGGATTTGTTCCCAGACAGATCCTGTTGATATAACCTTAAAAACGTAAAAAATTTACGAAGTATAGATTTATTTCAACTAAAAAGTCAGACAATTTTGTCTGGCTCAGGGAAAAATGTCTTGATTGTAGCAAGAACAGGTCTAGAATAGGCAACTTTCTGGTTATAGATTTAGAAGCTGGATTTTTATAAATTAATTTTAGTTAGTAATCTAGTTTTCAATATTGCGTTGAGCAACTATTTTCTCTATCACCTGATAATGAACAGAGTATCTTCTTTCAAAAAGTTTGAACTATATCTGCCGAGAATTTGAATAATCCTTCCTGTTATTTAGGTTAATCAGAATAATTGCTTAAATACAACTTTCGAGATTGATCTAAAAATTAACTATTCCATTAATATAATATCCGCTTCAAAAAAACACAAAAAATTAAGCGAAATTATCCTTCAAAAAAGCAGCACTAATTTACATTCCCGCCTAGAGGTCGCAAAAATACCTTGCTCTACTTAAATACAAAAATTACTACTAACAAATTAAGAGCAACTAGATGAAAAACAAAATGATTTATAGGCACTTAAGGTATCACTTAAAGAAATAAATTGAGTAAGTCTGCAGTACTCTAATTTAAAATGAGATCAACTTTAGATCTAAAAAATAACACAAACCATGCTCCAAAACCATGCTCTTTTGTTAAAAAAAAGTTTTTTACAACTAGCAAAAAAGCTCTAAAAACAAAATAACCACCCCAATATGAGGTGGTTATCAGTAGTGCCAAGCGGACAATTATCGAACTTTTGGATAACAGATTCTAACCTAATCCTATCAAAACCAATTGATTTGCAAAAAGTCTGTTTTACATAATTTTTCTTTTTTTGACTAGTAAAATTTTTTTTGTCAAAAATTAAACCAATCGATTATTTTAACTTTTGACACATACGTGCAGGAATGGTTGCATGGTGAAATACCTAATTTAATAAGTGAGAACCGAATTGAAAATCTAAAAAACATCTCGTAAATGACATAAAACCATGTAATCAATTATACCCCAGTTTAAAGAAAAGTCGATTTTAATTCTTGAAGAACCAAAAGATTATAAACGAAAACTAAATAAACTGTACGAATATCGTTCAAAATTAATACACGGTGGTTTTGATATTTTCCCAAGACAATTTATGGATTATCATAATTTCGAGGCTGAATATGGAGATTATGTGAGTTTTGCCTCATCTATTTTAATTGCTTTGATTAGAGAATTAATTCATAAGCAAAAGACTAATTTTGAATTTGAATTGAAACTAATAGAATAAAAAACTGCGGTTAACAACGGTAACCATTGCACAAATCCTTAAAAAAGTTAAAGGCCAATACTGCAATTTACCATGTAGAGTATTTTATTTCTTACGATCATACCCATCAATACATTTCCATAAAGGATGTGGAGCAATCTGTTGATTATGAACACGAAGAGCTAATCTAACATAATACTTAAAATCACAACAAAACAGCATTTTATCGATAAAAAACGCTTTTCGTCGATAAACCAATATTTTGCACATTTGGAATTTATGGCAAAACCGTAATTGTATGGTAAATTTGGGTATAGAATTAGATGATATAGAATTGTTTATATATCGCTCGTCAAAATACGACTACTTTTACCCCGAAATTACCCTGAGTTTAACTTAACAAAAACCTCTTTTAAATAAAGGAGGTTTTTTTGTTGATTTAATTTTTTAGTAGGTAAATCCGGTAGTTGGTTTACGAGGATTAAAAAACTCTTACAAATTGCTAATACTCAATGTATACATGTAAGAACTCGATTAAGTTGTTTTTTAACCCGTAAAAACTTTGCGGGATAACAGTTTGCAATTTAGTTTTGAATTCTTTTATATTGCTGTAGTTTTATATATGTCTCATCGTTTATTTTAGTCGTCCCTTACAATTTTTCGCACTTCTTAAAACCCTGACTAATTACAACGATGAGATTTCTTCTTTAAAAGAGACTTTACAAAAATGCCGCTATAAAAAAGGAAAGTAAAATCCCAGATGATTATAGATTATTAATAGAATAAAAGCAATCACATTGCTAAGGATAAGATGATTGCTTTTTTCTGTCTTGAATTTTAAAGTAAATTTCTGTGGTAGTTTGGCAATTCCTACTAAAAGAGAAACTCCAAAAAGTACTTTTAGTGTTGTTGTTAAAGCATCAGGTCTGGTGATATCTTTTAAGGGAGATTTCTTCATTAGTTTAAGGTTTAATTGTTTTGTGTTCTATGATTTACGCTTTCCTTCTATTCTGTTTTTGGGTGTGTTCTTTCGTATTCTTCTTCGTTCCATAGTCGTTAATGATTGTATAGATGAGTAAGCATCCTAACCCAACACTTAAGGTCCAGATAACTTTTTTTAATTTTTGATTCTTTACAAGTAGCTGTTCTCTTTGACGATTGGCTAGGGTAAGTTCTTCAGGGATATCCTTGATCAGATCTAACTTATAGCAATCTATAAAGTTTGGTTTTTTCATTGAGAGAAATTTTTAAAGTTCCACTCTTGAGATTAAAAACAGACCTTTTTCGGTTTGTTGCAAGGCAACATCATAAATACAACTTAATAGCATACCGTTCTGTTCTATTTTATGGGTAGTTACTCCAAAATGAAATCCTGCTCCTAAAAGAAAGTCACGCGACTTTGTAACAGCGTTATGACTTCCTAAAAGACGATTAAGGATATTTCTGTTGGTATCCAAAGCTCGGTCTATTTCAGCTTTGGCTTGTCTTTTTTTCTTAGCTTTAAGATTATTATACCGAATTTGATTTTCGCGGGTAGCAAATTTCTGATCACTACGTTTAGGTGTAAAAGGTTCTCCTGTTAACGGGTCATTTATCATAGTATCCATACTTAAGATTTTTATTCAAAACTAATAACATAAACTCAATAAAAATACGAGTGGAAACTAAGTTAATTTAAGTTAATGGCATTTACTATGCTTTTGAGGTTTTTGAAGATGTTTTTACATAACAATATTGAAGATAATCATAACGTTGGAAGTTGGAAGTAGCCCCATATATAGCACTTCCAACTTCCAACGTTTGTAAGAAATTGAAAAACAAGTGTTTATGTCAAGTTCGTTTTGTCGATCTTATTTCCAACTTCCAACGTTACTATTTTACTTTTTGAAATGCTCATTATCAAGGGAAAACATATCTATTTTTGGTGTATCTTCTATTACAGATAAGGTTTCTAACCAAGCTGTTTTAATTGTTCGATACAATGCATAGTCGTAGCGGTATTTCTTGATATACGATCGAAAGAAGATACGATAAGAAAAGAAATATTATCTTTTATGGTCTGTATTCTTCTAATCAAATCATTTTGGTCCTTATACATTCCAGATTTCGGGATATCTTCGATTGTGGAAATAACCTTGATGTTATTTTTCTCAGCAAAACGCTCACAAAGCTCTTTTTGGTGATTAGTTATGTTTAGTTCGTTAGTAGCGGAACGTGAATATATTATGGCTAGTGGTTGATTTGTTGTGTTCATTTTATTAGGGTTTCTTTCTTCTTTTAGATTCATGTTTTTTTTGTTTAAGTGTTGATATTTAATGAGTTATTCTTGTTTTCTTACAATAATGCAAATTCGTTTACATTATTCTTCAATTCATCTACTTGGATTTGCATAATGACACCTTGAATATACATTAGAAATACATAGCGGTAATAAAAATATATATTAATATGAATTAACGTGTTTTTATTTAAAATCAGCTTACCTTATTTTAAGAAAAACCATTTAAAACTGTGGCTTTTCAAGCTCTATCACCTCCCAAAATGTATACGTTGGAAGCTGGAAAAGTGGTTGTTGTTTTTATGTGCCTGTAAAGTATTGATAGACAGTTGATAAAAAACGTTGGAAGTTGGAAGTGCTATATATGGGGCTACTTCCAACTTCCAACGTTCTTTTTACGTTCTTATTTTTGATACTTCAGGTACGTCTTTCAATAGGAGCCAAACTATAAAACACTTCTTTTCCTTCTTTACTTTTTTGAAGTACACAAGGTATTTCTTTTCCATTAGGCATGGGATAACGCCTTTCTATACACTCTTTTAAGCGTTCCCGTATAATTTTATCACTACAATCAAAGTATTCTGCAAGAATTTCTACTAATTCCTTACTGGGGATCGATTCTCTTAACATCGCTGATAGCTTATCTCTAAATGCTATGATATCTGCTTTTTTACGACGTAATAGTCTATCTTCTTCAATAAAATCCTGATCAGCTTCAACCAGCCCATTGTGTTCTTCACAATATCTCATATAAAAAGGTTCTGGTTTTTTACCGCTTCTAAGTTTTAAAACATTCATGGCAATGAGATTAGTCGGTTTTCGATGCTGATCTTTTTCAAATCCAATTTGAATTCCTGTAGTAGCTTTGTTCATGATTTCTGTTCCAAGATGCCCTCGTGCTTTATCAGTATTTTGTCCAGGGTTTTCATGAATAACTGCCAAGAATGTTACATCATCGTTATTAATATTATGATTCATCAAATCAATAAGCTGCATACTATCTCTAGAACGATTGAAATCTTCAATACAATCGGTAATAACATCCAGTATAATAACAACATGTCCTGTAAACTTATCTTTCACACGTTTAATATAGGTAGTCAATGCTAGAAAACGATCATTTCTGGGGATCTGTAATAAGGATATAAAATCAAAAATGGGTGGTGTATCTTCTTTATTATATCCTGCCATCATAAGCATTTGTTGCAAGGCATAGGGAAACTGTTCGGTAAGATTACGCTCAGTATCCACATAACATACTGTTACGGGTTGTTCTGGATTTTTTCTAAAACTAAGTAGATCTGCGTTGTAATTTGATTTTTTAATCAATGCACTACAAATCATTTCGGCTAATCTGCTTTTATGTACTCCAGCTTTTCCTTGAATTACATTGATCGTTCTTGGAAATAAAATCCCCACATCTTTTTGAAATAACAAGGGAGGAGCTTTGATGATCTTTTTTGCTTTTCGTTGTATAAGTTCGCTTTGTGTTTTCAAAAGTATAGGCATATAATCTTGACTAGTACTTTGTTTATTTTCCGATATAATAATTTCATTAGTTTCCACTACTTTCTCAAAATATTCTGTTGCTATTTCAGGATGATCAAGGGTATAACCAAGCTTGAAAAAATCAGAGATATCTTTACCTTCAGGGAGTAGAGAAGCAGGAAGCTCCATACGTTGCAACCCATAGTTTTTACATAGCTTTTGGGACTGGGTAATTCCTGTTTCATCAATATCATACAACACAATTACTTCTTCGAATCGCCCTTTTAGGTTCTCAACAACGTTAATTGAAGGATGAGCCGTTTCACTATTAAAACATATTGCATATTCCGATCGTGCATATAGCGATAGTACATCTTTTTCACCTCCGGTGATAAACACCCTTTTTCCCGTTTTTGGGAGCTGTTTATATCCAAAAATATAATCTTGTGGTTTGTTGCCTAGCCAAGCGAAGCGATAGCTAGTTGCATATGGTGTGTATAATTTATAGCATCGATCACTGATCTTATAGGCATACAGTGATTGTACCATACTTGCATAGAAAGTATTGGAATTACCCATATCTTTTACTCGGGTATAGGACTGCACTGGAAAAACATCGAAGAAATCAAGTAGAGAAGAACTTATTCCATAATCGAGCCAATATTGAAGCGTATGAGCAGCCCAGTTCTTTTGCAATTCAATACTAAAGTCATTTTGTGTCGCATCTTCAGCCAGATTCAAATCAAAATCTTGGTTGAGTATAGCAAGCGCTTCTGGGAAAGTACATTGTTTTAGCTTCATGACCAGGTCAAAAATGCTGCCTTCATCTCCGGTAGCAAAATCTTTATACCTCCAATCCCCTGTTTTGGTTTTATAGATGTTGAAAGAAGGAGTTTTTTGCTTTCTGGCTAAGAAAGGATTAGAAATGTGTTGTCCTTTTCGCAAGGTTCCTTTGTTATGATAGGGTTGCAAATAATAATTAAATGCCTCCTGCAAGTTGATTTTTTCTAGTACTTGTTCTTTGGTGATATTTTTGGTTTTCATAGGATTTAAAAATATTGAGAAACAGGATACCCCAATAACAAATTATATTGATATAAAGGGCATCCTTATTCTATGGTTTATTGATTATTTTTATGTCGTTCTAGCTCTTGGATGACTTCTTCGAAGTGGTAGAACTTTTTATTTCCATATACACGAGGAACAAGCTTTAGAATTCCCTTCTTCTGCCATTTCCAGAGTGTAGTATATGATACTGGAGGGCTAAACAGTTTTCCAACTTCTTTAAGACTGATATATATGGCATCTGGATTGATAAGCTCAATATCGGTTTTGATATATGTTTTTTTCATGACTATTTAGCTGTTAGAATTCTTATGCGCTGAAGGCTTTCCATTATTTATCCACTCAAGGATTATTTTTTTAGAAAAGGTGAGGGGTTTTCCTCTGGAAAGCACGGGGATTTCGTATCGACTTACTTTAGAGTAGAGTGTTGGTTTTGTATAGCCTGTTAATTGGCATACCTGATCAGCAAAAATGATATCCTGTTCAGATTCAATATTGGTATTGCTATAACAACAAGAGTGTCGTGAAATTTGTTCTTCAAAAATTTCTTGTTGTAATTTTTTGTATTCGCCAATAGTTAAAGAATACAAGGGTTTTGTTACATCTTTCATGTTCAACTTGTTTTTATGATTAATGAATAAATAGAAATGCCAGTTTCCTATGAATACATCACAGAAAAATGGCATGTTGTAATTTGATAGAATGTTGAAGTACTAGCTCACAATCTTCCGGTAGAAAGTTCGATATCAGTCCCGGTTTGAGTACAAAAGCCTCGTAAATGAAATATTTACGGGGCTTTTTTTGTTTCCTCGATTAAGAAGAGTTTTTTATTGTAACACGAATTTGCATAATCTGTGCAAATGTAAAAACCAACTTTCTTTTTTTCTCGTATATAATCATGCAACCATGGTAAAAATAGAATTTACCTGTTGTGGAAGGAGCTTTCTATAGAGTGTGAAATTATACTTATAATTTTGTTAATGCGATATCGTCGCATTAAAGGATTCTCTACATTTGGCCCCAAATTTAATAAACAAACCTTAAATGAGATTATAAATGAAATTACTCTTTTCATCCATTTTACTTTTATTCCTTAATCACTCGATTCAGGCTCAAATTCTAACGGGAAAGGTGGTAAATCAAAACCAACAACCTCTTAAAGAAGCTTATATATTAAACAAAGCCACAGACAAACATACACATCCCAATGTACATGGTAGTTTTAGCTTAAAAAATGTATCCATAGGAGATACCTTAATCTTTTCTTGTGTGGGATACCAAGGCGAAGAGGTGGTTATAGAAGATCCTAGTATTCCTTTGGAGATTGTGTTATACCCTGCAGCTATTAATTTGGACGAGGTGGTGATCACTCCAGAGGTAAATTCTCTTCAACTAATTAGTGATATTGATGTGCAAATAACTCCGGTTAACTCTTCCCAGGATATCTTACGAAAAGTTCCTGGTTTATTCATTGGACAACATGCAGGTGGAGGTAAAGCAGAACAAATCTTTTTACGTGGTTTTGATATTGATCACGGGACAGATATTAATCTTACCGTTGATGGGCTACCGGTAAATATGGTGTCTCATGCTCATGGGCAGGGATATGCCGACTTGCATTTTGTAATTCCTGAGATTATCGAAAATGTGGATTTTGGAAAAGGACCATATTATGAGGACAAAGGAAATTTTACTACTGCTGGATATGTAGATTTTAAAACCAAAGAAACCTTAGGTAATAGTACCATCAAATTAGAAGGAGGGCAATTTGATACCTATCGTCTTTTAGGAATGTTTAATGTATTGAATACTGCAAAACACAATGCCTATGTAGCTTCAGAATATCTATCTACAGACGGTTTTTTCGATAGTCCGCAAAACTTTGATAGAATTAATGTTTTTGGAAAGTACACAGGTTTTGTTAGCGAATATGATAAATTGGGCTTTACCATCTCTCACTTTACAAGCGAGTGGGATGCATCCGGGCAAATTCCGCAACGAGCAGTTGACAGTGGCTTAATTTCTCGATTTGGAGCCATTGATGACACAGAAGGAGGAAATACATCTCGTACCAATTTTTCTATGAATTACGATAAGATTTTGGATGAGAAATCTACCCTGAAAAGTAATGTGTATTGGAGTGCTTATGACTTTGAATTGTATTCCAATTTTACGTTTTTCTTAGAAGATCCTGTAAACGGAGACCAGATCAGACAAAAGGAAGATAGAAACATTTTTGGGTTGAATAGTGAATACCAAAGAACATTTTCTACAGATAAATTAGAAGGAACATGGCAAGCAGGAATTAGCTTAAGAAATGATCAGAGCAAGGACAATGAATTATCACGCACCTTAAATCGAACAGAAACCCTGGAGCAAATCCAGTTTGGAGATATCAATGAAACGAATGTTGCAGGCTATCTGGGGGCAAACATTAATTTGGATAAGTGGACGTTTAATCCTTCTGTGCGGGTTGATTATTTTGATTTTAAGTATAACGACAGGTTGTTAGATGCCTACCAAACTCAAGAAGAGACCAAGGCAATTGTAAGCCCGAGACTAAATGTATTTTACAATCCATCAAAGCGGTTACAACTTTACGCAAAGGCCGGAAAAGGATTTCACTCTAATGATACACGAGTGGTGGTTGCCCAGCAAGGAGAAACAATATTGCCATCTGCGTTGGGTACCGATGTAGGATTTGTTTGGAAACCTACTTCAAAAATGCTGTTGAATGTTGCATACTGGTATTTGTACTTAGAACAAGAGTTTGTTTATGTAGGAGATGCAGGTATTGTAGAACCTAGTGGAGAAACTGAACGCCAGGGAATAGAGCTTAGCTATCGATACCAGATTTTACCTTGGTTATTTTGGAATTTGGATACCAATTATACATATGCTCGATCCATCGAAGAGCCTTCAGGTCAAGATTATATCCCACTGGCACCAGACTTTACCTTGTCTAGTGGACTTAGTATTATTCACAAATCTGGATTGTTTAGCAATATTAATGTAAGACATATCAATGATCGCCCGGCAAATGAGGACAACTCTATTGTGGCAGAAGGTTACACCGTTACTGATCTAAGTGCAGGGTATCGTTGGGATAAACTCAGTTTAGGAATTCAAATACAAAACTTATTTGATGTTGAATGGAATGAAACTCAATTTGCTACTGAATCCCGTTTACAAAATGAAGCTCAATCTTTCGAAGAAATTCATTTTACTCCAGGGACACCATTCTTTTTTAAGGCAACATTAGAATATAATTTTTGAGAATAGGAGATACTGGGAAATTTGATCCTGTTTTTTATAAAATTGTCAATTTTACAACAAAAGCGGGGTATTTTTAAGCACTTTTTGCTTTTGACGCGTGCTTTTTGTTAATTTGCAATAAGGGAAATTTTGATTATTGGGATTAGCCAAAGATATTCCGTATTCAAAGTCCTTATATGCCCTGAGGTTTTCTCAGGGCTTTTTGGTTGTATATACTATCTTAATACTATAGATATAAGTTATCTATTTAACGATGAGTTCTTTAAACTTTACGGTGGGTTTGAGACTTATGATTTCTACCGGATGTTTATTGCTCAAATTTTTATTGATTTTAGACAACTCAACCTGATCTTTTAGTGTTCTTAAATCGGCTTTAGGATATTTTTTGATCAGTTTTCTTAGATATGCACTTACTGCGGGTTTGATCTCAGTGGCATTAAGATCTTCGATCGTTTTTTCTTCAATAGTTTCTTCAACAGTGCCTTTTACGATAAATCGATAGATGACATTTAAGTTTACTTCTTGTTGATCCGAAGATTGAGCGGTGGTTTCATACAGATAAAATAAGGTGTCTTTGATGACTATACCTGCTTCCTCTTCTGCAGACGAGGGAGTTGAGGTAGTTCCTTTTTCGTTTTTACCACAGGAAATAAAAGTCAATAAGATGAGTATGCTATAAAAAAATACATTTTTCATAGAAGCTTTGTATTTGGTTGGATCTATTACAAAAGTAATAAATAAGAAGGGTAAATGTCAATTCCTCAAAAAACGATGAAATGTGTTTTTTATCGAAAATCGCGGTTTAATTGCGCTTCATTTTCTTTTTTTATGGTTTCCAAAAGTACTTTAATACCTCTTAACCACATTTTCCATCGGAAAGTTCTAAAAGTCAATAGAATGAAAGAGGATTTGAGCATTGCCGAAATAAGATTAATCATACGAAACTTGATTACGTTCATTGTGGTTGAGGGTAAAGAGTACGTGAGCGATGAGCTTAAGAGGGAATATGTAAAAGGATATGTGCATCTACTAATCAAAATTGTGAATCAGATTGATGAAGAAGAGAAATCCTCACTGGTCGAAGATATCGCTAGTGATATCGCAACGTACTTAAATTAAGCTCAGTATTTGTTGGATGCCTTTATGTTTTGAAGAAAGCCTTTTTTGTCATTGATAAATTGGGCTTTCTTTTTTTATGTCATAATATCTTTTATATCTTAAGCGTTTAAAATCCAAATCCCCTAGACAAGTGAACAACGAACAAGAATATATCGAAAGGCTAAAAACCGAGAACAAGATTCTTCAGGACAAACTTGATAAGATTAATCAAGGAAAGCAAAAGAAGAAAAGATTTAGGCTATGGTTGCTCAAAAAATCAAGTACTCCGCTTTTTGGGAAACGTCTCAAGAAGAGCATTAGTAATGCAATAAATGAATATAAAGAGTATAAAACGGTATCTGTAGATACGGTTTCTGATGTTTCTTCTAGTGTGATCTGGAGGGTTACTCGTATAGGATTATTTGCGTTTATGGTAGGGGTGATTCCCGCAGCGGTTTTAATTTTTCAAACCAAACTGTTGGTCAATCAGAATACATTGATTACCAGCCAAAATAATTTGGTAGAGGCAGATAGAAGATCTTCTTTGGTTTTTGTAATGGGAGACGTATTGGCTGATCTGAATGAGGAGTTAAAATATAAGGGATCTGGGGGGCGTAATATTAGCAAAACTCTAGAAGCTCGCATTATTGGCCTTTGTATGGCCATGAAGCCTTATCAATTTATTGAAGATGGCGAACTGATCAAAACACCGGTTAGTCCAGAAAGAGGTCAATTACTGTTTAGTATTTTAAAAAGTGACTTGGGGGCAGAATCCTCTCAGGATATCCTAAACTCTGCAGATTTTGATTATACCTATCTTAAAAAAGTAAACTTAGGTTCTGGTTCTAATCTGAAATATGCACGATTAAACTATGCTAATTTTTCAGAAGCACAAATGCCTGCTTCTAATCTCGAAAGAGCAGAACTTAGGGAAGCAGAGATGAGTAAAATCAATCTTTCGGATGCGAATCTAAAAAGGTCAAAACTACATCAGGCAAACCTTAAAAGAGCGGAACTCTTAAGTGCTGATCTTACCCATGCCAATTTGTACGGAGCAGACCTTACAGGAGCAGATCTTTCTGAAGCTACATTGTGGGGGGCTAAATTTGATAAAGCCAAGCTAACTGATGCCATTTTGGATAATGCCATTGTAGATCGTCAGGATTGGATTGATTATATCGATGATACCTGGGATGTAGAAGGTGCTGGCGATATCGCTAGCAGATACCGAGTAAAAAAACAAGGGAAACAACAATTTGTTCTTGTTCCTAAAAAATAAGTCGGTGTACTTTGGCTACCAGCCAATTACCCGCGGGGAAATACAATGCAAAAAATAATGCCATTCCCAAACTGAAGTTTTGTGGGTTAAACAGTTGATCCAATATGTTGTTTGGATAGACATAAGAGGTTTGTAGCCAATATCCTAAAAACTCCAAAATACCCATGGCAACCAATCCGTATGCATATTGATTAAAAAAACTGTATTCTTTTAGCAGTATAGAAATAGGGACCATATATAAAATATAACAAGTAATGACTTGCCACCAATACGAAAATCGGGCAATTTCCATTTCTGCACCAAACTGATTCATGCCTAATCCCCAACCGAAATAGATCACGATATAAGTGAGTAAAAGTGTTTTAGGGGTGCTTTTCAGAGTTTGTAATTGAGTTGCTAAAAATTGTTTCATGTTTATGAGGGTAGATCAAAGGTTGCGATCATTCTGAAAAAAGGTTTTTTCTGTACGGTATACTTTTGTACGTTTCCTTGTCGAATGATCATTTCAAGTTCTTTTATGGTAAATGCTCTTTGAATAGCTACTAAACCATCTTTTTTTGCCATTTCTGAAATGGGGAGAAGACGGCTAGCAATTTTAAAGAGAAAATAAGCTGTAGGACTTCGATACAACTCGCTAAAAATAATATGTTTTACGTTTTTTGACTGGATTTTTTTTAAAAAATCTGCAAGTTTTTGATTGTCAAAATGATATATAAAATGACTGCTAATTAAGATATCACATTCTGGAATTTCAAATGTAGGAGAGAGGATGTCAGCAACCAAAAATTGTATTGAATTTTGGTGAGGGGTATTTTTTTTAGCAAACTCAATACTTTTAGGGTTCCCATCAATTCCAGTATATGATGCGTTAATATTCTTTTGCTGTAGTTGTTTGGAAAGATAACGCAGACTGTCTCCGCCGCCGCATCCCAAATCCACTATATGAATATTTCCCTTATACTTCTTGTTTCTACAATGCTTCAATACGGATCGGGTTAGCTGCCGATGATTTCCAAAAATTGAATTGATAGTTCCTAAGCTAGATAAGGTGTCTTCAAGGACTTTACCGGAAAGGGATAGGTTATCTAATTGTTCAGGAATGTTTAGTCTAACTTTTGGATTCACAATAGGTATTTAACTTAGTATTTTAGAATTGGTCTAAATAATAGTGGTAACTTTACAGAAAACAAAATTGTATGAAGGATATTAGTGAACTTATCAAAAACAGGAGGTCCGTTTTTCCTGCGCAATATAATAATATTCCAGTTTCAGACAAGTTAGTCAATGAACTTTTAGAAAATGCGAACTGGGCTCCTACACATCGATTAACAGAGCCTTGGCGGTTTAAAGTGTTGAGGGGAGAGGCCAAAGATCGATTAGGTAAATTTTTGTCGGATACCTACACCGATATTACCCCGGATATTGATTTTTCACCTTTTAAGCACAAAAAAATTATCAATAATTGCAAATCTGCCAATGTAATTATAGCGATATGTATGCAAAGAGATTTGAAAGAAAGAGTTCCAGAGTGGGAAGAGGTAGCTTCAACGGCGATGGCAGTACAAAATATGTGGCTTACCTGTGCGGCTCATGATGTGGGATGTTATTGGAGTAGCCCAAAGTTGATTGATTATATGGGAGAGTTTTTTGACTTTGAAGAAGGGGAACGTTGTCTAGGGTTGTTTTATGTTGGCAATTATGACAAACAAGAACCTTTAGAATCCAAAAGAGAGCCTATAGCAAACAAAATCCAATGGTTGGATTGAGAAAATAAAAAAGCCATCTCAATCGAGATGGCTTTCTTTTTAATCTTATAAAAGTAATTACTGTTTTAAGGCATCCTTTACAGCATCTGATGCTTTTTCGGTACCTTCTTTTACAGCGTCAGTTGCAGCATCTTTTGCAGCATCTACTGCCTCACCAGCAGCATCTTTTGCAGCGTCTACAGCTTCACCAGCAGCATCTTTTGCAGCATCCACAGCTTCATCAGCAGCATCTTTTGCAGCTTCAACAGCTTCACCAGCAGCCTCAGTTGCGGCCTCAGCAGCTTCAGTAGCCTCAGCTGCAGCTTCAGTTGCAGCTTCTTCTGCTTTATTAGCAGTTTCTCTACAAGATGTTACCGATACAGCGAACATTAGAGCCAAAGCTCCTAGAAAAAAATTTTTCATAATAAATAGATATAGTTAATTGGTTACTTAACGTCAAACATAGTGTTTTATTTCGTTTTTTTGAAAATATTGGTGGGGAAAAAATCCACACTTTATGATTAAAACTGCCTGTTTTTTGAGGTGTTTTCACAGGTAAACTGAGGTAAATAGAGCCGAAAAGAAGGTTATTGAGGTTTTTTTTCAGTTAAGTATTTCCAATACCTTTTGGGTAAGTGTTGAAGATGAAGTTTGGTGTTTTTTCTGGATTTGATATTTACATTTTTATAATAAGTATCCCATAACTGTTGGAATTCACTTTCTTTATCATCGTAGTTGTCTGATATTTTTTTGAGAATATGCTCTTCTTCATGCTCAAAAGTGACAGTGTCGACCGAAATTAAATCATAAAAGATTCCATACTTGCGTTTCATATCAAAAATTAACCACTTTTGATCTGCGTATCGATCTTGGAAATGGTTGATGATCAATGGCAACACATTAAAGTCAGGTTCTACCGTTGAAACATAGATTTGATCGGTAGTCAATTGAAATCTTACAAAAGCCTCCATCCTGTGTTTTTCCCGATCAACCATCCGCGCTACTTGGCTAATTTTGAGAATATCTTTATTACTGAAATCGATGTCTTTAGAGGGATCATTTTTAAAGGTGTATTGCATATATCTTAGTATGGTGTTCTCTACGCCTTTAATTTCACTTAGGAAAACCTTGAAAACATCTTTTTGCTCTTTAGAGGTTGTTTTTTTGCAAAATGCTTTCCATACTCTTTTTGCTCTTTGTTCGTTGGTAAATATGGTTTCGGTGGTGGCAAAAAAATCAGCAGTATTTTGAAATTCTTTTTGAATAACGGGAGCTGAAATTTTTTGTTCGTAAACAGCAAATACACAACTTAAGAACCCATCAAAACTTCCGTCGTATTGTAAATTTGTAGTTGGATTCATAAGCGCCGATCTTTTTTAGGAAAATAGACTTAGTTGCCCATCAAAGTACTTCTTATACTTTGTACTGCTATTTTTTAGTATTTTTTGTTTTAAAGTTTCAGACGAGTATTCTTTGGTGTAGAAGTCTTTTGAATCACAAACGATAAAGTATTGTGCCCGATTAAGTGCAATACCAATAGCTTTGAGGTGTGACCAATTAAGTCGTCTAAACTTTCTTGCCTGAATAATTTTTGAAACCGAAGTCATCCCAATTCCTGGTACTCTTGCCAACATCCGTTTATCGGCGGTGTTGATATCAATAGGGAAGTGCTCAAGATTTCTCAGAGCCCAGCTTAATTTGGGATCGATATCTAAATCTAGATTTTGATGTTGGGAGTTAACGATCTCTTGTACAGAAAATCCATAGAACCGCAGTAACCAATCAGTTTGGTATAATCTGTTTTCGCGAAGTATGGGCACCTGAGAACCTAAAGAAGGTAGTCTAGCGTCGGACAAAACAGGTACGTAACCAGAATAATATACGCGGCGCATGTTAAATTTTTTGTAGTAATACGCAGCAGATCTAATAATGTCCCAATCACTTTCTCCGGTGGCTCCTATGATCATTTGGGTACTTTGTCCGGCTGGAGCGTATCTGGGTGTGCTTCTAATGATTTTTCGTTCAGATTGGTATTTGGTAATTTCAGTACTTACCTTATTCATAGGTTTGATAAAATCTTCATGTTTCTTTTCCGGAGCTAGCAATTTTAATCCAGAAATAGTGGGGATTTCAATGTTAACGCTCAATCTATCGGCATACAAACCAGCTTCGCGCATTAGCTCATCACTGGTTCCTGGAATGGATTTGAGGTGAATGTATCCATTGAAATTTTCTTCTAATCGTAGTTTTTTAGCAACTCGAATGAGGCGTTCCATGGTATAGTCGGCATTTTTGAAAATCCCAGAACTTAAAAATAACCCTTCTATATAATTGCGTCGGTAAAAATTAATAGTAAGATCTACTACTTCCTGGATTTTGAAAGCCGCTCTTTTAATGTCATTACTTCTTCGAGTTACACAATATGCGCAGTCATAGATACAATGATTGGTCATTAATATTTTTAATAGCGATACACAGCGACCATCTTCGGTATAGCTATGGCAAATACCCATGCCCGTATTGTTTCCTAAGCCTTTGTTGGTGTTCGCTCTTTTGCCACCACTACTAGCGCACGAAACATCATATTTTGCTGCGTCTGCCAGAATGGAAAGTTTTTCTTTTATGCGATCAAACGACATAAGGCGTGTTCGAAGATTTTATTTGTTGCCTGATTGTTCGTAAGATCTCATCCATATCTACCAATACCTGGTGATCAGTAAAACGTAATACGGTAATTCCTAAGGAAGAAATAAATAACTTTTTTGGTGCGTCTAGATTGTAAACATCTGTAAACTCATGAGCATAGCCATCTATCTCTATGGCAATACGAAGCTTAGGACAGAAAAAGTCGAAATGATATCTCCCTATGGTTTGGGATTGTAAAAAGTGATATCCCTTTTCATTCAATTTTTTTTCTAAACTATGAATTACTTCAAGTTTGTTGTTCAGTGAATGCTTAATGATTTTTTCAGGGACTTTTTGATGTAAAGCGATGGTCTGTGTTGACATGGTTGGTATGTTTAGTAGTAATTTTTCCAAATTTATGGAAAAATTCCATATAATTTAAAATTTATTTATGTTAAAATTGGAATTATTCCAAAATCTCGTATATTTGTTACTAGTTATCCCAAACTCCTAGGTGTATTTATGAGATAAAAATTAAAATCCTGATTTTATGGATAAAATGACTGACCAAACCGTTAAGCGATTTAAACAAATTCGCGAAGAGAATCATTATACCCAATCAGATTTTGCCAAAGTCTTGGATATCAAAAACTCCACGGCAGATATCGAAAGAGGCAAAACAAAAATTTCTGGTAAAGTAGTTGCCAAATTGCTACAGGAATTTAGCATCAATCCGTTGTGGTTATTTGGGGAAAGTAATCAAAAGAAAATAGCACTAGAGCATGGGGACGTGTCTCCAAAAGTGGTTACTGTAGATCCACAGAACAATGAAAATATCGTGCTCGTTAATGTAAAAGCAGCAGCAGGATATCCGCATAATGTTCAGGATTTAGACTGGTATCAACAATTGCCGGCTTTTGATATTCCTTTACCAGAGTATAGAAATGCTACATACAGAGGTTTTCAGGTAGAGGGAGATAGTATGATGCCTGTTTTGGAACCAAAAGAATGGGTGATAGGAAAGGCAATCAACAATCTTTCAGAAATAGGAAGTAATGTGATATGTGTGATTGTTCTGGAAGATAGTGTTGTTGTAAAAAAGATTCGAAAGAATGAGGATGCTTCGACCATTACTTTGGTTTCTTTGAATCCAGAATATTTACCCTATACCATTCAGGCACATCAGATCGTAGAGCTGTGGGAAGTAAATAGCAAGTTGAGTTTTAATGTAGATGCCAATTCTGATAATGCTAGCATTAAACAACTACAAGAAGCTATGCAGGTATTAACTTCGGAAGTAAGAAGCTTAAAAAATTAATGGATTAGACCAATTTTTTTGGCATGGTCAAGAGCCTCATCAGAGGTTCGAACCAACAAAACAGGGCAGGATGTAAAAGTGCTCATCATTTTTTGAATGCGCTTTTCTTTTCTTCTGTGATTTACACTTCGCAAATAAATTGCCAGAATTCTACCAGGAAAATCTTCTGCCATTTTTCGATAGATATAGGCGTCCTTTTCCCCACAATCACCTATCAAAACGAATTTCATTTTTGGATAAGTTTGCAGTAGATTTAGAATTTCTGATTTTTTATGCGGAATTTTTGGTTTTGGTGTCTTATCAAAAGGAGTTCTAAAATCTCGAAGTAGGATAGGGCCTTTTGGAAAATTGTTTTTTTTGAAAAATGCACTTAAGTAATCATACAAATTCCAAGGACTGTTACTTACATAGAAAAACGGATTCTCTGGAGAGGTATTGGTGCCTTCTTGTAGCTTATTGTAGAACTTTACTGTTCCTTCTATCGCTTGTCTTTTATCAAAATTTTTGAAGATGGTATTAGCAATGACTCTCCATTTAAAAAAGGAAGCTACTCCAGTATGGATAATAGTGTCGTCAATATCGCTGATAATGCCAAATTCTGCTTTGGTCGAAGGGATAAGCATTTGACTCGAGAATTCATTATTATCAATAATTTCCTTTCTGATTTCATCACCTTTGTAAGATACCTTGTAGGGAAACCAACCGTTTTGATCTAGATGATCTTTACAAGAAGAGGTGTTTATTGTAAAATTGTAATATCCTTCATGATCTGTTTTTGTCTCAAAGACGCTACCATCAGGTAGTGTAATAATTATGGATACGTTTCTGACTTCATCGCTTTCAAATTGACGATAAATGTTTCGCAAGGTTTTTGAAATCCGTTGATTCGTGCTAAAATCTATATTCTCGTCTTCTAGAGCTCTTCCGGTGGCACGGAATAGAGTGTTCGTGCCATACCCAAGATAAGTATTAATCCGTAAAGCTTTTTTCTTAAACATCTAGAAAACGATAGATTTTAGTATAAAAATAAACAACCCCGCCAAAAAGAGCGAGGTTGTACGTTATAATTTTAAGATTTTTTATTTTGAAGGAGATGCAATCGAAGTGATTTGAATCTCTTTTGCATCATTGTCTGTACTCTTTTCTGGTACAGATTCTATAACTTCAATAGTTTCTTTTGCTACTGCTGTTTCTTCTTCAGTATGTCCACCTAGTATAGGAGCTATTACCAGTCCTACCAAACATGTTAATTTGATTAAAATGTTCATTGATGGTCCAGAAGTATCTTTAAATGGATCCCCAACAGTATCTCCTGTTACCGCAGCTTTGTGCGCATCAGATCCTTTGTAAGTCATTTCACCATCGATTTCTACTCCAGCTTCAAAAGATTTTTTTGCATTGTCCCAAGCACCTCCAGCATTGTTTTGGAAAATCGCCCACATTACACCAGATACACAAACACCAGCCATATATCCACCAAGAGGCTCAGCTCCAAATAAAAGTCCGATAATGATTGGAGTAATGATGGTGATTAAACCAGGGAGAATCATTTCTCTTAATGCTGCTTTGGTAGATATATCTACACATTTTGCATATTCTGGGGTACCTGTCCCTTCCATGATCCCAGGAATTTCTTTAAACTGTCTACGAACCTCTTGTACCATTTCCATAGCAGCCTTACCTACTGATTTCATGGCTAAAGCAGAGAATACTACAGGAATCATTCCTCCAACAAATAGCATCGCCAAAACGTCTGCTTTGAAGATATTAATTCCGTCAATTCCCGTAAACGTTACATACGCTGCAAATAAGGCTAAAGCTGTCAATGCTGCAGAGGCAATTGCAAAACCTTTACCAACGGCTGCTGTTGTATTACCCACTGAATCTAAAATATCGGTACGCTCACGTACATGATCTTCTAATTCACTCATTTCTGCTACGCCTCCTGCGTTATCTGCAATAGGTCCAAATGCATCAATGGCCAACTGCATAGCCGTAGTAGCCATCATTGCAGAAGCAGCCAACGCCACACCGTAGAATCCAGCAAGCGCATAAGATCCAAAGATGGCAGCTGCAAATAAAATAACGGATAAGAATGTAGATTTCATTCCAACGGCAAGACCTGCAATAATATTTGTTGCAGCACCTGTTGAACTATTTTGTACGATATCAAGAACTGGTTTTTTACCTAAACTTGTATAGTATGCAGTCACTATCGAAATCAATGCCCCAACTGCAAGACCAATAAGTGTTGAATAGAACACATTCATGGATGATACTTCTTTCATTCCTTCTCCAAAGAAATTCATTTGCATGGTAGACGGAAGCATGTATTGAATTAGGAAATAACTAGCTACAACGGTAAGTACAATGGCCACCCAATTACCTAAATCTAGTGCTTTTTGAACTTGAGCCTCTTTGGCATCGTTATTTTTAACTCCAACCAAAAACGTTCCGATGATCGAAGCTAGAATACCAACTCCTGCAATAACCACTGGTAATAGGATAGGTCCCATATTTCCAAAGTTATCTGTGAACTGAGTAGTAGCCGACATATCCCGAATTACATAATTACCAAGAACCATTGCCGCCAGTACCGTAGCAACATAGGAACCAAATAGGTCGGCACCCATTCCTGCTACATCACCTACATTATCACCTACATTATCTGCAATAGTAGCTGGGTTTCTAGGGTCATCTTCAGGAATCCCTGCTTCGACTTTACCAACAAGATCAGCACCTACATCGGCAGCTTTAGTATAAATTCCACCTCCAACTCTTGCAAATAGCGCAATAGATTCTGCTCCCAAGGAGAATCCAGCTAATGCTTCAAGAACGATAGTCATGTTGGTATAGAAAGATCCTTCATTGTCCATGAATTGCGAAGTGAAGAAAAGGAAAAACAAACTTAATCCTAGAACTGCCAGTCCTGCTACTCCTAATCCCATAACCGTTCCGCCTCCAAAAGATACTTTCAATGCTTGCGGGAGACTAGTTTTTGCTGCTTCGGCAGTACGAGCGTTCGCTTCGGTAGCGATTCTCATTCCGATGTTTCCTGCAAGAGCAGAGAAAATAGCACCAAAAACAAAAGCCGGAACAATCATCCAGCTTGTAGTAGGTACTATCATCGAAATACCAAAAAGTGCAGCTGAAGCAATAACTACGAAAATTAATAATAATCTATATTCTGCAGCCAGGAAAGCCAGAGCTCCTTCTTTGATACTTTTTGAAATGCCCTGCATTTTTTCATTTCCGGGAGCCTGCTTTTTTACCCAAGCCATTTTAATAAACATAAAAAGTAACCCCAGAATAGCCAATGCGATTGGCACGAAGATCATGTTTGATTCCATAAATATATTTTAAGTTAATTAGTCGCTAAAAGTAGTAAAAATACCCTAAATACAAAAAGCTCAATATTAATTAGAAAATATTGAGCTTTTTTATATTTTTTTAATCAAAACTTAATGAATACTAAACAATCCTTCTGGTTTGTTTTCGATATCTTCAAAGCGCTTTACGCAAGCTTTGATGATTTCTCTGGCTTCATCGATATTACCCCATCCACCTACATCAACTTTCTTTTTTTCTAAATCCTTGTATACTTGGAAGAAATGTTCGATTTCGCTGATCAAATGCGGGTTCATTTCTTTTAAATCTGCCAGGCGATTTGCGATTGGATCGGCAACTGGTACACAGATGATTTTTTCGTCAGGTCCTTTTTCGTCTGTCATATGAAATACACCAATTGGTTTTACTTCCATTACACAACCAGGAAAAGTAGGTTCTGTAACCAAAACCAAAACATCTAGTGGGTCTCCATCTAGTGCCATTGTTTCTGGAATAAAACCATAATCCGCAGGATACATCATTGAAGAAAATATCATACGATCATAGCGTATTTTTTTTATATCAAAATCATATTCATATTTATTACGACTCCCTTTTGGAATTTCAATCAGTACGTCAAAGCTTTCTTTGGTAGCTGCGCTCATAATTTTTGTTTTCATTTAATGGGCGGCAAAGATAGGTATTACAAGGGGTTAGTTAAAATTTATCGCAAGAAATATTGAATAAATACGAAAATTTTAATATTAAGATAAACTATAACGTTTTCTAATGTCAGAAAATTCAAAAAAACATCCGATTAAAAAGTAAAAAAGAATTAGAAGTAAAACCCGAATGATCCTGTAACTCCAAATTTTCTAGCGTCTGGATTATCAAAATAGTTCCCTCTAAAATGGAAATCAATTCTGAAGATCTTGAAAATATTTCCTACACCAAAACTGTATTCCCAATAGACTTCATCATCTGGAGCAATCAAAATTTCGTTGGAAGGAGCACTTAATAATAGGTTCTCTTCAGATAGTTCTCCCCAAACACCTCTGATACCCACTAATTCTCTAAGGTTTAATTTTCTAAGTAAAGGGATTCTCGAGAATATTCTACCATTAAAATTATGTTCTAAGTGTAAAGAAGCATAGGTGTCCGTAACAAACTCATAAAAGTTGAGTAGGGGGAACGTATTGTAAATTGATAAATAAGTTTGGTTACCCGGAACTACACTCAATAGTCCAAGGGGAACTTCTCCATATGTTTTTCCAAGCTCGAGTGAGCTGTTTAAAACTCCAAAACCACCGATATTCCAAGGTTGTCTATAGAAAAACTGTACTTTTTGATAATCAAAATCACTCTCTAGTATTCCTTTAACTCCAACGCTGTAATTAAGAAAAAGTGTAGCAAAATCCCCATCGTTTACCGTGATTCTATCTACTCCATAACCCGTGGTCTTTCTTCCTGGGGTGTATGCGAGTTGCGTAGAGATTTCGGTCTGTTTGATTTCTGTGCGCAGTTCGTTAGTGTCTTCGTCGATAAAATCAAGACTAAATAAAGCACGATCCGCAGGTTTTAAAGTCCTAAACGAGCCTGTAACCCCAAAAGTGAAATTCTTTCGTGGTTCTATTTGCATAGAAAATGCAGAAAGGTTAATCGAGGTCAGTCTCGTATTATCACCCGTAGTTACAATCGATGAAGAAGCCAAACTTCGTCCTTCTACATCATTGGTGTTGGTAAGGCTAGCTCCAAGCTGTTCTACATCTCTTCGATTCCCAGCAGAGACAATTAACCTGGATTTACGATCTACCAGGTATTTTCCTGAAACACCATATTTAAATTTGTTATCTCTAAAACCGTAAGCTCCATATCCTTCGATACGCCATCGGTCATTGGGTGTAAAATAAGTACGCCCACCAGCACGAACTCTCCATCCTTCAATAGCATTAAATCCAACTGTGGAGAATAAAGGTCCAAAATCAAAACCATTAAATTCTACGTAGCCGGATGCCAGTATGGTACCTATATTATAAAGACGTTTAAAAGCTTTTACAGTTCTTAACGTATCAAGCAGCTTATAAACCTTTTTCTCATCTTTATTTAATTCTTCCATTCGAGCATTTTGCCAGAAAGAATCTTCTCGATTGTAAATATCCTGATCGTAAGGGTCTACTTGAGTTTTATAGAATTTTTTATTCTTTTTGATATCAAATTTATAGTTATCATAAAGGGTAGTTCTTTTTCCGTATACTCCTCTGGATTTTTCTTTTTTGCTAAATGCAAAATCAGATTGAAAAT
Source organism: Aquimarina sp. AWH4_224 (assembly GCF_056160245.1). Classification (NCBI taxonomy): domain Bacteria; kingdom Pseudomonadati; phylum Bacteroidota; class Flavobacteriia; order Flavobacteriales; family Flavobacteriaceae; genus Aquimarina; species Aquimarina sp. AWH4_224. Next base: position 332,209 of record NZ_JBSWWU010000006.1, on the reverse strand, counting down.
AATCTTTGGTAATCAAAAAGATGGAATCGTTAAGTACGTCAAACTCTTGTTCGATATATAAATCTTTTACCCAGTTGATATTAGCACTTTTGGTAACTTCGAGATTGATATCCTTAATGGCCCAAGTAGTATCGTTTACCCAAAAATCTCCTTGAAAAGTAAGTTCGTTTTTACGACGAGGATAATATACAATATTGTAACACCACTTATTGTCTATATATGCGCTGTCTGAAAGCACATAGTTGTATACATCGATTCCAGTTCGTGATAACGGACTGGTAAAACTTTTATCAAAAAACTTTAAATAATTATCGTAGACATCATAATCCGAATACAAGTCTTTTACAAAGGCGATTAGGGTTTGGTTATCACTAAAACCTGCATTTTTATTTCCTTTCAGAACTTCTTTGTAGTCATTGGAAGTGTTATCACCATAAACCTGAGATATGGCTTCATTTAAGAAAATCGGTAAATATGTTTTTCCTGTAATTCTTGAAGTATCAACATCATCGAATATAAACTCCATGCCGTTAAAAATACGACTGTTGATGAGGGCACTATCAATGGTATTCAAGTCAAATTCCAGTTTTTCATACTTGTCATATTGATATTGCTTGAATTTTTTTACCCCGTTACCTCTTCGATTTTTCCATATTTTTCTGAGGATATCGATAGCTGGGTTGTTCTTTTTAGAAGTTTTTCCTTTATAAATAACAACCTCGTCCAGAGCAGCGGCTTCTTCTGCCAGGGTGATTTCCATATTATAGGTCACCTTTTTGGTCAGCTTGATTGTTTTTGTTTCAAAACCAATAAACGAAATCTTGATGCTCGAGTGATTATCATCAGATTCCATATAAAACCTACCGTTCTCGTCGGTAATTGTACCCACGGTGGAGTTTACAAATACAATATTGGCAAAAGGAATTGGTTGTTTATTACTGTCGTATACTTGACCACCAACTTTAGTTTGCGAAAGAAGAAAGGAACAGCTAAATAGCGTTAATATTCCTCCTAAAATCAAATGTTTCATCCAAAGTTATTAAAATTAATACTTGTGATAGTTAGTGGATCACATCATCAATTTTCAGGCCACTTTTTGACGGTAGCTTGAAATTGATGAACGCAAAATAAGCGCTTTATTTTATTTATACATCACTTTTTTTACAGCTTTAACAACATCTTTGCTGTTAGGAAGCCATTCTTCTAATAATACAGGAGAGTATGGAGTAGGCGTGTCTGCTGTATTAATTTTGATAATAGGTGCGTCTAAGTAATCAAAAATGTTAGATTGCACCTGGTATGTTATTTCAGAAGCAATATTTGCCAGTGGCCATGCTTCTTCAAGAATAATTAAGCGATTTGTTTTTTTGACTGACGTAAAAATGGCGTCCAAATCCAAAGGACGAACCGTTCTTAAATCGATGATTTCACAAGAGATATTCTCTTTTGCTAATTCGTCTGCTGCTTTGTAAGCTTCTTTGATAATTTTACCAAAAGAAACGATAGTAACATCATTTCCTTCTCTTTTAAGCTCTGCGACTCCTAATGGGATGGTGTATTCTCCTTCAGGAACTTCACCTTTATCCCCATACATTTGCTCACTCTCCATAAAGATCACAGGATCATTATCTCTAATCGCAGATTTCAAAAGACCTTTAGCGTCTTTAGGATTTGATGGTACCACTACCTTTAAACCAGGAGTGTTTGCAAACCAGTTTTCAAAAGCTTGCGAGTGGGTAGCTCCCAATTGACCTGCAGAAGCGGTTGGTCCTCTAAACACTATTGGGATATTGAACTGACCACCACTCATCTGGCGCATCTTTGCTGCATTATTGATAATCTGATCAATACCTACCAACGAAAAGTTAAACGTCATAAACTCGATAATAGGTCGATTACCATTCATAGCACTACCTACACCGATACCAGCAAAACCTAATTCAGAGATTGGAGTGTCCAGAACGCGGTCTGGTCCAAATTCGTCAAGCATTCCTTTACTTGCTTTGTATGCTCCATTATATTCTGCTACTTCTTCTCCCATCAAATAAATAGATTCGTCTCTGCGCATCTCTTCACTCATGGCTTCACAAATTGCTTCTCTGAATTGTATCGTTTTCATAGATATATATGTTATTTTTGTGCTACACGAAAGGCAAAAGTAGCAATTAATACCCTTTAGTAAGACCTGAAAATTAAAAAATTTATTATGCATGCATAGTAAATTCGACTTTTTATTTGTACCTTCGCATTTATTATTAAATTCTCAAAAAATACCTATATAAAATGAAGATATTAGTATGTATTAGCCATGTGCCTGACACAACTTCCAAAATTAATTTTACGGATGGTGATACTAAATTTGATACCAATGGGGTGCAATTTGTGATCAACCCTAATGATGAATTTGGACTTACTCGCGCTATGTGGTTTAAAGAAAAACAAGGAGCATCTGTAGATGTTGTTAATGTAGGTGGTCCTGAAACTGAACCAACATTGCGCAAAGCTTTGGCAATTGGAGCGGACAACGCCATTAGAGTAAATGCTGAAGCAACCGATGGGTTTTATGTAGCAAAGCAATTGACAAAGGTTATCCAGGATGGTGGTTATGATTTGGTGATAGCAGGTAGAGAATCTATTGATTACAATGGAGGAATGGTACCTGGTATGGTAGCGGCCTTAACAGGAGCTAATTTTGTAAATACATGTATTGGATTAGAAATCGAAGGAGATACGGCTACTGCAATTCGTGAGATCGATGGAGGTAAAGAAACTTCTACTACAAAATTACCTTTGGTAGTTGGAGGACAAAAGGGATTAGTAGAAGAAAGCGACCTTAGAATTCCTAATATGAGAGGTATCATGATGGCTCGTAAAAAACCTCTTACTGTTGTAGAGCCTGTAGAAGCAGGGCAGGAAACAAAAGCTGTAAAGTTTGAGAAGCCTGCACCAAAAGGTGACGTTAAGTTAGTTTCTCCTGACAACGTACAGGAATTAATCGATTTATTACATAACGAAGCAAAAGCTATTTAAAAGAAAGAAATATGTCAGTTTTAGTATATACAGAAAGCGAAGGAGGAAAATTTAAAAAAGCAGCTTTTGAAGTTGCGTCTTATGCCAAAGAAGTGGCGAATATGTTAGGTGGTACCGTAACTGCTGTAAGTATTAACGGAGGAGATGCTAGCGAATTAGGAGCATATGGAGTTGACAAAGTATTAGAGGTAAAAGACGATAAATTAACTGAGTTTAATGCAAAAGCATATGCAGATGCAATTAAACAAGCTGCAGAAAAAGAAGGTGCAAAAGTAGTGGTAGTTAGTTCTACAGCTGATAGTAAGTTTTTGGCTCCTTTGGTAGCTGTTAATTTGGATGCAGGATATGCTTCAAATGTAGTGGCATTGCCAGAAAGTGCAGCGCCTTTTACAGTAAAAAGAACCGCATTTACTAATAAAGCATTCAATATCACTGAAATTAATACCGATGTAAAAGTAGTTGGATTGTCTAACAATGCATTTGGTCTTAAAGAAGCATCTGGTGCAGCTGCAGCAGAGGCGTTTGAGCCTTCATTGTCTGATGCGGACTTTGGAGTAAATGTAACCGCAGTAGATAAGGCTACAGATAAAGTATCTATTGCTGATGCAGAAATCGTTGTTTCTGGTGGTCGTGGATTAAAAGGTCCTGAAAATTGGAATATGATTGAAGATTTGGCCGATGTACTAGGAGCAGCAACTGCATGTTCTAAGCCAGTAAGTGATATGGGATGGAGACCACATAGTGAACACGTTGGACAAACAGGAAAACCAGTGGCGTCTAACTTATATATTGCTATCGGAGTTTCAGGTGCTATTCAGCACCTTGCTGGTATCAATGCAAGTAAAGTTAAAGTGGTTATTAATAATGATCCAGAAGCGCCTTTCTTCAAAGCTGCAGATTACGGAATCGTAGGAGATGCGTTTGAAGTGGTGCCTAAACTTATTGAAAAATTAAAGGAATTTAAGTCGAATAACGCATAATTTTCATAAATTGTGCTCGATTAAGGGCTGTTTGAACTTAGGTAAAAGTCCGTTTGTTCAAACAGCCTTTTTTTTATTAATGTATCTATGAGTTTAGTTCGACTGAATATAAAAGGAATATCTTACAGTCAAACCCAGAATGGGGCCTATGCGTTGATTTTGAGCGAGGTGGATGGAGAAAGAAAATTACCTATCGTAATTGGCGCTTTCGAAGCACAGTCTATAGCAATTGCTTTGGAAAAGGAAATAAAACCTCCTCGTCCTCTTACACATGATCTTTTTAAAAATTTTGCAGATAGATTTGATATTATAGTCAAACAAGTCATCATTCATAAATTGGTAGATGGAGTGTTTTATTCTAGTATCATCTGCGAAAGAGATAAAATAGAAGAGATTATTGATGCCAGAACCAGTGATGCTATTGCATTAGCACTTCGTTTTCAAGCACCTATATTTACCTATAAAAATATTTTGGATCAGGCAGGGATTTATTTGAAAGTAAATCCTAAAAAAGACGATGAAAATGATCCCGAAAGCCTCTTGGTGGATGAGTTAGTTTCTGAAGATGTAGAAATGGTAGGTAAAGAAACTAGCTATAAAGATCTTTCTCTGGAAGAATTGAATCGCATGTTGGAGCAAGCTGTTGCTAATGAGGATTACGAATTGGCAGCAAGAATTAGAGATGAAATTTCTAAAAGAGGGTAACTCATCAATACGATAAAGGGATCTAATTGTTTTTTTATGACTTCTATTTTTATGAAAAGAGAACTACTTGCTTTTCTATGTTCATTTTTTGTTTTTACAGTAGTATCCTCACAGTCCCTGGAAAAGAAGTGGGATCTGGATAAAGTTAATGGGGATTCTGAAGGTATTTTTGTTCCTGGAGACGGGGATTACATTCAGTTTAATGAAAACAGCTTTTCGTATTCTTTCGATAAGAAATCCAATGTGTTGAATGGAGATTACATTCAACAAAATAATATTCTTTTATTATTTCCTGAAGCTGCAGAGGATTCTATAGTAAAGTATAGAATTACTTCACTTACAGATTCGACCTTGGTTTTGACCAAAGGTGGAGTTTCATATTCGTTACTGAGTGAAAGAGTAGAAGAACAACCAGTAATTGCCAAAGTCGATGGTTTGGTTCCGAGTAAGGGATTTTCTGTTAGCAGTTTAATTCGAGGGGTAATTGGTATGTTGGTGCTTTTAATTATTGCGTATTTGTTTAGCAATAACCGAAAGGCGATTAACTGGAAAACAGTAGGTATAGGATTAGGTGCTCAATTGCTGTTGGCAATCGGAGTTTTAAAAATTGGATTTGTACAGGCTGCTTTCGAGTTCGTAGGACAGATATTTGTTAATATCCTTGATTTTACCCGAGCAGGAAGTGAATTTTTGTTGGGTGGACTTATGGATGTTGATAGTTATGGTTTTATTTTCCTTTTTCAGGTATTACCAACGATTATATTCTTTTCTGCGTTGACTTCGGTATTGTTCTATTTAGGGATTATTCAGGTGGTAGTAAAAGGGATGGCCTGGGTACTTACCAAATTGATGGGGATTTCTGGAGCAGAAAGTTTAAGTGTTGCAGGTAATATTTTTCTTGGTCAAACAGAAGCTCCTTTAATGATCAAAGCGTATTTGGAAAGAATGACGCGATCAGAAATTTTATTGGTAATGGTGGGAGGTATGGCTACGGTTGCCGGAGGTGTACTTGCTGCATATATCGGTTTTTTAGGAGGAGATGATCCGGTGTTGCGATTAGAGTTTGCCAAGCATCTTCTTGCTGCCTCAGTAATGGCAGCTCCCGGAGCTATAGTGATATCTAAATTATTATATCCGCAACAAGAAGCGATTGATACTGATGTGAAAGTTTCCGCAGATAAAATCGGATCCAATATACTTGATGCTATTGCTAATGGTACAACCGAAGGGTTGAAACTTGCAGCAAATGTAGGAGCAATGTTATTGGTTTTTATTGCTTTTATAGCCATGTTTAATGGGATTTTGGGTTGGATAGGAGAAATTACTACGCTAGACGCTGTTATTGCCGAGTATACCCCTTATGATAAATTTTCATTGGAAGCTATTCTAGGTACTGTATTCGCGCCATTGATGTGGATTATAGGAGTTGCCAAAGAAGATATGATGCTTATGGGGCAGTTGTTAGGAATTAAATTAGCTGCTAGTGAGTTTGTAGGATATATACAACTTGCGGATCTCAAAAATCCAGCAAACCCTTTGCATCTCACTTACAATAAATCGGTGATTATGGCTACTTACATGCTTTGTGGATTTGCTAATTTTGCGTCAATAGGTATTCAGATTGGAGGTATAGGTTCCCTGGCTCCAGGGCAACGTAAAACCCTTTCAGAATTTGGGATGAAAGCACTTCTTGGAGGGACTATAGCTTCTCTGCTTTCAGCTACTATAGCGGGTATGATTATCGGATAAACGCTCTTCGATATCGTTATTGTTGAAAACTATTGTACAACTAACCCTTAATCAAAGTATTAAAGGATACGTGGTATCCTATTTTTTGTATATTTGAAACACACTTAACTAACAAACAAAAAAACTAACACAAACTGTAGGAGGAATATGAAGCAGTACCTTGATCTTGTACGTCATGTGATTGAAAATGGAAATGAAAAGGGAGATAGAACCGGAACCGGGACAAAAAGCGTTTTTGGTTACCAGATGCGGTTTGATCTCAGTGAAGGGTTTCCGATGGTTACTACCAAAAAACTACACCTTAAATCAATTATATACGAATTATTATGGTTTTTGAAAGGAGATACGAATGTAAAGTATCTTCAGGAAAACGGTGTGCGTATCTGGAATGAGTGGGCCGATGAGAATGGTGATCTTGGACCTGTATACGGATACCAATGGCGTAATTGGAATGGAGATGAAATTGATCAAATTAAAGAGGTTGTAGAGGCCTTAAAAAATAATCCGAATAGTAGAAGAATGTTAGTTTCGGCCTGGAACCCAAGCGTGCTTCCAGACACTAGTATATCTTTTTCTGATAATGTGGCCAATGGCAAAGCAGCACTTCCTCCTTGTCATGCTTTTTTTCAATTTTATGTAGCCGACGGAAAATTGTCTTGCCAGCTTTATCAGCGAAGTGCAGATATCTTTTTAGGAGTGCCTTTTAATATTGCATCTTATGCGTTGTTTACAATGATGATGGCTCAGGTTTGTGGATACGAACCAGGAGAGTTTATTCATACATTTGGAGACGCCCATATATATAATAACCACATGGAACAACTTGAGCTTCAACTCTCAAGAGAACCAAGAAAATTACCAACTATAATCATCAATCCGGAGGTGAAAGATATTTTTGGCTTCGTTTTTGATGACTTCAAACTTGTAGACTACGATCCGCACCCTCATATCAAAGGAGCGGTAGCAGTTTAAGCCCTAAACTAAAAATTATAAATTATGAAAAAACTACTACTTATACTATGTATTTTGTTTACAAGCATATCCTTTGGGCAGGACGGGTTAGTCCTCTCCCAACAGAATGCTAACGAAAAGGGTATTTCTCCCATCTGGCCCAAATGCGAACGGTCTAGACAAACGCCAGTACAATGTTTTGATGGTAAGCTTAGAACTCATATTATCCAGAATTTCGAGTATCCCGAAATTGCTTTAAATGAGGGTCTTGCAGGAACAGTAACGGTGGAGTTTATTATCAATAAAAAGGGAAAAGTAGAGGTGTTAGATGTACACGGAGCGCATAGATATTTACAAAGAGAAGCTATTCGTATCATACGTGCTATACCAAAGATGGAGCCAGGAAAATGGGGTAATAAGCCAATCGCAGTTGCCTATGAAGTGCCGATTACCTTTGTAAAACCAGAGTAAGTTTCAATATATTTTAACAAGGGATTAACCTTGTTTGAGAGTAGAGAATTATAAAAATCTGTAAATTTGAGTGTACTCGTAAGTCGTGTACACTTTTTTTATGATTCTTACAGATAGTTTACTTACCCTCTTTTTAAAGACCCGATCAGATACCGAAGAAATTTGTGCTCCCCTTCAAACCGAAGATTATGTGGTGCAACCTGTTGTTGATGTTTCACCACCCAAATGGCATTTAGGACATACTACATGGTTTTTTGAAGAATTCATTTTGTCCAAATATGTACCGGGATACGAGAGGTTTCATCCAGAGTATGCTTTTGTGTTTAATAGTTATTACGAAAGTGTAGGTAAAAGAGTAGTTCGAACCAATCGAGGGAATCTTTCCCGACCAACAGTTAGTGAGATATATGAGTATAGAGATCATGTAACAACGCATTTACAGGCTTTTCTCGAGGAAAATGATGAAGAACATATACAAGAATTGGTAGAAGTGGGGATTCATCATGAGAAGCAACATCAGGAATTACTACTAACCGATATCAAATACATTCTAGGAAATAACCCTTTACTCCCCAAGTATAATGATACGTTTACAGAGCATCGCGTTCCAGATGTTCCGACAAGGTATATTGGTATAGAAGAAGGTGTTTATGAAATAGGACATCAAGGAACAGATTTTTGCTATGACAATGAATTAGGGAGACATAAAGTATTTCTTTCTGAATTTGAAATTTGTAACACGTTGGTGTCAAATAAAGAATACCTCGATTTTATCAAAGATGGTGGATATAAAAATAGTTTGTTGTGGCATGCAGAGGCCTGGGATTGGTTGCAGAATGAAAATGTAGGGTCTCCTTTGTATTGGCATAAAATAGACGGTGTATTCCAACAATATACACTACGGGGTCTTTCTGATATTAATCCAGACACCCCAGTTACTCATATTTCTTATTATGAAGCTTTTGCTTTTACGCAATGGCGAGGAGAACGATTACCTACAGAATTTGAATGGGAAGTAGCACAGTCAGCTTTTGACTGGGGAACCCGATGGGAATGGACAGAAAGTGCGTATTTACCATATCCTAATTATACCAAAGCTCCTGGGGCCCTGGGGGAGTATAATGGGAAATTTATGGTTAATCAAAAAGTATTACGTGGAGGATCTGTAGCAACCCCTCAAAACCATACCCGACCCACATATCGTAATTTTTTTCACCCTCATCTTAGATGGCAATTCACTGGGTTCAGATTAGTGAAATGCAAATAATTTACCCTTTATGAATACTAAAGATCAAAAAGTACAAATCTCTACTTTCGAGAAAGAAGTGTGCGAAGGACTTACTGCCTTTCCTAAATATTTATCGTCAAAATATTTTTATGATGAGATAGGAGATAAGCTCTTTCAGCAAATCATGGCGCTGCCGGAGTACTATCTTACACGAGCAGAATATGAGATTTTTGAAACCCATAGATCAGAAATTGTCCAAAGCTTCGATGCAAATCAGGAAGGCTTTGATTTGATTGAATTAGGTGCAGGAGATGGGAAGAAAACAAAAGTCTTGCTTAAAGAATTAAGTGATAAAGGTTTTGATTTTACTTATGTGCCCATCGATATTAGTCAAAATGCGGTTGAAGGTTTGGTAAATGATCTTGCTAATGAAATGCCAGAAATAGATGTAAATGGTGAAATTGGAGAGTATTTCGAAGTGTTGGATCGTTTAAAACAACTGAGTGATCGCAAAAAGGTAATCATGGTTTTAGGATCCAACATTGGTAATTTGTTGCATCAAAGAGCTATTCAGTTTTTAAAGAAATTATGTAATGCAATGAATCCAAATGACCTTGTGTTAATGGGGTTTGATCAAAAGAAACATCCTCAGAAAGTTTTAGATGCTTATAACGACAAAACTGGAGTAACGGCAGCTTTTAATAAAAATGTACTTACAAGAATCAATAAAGAGCTCAATGCAAATTTTGATCTTGATAAGTTCATGCACTGGGAAACCTATGATCCCGAAAGTGGAACGGCTAAAAGCTATTTGGTAAGTACAGAAAAACAAACCGTAGATATCGATGACTTATCATTACTAGTTCATTTCGAAGCTTGGGAAAGTATTCATACCGAAATTTCTCAAAAGTACGATGATGATATTGTAAAATGGTTGGCAGAAGAATCAGGTTTGGAGATTAGTCAGTCTTTTGCTGATCAAAAAATGGATTATAAAGATTATTTACTTACCAAAATTAAAAGTGTAGAGTAAATAATAATAAAGATATAGAACATGAAAGCAATTTGGAATGGCAAAATTATTGCCGAAAGTAACGAAACAAAAGTGGTAGAAAACAATCACTACTTTCCGCCAGAAGCGATAAAAGAAGAATTTTTTAAATCAAGTAATACTCATACCAACTGTCCCTGGAAAGGTGTAGCTTCGTACTATACGGTAGAGGTAGATGGAAAAGAAAATCAGGATGCAGCTTGGTATTATCCAGAAACCAGTGATCTGGCAAAACAGATCAAAGGATATGTAGCATTTTGGAAAGGTGTTGAGGTTGTAGAATAACCCTCAACACCTTTTTATATTGTGGTTTGTTTATAATATCAACAAGCTATTTTCTGCAGAAGCATAATCACTCCATTGATACCCATCTGCTTCCATTTCATTAGTCCACTCGCCATCAACTACATATTTAAATTCAAATTGGTTGTCTTTTGGAAGATCAATTGTTCCTTTGAAATTTCCATTTTTCAATTTTTTAAGCATGGTAGCTTCCGTGTTCCAATTATTAAATTCTCCCGCAACACTTACAGATGCAGCTTCCTTTGCTGGAACAACAAAAGTAACTTTACAAATAGGCTTTGTTTTTAAATATTGTTTGGTAATCGCCATAATTTTGATTTAAAAATTAATGATTAGGTTAATAGAGTTGTTCTAAGTTACGGTAAAATATAAAAACAAAAATGAGAGAAGATTCAGATTTTCAATAAGTTATTAACGATAACGATGTAGTAGAGTAAGTAATTGGTCAATATCCTCGATAGTATTATAAAAATGAAGACTAATCCTAACGCCATGACCTCTTAGAGAGGTGATAATATCCTGTTCTTTTAAGTGCAAAAATAGCTTTTGATCTCCTTTGATGTTTAAAATTGTACTGTGGTTTTTTCTCGAAACTACTTCACTTTCTATCAGGTTAAGTTTTTGTAATTCTTCTTTGGCATAGCTACCGAGCATCTTTATTTTTTGTTCAATTTCTGATAGTCCAATTTTGGATAAATGCGTTAACGAATATTCAAGGCTTCCAAAATTAAAAGTGTCTAAATGACCACATTCAAACCGAGCAGGTAGACTGGTGTAAGAACTGTCATAATTTTCATTTTTTGCTGCTTTGGTATATGTTTTTGGAGTTAAATGATCTAGCATGTCCTCTTGAAATAATAAAAAACCATTTCCGTAGCCTCCCAATAACCACTTGTACCCGCTGCATCCCAAAATATCAATACCAGAATTAGCAAAGTTGAAAACCTCTGTACCGCAAAACTGAGTCCCATCGGCAATAATAAGCATTTCTGGATAAGAAGTTTTTAATTGCCTGATAACATCCAGATCGATCTTGATTCCCGAGATATACTGCACAATACTGAAAATGAAAATATCTGGTTTGTGCTGTTCGATAGAAGACTTGATGTTCTGTTCCAGGTGCTCATCTATTTTCGCGTAGCAGGTATCGAACCCTTTGCTTCTTACAGAAAAATTGATAGACGGATAGTCATCATCCAATAATAGTACTTTCTGATCTTTTGAAATATCTTGAAGGATAGTATTGAGGCCTATAGAAAAATTTGGTGTTAAGATGGTATTTTTTGCAGAGGCTCCAAAAAACTCTGCAATAGTTGCTCTTACTGAATTCAAGAATTGTTGTTGAGAATCTCTAAATTTGCTTCCTCCGATCAAAAAATCCAAGTCATGTTCCTGTCTAAAATCTAGGAGAGCGTCGTATAGTAATCCGGAAGAGGCGGTGTTGAGATAGGTGTATTGTTGTAAAACGGGGAATTCATTTTGTAAATTCTTCATAAGCAATCGTAAGGTGATTTTTGGTAAAAACTATATCTTTACTTGCCGATACTAAGTTAGCATTAATATGTTCTCAAGAAAGAAAGAAACACCACAAATTGATCCCCAGCAAAGAGAGTTGTATGAGCATGCTCGAAAAAGAGTAATACAGAAAAAAAGACTCTTTTATCATTTTGTTGTATTTGTAGTAGGATCCGCTTTTTTTGCTCTTTTGAACCTTGTTTTTGGGTATGGTAAAGACTTCACTTTTTTTGGGGTCAATTGGTATGTTATAGCTATAGTATTTTGGGCATTTCTTTTTGTAATACATTTTTGTAATGTATGGTTATTCAGCACCTTTATGGGGCAGGAGTGGACTGATAAGCAGATGGAAAGATTAGTAGTCAAGCAAAAGGAAGAAATCGCTTTGATTCAAAAAGACGTTGACTTGATGTATCCCAAAGATGATTTACAACAAAAGAAAGAAGCATTTATCACAGAAAAACAAAATACCGAAGTGAAGGAAAAAAACGAACAAATCATTACAATGATTGCCGCAGCAGGAGAAAATAATGCGCTTGGAAAGGATAATGATCTGGTATGGCACTTACCCGATGATTTTAAACGATTCAAACAATTAACTACCGGGCATTACATCATAATGGGTAGGAAAACTTTTGAATCCTTTCCAAAGTTGTTGCCAAATAGGATTCATGTGGTTATTTCTAGAAATACCAATTATCAGGCTCCAGGAGCGATAGTAGTGCAAACAATGAAGGACGCTTTGGCAATTGCCAAAAATGACGAAAATCCGTTTATTATTGGCGGAGGTGAGATTTATAAACTAGGGTTGGATGTTGCCAATTGTATAGAGCTTACTCGTGTACATTCTGATTTTGAGGCGGATGCTTTCTTTCCAGAAATTGATCAAAATACATGGGATTTAGTCAAAGAAGAATTCCACGATGTGGATGATAAGCATAAGTTCCCGTTTACGTATCTTACTTATAAAAGAAAGTAATGCTTTCTAAAGCGTTGATTGCTCATCTAGAAGGACTACTCTCAGCAAAGATTCTTCAGGTATCTCCATTATCAGGAGGTGACATCAATGAGGTGTATCTGCTACAAATGACAAATCACAAATTTGTAGTAAAATTGAATAGTGCTTCTCGATTTCCAGGAATGTTCAGGGAAGAAGCTAAGGGACTTACTGCTCTTAAAAATTCGAACACTTTTTCAATTCCTGAAGCTATTGCATACGGAGAAATTGATGAAGTGTCTTATTTACTTTTGGAGTATGTAAATAGTGCCTCAAGAACTTCAGATTTTTGGGAGGTTTTTGGGCAACAGTTGGCAGCAATGCATCAAATTAATGAGGAGTATTTTGGCTTTGAAGAAAATAACTATATCGGTAGTTTACCTCAGTACAATACAAAATGCCAAACGACCTCAGCGTTTTATATACAACAGCGATTAGAACCACAGTTTCAGTTGGCTTCAAAAAATGGGTATTCATTTTCTAAGCTAGATGTTTTTTATAAAAACATTGAAGGCACTATACCCCAAGAACCTTCTAGCTTGATACATGGTGATCTGTGGAGCGGTAATTTTATGGAAGATGATAAAGGCGCTCCTTGTTTGATAGATCCTGCGGTTGCGTATTCTCCAAGAGAAATGGATATAGCCATGATGCATTTGTTTGGGGGATTTGACCCGCAATTATTTGAAGTGTACCATGAAATCTTTCCTTTGCAAAAAGGGTGGAAACAGCGAATTCCTCTTTTTCAATTATATTATTTGTTGGTGCATTTGAATCTTTTTGGAAGCTCTTATTATACGTCGGTAAAAAGGATAATTGAGAGCTATTCGTGATGATTTTCAGAAGATTATCAAATCGTTAACCAATTGCTAGACGAATAATTTATTATCCTTACTTTTGTCAAAATTTATAACACACAATATCGTATGAACGCATATATATTTCCTGGTCAAGGAGCACAGTTTTCAGGAATGGGCCTGGATCTTTACGAAAATTCGGATCTCGCAAAAGAACTTTTTCATAAAGCGAATGATATTCTTGGTTTTGAAATTACCAAAATCATGTTTGAAGGTACAGCTGATGAGTTAAAGCAAACCAAAGTTACTCAGCCTGCCATCTTTTTACATTCTGTAATCCTAAGTAACGTGTTAGGAGACAGTTTTAAACCTGATATGGTTGCAGGACATTCTTTGGGTGAATTCTCAGCTTTGGTAGCTAATGGCACTCTTAATTTTGAAGATGCATTACAGTTAGTAGCCAAAAGAGCAATGGCCATGCAAAAGGCTTGCGAATTGCAACCTTCTACAATGGCTGCAGTTCTAGGGCTAGATGATGATGTAGTAGAGAAAGGATGTGGAGCTATAGATGGTATTGTGGTTGCTGCCAATTACAACTGTCCTGGTCAATTAGTAATCTCGGGAGAGGTAGCTGCTGTAGAAAAAGCTTGTGAATGGATGAAAGAAGAAGGAGCACGTAGAGCATTGTTACTACCCGTAGGAGGAGCTTTTCATTCTCCATTGATGGAGCCAGCAAGAGAAGAGTTGGCGGCAGCTATTGAAGCTACTCAATTTAACGTTCCTGTTTGTCATATCTACCAAAATGTAACTACAACAGCAGTGTCAGATCCAGATGAAATCAAAAAGAACCTAATAGCACAGTTAACCGCTCCGGTAAAATGGACGCAAAGTGTACAGAATATGATCAAAGACGGAGCTACTTTATTCACAGAAGTAGGACCAGGTAAGGTGTTGTCTGGTTTGGTAAAAAAGATAGATCGCTCTGCCGAAACTACATTAGCTACATTGTAATCTTGCAGTATACAATACAAATACAGAAAAGCCCTGGCATATTTGCTTGGGCTTTTTTTTATGTGATTAACCTATTTGTTTATAAGTAATTCATCTTTCATGAATTGATCTATGTAACCCGCAATTTCTTCTCCCTTTTCTTCCTGCAAAAAATGGCCGGCATCCTTGATGATTATCTTTTGTTGGTCCTTGCTAGTTGGGATTAACTTATAGAAAAACTTCTCTAATCCGCCTAGTACTTTATCCTTGTCAGAGAACATGACCAATGCGGGTTTATCCCAGGTAGAAAGTACATCTCTGGCTTTTTGTATTGGGGCTACTGCAGGATCTTTTGGATGAGCAGGGACCAATAGAGGAAAAGCTACTGCACCTCCTTTGTGTTTTTTATTAGGATATGGAGCATTGTAAGCAGCAATTACATCTTTGGATAACTTTTGATGAGAAGCGTACTGTATAATACCTCCTACCGGTAAAGAAGGATGATATTTGGTGAACATACGCCATATTTTAAAAGGAAGTGACATTTTTTTGCCAATAGGTAGAAAGGTATTTAGGATAACAACACGTTTGAATTTTTCTGGATATTTCCCTAATAAAGATAAGCCCAGAAGCCCTCCCCAATCTTGTACGACAAGAGTCATATCTTTAAGTTCTAATTTTTCAATAAAATTTTCAAGAGATCTGAAATGTAGATCAAAAGAGTAGTTTTTTCTACCCACAATTTTGTCAGATTTACCGAAACCAATAAAATCAGGTACTATAAAACGATACTCTTTGAGTACGGGAATAAATTTTCGGTACAAGTAAGACCAGGTGGGTTCTCCATGAAGTGCCAGGATAGTTTCTCCTGCTCCTTCATCGATATAATGCATTTGTAGATTCTCAAAGGTGATGTAATTTTCTTGATATGGGAAATCAGTAATGTGTTCAAAACGCTTAAAATCGGGTCGTACAAATTCCATAAATTAACGTGATAATTGATACTTTATATAGATTTTTAATTGATCCTGGTTATAGGTCAATTTTTATAAACTTAGCTAATTTCTTCTGTGAAAGAAAGAAGAAATGCAATAAAATGAGGATATCAATAAATTATTGATAGTGTCTACTGCTATTTACCATGTATGTAATAAAGCGATACCCACTCATATTGGGATGTTTTACGTTCTTGATAAAATAATTTCGAATAATTTTAGTTTATTTGAATTGTTAAAATCATGAAATATAAAGACTTAATAACGACATATTGTGTTGGGGTGCTCTTATGGCTTCCCTGGATATTTCATGCCCAGGATGTGCGCACTTTTAAAGGCGAACTAGAACTTCAAAAGTACAAAGGAGAAGCTAGTTATTCGTATCTCTTGAAAGATGCAGATACTATTTTGAACGGTCCTTTTACATTTAACCGTTCTAATCTGAAAGCGTTGTTAGAAAAGGAAGACGTCTCTTTTTCGATCCAAGGACAGTTTACGAACAACTATCCGGAAGGGAATTGGTCTTTTCGATTCAATGAGTTTCAGTCGAGTGATAATAATGCAGTTGAGGACTATCGCTATGTGGTAAATGTAGACGGAAACCAAAGAGTAGCGTCTGGGGGCCTACTACAGGGAAGGCCTGATGGGACATGGACCATTAAAGTGCAGCAAATTAAGGATTCTGAAGTCCAGCAAGTTGATTTTAATAGTGTCATCACTTTTGAAAAGGGGGTTCCTCAACAAAGTTTTCGAATTGAAGATCAACAACAGGAACTGGTAGGAAGGTTTTTGAGAAATGGACTTGCTCACGATAAATGGACATTATTCTCAGATAGAGAGCTAGACGAAATAGAGTCTTGGTATTTTGATGAAGGTGTTTTACAGACTATAGAAGTAAATTCAAGAAACGGTAGCAGAAGTATACCAGTTTTTAAAGATTTGAATACAAGAACCGAGGTTATTTCCTTAGGGGAAAAATACATGAAGATTCTTGAGTTTCTATTATCAGATAGTGATGCTAGAAAGGTTCGAGAAGGTGGAATTACCTATTTGTTAACCACCAATGAAGGGCATTATCAAAATATAGACGACATTTTATCTGCTTTAGGGTCCTCTTCATTCTCACCAGAGTTCAAGGTAGTTGTTCCCTTTTATCCATTAGCATCTAATGAAAAAGAAGCTATTGATGCTACGGTAGCATATTACCAAAAATCGAGAAGCATAAGTGATTTTTTGTTAAACGATTCGCAGCTCAATATTCGGAAATTATCAGATAACGATGTTCGTTCTTTGGAAGATGAGGTAGCAGCGATTTCCGAAAGTATTTTACAACCACTACAACGAGTAAATGAATATCATAAAGATGAAATCCTTACTCATATAGAAAAGGATAAGATCCTTACAAACTTGTGGGAGAATGGAATAGCTCAATTACAGGACTTCGAAAAATATAAGATCTCTTTAAAAGGAAAGATCAATCCAGAGGATAATGTTTTTAAGGTTTTAAAAGTTGTATCTGAACAGACTTTTTATCGCCTGGAAGCAATACAAGGGACACTGCAAAGTAAAATAGATAAACAAGTAAAACAACAAGAAGCTATTGCCTTGGAAAAAGAGATGGTTACTCGTCATAACTATCTGGAAGAATTAGGGGAGAGAGGCAGAGCAGATTCTATACCAGCATTGTTTTTTGAGGCAATAGATCAGTTAAAGAAAACTGCAGAGGATAAATTAAAAGCCTATTCTGAGATAGAAAACCTTGAAAAAAAATTAGAGTTCGGGAGAACCTTGGTGCACTGTTTTGAGGATTACGGTAAAGTGGGAGAGCGCGTTTTAAAACTTCCTGAACAACAAAAGGAAATACATGAAAAATATATGGACGCTGTCTGGAATCCATTTATTGCTACGCTGATGGATGAAATGGTGAAAAAGCGTATCGTTTCTGCTTATGATGATGTGTTGATCCCTTACTTTCTACAACAGGTAGAGGAAGGATTGCCATGTGAAGAAGCAAAGAGCTGGATGAATATGGTTGATCTTACCTATAAGCAACTCTTGATTTTGAGAGATGAAGATACCAGAAAAATGGAGCGCAAGCTAAAAAAGGAAAAAGACCCGATAGTAGTATTGCAACGTTTTAAAGTCCCTGTAGCAACTAACCAAGACTAGTAGATGATAAAAAAATACGGTACATATTTGTTTTTTGTGATCATCTGCTTTTTTGCCTCAGTTGAGGCGATAGCACAAGAAGAAGAACCAACTGAATCAAAGTTTAAAGAGCCAGTAACCAAGTTATGGATCAATACCTACGGGAATATTAGAATTTCCAAACGATTATTTTGGGTTGCTCAAACCCATTTCAGATTTGAAGAAACAGAAAGCACACCTTTTGTTGGTCAGGTAGGTCAAGTATACAATAGACACGCTATTGGTTATATTTATTCAAAATATTTTAATGTTAGCCTTGGGGGGGTATTAAGACTTAATTTCAATACAGATCCAGAATCTGTAGATCGTAATCTGGTACCCGAATGGCGTATATGGCATCAATATATGTTTGCGATGCCTCTTTCTTCTATGATGTTTTATCATCGTATTCGTATTGAACATCGTTGGACTCAAGGGTTTGAAGAAAACAGTGAATATATTTTCAGGAATCGATGGAGGTATATGTTTAAAGCTAAGATTCCCATCAATTCGGATAAATTTAAACCCAAGACGTTTTATGTTTCGCCCGAGGCCGAATTGATCATGCAGAGTGGTAAAGCGGTCATAGGTAGCCCTATGGAAGATTTGCGTTTACACGCTTCTTTTGGATATATTTTGAATCCTAGAATGACAGTAGCAACGGGGATTATGTATTCTCAAGGACAAACTTTGAGTGATGCTTCTGTTTTTAAGCAGAATTGGACACTTCGATTTCACTTGTATTTTTCACCAGATTTCAGAAAAGTTAAGAATAAGTTGCCTGCAATTCATTTAGATGATTAATATTGCAAAAATTTGATGTAAGCCCTAAACCCAATGAAGAAAAAGAACGCCAACATCCTATTATATAGTATTTTGACTCTTGCTGTTTTTGCGGCGACCTATAACACTATTCGTGCTAAAAAACTTAAGAACAAACTCCATACTCTGGAAGAAGAAAGAGCCAAAGCATCACAAGACTCTATTTTAGAACGAAGCCTTCTCCAAATAGATTCTATATTGATCAAAGGAGAATATAAATCTGCGTTGAATGCCTACCAAGAACAATTTGATGCTGTAATCAATGATGGTGATGAAAAAGAAAGCGTGAAGTTTCGGATAGAGGTAGCACAACAGTTTATGAATTTGCATAAAGAAATTTATGAAGATCATTCATTGTCAGATTCGGTTCAGGAAATAGATACCACCAATGTGGGGGTTGCAGAGACATCGATTCAGCTTAGAGCCTACGATTCTTTAAGTTTTGCCCTTGAAAAGGCTAAAGTTCAGTTGAACAGAATAAAAAAACAACTCAAGAAAAGGTCATATGGGGAGTATCTTACGTTTAAAAACCCCAAAAAACACCAATTGCATTATGTAGGTCAGGTAAACAATAGCAAAGCAAACGGCTTTGGTATTGCGCTATTCGATACCGGAAGTAGATATGAAGGAGAATGGAAAGACAATCTACGTCATGGAGAAGGATCTTTTTATTGGCCAGATGGTGAACGCTACGAAGGGGAATATGTAAATGATCTCCGCAATGGTATAGGAACCTACTTTTGGCCTAATGGAGAAAAATATACCGGACATTGGAAAAATGACCAACGTGATGGTGATGGCGTTTTTTATGGTAAAGACGGAGAAATTGTAACCAGTGGTACTTGGAAAAAAGATAAGTTGGTTGAAGAGCGGAAGAACAGGAAATAACCGCCATCTTTTTTTATTTCCCAGCCGTAAACTTAGTTTCGAGGTATAGTTGTTTCCACTCACCATTTTGATAATCCCCAACTTTGAAGGTATAGGTGTTGTCATCCACATATTCCCACATATCGGTAACCGTTGAGGTACCATACATATAGGTATATATTATGTTTTTATCCTCGCTTTTTACGGTCCCTGTAGTCACTCCACCAAAAACATCAAACTCCCAGAACTCGATCGTTCCTTTTTCAGGATTGTATCTTCGGATTCCATGATTACGAGCACCAAATTCAGTTTGCTCTTTATTCGTATATCCTTTGGATTCTGCAATAACAATAGTATTGTTGAGGTCAAAATGAAATACGATTTCTTGCTTAAATTTACTCCCATCTCCCCAGTTTCCTTCTGCTTTCCATACTTTTCCTATCAAAGGAGCAAAAGCAGAGAGTTTGGTTTCCTGGCTCCATGAATACGAATAGCAAATGATAAGAATGACAATAGTTTTTAGAATTTTCATCGATGTTCTTTTACGTTTCAGAATCAGTTTATGTCATTGCTTTGTAGACCAAAGCTCCAATAACTACTATAATACTAATGATACTCATAAATATACCGAAAAAGAAGAAGCCAAAACAATAAATTACTAACCCCAGAAGAAATCCTACGATTTGTTTTTTCCCAAACATATCACGGAAAATTTGACTGTAAATGAATGCGGCAATCGAGAATCCAATCACTAGCATAAACCCGAAGAGTTCAGGAATAAAATAAAATACAATTGCATTTAATGCCCCATAAATAGTGGATTGGCCAAGCATAAATGTGTTCATTATAAAATGCTCGGCATAATGTAATTTATGTCGTTCTAGAAATATTTTGGAGCTTAATGAGATAAAGGGTACTAATAAAAAGGGAAGCAAATTCATAAACTTGGTCGCGAACTTGAAGTATCCACGCATTTCTACTTCTTTTTCTGGCGATTGAATGATCCCTAGATCTTTATAAGTTTCAACCATTGTTTCTACCTGAAAATCCCATACCCCAAAGGTGAGCATACAAAATACATTGATAGCAATTCCTATTAATGCATATCGAAATGGATTGGCATAATTTACCGTGTTTCCCTCTAAATATTCCTGAATAACCTCTCCGGGTCGGATCAGTAGTTTTTTGAAGGTGTAGAAGAATCCTTTTTCAAGATTAAAAATTGCTGTAGCTGCATTGTTGATGAGCTTTTTCAAAGTCCATCGTTCTGCGATACGTTTTTGCCCACAATGATTGCAAAAATTACCATGATAACTATGACCACAGTTTTTACATTGATAATTTAATTCCATTACAAGATTTCTAAGGTTGTTAGAAAAGAATATTGCCTTCTATTAATCGATTGAAAAATATTATTGTTTGTAAATTTTCCCTTCCTTCATTACAAATACAATGTTTTCCATGGTGTCAATTTTTTGTGTTGGATCATCATTAACCGCAACGATGTCTGCTATAAAACCTGGGGTTACTTGTCCCAGTTGTTCTTGCATTTCCAAAATTTTTGCATTGGTAATTGTGGCGCTTTGGATAGCAGCGATGGCAGGCATTCCTGCTTCTACCATATATCCAAATTCTTTGCCGTTTTGTCCATGTTTAAAAACACCGGCATCGGTTCCAAAAGCAATACCAACACCTCGGTCGTAAGCCTTTTTGAATGTGTTTTGGATTTTAGGCCCTATATTTAAGGCTTTGGGTACAATAATGGCAGGATAATAGCCATCAATCTTAGCCTTGTCTGTTACCTCTTTTCCAGCAGTAATAGTAGGTACCAAATAGGCATCATGCTGTTTCATTAGATCCATGGTTTTTTCGCTCATCAGCGTACCATGTTCTATAG
Organism: Aquimarina sp. AWH4_224; assembly: GCF_056160245.1. Lineage (NCBI taxonomy): Bacteria > Pseudomonadati > Bacteroidota > Flavobacteriia > Flavobacteriales > Flavobacteriaceae > Aquimarina > Aquimarina sp. AWH4_224. The sequence continues at coordinate 310,674 of NZ_JBSWWU010000006.1, read as the reverse complement.
TTTTTACACCGCCTAATATTGCCCTTTGCATACCTTCGTCACCATGAGCATGTGCTGCTACATGAAAGCCATAATCTTTGGCTGTTTCGCAAATAGCTTTTATTTCCTCGACAGTAAATTGAGGATTCGATCCACTTTTTGCAACACTAAGGACTCCTCCGGTAGCAGTGATTTTGATCAAATCGGCACCATTTTTATAGCGTTGACGAACTGCTTTTCTAGCATCTTCTACGCTATTTACAACTCCGTCCTTAGGTCCGGGATCCCCGATAAGCGATCTTTTACCTCCGTTTGTTGGGTCTCCATGACCACCAGTAGTAGACAATATCTTGCCAGCAGTAAATACTCGGGGTCCAACAATTTTACCTTGTGCAATTGCCTTTTTTAATGAAATATTTACTCCTGATCCACCAAGATCTCGTACCGTGGTGAACCCTGCCATCAATGTTTTTTCGGCATATCCAACTGCGTCAAAAGCAAGATCAGCTTCGTTATCTGTATATCTTTTTAGATAAGCTTTTGGATTGGTTTCGCTTTCGATATGAATGTGCATATCGATCAATCCAGGCATTACTGTTTTGTTTTTAAGATCAATGGTGGTGTCTCCTTTTTTACCGTCGACATAGCCGTCTTGTATTTTGGAAATCTTATTCCCAGAAATCACAACTGTCTTTTCGATAAGAATCTTTCCGTTTTTAGTATCCACTAATTTTCCACATTGCAGATATGTGTCTTGTGCTAATAATGAAGCACTTGCGCAAAAAAGAAGAAGTGTAAAAATATATCGCATTTTGATGATTTGTTTGAATGTGAATGCTAAATATAGTCGAATTAAGGGATTTGGCAAAACCACTCCTTTTTTGGAGAAGTTACATTGTCCAAATCAGATATTTGAAGATTCAGCTTCTTTCAAACAATTGATTTACACCCAATAAAATAAATAAAAAAGACAAAATAAAACGCTATGTGCTAGTAATTGAGTAAATTAGAGGAAGGGGCTTCCATTTCAATTTGGCTTGAATTTTGATTTTTTAGTAATACTAAGGAAAAACAATGTAATATGGTTATAAAAATACTCGTTTTATGGTGCTGCTTACTATCGATGAATCTGTTTGGACAAATTACTCCGGATGATCTCATTAATTTTGATGAAAAATCCTCTAGAAGCTATTTAAAAAAACATCGGGTACTATCTGCATCGTTGGATTCAATTATTAATTTCGGACATATAGATAGGGGGATAAATACTGTTTGGCTCAAAGATGTAAAGGCAAATTTTACCACATTGGTTCCTCATAGTGGTTTGTCTCTGATTTATAAGGAATTGCCTTGGATGCACCCTTGGTTAAAAGAACATAAAGAGCTAAGAGTTTACTTCTGGATGAACGATCTAACTGGTACTCCTGAATTAGTAGGGTACAGTAAAGATATTATTGAATTTCCTAAAATAAGAAAAAAATTACTGGACAAGGAACAAGATGCATTTGTTGATTTCTCTTCGGTAGATCCTTCGGCTTTTTCAGGCACCTATATTCGAGGTCGATTGGATGGGTCAGAACGAATGACAGTGTTTACATTACTCTATAAAAAGAATTTATTATTGATATACCCAGAGCATCTTTGGGGTGCGCCCAAGATATCAACTTTTGCGGATCGATATAAGTTAGTAAAACCTATATCTGTAGGACTACTAGAAAAAATAGTACAAGAAGATATTTTTTTGGTACTCAAAAAAGTGGACCATCAATATGAGATTTGTGGGTATGTAGGTTCAGAAAGCAAGTAAATCATTGTTTATTTTAATAACACTTCCAGATTACTTTCGATATATTCTGGAATACTATCAATAGCAATCAATTCATCTGATAAAGATTGTTTTTGCTCTTGTAATTGAATGATTTTTTCTTCGATAGTATTTTTTGAAATGAAACGAGTGACCAAAACTTTATTAGTTTGTCCAATGCGATGTGCACGCGCGATTGCTTGTTTTTCGGAAAATGGATTCCACCAGGGATCCAGCAATACTACATATGAAGCTTTGGTTAAATTTAGACCAACTCCACCAGCTTTCAAAGAAATAAAGAACAATGAAATATCATCCTCTTCTTGAAAACGATTGACAATGGTTTCTCTTTCTTTGGCAGCTGTATTTCCGGTTAAAGAAAGAAAAGAAATCCCTTGTGCTGTACTCCACTTTTCATAAATAGCAAGATGAGAAACAAAGGAACTAAACACCAATACCTTTTTTTGTGCAGCAACTAAAGTTTGGAGGTGATCGGTAACGTCATCAAATTTTCCCGAAGTGTGCTGTGCCTCACTAGATACCAATTGTGGGTGATTGGCAAGTTGTCTTAGCTTGGTTAAGGTATTGATGATATGAATTTTGTTTGTTGCAGCATGATCTAACCCTAACAAAAGATTGCGAGCAGCAGATTTTTCGGATTCGTAGCTTCTTTTTTGCTCTGGTTGCATTTCAGAATACCTTATCTGTTCAGTAAGTTCAGGTAAATCTTTAGCAACCTGATTTTTGGTTCTCCTTAGTATGAATGGTTCTATTAAGGATTTGAGTTCAGCTATTTTTTCTTCATTTTGATGTTGCTCTATAGGGGTTTTAAAATGCTCCTTAAAAAAGGCAAAACTGCCCAACATTCCAGAGTTAATAAATTGCATTTGCGACCATAAATCAGACAAAGAATTTTCGATAGGAGTACCACTTAATGAGATTTTATGCGTCGTATTGATCGCGTTAATTGCCTGGAAAATTTTAGAATCCTTATTCTTGATTTGTTGACTTTCGTCCAGAATTAAATAATTGAAATTTAATTTTTGAAACGTATCATGGTCTCTGGAAATGATACCATAGGTGGTTAATACCACATCATAAGATTCCAAATATGGAGCGTTCTTTTTACGATCCGCACCTGTATATTTTATAAGGTTAAGATGTGGAGCAAATTTGATAATTTCCTGAGCCCAGTTAAAAACCAAAGAAGAAGGTAACACGATCAATGTCTTTAAGAATGTTCTTGTTTCCAAAGGAGTGGCAAATAGATCGAATTGTATTTTGTTAACTTCATTTTCGCTAGGTTGCAATTGTTCTTTTACGTGTACTAAAGTTGCAATCGTTTGTAGTGTTTTACCTAGTCCCATATCGTCTGCAAGACAAGCCCCTAAACCATTGTTGTAATGATTTACTAACCATTGCACACCTTCTAGCTGATAAGGTCTAAGGCGAGCTTTTAGATTTGAAGAAGGATGATAAGGTGCGGACGATTCATTTTGGTCATAAATAGGTAATTCTTCTTCCGGAATAACCTCTTTTAAAACCGTGTAATTACTTTTTGCTAGCGTGATTTTATCATCGGTAGATGTACCAAAATAGGCCAGTTTCTTATACCGGGTCATCCATTCCAAAGGAATGATAAAAGTCTCGTTATTGTTTAGCGGAAAACATCGGTCATTATTTCGGATATACTTGATAAATTTTGAAAATGGGATTTCCTGTTCTCCAATAGTGACCCATCCTTTGATGTCAAACCAATCTTTTTGTTGCTCTTGTCGAATAGTAAGTTGATGCGAAGTTGTACATACTTGTTGCCCCGATACGTTGGGGAGTTGTAAGTTGAACCCTTCTTTCTGCAATGTTGTTTTGTGGTTCGTAATCCATGTAATAATCCCGTAAGGATCGTTGGATTCTGAAACTTCAAAAAGTAAATTTTGATTCAGAAGAAGACCTTTTGAGGTAATTTTTTCTACAATTTCAGATTCAACATCTAGATTTCTTTTGGTCTGTACGATGGTAATTTGGTCTTCATTGTAAATGATTTCTGAGGCTGTTTTTTTGGATTGATGAAAATCAAATGTACAATGTTCGTACTCGAATGTAATTTTTGCTACGTAAAGATCCTGGATAAAATCCTGAATGATTTCCAGTGTATATCCCAAAATATCTTGTTTATTTACAATCTCAAACCCCTCCGCCTGGACTTCAATATTCTTTGAGATCGGAACGATGACTTTTTCTAAATAGGTTTTGACGTGTTTTTGAGCTATGGTGATTTTATCTTTCTGTAGAAATGGTTTTAGCTTGTTTGCATTTAAATTTTTAATCCTGAAAAGCTTTTTGTTTACTATAATCCATGAGGGGTCGTTTAGTAAAATTTTAATGCTTTTGTCCTTTGGGGCAAACAATGAAGCTTCGTCTTTTAGTGAAAAAGCATACTCAATACCTTCTTCCGTTTTGGTAAACCTAAGTATGGGATCTAGTGGAAGTTTTGCAATTTCAATAATACTAGAGTCAAGGGGTTCTTTACGTTTTGCCTGATAAGCAATAGGGTACTGGTTTTGAGTAATGAGTTGATAAAAAGTGCCGAGTTTTCGGTTTACAAAACTGTCGATCAGTTCTTTGGTTTTGTCTTCCAACAGTAGTTGTGATAGGTTAAGGTTTTTTCGAGATTTTTTCGGTTTAAAACGTTGTTCTAAAGCTGTTGGTCGTAAAAGGGTACAAATTTCAATAAGCTGTTCATGGGACGTTCCCGAATATTGGATGTTGAATTCGGAAATAATCTCAGGAGTAGCCTGTTTTTCTATGTATTCAAATTGTGCTCCTTTTTTAGAAACGATATAGGCTTCGGGTAATGCAGGTAGGCCACTAAAATTGTGGTCAACAATATTGTAACAGATACAGTATGAATCCATTTCAGTAATTGGTGTAGGTTTGGGGTAAAATTTGATGGGTGTTTTTTAAGTCCATCTGAATTGAAAGCGGTTCAGATGGACTTAAAATTTTATTGATTTACAAAATCAATAACCGTTTTGGTGATAAAATCAATTTGTTCATCATCAAGTTCTGTATGCATCGGTAACGAGATTACTTCTTTCACCAATTGATTAGTTATGGTAAAATCAGCCTCGTTGTATCGATCATCTTTGTATGCTTTTTGGTTGTGTAATGGGATAGGATAATATACTCCACAAGGGATTTCATTATCGTTTAGATGTTTTACGAGTGCATCACGATCAATATCAATAACTCTCAACGTGTACTGATGAAATACATGACAATTGCAAGTATCACAAATGGTATTTTCATCAGATCCGCAGTTGTTCCCTTTTACTTTTGGAGTGATAATGTTTTTAATTCCAGCAAAAGCAGCGTTATACTTTCTTGCAGCTGCTCTTCGTGCGTTATTATAACTATCCAAATTAGGTAATTTAGCACGTAAAATAGTAGCCTGAATAGAATCTAATCTCGAATTTACACCCACTACATCATGGTGATACCTTTTGTACATCCCATGATTTACGATACCTCTTATGGTATGTGCCAAATCATCATCGTTGGTAAAAATGGCTCCACCATCACCGTAACATCCCAGGTTTTTGGAAGGGAAAAAAGAGGTAGAAGCTACATGCCCGATAGCTCCTGTTTTTTGAGTCTTGCCATTAGCAAATTGATAACTTGATCCAATACCTTGCGCGTTATCTTCTATAACATATAAATCATGTTCTTTTGCAATGGCCATAATCTCATCCATATTGGCACATTGTCCAAATAAATGTACAGGGACAATTGCTTTGGTTTTGGGAGTAATTGCTCTACGAATCGCTTCCGGGTCGATATTGAATGAATCAATTTCTACATCCACTAATACAGGCGTAAGTTGTAGAAGCGCAATTACTTCTACGGTAGCGGCAAAGGTAAAATCAGCAGTAATGACCTCGTCACCGGGCTGTAACCCTAATCCCATCATGGCTATCTGTAACGCATCTGTACCATTGGCACAAGGGATTACATGTTTAACATCAAGATACTCTTCTAATTCTTTTTGAAAGCTATGGACCTCAGGTCCGTTAATAAATGCTGTAGATTGTATAACGTCAAGTACGGATTTGTCGACTTGTTCTTTAATTTGCTCATACTGACCCTTTAGGTCAACCATTTGAATTTTCCTCATTGATGTGCGTATTGTAACCTCACGAAAGTACAAAATAAAGGAACTATAGCCAATGTAAAAATGGTTTTTGAATATAGATGGGTGATATAAAAAATCAAAGCATCTAGACTAGAGAAGCCTAAGATGCTTTGAAAAAAGGTAGTTAATGTCTATCTAATTGGTTTTGATGAACTTAATTGTTTTGAAGTTTTTGACTTTTAATAAGTAAATACCTGCATGTAAGGACTGAACTTGATTAGAAATGTTGTATCTGGAAACCTGCTCGTTTGCTATTTCCCATGATTTGATTTCTTTTCCGGTAATGTCATAAATAGTAATCTGCAAAGATTTAGCTGTTAGTGGGGTTTCTAAAACTAAAGAAGCTTCATTCTTAACCGCATTTGGGACTATTTGTAATTCGTTTTTCTCGTTGATTAAAGGGGTGTCGATATTGGTATTGATCACATTTTGAATATCTCCAACTACAAATCCTGAGATGATATTCCTTTTGAAATTGCCTTCGCTCTCTGCATGTAGAAATAGGCTATATACACCATCTTTAAGAATAGAAGTGTCAAAATAGAAATGATCTTTCTCTTGGGTAAAAGTCACGATTTTTGGATCTCCATCGATTTGAATTCCCTGATCGGTAATTTTTTGGGTGATCACCGCGCGTACTTCGGTATTCTTTGGAGTGTGAAAATTCTTTTGATTTGAAAACAAATTTGCTTTTAATAGGGATGCATTACCTGTTTTGATATTTTGAAACTCCAGGTGGATACCATTATCTTGTTTGATAAATGCTGCAAAGTTAGAGTTACTTTTTAGGGTTAACTCCCCATCTGTAACAGGAATAACCGTTTGATGATCCTGAGTTACATGTTTTGTGTAGTTCTTTATCTTTTTTGTCTGATCGTAAAGATCAAAAGAAGCTTTAGGATTTTCATGTAAAATTTCTGCTATGGCATATTTAGAATCTTTGTCCAAGGTTATTTTGTCATATTCATTTTGAGAGTGGATAATGTAGTAGTTACTTACTATTTTGGAGTTTTCTGCATTATTATTTGATTTAAAATTGCTGCGTAATGAAGGATTCTCTATATAGGATTTCACGTACGGCCAACTAAATTGCCCCAGCCCTACATCCAGATGATCAAAAATAGCTCTCGAGTCATTTTTTCGGAAAACATATTCGGCTCCAGGACGTAGTGTACTGCTATACGGAGCAACCCCATCATTAGCACCTTGTACGGGTAATAAAATTCCTCCGGTAACCAAGAATGCAGCAGCTGCAATCGTAGATCCTTTATAAAATCCAGAAGCGCCAAGTATCACAAATTTTCCTGGATCATTATTGGGGTGATTATCAAGTATCGGTCGTACCACATCTCTACAGTAATAGGTAGTAGAAGTTCGGGCTCCTTCGTTAAGTCCGGTAAGTCGCCATGCCCAATTCAACCATGGCATTTGAGAAATATCTGCAAGATAAGTCCCCCAAAAGGGTGTACCTAGTGCAAAAGCTCTGGTTACTTTCGAGTTTTTTCCATACTGAAACATAGCTGCTTCAGAGGCTTTTCCTCCATTACTGTGCCCAACCAAATAGACTTCAGAAACGTTGTATTTGTTGGTAACAATATCTATAGATTCAGCTAGTAATTCTCCATTTACCCAAATACCTCCACCTCTTGTGGTAGCTACAAAAACAGCTTGATATCCTTCGTTGTAGGTATCTCTATAAAATGAATTGTCAAAAAGAAATTGCCCTTGGTTAAGGTCAATATATCCGTGGTTAAAAACAATCACTTTTCCGTTATAGTTTGGTGGAGTCACTCCGTAATGAATAGTTGACTTTACCAAAGGACCAATAAACAAAGGACTCAATTTGTCTGGAGTGGGGAGTTGTACTTCTAAAAAATTTTGCGAGAAAAGAATAGCGCATGAGAATAACGCAATGAAAGTAATTTTTAATTTCATGGTTTAAGAGTTTGTGTTAAGGTTGATATGAAATTAATTAATTTTTAACTAAAAAAGTGTGATAATTTCAATTTTAATTTCATTGAAATGAAATATTGGTAATTTGAATGTAAGTTGTTCTTTTTGAACTTTTGGTGCCGTATTCTAGTAAAGAGCTGTATTTTTGCTATTCATAAAAATAGAAGTCATTGCATATTATATATAACATCTTTGTTGGAATTTTCAATTTCATACTACCTGTTTTAGGAGGGTTTGGCTCCAAATTGAAGTTATTTGTCGACGGAAGACGTTCGGTTTTCGATATTTTAAAGAAGAAGATACCAAGTGATGATGATATTATTTGGTTTCATTGTGCCTCTTTGGGAGAATATGAACAAGGAGTTCCTGTAATGGAAGCGTTAAAGGCCAAATTTCCCGACACGAAATTGTTGGTTACTTTTTTTTCTCCTTCAGGGTATGAAATAAAAAAGAACAGCAAGCTTGCCGATATCATTGTATATTTGCCTATTGATACTAAAAGGAATGCTAAGAAATTCATCCAACTGGTTAATCCCAAACTGGCTGTTTTTGTAAAGTATGAATTTTGGCCTAATTATCTTAAGACACTTCGGGGGAATGATATCCCAACAGTATTTATATCTACTACATTTAGAGAAGATCAGGCCTTTTTTAAGTGGTATGGAGGTTTTATGAGAAATGCCTTGAAGGGAATCGATCATTTTTTTGTTCAGGATGCAACTTCTCAAGCACTGATCGAAGGATTGGGGTATACCAATGTATCTCTAAGTGGGGATACCCGATTTGATCGGGTGAGTCATCAGATAGAGATGGACAATCATGTGGATTTTATTTCAGAGTTTGTAAATGATCGTACGTGTATCGTGGTGGGTAGTTCCTGGCCTGAAGATGAAGAGGTGTTTTTGGATTTTGTAAATAATGCTCCGAAAGAGGTTTGTTTTATTATAGCTCCACATGAAATTAAAGATAGCAACGTCAATCCTTTGGTACAGAAAATAGAAAAAAACACTGTTGTATATTCTGAAAAAGAAGGGGTAAACCTTGCAGATCAACAAATCTTTGTGATGAATACAATTGGGTATTTGTCCAGGGTGTATAGTTATGGAGATATTGCCTATGTAGGGGGAGCTATGGGAAATACAGGATTGCATAACATTCTAGAACCTGCCACTTTTGGTATTCCCATTATCATTGGAAAAAACTTTGAGAAATTTAGAGAAGCCAAACAACTTCAGAAATTGGCTGGATTATTTTCGGTATCGAGTACAGAAGAGTTTAATAGCATAATGACTAAGCTTGTCGAAGACAAAAAGTTCAGAGAAAAAACAGGTATGATTGCAGGACACTTTATTAATAGTAACACCGGTGCTACCGCAATGATTGTAGATTATTTGGATACTAAACTGTAACTGCCTCTCGCAAATACCTTCTGAAAGGAAGCATTTCTTTATAAACGGCAATCACATAATCTGTAAAATCAGGCGCCAATATCTGTTCTTGTTTTAAGTCATGAATCACAGCAAAGGTTCTATAGCGCAACAATTGGATATGTTCATGATCCTTACTGTAGTCTTTTGGCGCTGATTTCAACATATCATCTTCTGCATATAAACCTCCAAAGGTGTCCTTAAAACTTTTTTTGTTAATGATTTTCACGAGCTCTTCCCCATTATAATCAATACCTTCTCGGATACTCTGCAGTAATTTGTTTTCTGGCCTCCAGTAGCCTCCAGCTAATACTCCTTTTGATATCCCTATTTCAATATAAAAATCTCCTTGCTTGGTTTTTTGATCTAATCCAGCTCCAAAGTGATCTTTGTATACAGGCTTATTGGGATGAAAGAGGAGGTTGTTGTTGATTCTATTGATTCCTTTTTTACCTGGGGTAGGATAATATTCTGGATCTATATTGGCTAATTTGTTATCCAGATCATCAAGCCAGGAAACAAAATCATTTCGGATAGCATGGTAGTGTTTTCTATTCGCATCCATCCAATCCTTATGATTGTTCTGCTGTAATTCTTCAAGAAACCGAAATAAAGCCTGAAAGTCCATGGTCTAGAAAGTGTAGTTACTCTTTAAAATAAACCATTCAACTCAGCATCAATTCGATTGATGATACTACCAAGATCTTCAGGGTTATCTACAAAATTGAGATGATCCACATCTACGATAAGCAAGTTACCTTTGTCATAATCATGTGCCCAAGCTTCATAGCGCTCATTAAGTCTGCTTAAATAATCAATGCTGATGGTGTTTTCGTATTCTCTTCCTCTTTTATGGATCTGTGCAACAAGATTGGGAATACTACTTCTTAAGTAAATAAGTAGGTCAGGACCTTCTACCACAGCTTCCATAAGATCGAATAGCGATTTGTAGTTTTCAAAATCTCTATTGGTCATTAGTCCCATGGCATGCAAGTTAGGAGCAAAAATATAGGCATCCTCGTAGATGGTTCTATCTTGTATGATATCTTTTCCGCTTTCTCGGATATCCAAAATTTGTCTGAAACGGCTATTCAAAAAGTAAATCTGAAGATTGAACGACCATCGTTCCATTTTGTTATAGAAGTCTTCCAAGTATGGATTTTCTAATACATCTTCATAATGCGCCTCCCATTTATAATGTTTAGCAAGTAATCGGGTCAATGTGGTTTTTCCGGCACCGATGTTTCCAGCTATTGCTATATGCATATTAGATAATTTTTGTTGGGGAAACGGTTAATCTTTGTTCTGGCGTAAATATAATAGATTTTATGAGTAAGATGAAAGGGATATAATAAAGAATTTGTAATGGATTATTATTTAGAAATTTTTTTACAAAACTTGATAAAAGAAGGCTTTCATAAAAATCAGCTATTCTTTATCATCTTTATAATAGGATTAACAATCTGTCTTCTATTTTACAGTATCTTTAGATAAAAAGTAATTTTGTTATGAAGTCTGTAAAATATTATTTCCTCTCCTTCTTTTTTGTGTTGATAGCTTGTAATCAAGTGCCGAATGAAACGTCTAAGGAAGCACAAACAACAACAGAACAACAAATGGAAATACAAGCACAACAAGGTGTAATTACCAAAAAGAGCAATAAGAGTTTTGAAGAGACTTATGCATCATTAAAAGATATTATTACCAATAATCCCAATTTGAAAATCGTTGCGGAGCTGGATCATCAAAAAAATGCAGCTTCTGTTGATTTAGAATTAAGGCCTACACGTATCATTTTGTTTGGTAATCCAAGATTAGGAACTCCACTTATGCAAACTTCACAAACTACTGGGTTAGATTTGCCACAAAAGATTTTGTTATGGCAAGATGAAGATGGCACAGTGAATGTATCTTATAACGATCCAAACTATTTGCAAAACCGTCATGGTATTACAGGCAAAGATGAGGTACTGGCCAAGGTTACTGGTGCTCTAGATAAAATTACGAATATGGCAGCAGGCTTAGCAAACTAGCTTATACCCGTATCCTCGTACATTAATGATCTGGATCGATTCGTCTTTTTTAAGTTTTTTTCGGAGTTTGGTGATAAATACATCCATACTTCTTCCATTGAAAAAGTCATCGTCTCCCCATAACTTTTTAAGGATTAAGGAGCGATCCAGAACTTGATTTTTGTTTTTGATAAGATGAAAAAGAAGATGAGCTTCTCTATGTGTTAGAAGAGACGGTTCCTCTTCTTTAAATTGCAATTGTTGCTTAGGGAAATTAAAGGTATATGCTCCTACACTAATAATTTCGGCTTTCTTTTGAATTCGAGTTCTTTGCAGCAGGTTATTGATCCTCACAATCAATTCTTCCATACTAAAAGGTTTCTTCAGGTAATCATTTCCTCCAATGGTAAATCCTTCTACCACATCTTGTGTCTGTGATTTTGCCGTAAGGAAAATAATGGGAATCGTTTCGTCCTCCTCTCTAATTTCTTTGGCCAAAGTAAAACCATCCTTTTTGGGCATCATCACATCCAAAACCAAAAGTTTGGGATCAATGCTTTTATAGAGTTCGAAAGCTTCTTTTCCGTCTTTTGCCAAATGAACCTGAAAGTTTCTCGTTTCCAGACTTTCCTTGATAATCAAACCTAATGAAGGTTCATCTTCTGCCAATAGTATATCGATAATTTCAGTCATTTGGTAAGTTGATTTTAAAATTGGTTTGGTTATTATCTAGCGATAACTGTATGGTTCCGCCATGTTTTTCGATAATGGTTTTGGTATAAAATAATCCAATGCCAAATCCTTTTACATCGTGAGTATTTCCTTTGGGAACACGATAGAACTTATCAAAAATCTTTTCCTTATGGATTTTGGACAATGAAGTCCCATCATCTATAACCTCTATGGTAAGGTTATTTTTTGCTTTTTTTACAGCAACATGTATCCGGTTCCCTCCATACTTAATGGCGTTGTCTATGATATTGTTGATCGCATTTTCAAAATGAAAAACATCGATGTTTATCATGGTTTTTTCAGTATTGGTGTCAAAAGTAATTGTTTTCTCTTCTGAAATCGTCGCCATATTTTTCTCCACTGCGTTTTTAAGAATGGTTATCAAATCCATTTCCTCCAACTTAAGCTGCAATTCTTCACTATCCAGAGTTGCTGTTTCCAGTATTTTTTCAACCATGGTATTTAATCGCCCTAGTTGATTAGAGGACATTTCGACATATTTTTTGGTTTTCTCAGGATCATTATTGGTGTTAAAATTCTGAATAGCCTCTAGCGCAGCGCTAATGGTGGCAATGGGAGTTTTAAATTCGTGTGTAATATTGCTAATCAAATCATTTTTGAGTTCTGCCAATTGCTTTTGTTGGTTGATGATACGTAAAAGAAATAATAAACATCCAATTACGCTGGCTACCAAAACAAAGGATAGTAGGATACCTCCAAGGTTTTTCTTAAATATGGTTAATCGCTCATTGGTGAAAAACAATTCTAAGGAGCTGAGTCGACGCAGGAAAGAAGATTTTGATTTGGTTTGTAAAACAGCTGTTTTAATAATGTTTTCGTTAATTTCGGTTTTCTCTCCAAAAGGATTTGTAAACCGTAAACCATAATCTATGTTGATGTTTTTACGATGTAATTCTTTTTGAACCAACTCATTAATCTTTCCCAATTTTAACGAATCTTGCGTTATAGAAACAATAGCTTTTGAAGCTAAACCGCTAATAACCTTTATGATACTATCCTGATTTTGAGGTATAGAGTCTTCCTGACGTTGCGTAAGGTGTAAAAGGATATCTTTTTGTTGTTGTACGACTTGATCTTTGGTTAAGTCAGGTCCCTTTACAATATGTATACTCTGCGTATTAGAGTCTTTTACGATAGAGATTTTGGTGCCCTCATTAATTTTAAAAGAATCAATTCTCTTAAAATTACTATTCGCGATAAAGCCTTTTTCCATTTTATGAAGATTTCTCACTGTTTTCCCAATCATGGTATCATGCATAATGAAAACTGCATTTTCTTTGGCTAGTTCTGTAAAATATTCATCTACCGCATTATCCAAACTAATTTGGACTTCGTTGATCAATTGCTGTTTGGATGCTTGATAATTCTTATAGTTCCAATACACTTGAATACCAAGTGTAATTAGGATAACACTTGTGATAAAGTAAAGAATGATTTTGTAGTTTCTTTTTCTCATACTTCAAATGTAATACACTCCTAGGGGATTCAACGAATCGGTTAACACTCGTTAACACTGCTTAACGCAAGGAATGAAATTCAATATTGATCTTTGTTGCAGAAATAATCATAAAAATATAATTATGTTACGACTTATAGTTTTACTAGTGCTTTTTGTAATAAAGAGTGTGTCCGCCCAGGATTTTCAGGGAGTTGCTACCTATAGTTCAGATCGAAAAATGGACATTCAGTTAGATAGTACACGTGTAAATTCTGAAATGCAAAATCAGATACAGGAAATGATGCGCAAACAGTTTCAAAAAGAGTATACCTTACGATTTAATACTAATGAATCGGTATACAAGGAAGAACAAACCTTAAACCCAACCGCTTCGACTTCCGGAGTACGGATAAAGGTGGCAGGATCTCAAAGCTCAGATATTTTATATAAGAATAGTAAAGAAAAAAAGTACGCAGCAAAAAGAGAAATGTTTGGAAAAGCATTTTTGGTAAAAGATGCCCTTACTTCTTATGATTGGAAACTTGAGGATGAAACCAAAAAAATAGGGAATTATACCTGTTACAAGGCCACTGCCACAAGAACCGTACAGACACAACGAAGTGTTAGTGTTAATAGTGAAGAGAATACATCCGAACCCAAAACAGAAGAAGTAACCATAGTGGCGTGGTACACTCCTGAGATCCCTGTGAATAGTGGCCCTTCTACTTATTGGGGCTTGCCAGGGTTAATTATGGAGGTAAGTGATGGAAATGCTCGTATATTGTGTAATAAAATAGTATTAAACCCAAAGAAAAAAATAGCAATTAGCGCTCCCGAAAAAGGCAAAGTAGTTACCGAAGATAAGTTTGAAGAAATTATGGAGAAGAAAATAAAGGAAATGCAAGATCGAGTACCAAGAGGAGGGGAGAATAGTTTTCAAATTAGAGTACGTGGATAATCATCAAAAATCAATCAAAAAATGAACAGGTTTTTTCTAATCATCATATTATGTTTCGGGTCTTGGTTACAAGCTCAAGTGGCAACAATACCTTTTGAAGACAAGGAGTTGGTTTTTATTAAGGTTAAAGTGAATCAGCATCAGGAACCCTTGCACTTTGTTTTTGATACAGGAGCTTCTACTGCAGTTTTGGACAGCGAGGTCGCAAAAAGATTAGGGATTCAATCTAATTATTCTCAGAATACTCGAGGGGCTAACGGATCTGAAGTATATCAAATCGCAACAGGTCAATCGATAACCATAGAAAACATCAAATTTCAGAATGTGAATTTGGTATTGGTAGATTTAAAAGAACTTGCTCAGCGTACAGGAACCCGATTAGAGGGGATTATTGGGTATGATGTCTTGAAAAAGTTTGTCACTCAAATGGATTTTGAGACGCATACGATTAAGTTATACACCTCTTCAAAGGAAATCCCTGATCGCAATACGTATCAAGAATTACCATTACAGTTCAAAAGAGGTCCTATCCCACAAATAGAAGTAGATTTTGTATTGAAAGATGGATCGACAGAGAGCGGGAGTTTTCTTTTTGATAGTGGAGCTAATCTTACAGTTGCATTTAATACACCTTTTGCCAAGAAAAACAATATTAAAAGTAGAACGGGTAAAACAATTACTGCCAAAGCCAGAGGACTTACCAAAACGTCAACTTTTACCATAGGAGCTGCTCAAAAACTGAGTATTGCCAATAATGATTTTTTGGATTTGCCAATCGATATTTCAGAAACAAAGACAGGAGTGTCAGGATCAAGTGCCTATGATGGTATTTTGGGAGCAAAAATTATCAACCGCTTCAATATGATATTAGATTATCAAGACAAGATATGGTATTTCAAACCCAATGCTACATTCAAAAAACCATTTTATTTTCCGATGAGTGGTATTAGTATTAAGCTGGTAGAGGATCAGATACTCATTGGACATGTGATCGAAAATAGTGAAGCGTATAGATTAGGGATTAGAGAAGGAGATGAATTGTTGGCAATCAATGAATATACCGGTAAAGACTTAAGTGTTTGGCGAAATCACCTTAGAAAAGATCAGGAAAAGGTGATGTTAAAAGTCAAAAAGAAAAGGTCTGAAAAAGTAGAACAGGTAGCTATTTTACTGAAGCGTTTATTGTAGTATTTAGTTTTATGAATTAATTAACTTTTTTGAATTAAACCTGTTTTGGTTTTAAGGGTCATAGAACTTTAAAATCTACTCACAATGAAAACAAGCATACTCTATTTGGGTGTTCTATTGATCTGTACCCTTACCTCGGCACAGCAATTTCAAGGAAAAGCATATTACTTCAGTAAAACTAAAGTGGATCTCAATTTTGGGAATCGTCAGTTATCTGAAGATCAAAAGAAAATGATAGCAGAAAGAATGAAATCAGCTTCAGAACGCACTTTTGTACTTACGTTCAATAAAGAAGCTTCCTTGTATACCGAAGAAGAAAAGCTGGAAACCACAGCTGGAGCAGGACCAGGAGGTGGTAGATTCCGAGCAATGATGTCTGGTTTTACCTCGAATAACTATTATAAAAACAATGGGGAAGGAGTATACCATGACCAGCGCGAATTTTATGGTAAGAATTTTTTGATTGTAGATTCATTACAACCGATAGATTGGGTATTGAAAAATGAAACCAAAAAAATTGGAAACTATACTTGTTTTAAAGCAGTAACCACGAAGAAGGTAGAGGAAATCATGGATTGGCGAAGTATAAGAAGAAAGGCTAGGCAAATGAGAGAAAAATCAGAAGGGACAAAGGTTGACAATGCTATGCCTGATCGAAAAAAACCGCCCAAAGAAATTGAAATTGTTGCCTGGTATACTCCCGAAATACCAATTAGTACCGGTCCGGGTGCTTATTGGGGATTGCCAGGGTTGATATTGGAGGTACAAGAAGGGCGTACCGTTCTTTTGTGTAATAAAATTGTACTAAACAATAATGAAATAGAACCTATCAAAAGACCTAAAAAAGGAAAAGAACTTTCTCAAGAAGCATACAATGCCATCACGCAGAAAAAGATCGAAGAGATGATTGATCAGTTTAGCACACAAAGAGGAGGAAATTTCGGAAGAAGAGGGAGAAATTAAATTATTTATCGCTTACAAAAAGAAAATCTAGCATGTTTAAAAATACAATGTTTATGCTATTCCTTTTAGGAATAACACTGGTAACTAATGCTCAAAAAGTACAAATTACCGGTGTGGTAAAGGATTCTGTTGGTAATCCATTAGAAATGGCAAATGTAATTGCCTATAAAAAAGACACCAATGCGATGGTTGCTTACGGGATCACTAACGACAAAGGGGTTTATAAAGTCAATGTACCTCAAAACGATACGTATCTTTTAAGAGTCAGTTTTATTGGGTTTTCTTCAGAAGCAAAATCATTTACCGTATCTGAACAAGATGTTTCTGTTGATTTTGAAATGAAACCTGACGAAAACAGCCTGGATGAGGTAGAACTGGTATATGAAATGCCAGTTGTAGTAAAAGGGGATACCTTGGTCTATAATGCGGACTCTTTTACCACGGGAACCGAAAAAAAACTAGGGGATGTCTTAGAAAAACTTCCAGGAGTTGAGGTAAATGAGGATGGAGAAATAGAAGTCGAAGGAAAAACGGTTTCAAAGGTAATGGTAGAAGGAAAGGATTTCTTTGATGGAGATTCAAAATTAGCAACCAAAAATATACCAGCAGATGCCTTGGATAAAGTTGAGGTACTCAGGAATTATGAGGATGTGAGTCAAATGAGAGGGCTAAGAAATTCTGACGATCAGATCGCAATTAATATCAAATTAAAGGAAGGAAAGAAGAATTTTTGGTTCGGGGATGTACAAGCTGGATCGGGAGTAGGAGAGACCGAGCGATACATTGTGAAACCCAAATTGTTCTATTACAGTCCCAAATATAGTATCAATATCATTACCGATTTTAATGATATTGGAGAGGTCCCTTTTACAAGAAGAGATTATTTTAATTTTACAGGAGGTTTTAGAAATCTGGGTAGAGGAGGAACTACATTTACCGTTTCCTCAGATGATTTGGCGTTTGCTACATTACAGGATAATAGAGCCAATGATATCAATACCAAATTTGGAGCAGCAAATTTTAATCTTACTGCTAGCAAAACATTGGATATTAGTGGATATGGTATTGTGAGCGATACGGAAACTGATTTTGTGACCAATACCAGAAGAGTATATATAGATGATACTCCAGATCCAACAGATAATGTGGTAGAAGAAACTTTTGATAATACTACTCAAGAAAACAAATTGGGATTGCTAAAGCTAAGCGCTGTATATAAACCCAATGCAAATTTCAGATTGGATTATGATATGTTCGGAAAGCTTTCTAGTCAAGAGGAAGTAGGTGATTTTTTATCAGTACGATCCGATGTTTCAGAAAATATAGAGGAGCAATTAGAAAACACTCCTTTTTCGATACAGCAAAATGTAAATGCGTACTACACGCTTAACGAGAAGAATATATTCTCTCTAGAGGCCCAGCATTTATATCAGGATGAAGATCCTTTTTATAATGCTATACGAGATGAAATTCCTTTCAGAGGAGTTTTTACAGAAATTAATGATCCAACAGATCCATCGCTGGATACATTTGATCCCCTTCAGGAGGCAGATCGCTACAGTATAAACCAAGATAAACAGGTGGTTACTAGCAAGTTTGACGCTAAACTAGATTATTATTATGTGTTAAATAAAAAAAGCAATCTTAATTTTACATTGGGATCTATTGCTAGTACACAAAATTTTGATTCCAGTATCTTTCAGGTGTTAGACAACGAGTATACGGTTACTTTTGGTGATGAGGATTTTAATAATGATGTAACCTATAACTTCACAGATATTTTTGCCAGCATGCATTATAAATTTATTACTGGGATATTCACCTTCAATCCTGGGGTTAGCTTGCATAATTATAGACTTAAGGATAAACAACTAGGTACAACATTAGAACAGGACGAATGGTTGGTGTTGCCTGATTTTTTTGCACTGGCTCAATTCAAGAAAAGTGAAAGTTTACGATTTAATTACTCAATTACGGCAGAATATACGGATGTAAATCGATTGGCAGAAGGGTTTGTGTTTAATAATTACAACTCTTTGTTTAGAGGAAACAGAAATTTGGACAATGCATTGTACGACAATTTTTCTTTGAACTATTTTAGTTTTAATATGTTTAATTACACCAATGTTTTCGCACGAATTAGCTACAGTAATCGACGCAATCCTATCAAAAACAATAGTGTTTTTTCAGGGATTAACCGGGTAGAGACTCCCGTAAATTCTAATTTAGCAGACCAGGTTTTCAATGCCGTTGGAAATTTTAGTAGAAGTTTTGGTAAAATAAAAGGAACGCTTAGTGCTCGTGTAGGATGGTCCAGTTTTAATAATGTAGTCAATACATTGCCTAGCGAAAGTATAAGTTTGACCCAGAATTATAGTACAGAATGGTCTACCAACTTCAAAAAAGGTCCAAATTTTGACCTTGGATACAGTATTACCGTTAATGATTATGATAATAATGGAGCGCAAAGTACATTTTATACCAGTCGACCATTTGCGAGATTAGATTGGTCTTTTGCCAAAGGCTTCTTACTAAAGTCCTCCTACAGTTACTATAATTATCGGGATACCCAAACCACGCTTAACGAATATAGCTTTTGGGATGCTGATTTGTTTTACCAAAAACCAGATAGCAAATGGGAGTATAAGTTTTCGGTTACCAACCTTTTGGATATCGATAGTATCAATAGAGATAGTTTTAATGAATTATTCAATAGTACCTCTAGTTATATGGTACAGCCAAGGTATTGGATTCTGAGTATAAAATACAATCTGTGATAGTTATAGAGGTTGCAGCGATAGTTAGAGTTATTGCTGCAGTTTTACTTTTATAGGTCCTCCGCTCGACACGGGATATCCACCTATTTCTTCAAGGTTAATAGGGAGCTCGTCTTGCGTACTTATGTCGTTGATATCCACTCTTAGTTTATCGTAGGTGTCGATGTTTTTAATATTGACATCAATTTCGTCGGCACTGCTTAATCGAACAGTAATCGATCCATCTTCGTTAATAGGAATAATCCCATAAGCGCTTTTTGTACTTGTGTTGGCATATGCTTTTGGAACAATTTCGATATCCCGAACAACAATAATGACAAGACTAATTGCAATAACGGTCAGTAAAAATTTGGTGTAGCTGTCTATTTTCATGATGGTTTATTTTTATGTTGATAATGCTTCAATAAGAATGCCAAACTACTTCATTTAAAGTATTAGAAATGGTTGATTTTTTGGGTCGATTTTTCGGCAACTTTCAATAATAAAAGGACTTAGGAGTAAAACAAGCCTTTTTATAAAGTACTAACTATCAATATTTAAACCAATTTATTTAGTTACATTTGCCATTTTTTTAACAATAATATAACTCGAAACACGTTTTCGGGGTAACTAACCAAAACCAATATTTATGAACAAGCCAGCCGGGCGGTTGCATTTTCTAGATGCAATCCGTGCTTTTGCTATACTTATGATGCTACAAGGACATTTTGTTCATGCATTACTAGAGGACGTATATAGAGATAGAGACAATCTTGCATATGCTATTTGGGAGTATATGAGAGGGATGACAGCCCCCACTTTTTTTACGATTACAGGGTTTATTTTTACCTATTTGTTAATCAAACAAAAGACTTCGGGATTAGAAAATCCCAGAGTTATAAAAGGAGTAAAGAGAGCAGTAAAAGTTATTTTTTGGGGATATCTATTACGTCTTAGTTTGTTTGCTCTTGCAGAAGGAACGCTTAATCCTTCGTTCTTTTATGTAGATGTTTTGCAGTGTATAGGAACTTCACTATTGTTACTTATTGGTGTGTATTTGATTTCGTGCAGAACTAACCAGTGTGCGTTCAAATATGGTGTATTAGGTATTGGGGTAGTAGTTTTTCTTTTACAACCTATTTATAATACTTGCGTATTGTCCTATTTGCCGGATACGATAGCGAATTACTTCACCAATAAAAATGGATCTGTTTTTACCTTATTTCCTTGGTTTGGATACGTTTGTTTTGGAAGTTTTATCGCTACAGTCTTTTTAAAGTACAAAGGCCATAAGATGTTCTATGTTTACGGTATTCTGATTTCTTTGTGCTTAGGAGTTTTTCTGATGTATTATTCTTCGGCGGTTTTAATGGATATATATCACTTTACCAAAATAGGAGTTTTTAAGGCAGTAGCTTACAATAATTTCTTGTTTATCCGATTGGGTAATGTATTCGTTCTTTTTTCGGTGTTTATGTTGCTGAGAAATTACCTGCAACACCCTCTGATTAATAAAATCGGAGGTAAAACACTTTCTATTTATATCATTCATTTTTTTGTGCTCTACGGAAGCTGGTTTGGATTAGGTCTGAGTCGCTTTTTTTATCATGATTTATCTCCTGTAGAAGCTGTTATTGGAGCTTTGTTATTTATGATTGGTATTTGTGCATTGGTATTGAATTATTATCGATACGAAGACGATATCAAAACCAAGGTATATCCTTTATGGGAGCAAACGTATGCCAAAGTAACCTCTAATACCTATTTCTTAGATCTGGTTTCAGGAGTTAAAAGTAATCTGGCAAGAACGTTTCGTTTTTTTAAGCATGCTTTAAAAGGATAAACACTTTTTTATTGGTCTAAAAATCAGTATCTTATACTAGTCTAATCAATACTGTTTTGTTATGCCAACAATAAAGTCATTAAATAAATGGGCAAATGCTCATTCGTGTTATCCGATAGACCTATTAAGAATTGCACTTGGGGTGTTTTTATTCATCAAAGGAATAAACTTCATCAGCAACAGTCAAATTCTTGTTGATTTGATTAAACCGGTTCAAAATCTTGCTGGTTCTATGATTGTTATTCACTATGTTGCTCCTGCTCATTTAATAGGAGGGATTTTGATTGCATTTGGGTTATTAACCAGGTGGTCTGTAACGGCACAACTTCCTCTTTTAATTGGGGCGGTGCTAATCAATTTTTTAGGAGAAATGAAACCTGCAAATCTTGTGATTGCAAGTGTAATATTGTTATTGTGTGTTTTCTTTATGTTTTACGGCTCAGGAAAACATTCGGTGGATTATTATCTAAAAATGCAACAGTAGCATTAAAACAATATAGCATAAAAAAAGCCGCTTCATTAGCGGCTTTTTTTATGTAATTTGTATTTGTCTATCTACCATCCTGAGAGCTGTGATTCCCGTCTGGGATCGATAGGTATATTAAGAAAGATAGTATCCATCACTTTGGTAGTGTGAATGCTATTTTGTTCTCCTAAGATTTTCTTTTTGTTTTTTTGGATTTCCTTTTTAATTTTTCTCCATTCTTTTCTGCTAAAAAACTGCTTATCCTTTTCAGTAATATTCGCTACTGGTGTAGTTAGTAATAATCGATCTACAGCAACCTGATCTGAACTGTATTCTTCATCCTGAAGTTGATTGTCAATAGTTTTAACCGAGGTTAAATCGTTTTTATACTCCTGGCCAAATGCAGTGCCAAGTATAAAACAAAAAGCGATCATTAAAAATGCTTTTAATTTCATTTCCCTGAATTTTAATTAGTAGTGCGTTTAATTTGTAAACCTATTCCACGTTTATAAAACACTTCAAAAGCCATTTGCCCTATGAATAGTGTAATAAACTTATAAAAATACATAAGTTATTTCCCCCGAAACAGTAACCTTATGTATCTATCCATTAACGCGGTAAAAATAGTAATATTACGTGAGTTTTATCTGCGGAAAAACCACATTTTTTTTGCAACAAGTCGTTAAATCGATAAAGCGCTATAAAGGTTCGGTGAACTAGATGTTAAAAGCCTCTTTTACGGCTTCTACATAGTCTAATTTTTCCCATGTGAACAACTCAACTTCTCGTTCAACATTTCCAGAATATGGACTGTTAAATACCTTGGTAACTGTCACAGGTTCTTTACCCATATGTCCATACGCAGCGGTTTCCTGATAGATAGGATTACGTAACTTGAGGCGGCTTTCAATTGCTGCTGGGCGCATATCAAAAATCTCACCAACTTTTTCAGCAATTTCACCATCGGTAAGTGCTAAATTGCTCGTTCCATAAGTATCTACAAAAATAGAGGTCGGTTCTACTACACCAATAGCGTATGATACCTGGACCAAAACTTCGTTGGCTACTCCTGAAGCTACTAGATTCTTAGCAATATGTCGTGATGCATAAGCTGCAGATCGGTCTACTTTACTAGGGTCTTTTCCAGAGAAAGCACCACCACCATGGGCACCTTTTCCTCCGTAAGTATCCACAATAATTTTTCTTCCTGTAAGACCAGTATCTCCATGAGGCCCACCGATTACAAATTTGCCGGTAGGGTTGATATGATATACGATATCATCGTTGAATAATTTTTGAATATACTCCGGGAACTGAGCGATAACTCTTGGGATCAGAATGGATACAATGTCCTTTTTGATTTTGGATAACATTACATCGTCATTCTTATCAAAATCATCATGCTGAGTAGATACAACAATAGCAACAATACGTTGCGGAACATTATCATCGCTATACTCTATGGTTACCTGACTTTTAGAATCTGGACGTAAGTAAGGAATTTCGTTTCCTTCTCTTCTTAATTTTGCAAGTTCGATCAGAATCTTGTGAGATATATCAAGAGCCAATGGCATGTAATTCGCAGTTTCTTTGGAAGCATATCCAAACATCATTCCTTGATCTCCAGCCCCTTGCTCTTCTTTTGTCTCTCGGTCAACTCCTTGGTTGATATCTTTAGACTGCTCATGAATTAGTGAAATCACGCCACAAGAATCGCCGCTAAACTGGTAGGCACCTTTGGTATATCCAATTTTATTAATGACATCTCTGGCAATTTGTTGTACATCAAGATAAGTATTGGATTTTACTTCTCCGGCCAAAACTACCTGACCTGTAGTTACCAGAGTTTCGCAAGCTACTTTTGATTCTGGATCAAAAGCCAAAAAGTTATCTAATAAAGCGTCACTTATTTGATCTGCTACTTTATCTGGATGTCCTTCAGATACACTCTCTGAGGTGAATAAATATGCCATTCTTTGTTGTTTTGTATGTTTTAGATACTTCAGACGAAACTATCGCGATAAACTTTCGATTATCAGGCGGGTTTGTTGTATTGGTAAGGTGTTTTTTGTGACCTAACTAACAAGGCTACATGCTTATAATTAACCCAATCTATTTCCAAAAATATCTCGGCAAAGGTAAAAAAAATGACAATATGCAAAAGTATTTAACGAATCATTAATTCTTCTGCAATGTGTAGGATTCAATGATTGAATATTTTCAAAATTCATAATTTTTTTGGAGATCATATTGCAGTTCCAAAATAATTACTAGCTTTGTTGCGAAGTTTCTTATACATTTTAGTAAGTTATTAAGAAAGGTGGAGGGAATAGACCCTATGAAACCTTAGCAACCCTTTAACTGTTAAAGAAGGTGCTAAATTCTATCCTGAGATTCAGGAAAAGATAACTCGATGTAATTACCGTTTAGGTAATTCTAATATCCTTTCTTTTTAATTTTCTATATCTACTCAATAGTGTTGGAGTATTTGATGTATTTGAATTTTAAATCAATATTAAAATTTAAAGTAGAAAATTATGAGCACACAAAAATTTGCAACAGAAGCTTTACATGCAGGTCATGATGTTACCGTAAATGGAGGGACAAGAGCAGTTCCTATTTATCAAACAACCTCGTATGTATTTAACAATGCAGATCATGCAGCTAATTTGTTTAACCTCTCCGAGCCGGGATTCATTTACACTCGATTAAATAACCCCACCAATGATATCTTGGAGCAACGCTTGGCAGCCTTAGAAGGAGGTATTGCATCAGTCGTTACTGCTTCAGGAACTGCGGCCATCAATACTACGTTGTTGACTTTGTTGAAAGCAGGTGACCATATTGTGGCGTCCAGCAGCTTGTATGGAGGAACCTATAATTTATTGAATGTCACCCTGCCGAGATTCGGGATCACTACCACTTTTGTGGATCCGTCTGATGCCAAAAATTTCAAGGATGCAGTACAAGAAAATACCAGAGTATTTTTTGTAGAGTCTTTGGGGAATCCAAAGTTAGATGTGTTGGATTTGAAATCCATTTCGGAAGAAGCCAAGGCATACAAAGTACCTTTGATTGTAGATAATACAGTAGCTACTCCTGCTTTGTTGAATCCAATAGAACACGGCGCCAATATTGTAATCCATTCTTTAACCAAGTACATAAGCGGTAACGGGACCTCTCTGGGAGGAGCGATTATTGATGCAGGTACTTTTGATTGGTCAAGTGGAAAGTTTCCAGAATTTACAGAACCTTCCCCAGGTTATCACGGATTAGTATATCATGAGGCATTAGGCGCTGCTGCATTTATTGCCAAAGTTCGAATTGAAGGATTAAGAGATCATGGGGCCGCACTTAGCCCATTTAATGCGTTTCAAATTCTTCAAGGGCTGGAGACATTAGAAATCAGAATTAAAAAGCATAGCGAAAATGCATTAGCATTAGCACAATGGTTACAAGAACAAGATGAAGTAACCTGGGTACGATATCCAGGCTTACAAGATGATGAGTACCATGCTTTAGCAAAAGAATACCTTCCCAAAGGACAAAGTGGAATTATCACTTTTGGAGTAAAAGGAGGATTCGATTCCGCAAAAACTGTGGCAAACGAAACTAACATCTTTTCGTTACTGGCGAATATCGGAGATTCTAAATCATTGATCATTCATCCGGCTAGTACAACACACCAACAACTTACGGATGAGCAACAGCAATCCACAGGAGTAACCCAGGATTTGATTCGATTATCTGTAGGATTAGAAGATATCGATGATCTTAAGACAGATTTGCAAGTTGCTTTTTCTAAAGTGAGAGAGACAATACAATAACTTAATAGAATAGGTTTGCATGCTGCAAAAAATAGACATCTCAAATTTTACAACGGTAAAAGGGAAACATATCGATCATATTCCTCTAACCTATGAGGTTTTTGGGAAACCGATTCATCAAGCTCCTGTGGTACTGGTTAATCATGCGTTAACGGGTAACTCTACAGTATGTGGAAATGAAGGATGGTGGAATGGCCTTATTGGGGCGGGGAAATGTATTGATACCAATAAATATACTGTGATTTCATTTAATATTCCGGGTAACGGATATGATGGAGTAGTAGAGAATTTGATTGATGACTATAGGTTGTTTAACGCAAGAGATGTTGCTGTTCTTTTTGCAGAGGGGTTAGAGGTATTAGCTATTCATGAACTGTATGCTGTAATTGGCGGTTCTGTAGGAGGAGGTATTGCCTGGGAATTGGCAGCGTTAAAGCCCGATTTGATTAAAAATTTAATTCCCGTAGCTACCGATTGGAAATCCACAGATTGGCTAAAAGCCAATTGCTTGGTGCAAGAACAAATATTGCTTAATTCTAGTAATCCAGTTCATGATGCCAGACTTCATGCGATGCTGATATATAGATCTCCAGAATCCTTTAAGCAAAAGTTCGATAGGACCTATAATGCAGATAAAGACATGTTTAATATAGAAAGTTGGCTATTGCATCATGGAGAAAAATTGAAGCATCGATTTACCCTTTCGGCGTACAAAGAGTTGAATTATATCCTAGCAAATATCGACATCACAGCATCAAGAGGAAGTTTTCTTGAGGTAGCTGGTAGGATTTCATCCAATATTCATCTGGTGAGTGTTAATTCTGATGTCTTTTTTACAGCAGCCGAAGATGTAGCTACCTACAACGAATTGAAGAAAGTGAAAAAAAATATTAATCATAGTCTCATCGACTCTGTACACGGTCATGATGCATTTTTGATTGAGTTTGAACAAATGAACGAATTGTTGAAAGAGATTTTTTAAAGAAAAGAAAAATGAAAGTTCTAAAATTTGGAGGAAAATCGTTAGCCAACGGAAAAGGAATTGAAACCGTGGTTACCATTATAGAAGATAAAGTCAAACAAGGAGAAAAGATCACCGTTGTTTTATCTGCTAGAGGAAATACAACTAACGAGCTGGAAAAAATATTGGAAAAAGCCAGAAAAAATGAAAGTTACAAGGCACAATTAGAAGCTTTCAAGAAATATCAACTGGCAGATTTTGAAAATGTTCAGTTTGAGAATGAGTTTAATACACTGGATAAACTTTTTGAAGGAGTTTCGCTATTAGGTGATTATAGCAAACGGATAAAAGATCAGGTGTTGTCTCAAGGAGAAGTGATTTCAGCAAAACTGGTTACTCAACTACTTAAGGCAAAAAATATCAATGCAAATTTTACCGATAGTAGAGAGTTAATTGTCACCGACGAACAGTTTGGAGATGCACAGCCCCTGGATCGATTGTCGAAAGAAAATATTTTGGCCCATTTTGAAAAATACAATGGGAGTACAGTTAATGTGGTTACCGGTTTTATTGCATCGAATACAAAAAAGGAAACAACTACGTTAGGAAGAAACGGGAGTAACTATACAGCCTCATTATTGGCAAATTACCTCGAGGCCGAAGAGTTGCAAAATTTTACACACGTAAATGGAATTTATACGGCTAATCCCGACCTGGTTCCAGAAGCGCAAAAAATAGAAAAATTGTCTTTTGCCCAGGCCAACGAATTGGCTAATTTTGGGGCTAATATCTTGCATGCCAAGACGATTATTCCCTTACTAGAAAAAAACATCCCGTTACGTATTTTAAATACTTTTGATCACGGTAACAAGGGGACTTTAATTACTTCAGAAGAAAGTGAAAAAGGAATAAAATCTTTGTCTGTTCTTGATAATGTAGCTTTAATTCATTTGGAAGGTAGGGGTCTACTGGGTAAAGTAGGAATCGATGCTAGAATATTCAGAACTCTGGCACAAAGAAATATTAGCGTAAGTATTATCTCGCAAGGATCTTCAGAAAGAGGGATCGGCTTTGTGGTCCAGGCGGATCAAGCCAATGAAGCCAAATTTATTCTCGAAGAAGAGTTTGAAGCCGATTTTTACAAACGAGATGTAAGTGCTATTAGTATTGAAGATCAAGTTGCTGTAATTTCGATCATAGGCCAGGATTTGAGTACTTTTCATAAGCCTTATAATGCGTTGATCAAAAACCAAGTGATTCCGTTACTGTTTAACAATACGGTTTCCGGAAAAAATGTAAGTCTTGTAGTTAAAAAAGAGCAGTTACATAAGGCGCTTAATGTGATTCATGGTGAGATTTTTGAAATTTCTAAAAAGGTAAATATTGCCATATTTGGACACGGTTTGGTAGGAGGGACCTTAATTGATCAGATCTTGCAATCTGCCAAGCAAATCGAAAGTAGAAAACATATCAAGTTGAATGTTTTTGCAGTGGCCAACTCTAAGAAGGTACTGTTAAAACGAAATGGAATCGATACTAGATGGAAACAAGAAATCAAAGATGCTGGCGAACCATATACGATTCAGGATGTGATTGATTTTACAAAGCAACATCACCTCGAAAACTTAATAGCTATCGATAATACGGCTAGTCAAAGTTTTGTGTCTAACTATATTGAATTGATCGATCACGGTTTTGATCTGGTGTCTTCTAATAAAGTAGCAAACACCCTTGAATTTGATTTTTATAAAGATTTACGAGCAAAACTTAGAGAAAATCAAAAGGAATATCTATATGAAACCAATGTGGGAGCTGGGCTGCCATTAATCGACACCATAAAACTGTTGCATTTGTCTGGCGAGAATATTACTAGAATTAAAGGGGTGTTTTCTGGGTCGTTAAGTTATTTGTTCAACACCTTTTCTGTAGAGGATAGGCCATTTAGTGAAGTATTACAAGAAGCAATTGATAGTGGATATACAGAACCAGATCCTAGAGAAGATTTGTGTGGTAATGATGTGGGGAGGAAGCTGTTGATTCTTGCTCGAGAATTGGATTTGAGTAATGAATTTGATGATGTGCAAATCCATAATTTAATTCCGGAAAATCTGAGAGAAGGAGAGGTTAGCGGCTTTTTAAATCGGATTTCCGAATTGGATGAGGTGTATCAAAAAGTTAAAGATGCGCAAAAGCCGGGTTGTGTATTGAGATATATTGGTGATCTTTGGGGGGATCTCTCTCAGGAAAAGGGGAATTTGGATGTGAAATTGGTTTCGGTTCCGGCAACAAGCGCGTTAGGACAAGTAAAAGGTTCCGACTCCATATTCGAGATTTACACTGAATCCTATGGAGATCAGCCGATCGTTATTCAAGGTGCAGGTGCCGGAGCAGCGGTTACCGCCCGTGGTGTATTTGGTGATATACTTCGATTGGCAGAAAAAGGAAATCATTAAAAAAATTAAACAAATGAAAATACAGTTAAAAAGAATAGATAACGATTATCACTTCGAATTAAAAAACGAAAGAGGGCATGTTACCCATATCGATAGTAAAGCAGCAGTTGGAGGACATGACCTGGCTCCAAGTCCAATGGAATATGTATTGATGGGAGTAGCAGGATGTAGTGCGATAGATGTGATTTCTATTCTGAAAAAACAAAGACAAGATATCACAGATTATAGAGCAGAGGTGGATGGAACACGTGTAGAAATTGATGGAGCAAAGCCATTTAAAGAAATCGATGTTACTGTGTACCTAGAAGGAGATATTGCTCCGGAAAAAGCAAAACGAGCAGCACAATTATCATTCGAAAAGTACTGCTCTGTATCAAAAACCCTTGAGCCTACGGCGACCATCAATTACAAGGTGGTTGTAAATAATGAAGAAGTATGAGCAAAAATAGCCAACATTTTGAAACACAAGCGGTAAGAACGCAAACAGAAAAAACACAATTTTTGGAGCACTCGACTCCTATGTATTTGACCTCAGGGTTTACTTTTGAAGATTCTGAAGAAATGAGAGCTTCTTTTGCCGAAGAAAAAGAAAGAAATCTGTATAGCCGTTTTAGCAATCCAAACACTTCAGAGTTTGTAGATAAAATTTGCAAACTGGAAGGAGCAGAAGATGGTTATGCTTTTGCAACAGGGATGGCGGCAGTTTTTTCTACTTTTGCGGCTTTACTAGATGCTGGAGATCATATCGTTTCGGCTAGATCGGTGTTTGGTTCTACGCATACCTTGTTTACCAAATATTTCCCAAAATGGAATATAGAAACTAGCTATTTCAGAGTGGATGAGCTGGAAAACGTAGAGGGGTTGATTCAACCTAATACTAAGATCATTTATGCTGAATCTCCTACCAATCCGGGAGTAGATGTTCTGGATTTGGAGGTTCTGGGTCAAATTGCAAAAAAACATAACCTACTTCTGGTTATCGATAACTGTTTTGCTACACCATACCTTCAAAATCCAATTACTTTTGGTGCTGACTTGGTGATCCATTCTGCTACCAAATTGATTGATGGGCAGGGACGAGTTTTGGGTGGAGTTACTGTAGGTAAAAAAGAGTTAATCAGAGAGATCTATCTGTTTTCTAGAAATACTGGGCCGGCATTGTCGCCATTTAATGCTTGGGTGTTATCCAAAAGTTTGGAAACCTTGGCAGTTCGGGTAGAAAAGCATTGCGAAAATGCCCTGAAATTAGCCCAATTCCTGGAGTCACACCCCAAAGTGAATTGGGTAAAGTATCCTTTTTTGAAATCTCATCCAAAGTATGATATTGCCAAAAAACAAATGAAATTAGGGGGCAATATCGTAGCTTTTGAAGTTAAGGGGGGTGTACAAGGAGGAAAAACATTTTTTGATAGCATACAAATGTGTTCTTTGTCTGCTAATCTTGGAGATACCAGAACTATTGTTACCCACCCGGCTTCTACCACCCATAGCAAACTGGCACAAGAGGATAAGGCAGTGGTTGGAATTACCGACGGAATGGTTCGATGTTCTGTAGGGCTGGAACATGTTGATGATATCATTGCCGATATAGAACAAGCTTTAGCTACACTATAACAAAAAAGAGAGGCAGTTCATCATTTGCCTCTCTTTGTTTAAAAACATCTTGTTATCTAATACTATTGTTTGGTAAGCACTATAAATTGATCTCCAGTAACAGCGACTGTTAGGTTTTCTATAGTACGTTCTTCATCAATAGCAATTTTTAATGTCATAGATTGCTCTGTTAATGAAGTGATTTCGTAAGAAGTAGTTTCGTTTTGAACGGTAACCGTAAGTGTATTGCCAGATACAGACCATTCTCCAGAACCTATAAATTCAGGGATGTTTTGTTCTACTTCAATAGGATCTTGCGTAGGTATCGTAACACTAGCTACTAGTGTAAATCCTCCAGAACCGGTAACAGTGTTGGGTTC
Organism: Aquimarina sp. AWH4_224; assembly: GCF_056160245.1. Taxonomy (NCBI): domain Bacteria; kingdom Pseudomonadati; phylum Bacteroidota; class Flavobacteriia; order Flavobacteriales; family Flavobacteriaceae; genus Aquimarina; species Aquimarina sp. AWH4_224. The sequence continues at coordinate 279,728 of NZ_JBSWWU010000006.1, read as the reverse complement.
GTTTTCTGCAGTAGCTTCTGTGAAAGTTACTGTTGCGGTGTAATCTTTTCCAGAAATACTGTAATCTCCACTTACCGGAATGCCTTCAATAGTTGTCGAAGCTTTTCCATTTTCGGATCTAATTTCTGTTAGATTCCATTCTCCGGGGATCAAAGACCCATTAATTTCAATTGCGTCATCATCGTCACCACATGAAACGAATAATGTCGAACCGGCTAAAAATAATAATAAGGCTAATCTTTTCATCTTGCTTTTGGTTTTTTTGAATTTATACATTCATAAACGCTTTGTTTACAGTCATATTGTTTATAAAAGTACTTAGGTTTTGTTAATATACCACCTAAGATTTAACATAAAAGATAAGGAAGGTTAATAATATTCATGAATTTATATAGGCTTTGTTAGTAATTTCATAAAAATCGACCAATGGTATGTACTATGTAAAATTTTATATATACATTTGTTTTAAATCCTAGTATTCCGATAGGATAATAGAATTAGCAAAAAAAAGTATGATTGTTGATCAAATGATATTAGATAAAGTAGCTTCCAAGAAAACGACCTATGACAGCGATAGGACATCAGAAAAGCCTATTCGTAGTATAGCAAAAGCGATTAGCTGGAGGGTTATAGGAACGTTGGACACGCTTGTGGTTTCTTACTTGTTGACTGGAGAAATCGTATTGGCTACTTCTATCGCATCTGTTGATTTTGTCACCAAAATGATTCTGTATTTCTTCCATGAAAGAATTTGGAATCGTATCAAATGGGGAAAATAATTGTGATTTTGAAAAAGAAATAAGGTCCTGAATCAAGACGATAAAATGAGCTTTACAGAAAAAGAAATTGAAGATTTAAATAGGGAGCTTAAAGAAAAGACTCCTTTAGAAATAGCACAATGGGCGGTTGCACAAGCAAAAAAAGCTGTGGTAACTACTAATTTTAGGCCTTACGAGGCGGCTATACTTAATGTTTGTGTTGGTGCACAAAAAGATATGCCTGTGATTTGGTGTGATTCTGGATATAATACTCCAAATACATACAGACATGCAGAGCATGTAATTGAGCAATTAGAATTGAATGTCAAATTGTATGTGCCTAAACAAACTACTGCACATCGTGATGTTGTAATGGGTATTCCTGATATCGATGATCCAAAGCACAAAGAATTTACCGAGCAAGTAAAATTAGAACCTTTTGGGAGAGCAATGGCAGAACATGCTCCTGATGTATGGTTTACCAACTTGAGAAAAGGACAGACTGCATTAAGAGATTCTCTTGATATTTTGAGTGTGGGGAAAGATGGAGTGCTAAAAGTAAGTCCTTTTTACTACTACAGTGATGCAGAATTGGATGTGTATTTAGAAGAAAACAATTTACCTAACGAATTTAAATATTTTGACCCAACCAAGGTGTTAGAGAACAGGGAGTGTGGGTTGCATACTAACTAATAATAACGAAGAACGAAGCATGGAAATACTAGAAAAGAAAGTAGAGCAACTAAACGGATTAAAAGAAGATTTGAGTAGTGCTTCATTGTTGAAGGTAAACGCCTTAGAAAGTGAAGCGATTTATATTCTTAGAGAAGTTGCAGCTCAATTCGAGAAGCCTGTACTTCTGTTTTCTGGAGGAAAAGATTCGATTACCTTGGTGAGATTAGCTCAAAAAGCTTTTTATCCAGCAAAAATTCCTTTCCCACTTTTACATATCGATACTGGGCATAATTTTCCAGAAACTATAGAATTCAGAGATAGATTGGTAGAAGAATTGGGAGTTGAACTTATCGTTCGAAATGTTCAGGATTCTATCGATCAAGGAAAGGTAGTAGAAGAAAAAGGAAAGTATGCAAGTCGTAATAGTTTACAAACTACTACACTATTAGATGCGTTAGAAGAATTTAAATTCGATGCTGCGATAGGTGGAGCCAGAAGAGACGAAGAGAAAGCTAGAGCCAAAGAACGTATTTTCTCGGTTAGAGATGATTTTGGGCAATGGGATGAAAAAAATCAACGCCCAGAATTATTTGATCACCTTAACGGGAAAATAGATTTGGGACAAAATGTACGTGTATTCCCAATCAGTAACTGGACAGAGCTTGACGTTTGGAGTTATATCCAAAAGGAGGAGATAGAAATACCATCAATTTATTTTGCCCACAAAAGAAAAACATTTATCAGAGACGGTATGATCTGGTCTGCAGAAGACGATGTGGTATTTCGAGAAGAAGATGAAATCGTAGAGGAGAGAATGGTACGTTTTCGTACTGTAGGAGATATGTCTTGTACGGCGGCAGTGTTGTCTGAGGCAGTATCTATAGACAAAGTAGTAGCAGAGATAAGAGAATCAAAGATTTCGGAGCGAGGAGCGCGTATTGATGATAAGCGATCTGAAGCAGCGATGGAAAAACGTAAACAACAAGGATATTTTTAATGAGTTGATCATTTAGACTGTAAAAAAACAGTTTTGATTTTCAAACATCAACCAAATATAGTAGGATGGAAGTACTAAAAATAGCAACAGCAGGAAGTGTAGACGATGGTAAAAGTACCTTGATTGGTCGAATTCTATACGATACCAAGTCATTGACGACCGATAAATTAGAAGCTATTGAGGCAAAGAGTAAAGCTAATGGATTCGATTATTTAGATTTCTCGTTAGCTACAGACGGTTTAGTAGCCGAGCGTGAACAAGGAATAACAATCGATGTAGCACACATATATTTTTCAACAAAAAAGAAGAGCTATATCATCGCTGATACTCCGGGTCATATTGAGTATACCCGAAACATGGTAACGGGAGCATCAACTTCGCAAGCATCTATTATTTTGGTAGATGCCAGAAAAGGAGTGGTAGAACAAACCTATCGTCATTTTTTCATCAATAACTTATTGAGAGTAAAAGATGTGATTGTAGCGATCAACAAGATGGATTTGGTAGATTATGCAGAAGAAACTTACGAAGCTGTAAAAGCAGATTTTCAGAAACTTATTGATAAGAGCGAATATAAAGATCAAAATATCACCTTTATCCCGGTAAGTGCTTTACAAGGAGATAACGTGGTAGAAAAATCAGAAAGTACACCTTGGTACGAAGGACAAACATTACTGGAACACTTGGAAAAACTAAATGCTCAGGATGTTTATGAAAAAGCGCAAGTTCGTTTCCCGGTGCAAACTGTAATTCGACCGAAGACTGAAGAATTTCATGACTTCAGAGGATATGCTGGGAAATTGTATGGAGGAGATATTTCTGTAGGAGATGAAGTAACTGTACTACCTTCACTAACTTCTTCAAAAATAAAAGAGATTTATTTCTTTGATAAGAAGTTTGATACAGCAGGAAGAGGAAGTTCTTGTACCATAACCCTGGAAGATGATATCAACATTAGTAGGGGTGATATGATTGTAAAATCAGAAGAGCAACCAAAAGTTGAAAAACAATTAACAGCAACTGTTTGCTGGATGGATAGTAAAGCGCTAAATCCAGGGAGCAATTACTTTGTGCAAAGTGGGAGCAATCGCATTTTGGCTAAAGTGAAAAACATAAGTGGGACCATTGCGACAGATTTCTCTGGAGAAGATACTTCAAAGAATACGCTTACACTTAATGAAATTGGTAAAGTACAGATACAGTTAAGTAAGCCATTGGCATTTGATTCATATAGTAAAAATAAAGCTTCGGGCTCTTTTATATTAATAGATTCACAAACCAATAATACATCAGGAGTTGGATTTATAGAGTAAAGATAGAGTCGATTTTCACAGAATAAAATCATACGATTTTTGCGGTAAAAAATAAATACACAAAAGTCATAATTATGTCCTTTTTTGAAGGGCCGAAACACCAAAAAAGATGCAAAGTTTTAGAACTGAAATAGAAAACCCAGTTGTCGAAAAAGACATCATCGAATTGGCTAATAAAATAGAGCAATTCCATAAGGGTAAGATTGATGAAGAGAAGTTTCGTAGCCTTCGTTTGGCTCGTGGAGTATATGGTCAGCGTCAGGAAGGAGTGCAGATGATTCGTATTAAGCTACCGTATGGAAAAGTGAAATCCAATCAATTAAAACGTATCTGCGAAGTGTCTGATGAGTATTCCAGAGGGCGTTTGCATATCACTACACGTCAGGATATTCAGATTCATTATGTAGATTTAAATAGAACTCCAGAGTTGTGGGCAGAACTGGAAAAAGATGATGTGACCCTAAGAGAAGCTTGCGGAAATACAGTACGTAATGTAACGGCTTCAGAAACTGCTGGGATTGATGTAAATGAACCTTTTGATGTGTCTCCCTATGCACATGCAGTGTTTCAAAATTTCTTGAGAAATCCGATTTGTCAGGAAATGGGGCGTAAATTCAAAGTTTCTTTTTCTGGAACCGATGAGGATACAGGACTATCTTATATGCACGATCTTGGTTTTATTGCCAAAATTGAAAATGGAGTTAGAGGTTTTAAAGTAATGTTAGGTGGTGGATTAGGATCACAGCCTAGACATGCAGATGAATTATATAGCTTTTTGTCGACTGATAAAATTATTCCTCTAATGGAAGGGGTATTAAGAATTTTTGATCGCCACGGTGAGAGAAAGAGTAGAGCCAAGGCCAGAATGAAGTTCTTGATTAAGGATATCGGTCTAGAGGCATTCAAAGAGCTGGTAGAAGCAGAGCAAAAAGCAATTGTAAATAAAACGGTACCTATCGATGCAGAGGCCTACGAAGTTTCTACTCCAGTAGCTGTAGAAGCCCCTCAGGTAACTATCAAAGATCAGAAAGCTTTTGAACTTTGGAAATCAACGAATGTGATCCCTCAAAAGCAAGAAGGATATGTTGCGATAGGAATTAAAGTACTATTAGGAGATTTTTATACAGACAAAGCAAGATTATTAGCAGATTTAGTAGAACGATATGCAGCGGGAGAGTTAAGATTGTCTTTGCGTCAAAATATATTGATTCCTTTTGTTAAAGAAGATTTAGTTCGATTTTTCTATCAGGAATTAGGAAAACTTGGTTTCACCGAAGCAGGATACAACAAAGCGGTAGATATTACTGCATGTCCAGGGACGGATACTTGTAACTTGGGAATTGCTAGTAGTACTGGTATTGCCGATGAGTTAGAGCGAGTACTTAAGGCAGAATATCCACAATATTTGGAAAAAGAAGATCTAGTGATCAAAATTAGTGGATGTATGAATGCTTGTGGGCAACATAATATGGCTAATATAGGTTTCCAGGGGATGTCGATTCGTACTAAGGATAAGTTAGTAGCACCAGCACTTCAGGTATTGCTAGGTGGTGGGAATTTAGGAGACGGAAATGGTCGTTTTGCAGACAAAGTGGTGAAAATCCCAAGTAGAAGAGGACCAGAGGCTTTAAGACGTATTCTTAATGATTTTGAAGCGAATGCCAAGGATCAACTTTTTGTAGATTATTATGCAGAAAAGGGAGAAAAGTATTTCTATGATTTGCTTACAGACCTTTCTGAAATTGATAACCTTACTCCAGAAGATTTTGTGGATTGGGGTAATGAAGAAAAATATATAAAAGCCATTGGTGTAGGAGAATGTGCAGGTGTAGTAATTGATTTGGTAGCTACGCTATTTTTGGAAAGTGAAGAGAAAATCCAAAATGCCAAAACTTCCTTTGATAGTGAAGTGTATTCTGATGCGGTATATCATACTTATAGTTCTTTAGTGAATTCTGCAAAGGCATTATTGATTGCAGAAAACAAAAAGACCAATACGCATGCGGGAATTATCAGACAGTTTGATGAACTTTTTGTTGAGACTAAAAAGATAAACCTGGAAGGAACCTTTGCGGATCTGGTATATCAGATTCAGAAAAACGCACCAACAAAGGACTTTGCTTTGGATTATATTAAAATTGCACAGCAATTTTTACAAAAAGTACAATCTTACAGAGCGCTTGAGGTAGAAAGTGCTTAAAGCTATACATTTGTTTGATTCGTAGAGGGATAAACCCGTGATCAAGTAAGTGTAAAAATAAAAGAAAAGAGTAAATGATGAGTATTCATAAAACACCAAAATTAACAGTAGTAGGAGCAGGTCCTGGGGATCCTGATCTGATCACGTTGAAGGCAATAAAAGCTCTAGAGGCTGCGGATGTGGTGTTGTATGATGCACTCATCAATGAAGAGTTATTGCATTACGCTCCTAATGCCGAAAAAATATTTGTAGGTAAGAGGAAAGGATGCTATGCCTACAGGCAAGAGCAGATCAATGATTTAATAGTGGCGAGAGCAAAAAGCCATGGTCATGTAGTAAGACTCAAAGGAGGCGATCCATTTATTTTTGGTCGTGGTGCTGAAGAGATCGATTATGTTAAACAATTTGGTATTGTAACGGATATGGTGCCTGGTATTTCCTCTTCATTGGCGGTGCCAGCATACCAAGGAATTCCGTTAACCCGAAGAGGAGCTTCAGAAAGCTTCTGGGTAATTACCGGAACTACAAAATCCCACAAATTATCACAGGATGTTTACCTGGCGGCAAAATCAAAAGCAACTGTGGTAATTTTGATGGGGATGAGTAAGTTAAGCGAAATAGTTCGTATTTTTGCAGCCGAAAATAAAGAAGAGGTGCCTGTAGCGATTATTCAAAATGGAACTACCGAAAAAGAACAGTTTGGTATGGGTACCATACAAACAATTGAGCAGGTTGTTGCTGATCAAGAATTGTCTTCGCCAGCTATAATTGTGATAGGAGAAGTAGTTCGACAGAAAGTGCAACTGGCTTCAATTTATGAAGAGGTAAACAAAATAGATGCATCTGGATCGTAAGGATGATAGTGATGGAAGAAAGAAATAATCTATATCCGGTTTTTTTGAAGGTTAGAAACCTTGAGGTGCTTATCGTAGGAGGAGGAAATGTAGCTGAAGAAAAACTAACATTCTTGACAAAATCCAGTCCTGATGCTAAGGTGACGATGGTATCGCCTATGTTTAGAGAAGGAACCATTGCTCTGGCCAATAAGTTTGGAGTAAGAATGATAGAAAAGAAATATCATAGACGATTCCTTAAAGATAAACATATAGTGATTGCAACTACAGACGTGCCAGAAGTGAATATGAAAGTGTACAAAGACTGTAGAAAAAGAAGCAAATTGGTGAATGTAGCAGATAATCCCCCATACTGTGATTTTTATATGGGAGGAATCGTTACAAAAGGTAATGTAAAGGTGGCGATTTCGACTAACGGAAAGTCGCCTACAACAGCCAAAAGATTGCGTCAGTTTTTTGAAGAAGTATTGCCAGAAAACATAGACGACTTGGTAAAGAATTTAAATGAATATAGAAAAACAATAAAAGGTGATTTCGAAGAAAAAGTGGAAACGCTAAACGAATTCACAAAAGGATTAATAGGAAAAAAAGAAGTTGAACATGATCAAGACTGATATTTTAATCATCGGAGCTGGACCTACAGGGTTATTCACTGTTTTTGAAGCGGGATTATTGAAGTTAAAAACGCATTTAATTGATGCGCTTCCACAACCAGGTGGACAGTGCTCAGAAATTTATCCTAAGAAACCTATCTATGATATCCCAGGATTTCCTGAGATTTTGGCAGGGCAATTAGTAGATAATCTAATGGAGCAGATTAAGCCTTTTAATCCTGGATTTACGCTTGGTGAGAGAGCAGAAACTATTGAAAAATTAGAGGATGATACCTTTTTGGTAACGACCAACAAAGGAACTCAACATAATGCCCCTGTTATTGCAATTGCAGGTGGTTTAGGATCTTTTGAGCCACGTAAACCTCCTATTCCAAATATTCAGGATTTTGAAGATAAAGGAGTAGCCTATATTATTCGCGATCCCGAAGTATATCGAGATAAAAGAGTAGTGATTGCAGGTGGAGGAGACTCTGCACTAGATTGGACCATTTTCTTGGCGGATGTAGCAAGCGAAGTGACGCTAGTACATAGACGTAACGAGTTTAGAGGAGCGTTAGATTCTGTAGAGCAGGTTGGTGAACTATCCAAATTAGGTAAAGTAAATCTGATTACAGAGGCAGAAGTAAAAGAACTAGAAGGAGAAGATCACTTGGCAGCTGTTGGGATAAAACATAAAACCAAAGGTGATATCCGATTAGAAACCGACCATTTTATTCCTTTATTCGGGTTGTCTCCAAAATTAGGGCCAATGGCCAATTGGGGATTAGAAATAGAAAAGAACGCTATAAAAGTTGATAATTCTTATGATTATCAAACTAATATTCCTGGGATCTACGCCATAGGAGATGTAAATACCTATAAAGGAAAGCTTAAGCTGATTCTTTCAGGTTTCCACGAAGCCGCTATCATGTGCCAGAGTGCATACCAAAGAATTCACCCAGACAAGAAATACGTAATGAAGTATACAACTGTAGGTGGAGTAGAAGGATTTGATGGTACCAAAAAAGAGGCAAAGAAAGAAGTTGTAAAAGCAATCATATAAGACAATTTGAGTTTTCTCTTTTCTGAAAAGAGAAGAGAAAACTTAAGTATATCTTAAATAATTCTTCAAAAACACAAACACCACTATATTTGTTGAATTTTTAAAGCATTAAGGACAAGAAATATGTCAGACGTTACCATAAAGATTAAGGATAGAGAAGGAGTAGTGCACGAAGTGCAAGGACCAACAGATATGAATATGAATCTGATGGAGGTTTGTAAAGCTTATGAACTTCCGGTAGAAGGAACGTGTGGAGGAATGGCGATGTGTGCTTCTTGTCAATGTTATGTTTTATCAGATCACGAATTGCCAGAGATGAGTGATGATGAAGATCTGATGTTGGCAGAGGCTTTTTATGTTGAAGATAATAGTAGATTAGGTTGCCAGATTCCGATCACTCCAGCATTGGATGGGTTGGAAATTGAGTTGGCTCCAGAATCATAAAAGTAGTAAATAAACTTGCATAACAAATGGCTATGCCTTTAATTTGTATGCGATTAATAGCGATAGCTATTTAGTTCATAAATTCATGTAATTGTTATCAAGAAAGGTGGAGGGAGTAGACCCTGTGAAACCTTAGCAACCCTTTATCTGTTAAAGAAGGTGCTACATTCTATCCTGAAATTCAGGAGAAGATAACCCGAAGAAAGGCCATAGAGACTACCTTTCATTTTTCTTGATATCATAATTATTAATAATACGTAGACTCTTATAAGAGAAGTTTGTCGTTTTTGTTATGGGATTCTCCCAGACAAGAATCTAATCTCTAAGGAAAGAGTACTATTTTATATGGAAAAAGATAATGAAAGATATTAGAGAAATACTAGAAGAACGAATTCTTGTTCTTGATGGGGCAATGGGAACCATGCTACAGCGTCATAAATTTACCGAAGAAGATTTTAGAGGAGATCGATTTAAGGATTGGAAAGTTCCTTTACAAGGAAATAATGACTTGTTAAGTATTACACAGCCTGAAGCGATTAAGGAAATCCACCGTTTGTATTTTGAAGCCGGAGCAGATATCGTTGAAACAAATACGTTTTCAGGGACAACAATAGCAATGGCAGATTATGAAATGGAAGAATTAGCGTATGAACTGAACTATCAATCTGCCAAAATAGCAAAAGAGGTCGCAGACGAATTTACCAAGGCCGAACCTCACAAACCTCGATTCGTTGCAGGTGCTATTGGACCTACAAATAAGACAGCAAGCATGTCTCCTGATGTGAATGATCCAGGCTTTAGAGCAATTAGTTTTGAAGAGTTGAAAGTAGCATACAAACAACAGGTAGAAGGGCTTGTAGATGGAGGAGCTGATATATTGTTGGTAGAAACTATTTTTGATACGCTTAATGCCAAAGCAGCTCTTTTTGCTATAGAAGAAGTGAAAGATGAAAGGGGTATTGCTATTCCAATAATGGTGAGTGGTACGATTACAGATGCTAGTGGCAGAACCTTGTCGGGACAAACTGCTGAAGCTTTTTTGATATCGGTTTCACATATCCCGATGTTATCGGTTGGATTTAACTGTGCTCTAGGAGCGAAGCAACTTACTCCGCATTTAGAAGTACTGGCCCAAAAGGCACCTTTTGCAGTGTCGGCGCATCCTAATGCAGGATTGCCTAATGCGTTTGGAGAGTATGATGAAACTCCAGAACAAATGGCAGATCAGATCAAAGAATATTTGGATAAAAGTTTAGTAAATATTGTTGGAGGATGCTGCGGAACTACTCCGGAACATATCAAAGCTATTGCAGATTTAGTAAGTGATTATAAACCTAGATCTGCAAAAACCATTGAGACTATATGAGTAAAGAAGTGCGATATATGAAACTATCGGGACTGGAACCATTAATCATTACTCCAGAGTCTAACTTCATTAATGTTGGTGAGCGAACCAATGTTGCTGGGTCACGTAAATTTTTGAGATTGATCAAAGAAGAAAATTACGAAGAGGCCCTATCTATAGCAAGGCATCAGGTAGAAGGAGGAGCACAAATCATCGATATTAATATGGATGATGGTTTGATCGATGGTAAGGAAGCTATGGTAAAGTTTCTACACCTAATTGTTTCAGAACCAGATATTGCCAGGGTACCAATAATGATTGATAGCTCTAAGTGGGAGATTATAGAAGCTGGTCTTCAGGTGGTGCAGGGTAAGTGCGTAGTAAATTCAATAAGCCTCAAAGAGGGAGAAGCTGCATTTATAAAACAAGCTAAGGCCATAAAAAGATATGGTGCTGCTGTGATTGTTATGGCTTTTGATGAGGTAGGGCAAGCAGATAATTATGAACGTAGAATAGAAATAGCAAAACGTTCTTATGATGTTTTGGTCAATGAGGTTCATTTTCCACCTGAAGATATCATTTTTGATCTCAATATATTCCCAGTAGCAACCGGGATGGATGAACACCGTAAAAATGCTATAGATTTTATAGAAGCTACACGATGGGTGCGTAGCAACTTACCTCACTGTAGTGTAAGCGGTGGTGTGAGTAATGTTTCTTTTTCGTTTAGAGGTAATAATGTAGTTCGGGAAGCAATGCATTCGGTATTCTTATTTCATGCTATCAAAGCGGGAATGAATATAGGTATTGTAAATCCTGCTATGTTGGAGGTATATGATGATATTCCTAAAGATCTACTGGAGCATGTAGAAGATGTTATTTTGGATAGAAGAACAGATGCTACCGAAAGATTATTGGATTTTGCCGAAACGGTTAAAGGAACTAAGAAGGAAAAAGCAATCGACCTTTCCTGGAGAGAAGAACCGCTTCAAGATCGTGTGACCAGAGCTTTGGTTAAAGGGATAGATCAATTTATTGAAGAAGATGTTGAAGAGGCCAGGCAAAGTGTGGACAAACCCATAGAAGTTATCGAAGGGCACCTAATGACAGGAATGAATGTGGTAGGTGACCTTTTTGGATCTGGGAAAATGTTCCTTCCGCAAGTAGTAAAGTCAGCTCGTGTAATGAAAAAAGCAGTGGCTTATTTGTTGCCTTTCATTGAAGAGGATAAAGATGCAGTTACCGAATCCAACGGGAAGATTTTGATGGCTACTGTCAAAGGAGATGTACATGATATTGGGAAAAATATTGTTTCTGTAGTCCTTGGATGTAATAATTATGAAATCGTTGATTTGGGAGTGATGGTACCTCCCGAAAAAATCATACAAACAGCGATTGATCAACAAGTAGATATCATTGGACTAAGTGGGTTGATCACACCTTCACTCGATGAGATGGTGTATCTGGCCAAGGAAATGGAACGTAAGAATTTCAAAATTCCATTGTTGATAGGAGGGGCGACTACTTCCAAAGCGCATACTGCGGTAAAGATTGATCCTCAATACAAGAACGCTGTGGTTCATGTAAATGATGCATCCAGAGCAGTTACTGTAGTAGGTGATTTGTTGAATAAAAGGAATTCTGGAAAGTATGTGGGAGATTTAAAGGATGATTATGAGAAATTCAGAGAGGGTTTCTTGAAGAGAACGAAACAAAAAGAATATTTGTCTATTGCTGAAGCCAGAAAGAATAAGTACAAAATTAACTGGTCTACATCTAGTATTAATGTTCCCAGTGCTCTTGGAGTGACTGTGATCCAAGATTTTGAACTTGCCAAATTAATTGACTATATCGATTGGACACCATTTTTTAGATCCTGGGATCTGCATGGCAAGTACCCAGGGATTCTTACGGATGAAGTCGTAGGTGAACAAGCTACTTCTCTTTTTAAGGATGCACAAGAATTACTTAACAAAGTAATCGATCAAAAATTATTGAAAGCAAAGGCGGTATATGGTTTGTTTGAAGCCAATACAGTGAATGATGATGATATTGAAATCGTTCATAAAGACAAGATATTTACGTTTAGAACCTTAAGACAACAATTAAAAAAACACGCAGGCAAACCTAATTTTGCCTTATCCGATTTTATAGCTCCAAAAGAAAGTGGATTACAGGATTATATGGGTTGTTTTTGCGTGACTACAGGTTTTGGGACTCAGGAATTAGCCGCTCAATTTGAAGCAGATCATGATGATTATAACTCGATTATGATCAAAGCTTTGGCGGATCGATTGGCAGAGGCTTTTGCAGAATTTTTACATGAAAAAGTTCGTAAAGAAGATTGGGGTTATGCAAATAATGAGCTTTTGACTAACGAAGAGTTGATCAAAGAGGAGTATGAAGGTATTAGACCAGCTCCTGGATATCCAGCATGTCCCGACCATTTGGAAAAAATAACTATTTGGGAAGTGTTAAAAGTGAAGGAGGCTATTGGAGTCGAGCTTACTGAAAGTCTGGCTATGTGGCCTGCCGCTTCAGTTTCTGGTTATTACTTTGGTAATCCTGAGGCAAGATATTTTGGTTTAGGTAAGATTAAAGAAGATCAGGTTGAGGATTTTGCAAACCGAAAGAATATTGACCTAGATCATGCTAAGAAATGGCTAAACCCAAACATAATTGAACAGTAATGGATATAGAAGATTGTATTTCACGTCTCGAAGAAGTTTTTGATGGCCAACCTTGGTTTGGTCCCTCGTTTTTGAGTAGCCTCAAAAAGATTCCGGTAACCTTCTGGGATCAAAAACCAAAAGGAGGTGTACATTCTATTTCAGAATTGGTGGTTCATACCATGGATTGGAAAAAGTTTGTGGTAGAAAAATTACAGGATAACGAGACCTATAGCATCGAGATGAATTCGGACAAAGATTGGCGACCAAATGTCTCAATTAACAACCAGAAACAGAAAGATGAAATCATCGATCAGATTGTGGTATTGCAAGACACTATATGTCAGCTGTTAGAAGGTAAACGCGATTCCTGGTTGTATGAATTTGTTTTAGGCAAGGATTACACCAATCTATATATGGTTAATGGAACGGTTGACCACGATATCTACCATTTGGGTCAAATTAATTTGATCTATAGTCAAGTAAAAAATAATCATCAATAAAAATATAAACATCACTAATGAAAGTTACCGATCATATAAAAAGAGCAAAAGACAAAACCTTGTTTTCTTTTGAATTAATTCCACCACAAAAAGGAAGAAGTATTCAGGAGTTATATGATAATATAGATCCGTTGATGGAGTTTAATCCTCCCTTTATTGATGTCACGACTTCGCGCGAAGAGTTTATTTATATTGATAGAGATGGACTTTTGGATAAAAAACTTACCCGAATGAGACCAGGTACGGTGGGGATTTGTGCTTCGATTACACACAAGTATAATGTAGATACTATACCGCATGTATTATGTGGTGGTTTTACCAAAGAAGAAACAGAATATTTGTTGGTGGATTGTCATTACTTAGGGATAGATAATGTGATGGCGCTTCGCGGTGATGCGATGAAGGAAGAAAAATACTTTACACCTACAAAAGGAGGGCATTGCTATGCCAACGAGTTGGTAGAACAAATTGTAAACATGAATAATGGACAGTTTTTACATGAAGTAATAGAAACTGATAATCAATCCGATTTTTGTGTGGGAGTAGCAGGATATCCTGAAAAACATTTGGAAGCTCCTTCTATGGATTCTGATATTCGAAGGCTAAAGGATAAAGTAGATGCTGGAGCGGATTATGTAGTTACACAAATGTTTTTTGACAATAAAAAATATTTTGAATTCGTAGAAAAGGCAAAGGAAGCTGGGATTGATGTTCCAATTATCCCTGGGATCAAACCTGTAGCTGTAAAAAGACATCTTCAGTTATTGCCTCAAGTATTTAAATTAGATATCCCAGACGAATTGGTAAAAGAGGTAGAGCAATGTAAAACCAATAAGGAAGTTCGAGAAGTTGGGATAGAATTTGCAATTCAACAGTCTAAAGAACTAATGGAGTATGGAGTTCCTGTGTTGCATTATTATTCTATGGGAAAATCGGATAATATAAAAAAGATCGCCTCAGCAATTTTTTAGTTGTTCAAAACGTTTTGAACATTGTGTATTTCAGGTGTTGGTAATTTTACCAATATTACTACTTTTACCCGATGATTAAACGACTGGCTTTCGTATTATGCATTGTTAGCTTTCAACTGTATGCTCAAAATGAGTCTAAATCTTGGTATACAGTAGATGTCAATAATTTTTACGGGACTATTTTAAAACACAATCCAGATATATCTCACCTGATCACTGGACATCCTTCTGGGGTTATTTTTTCTTTTCAGAAAAAGACATTTGGAGACGAAGAGTGGCAAAGGCTATATAATAATCCGGAATATGGTGTTTCTTTCATTTATAATGATCTGGATAATACCTACCTAGGAGAACATTTTAGTCTTTTCGCACATTATAATTTTTATTTTTTGAAACGACATCTCATGTTCCGTTTAGGACAAGGGTTTGCGTATAGTACTAACCCCTATGACGAAGATGATAATTTTAGGAATATAGCTCATGGTTCGCACTTAACAAGTGCTACTTACTTTTTATTGAATTTCAAAAAGGAAAACTTATTAAAAGGGCTGGGATTACAAGCCGGACTTGGTGTTGTACATTATTCCAATGGTAATGCCAAGGCGCCCAATAAAAGTACAAACACTTTGTTTTTGAATGCTGGGATCACCTATCAATTAGATGCAGATATCCCAGAATATCAAGAAAAAGAAAAGGGATTGGTAAAAGGTAGTGAGCCTTTTGGATATGGTTTTTTGTTTCGGAGTGGTATTAATGAAAGCGATGTAGTAGGATCTGGGCAATTTCCATTTTATACGTTGGGAGCCTTTATAGATAAGAGAATCAACAAAAAAAGCGCTTTTCAATTGGGAACAGAAATTTTCTTCTCCAAAGCGCTAGAACGATTTATAGACTTCAGGGCTAGTGGAGGTTTTAATGATGGTACCACAGGGGACGAGGATTCAAAGCGTGTTGGATTGTATCTTGGTCATGAACTAAGGGTAAACAAGGTGTCTGTTTTAACACAATACGGATATTACGTATATTATCCTTTTGATTTTGAAGGGCAAACCTATTTACGTGCAGGATTAAGATATTACTTTACCAAAAATTGGATAGGCGAATTCACTGTACGATCACATGGAGCGAAAGCCGAAGCGATGGAATTTACAATAGGGTATAGGTTATGAAGAAAATAGGATACTTTATAGGGTTAGTATTATTGCTTTTTGGATGTGATACCGAAGATGCTCCTGATTGCTTTCAACGAACTGGAGATATTGTTCGGCAAGAAGTAGAAATCCCTGATTTTTCAAGGATTTTGGTGAACCCAAATGTTGAGTTGGTTATTAGACAGGGAGAAAATAGAGCTGTTGTTATAGAAACAGGCGATAATTTGATTGACGAAGTGACTGCTGTTGTAGAAGGTGATCGACTAGTGCTTCAAGACGATAATGATTGTGCTTTTTTTCGAGATTTTAATCAAACCAAAATTTTTGTTACCGCACCTAATATTACCGAAATACGAAGTGCAACTCAATTTGACATTTCTTCTGACGGAGTTTTGAATTACCCAACACTACGATTGTTGTCAGAAGATTTTAATGAGAATACCGGAACGACAACGGGAACTTTTCATTTAAACATAAACTCAGACGATTTAATAGTAGTCGGAAATAATATTACTTCTTTCTTTATTTCTGGGAGGACCACAAATCTTAATGTTGGTATTTTTTCTGGCACAGGAAGATTTGAAGCGGCAAAATTAGTGGCAGATGATGTTCAAGTTTTTCATAGAGGAACGAATAAGGTTATTATTAATCCTCAACTTTCTTTACGCGGTTCAATACGAAGTACTGGAGATGTTATCGCTGTAAACAGGCCTGCAGTAGTTGAGGTAGAACAGTTCTTTACTGGAGAGCTTATTTTTCAATAGATTTTTTACGGCATTAACATCTAAATACTGTGGTTTTGTAGCAGCAGGTTCTGTGAGATTATTTATAAATTTATATATACCCCAGGTAAACACATCTCACAAAGGACGAAAAGATGAAAGAAGAACAAAAGATTTTAGAGGGTTCCTTGTTGGGTAACGAAGAAAACTATCTCAAAAAAGAATTATACGATTTAATTAGATCCGATACTTCTATATTGGATTTTTTGCAGGAAGCTATACTTGATGGTATATGGTTTTGGGATCTTGATAATCCCGATAATGTATGGATGAGTCCAGAGTATTGGACTACGTTTGGATACGACCCCAAGAAAATGCCACATAAATCCTCTTCGTGGCAACCCATTGTTTTTGAAGAAGATCTAAAAAATATATATGCCAATTTTGCCTCCCATGCCAAGGATCCCAAAATTCCGTATGATCAGATCGTTAGGTTTAGACATAAGTTAGGCCATACCGTATGGATACGATGCCGAGGGATGATGTTTAGAGATGCAGATGGAAAGCCTCTGAAAATGTTGGGAGCGCATACAGATATCTCTAGGGTTAAAGAAAAGGAGGAAGAGTTACGATTACAAAAAGCCTTTTTTGAACAAGTAATCACTGGGACTAACCTTGGAACCTGGAAATGGAATGTAAAAACAGGTGCAACTATTTTTAATGAACGTTGGGCAGAGATCATAGGATATGACCTAGAAGAGCTAGAACCCGTTTCTATTGATACCTGGATGAAATATGCTTATAAAAAAGATCTGGAAAAGTCGAATGCTCTTTTACTAGATCATTTTGCGGGTAAAACCGAAATTTATGAGTGTGAGGCCAGAATGCGTCATCGAAATGGAAAATTGATTTGGGTTTTGGATAGGGGAAAAGTGGTTAGTTGGGATGAAGAAGGGAACCCAGAATGGATGGTAGGCTCTCATCAGGAAATTACCGAAAAGAAAAAGGCATATGAACGTAACAAGCAATTTATTAAGCAAGCTCCTACTGCTATTGCTATGCTTGATAGAAATATGGAATATTTGGCCGCATCAGAAGAATGGTTAAGTGTTTTTGATCTCGAAGGTCAACTGGTATTAGGAAGGTCACATTATGAGGTGTTGCCTATAATCGGTAAAAAGTGGAGGCTTAGTCATAAAAAATGTTTGCAAGGAAGTGTAATTAAGAATAGCGAAGAACGCATTGAAAAAATAGATGGATCGATTCAATGGTTATCCTGGGAGTTTCGCCCCTGGTATACCGATGAAGATGAAGTAGGAGGGATTATTATTCATGCCAATGATATTACAAAAATTAAGAAAAAGGAAGAGCTAAAATCCCTGCTGGCGGTAGCAGAAGACCAAAATAAACGATTGAAAAACTTTGCACATATTGTTTCACATAACTTGAAGTCTCATTCTGGTAATTTTGAAATGTTATTGGATTTATTTGTGCAAGAAAATCCCGAGTTGAAATACAACGAAATTATCAAGTTGTTTAAAACCGCTTCCGGGCATCTTACAGAAACGATTTCTCATCTTAATGAGGTGGTGTTAATGAATACTTCGCTGGATGAAAATTTGGTAGGTCTAGATCTTTATGATGCAACAAATAAAACTATAGAGGGCGTAAAGGCCATAGCAACCGAGGCTGAGGTCGAAATCAGAAATAATGTGACACCAGATATTAGAATTTTGGGTATTTCGGCTTATTTGGATAGCATCTTATTAAATTTAATCACTAATAGTATAAAGTATAGTGCAAAAAACAGAGATAGTTATGTAGAGTTGAGCACCAAAATCGAGAAAGGTTTTGTGGTTCTTAGCGTAGCAGACAATGGTCTGGGTATTGATTTAAAAAAGCATCGTTCAAAACTGTTTGGGATGTACAAAACGTTCCATCATAATAAAGATGCCAGGGGTATAGGGCTTTTTATTACCAAGAATCAAATAGAAGCCATGGGAGGAAGAATTACAGTCAAAAGTGAAGTGAATCTAGGTACAACGTTTAAAGTTTATTTGAGATATGAAAAAAATTGACATTGCATGTATTATAGATGATGATCCTATCTTCATTTTTGGAGTTAGGAAAATAATGGACCTTATTGACTTTTGTAAAAGCCTAATGGTTTTTAGAGATGGAGAAGAGGCACTGCATAATTTAAAATCCATAATATCCAACAATGAAAAGCTGCCTGATGTTATTCTGCTAGATCTCAACATGCCGGTTCTAGATGGATGGCAGTTTTTGGATGAGTTTATCAAAATACCATGCGATAAAAAAATCGTCATTTATATTGTTTCCTCTTCCGTAGATCCAGAAGATATGCATAGAGCAAGATCTTACGAATTGGTTAGCGATTACATCGTAAAACCAGTCACCGTGGCAAAACTAAAGGAAGTGCTTAATGATTTAGAAAAAGCGGTGTAAATAAAGTATTTAAGTATAGGTGGAAGCATGGTTTTATACAATGTTCCTTTATTATGCTAATCGTGAGCTTAAAAAGAAAAACGGACCACAAAATCGGGAGTAAATCGTAAAGATTCCCTTTGGAAACTTTCAATATATTCGGTTAAGTCTTGGGTGTCTGCTCTTCCCAGAAAACCTTGACTAATCGTGTTTTTGCGATCGTAGATGTTTCTTAAAGAAAAACCAACCATTCCTTTCCATCGGCTATCTTTATTAGGGTTGAACCGGTATAGCACTGAGGCATCAAGTCGATGGTAATCTTTAAATCTATTTCGATTGATTCCTTTTTCATCAATTCGTACCCCAAAAGCAAAGTTTTCTGGGTCTCTAACGATATTGGTAAATGGCCTTCCTGTAGCATAATTCCACCCCAAAGAAAACTCAAAGTCTTTAACTTTGAGAGTTTGAGAAATATTGAATACATGGCGTTGGTCAAAATTTCCTGGGAAGAAGGTTTCTTGTACATCTGGAAATTTAACTTCTGTATTACTAAGGGAATACCCCAGCCAAAACCTGTAATTCTTAATTCGCTTTTTTATTAGAAGGTCAACTCCTATTCTATTCTCTTCACCGGTAATTACAAATTGATTGGAATCAGAAAGGGCAATATCGAGAATTAGGTTGTTGAAAGACGATATATTGCCTAATCTCTTGTAATAAGCTTCAACATCAAAGTTCCAGCCATTAATAGAATATAATGACCCAAAAGTAAATTGAGAACTTCTAAATACGGGTAAACTAATATCGATAGATTCTAGAGTTCGATAACTTCCAGAATTTACCCAAAAATCATCCGCCACTGGTAAAAAACCAATATCAGCTGCAGTGCTATTGAAACTAAGGTATCGATTTAATTGTTGGTTCTTAAGTTCTGCGGAAGCTGTAATCCTAAAATTTTTAAAAACTTCAAAGGACGAAAATATTCTGGGTTCTGCCAAAAACCGATTGGTGTTACTAAGCAATGAATTTCTAAGGCCGATGCTTAGGTATGATTTTGGGGTTTTGAAAAGATACTCTAGATATAACGTATGGCTATTGTTTTGATTTTTGATTTCATCCATGAATGGATTTTCAGTCCCATCAAATCGTTCATCGGTTATGGCTTCGTTGTCATTCTCATTATAAGTAAACTGATAACCAACACCTAACTGTTGATTGTTTTCAAAGGGTATGTTTATCGAATATTCTCCACCTATATCTTTTACGACTATATTTCGATCAAATTCCAAAAAAGTACTTGGATTTCTATCGTCAACATTTAGAGTGTATCTCTTGTCATAAAGAGAAACATAGAAATTAGCATATTGTTGTACTCCTCCTTTGTGGTTTGCAGTCCAATTGATACTAGAACCAAAGTTTCTAAGTTTTAAAACATCCTTTAAACGTAGATCACCTCTCGTCTCACTTTCTACGTCCCGAATAATATCTAATCTGTTTTCTACAAACAAAGTGCTTGCCTTAAAGATGTGATTGTCGTTGGGTTTCCAGACAAACTTGAAATTGCTATCCGAAAATGAGAAATCATCTTTTTCCATTTCATCTGTACCATTTTTATTGTTTTCAGGAATATTCGCTCTTGTATTCTGAAAAACTTTACGTACCAGATTGTTGTAACTAATGTTTTGATAGATATCTGTTGAAGACCTTCGACCAGCAAGCATGATCCCCACTTTTTCTGATAGCGGTACTTTTACAAAAAGATCTCCGTGGGTAAGATTAAGTCCTCCGCCGGTTTGAAATCTATCAGTAAGATCATTGGCAGATTCTATTTCAATAACCCCAGATAGGCGATCTCCGTATCGCACACTAGTCCCCCCTCTATACACATTGACACTCTCGACGATATATGGGTTAAATGTCGAAATTTGATCAAAAAAATGACCTGTATGATACATCTTGATACCATCCCATAGTACAAGGTTTTGATCCGGTGTACCTCCACGGATATATAAGCCAGCTGGATCTTCGGTAGGGCTACTAATCCCCGGGAGAAGTTGTAAACTTTGTAATACATCAGGTTCGACCAAACCAGGCAAAATTCGTAATTCTTTTGTAGATATTTTTACAGAGGCGTCTTCATTTTTTTGAATCCCTCGTGTAAGATATTCTTTAATAACAACTTGATTTAAACTTTCGATTTTTGGTTGTAAACGAATAGTGTCACAAGTGCTGGAGAACGTATTTGCAGCGATGGATTTAGAATAATATCCTAAATGAGAAAGCGTTAGCGTATCGCCAGGTCGTAACTGAATGGAAAATGCACCAGAATTATCAGTTAGTTTTACCGTTGTTTTATTTTTAATAACATCCGCTTGCACTAGTTCAAAAGAGGTGACATCATCGATTACGATACCACAAACTTCAATCAAAGTGTCATTTTCAATCACGATATAACTCGTGTCATTGATCTTTTGTAATCTGTACTTTGTTTGTACTTCAATGATGCTTTGAAGTTCTTCTATAGAAAGAAGATCCTGGTCCACATCGATGGTAATATCTTTAATGGTATCCGCATCAAAGGAAAAGTTGAATTGATGATTCGTCTGAAAGCTTTCCAGAACTTTGGTTATCTGTATTTTTTTTTCAGAATTAGCAATAGTGATCTCCTGCGTGTATCCTAGAGATACCAGTAGCAGAAAAAAACACACTAATTTTTGATTAATCACTTATTTCGGAGTTCAATGGTATTATCATTTGTAAATGTATAATTAATATTCATGGGTTCAAAACAAGTTTGCAAGGCTTTTTTGATGTCCTGATGATCAAAAAATCCAGTAAACATACGTTGTGAATCAATGTTGCCAGGTTTGATCTTAACGTCAAACTGTCGTTCTAATTCACTAATCACCTCTTTAAGTTGAACTTCTTTAAAATGTGTTATTCCATTCACCCATGAAGGGTTTTGATTCTGAATGTCAAACAATAGGAGTTTTTGCGCAGGAGTAGATTTTACCGCTTTGCCCTGGGTTAGAATTACTTGCTCCTTTTGTTGGGATACCTGCACTTTTCCTTCAAAACAGTGTACCTCCAGTTTTTGAGTTCTTGAAAACACATCAAATTGCGTCCCCAAAACTGCGATATCTCCATTTTTGGTTTTTACCACAAATTTTGATCCTTTGGCAACTTTAAAATAAGCCTGTCCTTTTAGGGTAAGTTCTCTTTTTTCTAAAAAAGATTCAGCATCATAGGAGATAGAAGATTCGGCATTCAAAACTACTTCAGAGTTATCTGGTAATTTCAAAGTTTGTGTTTGAGCCATTTCGGTAGTAACTACTGTTTGATTCGGGCTAAATACTCTGATACTTACAATGACCAAAAGTATTGCTGCTGCAGCGTAAAGCCATGGCTTAAAAGAAACCACTTTTGTTTTTTTCTCCTGATACGTTTTGTTGTATTCCTTTTGCTTAATCAGGTTTTGTATGGTGTCAAAAGTAGGTTGATCAAAACGTTCAACACCGTTAAGAATATCTTTGTAAGCCAAGTAATCTTTTGACTTCTCAAAAACTTTCTTTTCCTCTTCTGTAATTTCTCCCGCTAACCAACGTGCCAAAAAATTATTATCTTTTTTATAATCTGACATTGTATAGACTTTTATAGTGTTTTATTAACTTCTTTAGATGATACTAAATTTCTATACAGCTTAGAATTCTGAAAAGAAGTGAATTCTTCTGTAGATAAAGTACCATGTATCCATTTAATCAAAAATTCATTTTGTGAATATTTATCTGATATATTCATGATATAATTGTTTAAATATTTGGGATTGATTTTCTTAAATTTAATAATGCCAATTGCATTCTTTTTTCTACTGCTTTTACTGAAATATCTAATATTTCTGCAATTTCCCGGTAGGTCTTTTTTTCCATTCTACTTAATAAAAAGACTTCTCGTTGTCGATCTTTTAAATTACTAATTGCTCTGTTTAAACGATCCATGAACTCCTTTTCTTCCATTTGAAACTCTGGAGATTCATTGGTATAGGTCTTTTGAGTCGTTGCTTGATATTTCAGCATTGTCTTTTGAGACCGTATTTCGTTTAAAGAAGCATTGTTCGCCACTTTGTACAAGAAACTTTTGGCTGCTTCAAAAATCACTTTGGAACAGTTTACCCATAGTTTAGCAAAGCTATCTTGCACGATATCATGAGCTTTTTCAATATCTCCATATCTATAACACAGATAGCGATATATTTTTTCTGCATGATCATGATAAAGTTGTTCGTATACTTTTTCCTCGCAAACACTTACAGTTTTTTTGGTCATGTACAGCTATATTTAATTAGTTCATGTTGGTTTTTACCTATTAAGATATTCATATTACCATGAATAACCTACAGAAAAATTAAGATTTGGTCGTATGCTACTCGAGTTAATACTGTGATCAATAGGTATTCTTAAATCTACTCCTCCAGAGAGACCAATGGTAATACCATTCTTGAACACCCATTGATATCCAGTATCTACTGAGACTCCTGTGGAAAAGTAATCGCGATCAAAATTTGGATCCACAGTTCCTCTTATATTTTTAAAACGATCTAACTCATAAAGTCCAAATATTCCTGCTCCGGCAAACCATCCTCTCGGAGCAATTTTATCTTTTGAAAAATAACGCCTGTAATCCACTTCTAAGAATGAGGTGTAATTTTCTACTGTTCCTCCTACCAACAACCGATCTTTTTGATACCCTTGCCCTGCAGTAATATGTAAAGAACTTTTTGGGTCGATCACCCTTTCGTAATCCAAAACCAATTCGTTAACAAAAAAATTTAAAGGACGGATTTTAATACTATTTTTAAACGTTTTAGGTTTTTCGTTTTTTACATCCTGCCCCATTATCCCACTAGTACACATGATCAACAGCATCGTCAATACTTTGTTTCCCATTTTTGTATTCCGAATTAATTAAATTACAATCCTAAAACACAGGAGAAATAAAATACCCTAATTTTTATTTTTGTTTCCTTGTCTGCCTATGGAGTAAATTAGAGTTGAAGTATAAATAATTGATTTTGAAAAGAGTGTAGTGCTAGCGTCTGGCTTAACTTTCAGAAGAAGTAAGCTCTCTGAATAAACTTTCCAGATTTTTGTTTTTTCTTGATAGTTGAAGAATTTTTAATTCGTTATCATGCGCAAAATCAAAGACTTTTGGTCTCATGTCATTGGCAGTGTCAAATGTGATGTGATAAGTGAACCCGACAATGTTTTTTACTTCAGATACATGAGGTAGTTTTAATAAAAAGGCTTCTTCGACTCTGTAGTCAAACTCGACTTCAATGATTTGTGCTTCTTCATTGAGTAGATCTTTCAAAAATTTGTCACTCGCTATCTCACCTTTGTTAATAATGATCACTCGATCGCACATGGCTTCGACTTCTTGCATGATATGAGTAGAAAGTAAAATGGTCTTTTTTTTGCCAATTTCACGTATAAGTTCACGAATGCCAACCAATTGATTAGGATCTAACCCAGTGGTAGGTTCGTCCAAAATAAGTACTTGAGGATCGTGAAGTAGAGCAGAAGCGAGACCAACTCTTTGTTGATACCCTTTGGAGAGCTGATTTATTTTTTTGTTAGCTTCAGGGGTAAGACCGGTAAGTTGTATGACTTCTTCTATTCTGGAAGCTTTTACGCTGTGGACCTTACCATTAAAAGCGAGATATTCTCTAACAAACATATCTGTGTAGAGAGGATTGTGTTCTGGAAGATACCCAACACTTTTTTGAACCTCAATTGCCTCTTTGTTTACATCATATCCATTAACCATAGCCGAACCACTATTTGCATCCAAATACGAGGTTAATATTCGCATCATGGTGGATTTTCCTGCTCCATTTGGCCCCAAGAAACCAACAATTTCTCCCTGTTTAATTTCAAAAGAGATATCATTTAACGCTTTTTGGTCTTTATAGAATTTGGATATATTAGATACAGATATGGACATAAATAAAAGTGCTTATACGTATCAAAAGTAATAATTCCTGATTTATTGTTTTAATGATCTTAAAAAACAATAGAGATTAACACTTTGGTAATATTTAGATAATGAAGTTGCCGTCTTTTGTTTATAAATTTATTGAAATACAAAAGGTGTTGTTATGGTTTCGTTTTTGAAGCAATTATTTAAGAAAATCGCTCGAGAACTCTTTTGCTCGATGCAAAGGTTATTCTTTGTACTACTATATTCTTTTTTTGGAAAAAGTTTATTCAAACATTAAATCTCACAGCTTAATATTTTGTGAGATTTATGAATGATCTTATCTGGGGAGTTACCATTGCTGCTGCTCAAACGGAAGGTGCTTATAATATTGACGGTAAAGGCGCTTCTATCTGGGACAAGTTTACAGAAAAACGCAGAAAAATTAAAGATGGATCTAACGCGAAAGTGGCCATAGATTTTTATCATCGGTACAAAGAAGATATTGACCTGGCCGCACGTATTGGGTTAAAAATATTTCGATTTTCAGTTTCCTGGCCCAGAATACTACCTGAAGGAACTGGAAAAATCAACCTCAAAGGAATTGAATTTTACAACAAGGTTATCGATTATTGTCTAGAAGCTGGGCTAGAGCCTTGGATCACCACCTATCATTGGGATTTACCACAAAAACTTCAAGAATTAGGAGGTTGGACCAATAGAGATGTAGTAAGTTGGTATACAGACTATGTAAGTGTACTTAGAGAACATTTTGCAGATAGAGTTACTCATTGGATTTTGATAAATGAAGGAATTGTATGTATGGGAGGTGGATATTTTTTGGGCGTGCATGCTCCGGGAAAAATAGGGATTAGTAATTTCTTAGCCAGCACGCATCATTTGTTGCTTGCACAGGCAAAAGGATTTAAGGTTTTAAAACAGAAAGAAGGATTGCAAGTAGGAACCGCAATAGGTTGTACCAAAATAGAACCTTATAAAAACACTTCGAGAGACATCCAAACCGCAAAACGTATTGACACACTCATGAATCGCTTGTTTATCGAACCTCATTTGGGTATGGGGTACCCCGAAGAAGATTTACCCATACTGAAAGGAATGTCAAAATATTGCAAGAAAAACGATATTCAAGATCTTACTACAGATTTTGATTTTTGGGGGATACAAACGTATACCAGAGAAGTGGTGAAAAGTGCTTGGTATATCCCGTATTTGGGAGCTATGCTGGTCAAACCAAAACATAGAAATGTAGAAACATCTATAATGGGGTGGGAAACATATCCAGATGGGATTCCCTACTTTTTGGAACGCTTTGCAAAATATGATCCTGATAAACCATTGTGGTTGTCGGAGTGTGGTATGGCATTGGCTGAAGATGAAGATGATTCCAAAAGAATTGACTATTACAAAAAAGTAATAGCGGGCATGGATATGGTTTTGAGAAAAGGAGTTCGTCTACAAGGAATTTTACTATGGACTTTGGTAGATAATTTTGAATGGGCCGAAGGGTATGTACCTAAATTTGGCATTATAAGTTTTGATCCTACTACGTTGGATCGAACCTTCAAAAAAACAGCGCATTGGTTGCAAGACTATTTGTCAAATGTAAAACTCTGAAGTGTGTTTGATTTCCTTCAATACAAACGTACTGTTTAGAACTCCAATGTTTTCAATTTTGGATAGTTTGGATTTTACAAAATCATGATATTCCTCTAGACTTTTGGTGTGAATCTTTAAGATAAAATCTACTTGCCCAGCCATGTGATAACATTCTTGTACCTCTTGCAAATTTTGGATTTGTTCTTCAAATTTTTCGATAAAAGCTTCATTGTGATACCTCATAGATACCTGGCAAATGGTAGTAATTGATCTATCGATTAATTTTTTGTCGAGAATGGCTACATATTTTTTGATAAATCCTTGATGTTCCAACCTGCGTATTCTTTCATAAACAGGAGATGGCGTAAGATTTAGAATTTTTGCAATCTCTTTTGCAGTTTTTTTAGAATCCTCTTGTAGTATTCGAAGTATAGTGATATCCGTTTGATCTAATTGTTCCATGCTAAAAAAATTACTATTGGCCACCTATTTTTAACTTTTTAAAAGTAAATAATATGGCTAAATGTGTTTCTTGTAGTAAAAATAACTTAATTTTTTATAATTCATGGCTAATATATGGTTATTTGTTACTTTAGTAAGTAAATAACGCTTTTTGTAAAAGGAATACAATATGAAGACGGTGGTTTTAATAATAGGAGCAAACGGACAATTAGGATCCGTACTTACTACAGCTTTGCAAGATAAATTTGGAACCAATAATGTTATTGCTTCAGATTTAAGAAAGAGAGATGGGTATAAGGGGATTTTTGAAGTTATCGATGCTACAGATATGGAGCGTATCGAGGAGGTAGTTCAAAAGTATAAAGTGACTCAGATTTATCATCTGGCGGCCATCCTTTCTGCAAAAGGAGAAGAAAATCCGCTACAGACCTGGGATATCAATATGAAAACCCTTTTTAATGTTTTGGAGGTATCCAGGAAACAACATATAGAAAAGGTATTCTTTCCTAGTTCAATTGCTGTTTTTGGTGAAGGAGCTCTTTTGGACAATACGCCCAATACCGCCTATTTGGATCCCGCAACGGTTTATGGTATTAGTAAGGCAGCCGGAGAAAACTGGGCTCAATATTATTTCTTAAAGTATGGGTTAGATGTACGATCAATAAGATATCCTGGAGTTATTGGGTATCAGTCTTTGCCAGGAGGAGGAACTACCGATTATGCGGTAGATATATATCACAAAGCAGTGCTAGAAGAAAAATTTGATTGTTTTTTGAAAGAGAATGCTACGCTACCTATGATCTTTATGGAAGATGCTATTCGAGCAACTATAGAGTTGATGGAAGCACCAAAAGAAGCGATCACCATGAGAACTTCTTATAATATTGCAGGAGTAAGCTTTTCTCCTTCAGAAGTCGTTGCAGAAATTCGTAAATTATATCCAGATTTTGATGTGGTATATAATCCGGATTTCAGACAGGAAATTGCCTCAAAATGGCCAAAGTCGATAGATGACTCAAAGGCGAGGCAAGACTGGGGTTGGGAGCCTTCTTATGATCTGGAAGGAATAACCACAACGATGATACAGCAACTCAAGAAAAAGTACAAAACAGGTTCAAAAAATCTGGAAATGCTAGCGCTCTAAGCTTTCATTATTTTAAAAACAACAGAATAACAAAACAACAAAAATATGTTTACCAATATAAAAGAAGATATTCAAAAGGAGCTCGACGAAATCAAAGAAGCGGGTTTATATAAGTCAGAGCGAATTATCACTACACCGCAAGGTGCAGAAATAGATACTACCAAGACACAACATGTACTTAATTTTTGTGCTAATAATTATCTTGGGCTTTCATCACATCCGGATGTTATTGAAGCAGGAAAACAAGCGATCGACTCCCATGGATATGGTTTGTCTTCGGTTCGTTTTATTTGTGGAACACAAGATATTCATAAGGAATTGGAGCGTAAAACCGCTGAGTTTTTGGGAATGGAAGATTGTATTCTTTACGCTGCTGCTTTTGATGCTAACGGAGGTGTTTTTGAACCCATACTAGGTCCGGAAGATGCGATCATTTCTGATGCACTTAATCATGCTTCCATTATTGATGGAATACGTTTGTGTAAAGCAAAACGCTTTAGATACGAGCATAATAATATGGTAGATCTGGAAAAGAAATTAAAAGAAGCAGAAGGGAGTAGAAGAGTATTAATTGTTACCGATGGTTCTTTTTCTATGGATGGTACAATAGCTCAGCTAGATAAAATTTGTGATTTGGCTGATCAGTACGGAGCCATGGTTATGATAGACGAATGTCATTCTACAGGTTTCTTGGGTAGAACAGGAAGAGGTACTCATGAGTATAGAGATGTGATGGGACGTGTCGATATCATTACAGGAACTTATGGTAAAGCACTTGGAGGTGCCTCTGGAGGATTTACAGCTGCTAGAAAGGAGATTGTAGATATGCTTAGGCAACGTTCCAGACCTTATTTGTTTTCAAATACTGTAGCTCCTTCTATTGTTGGAGCTTCGATCAAGGTTTTGGATTTGTTAAGTGCCTCAACAGAATTGAGAGATAAGCTTGAAAAGAATACAAAGTACTTCAGATCGGAAATGACCAAAGCAGGTTTTGATATCCTTGCAGGAGATCATCCTATTGTTCCCGTAATGCTATATGATGCTAAATTGGCTCAGGAGTTTGCTGCCAAACTGTTGGATGAAGGGATTTATGTAATCGGATTCTTTTATCCTGTGGTTCCTAAAGGAAAAGCAAGAATTAGAGTTCAGTTATCCGCTGGGCACGAGCAACACCACTTGAAAAAAGCGGTCGCTGCATTTACCAAAATTGGTAAAGAACTGGGAGTGATTTAATTACGAACGTTTGTTAGTGCTTCAAATACTGAAAAATTTATAACAGACGAGCATTTTTGTTTCGAATATAATAGCAATAGCTGCTCTTTGTTTAGAATTTGATGATAATGTGTTTTTGATAGTGAAAAAAATGAAAAAATATTTTGATTCATTATAGATTTAACTACTTTAGCACTGTAATACTGAAAGAAATGAGCAACGTATTTACTTGGAACCGATTTTATTTTTTCTTCTTTTATTTTAAAAGTAAGATCGGGATTGCTATGTAAATATTAGTAAAAACATATCATAAGAATCCCGATGAAAAGTCGGGATTTTTTTTTGACATAAAATAAACAACGGTTGAGAAAAAAAGTTGCAATACAAGGAGTAAAAGGATCTTACCATCATGGGGTGGCACAAGCCTATTTCGGAAAAGATATAGAAGTAGATGAGTGTATGTCATTTCAGGAATTAGTAGTGAGTTTAGAAAATAATAGAAGCACGGATGCTGTCATGGCGATAGAAAACTCTATTGCAGGATCTATTATTCCTAATTATGCATATATAGATGAGCATGATCTCACGATCAATGGGGAGTATTTCTTACCTATACATCATTGTTTGATGGCAATAGAAGGGCAGCAAATTGCTGATATAAAAGAGGTGTATTCTCATCCAATGGCTTTGTTACAATGCAAGGATTTTTTTAGGAAACATCCTCATATCAAATTGGTAGAGGATGCAGATACTGCCGATGTGGCTCGTAGGATTGGTGAACAACAGTTGATGGGAGTGGCAGCAGTAGCAGGAGAAACTGCAGCGTCTATTTATGAGTTAAGTATTTTAGCTCGAGAGATTCAGACCATTAAATCCAATAGCACACGTTTTTTTGTACTTAATGCAAAGTCTGAAGCAAAAACGCCAAAGGATCAGATCAATAAAGCTTCGCTAAAGTTTCATACAGATCATAAAAGAGGGAGCCTGGCCACAGTGCTTAATGTAATGAGTGATTGCAATTTGAACCTAACAAAGATTCAATCCTTACCCATTATTGATATGCCCTGGAAATATTCATTTTTTGTAGATGTTACTTTTCACAATTATGAAGACTACCAAAAGGCAATGTCGATTTTAAAAATAATGGCATTAGAATTAAAGGTGTTAGGAGAATATAAAAATCAAAACGGATGAACATTCAAACAGCAAAAAGATTAGATACGGTAGAAGAGTACTACTTCTCAACCAAGTTGAGAGAAGTGCGTGAGTTAGCATCTTCGGGAAAACCTATACTTAATATGGCTATTGGAAGTCCGGATTTAGATCCTCCGGCAGAAGTGGTAAAAGCAATTCAAGAAGCTGTCTTAGAACAGGGGGCACATAAATATCAAAGTTATCAGGGATTGCCGGAGTTGCGTGAAGCTATTGCAGATTTTTATAAAACAAAGTATGCGGTTGATTTGAACCCAAAAAATGAGATCCTACCGCTTATGGGATCCAAAGAAGGGGTAATGCATATTTCTTTAGCATACCTCAATGAAGGAGATGAGGTACTGGTGCCAAATCCCGGATACCCAACGTATACCTCGGTGACCAAATTGGTTGGAGCAACACCTGTTTTTTATGATTTGGTTGAGGAGAACGGATGGGAACCTGATTTACATAGCCTTTCAAAAAGAGATTTGAGCAAGGTTAAACTGATGTGGATCAACTATCCACATATGCCTACAGGAGCTTCGGGGAGTGTAGAGATGTTTCAAAAAATAGTGGATTTTGCAAAAAAACATAGCATCTTATTGGTAAAAGATAATCCATACAGTTTTATATTAAACGATAGTCCGGTAAGCATTCTATCTGTCCCAGGAGCTAGAGAAGTTGCGCTAGAGCTTAATTCTCTGAGTAAAACTTTTAATATGGCGGGTTGGCGAGTAGGTATGGTGAGTGGTAGTTCTGATAAAATAGAGGCTATTCTCAAGGTAAAAAGTAATATGGATAGTGGGATGTTTCAAGGGATACAAAAAGGTGCCATAGCAGCGTTAAAAATTTCGAATGGGTGGTACGATAAAATGAATGCTATTTATGCCGAAAGAAGAGCACTGATCTGGGAACTAGCTTCAAAATTAGGATGTACTTTTGATAGAACTGCCAAAGGAATGTTTGTGTGGGCAAAATTACCCAACGGACTGGAAGCAATTCCTTTTACAGATTATGTATTGTATAAAAAAGACATCTTTGTTGCTCCAGGAGATATTTTTGGTAGTAATGGGAAAGGATATATTCGTTTCTCCTTGTGTGTTTCAAAAGATAATATACAAGAAGCTATTCAACGATTTGGAAATCAAGAATTAGAGTTTAATAATGAACTTATGAATCAAAAGGCATAACATACAGGTATGAATGTATTTATTATTGGGGTAGGTTTAATAGGAGGGTCCTTTGCGATCGATATCAAGGCAGCTTTTAATGATGCCAAAATATTCGGTATTGATGGTAATCCAGAACATTTAGAAAATTCAGTTTCTTTAGATTTTATAGATCATGCTTCTGATTTTGATCAACTTGATCAAGCCGATGTAGTAATCATTGCAATACCTGTAGATGCAACAGTCAAGGTACTACCGCAAGTTCTTGATCAAATTAATGATGATTGTTTAGTATTTGATGTAGGTTCTACTAAGAAAAAACTGTGCAAAATTGTAGAGGATCATCCCAAGCGAAGAAATTATCTAGCCGTACATCCAATAGCAGGTACAGAGTTTTCTGGACCAAAAGCGGCAATTGCTAACTTATACCGTGGGAAAACCAATATTATTTGTGAGGTAGAGAAAACTGCTTTTAAATTACAGGAAAAAGGCATGGAAATTTTTTCTAGATTAGGTATGCGAATTCGTTATATGGATCCGGTATCTCATGATAAGCATATTGCATATGTGTCTCATTTGTCTCACATAAGTTCATTCATGCTGGGTAAAACCGTAATAGAAAAGGAGAAAAACGAAAGAGATATTTTTGATATGGCCGGAAGTGGTTTTGCCTCTACGGTGAGATTGGCCAAAAGTTCTCCGGCAATGTGGGCTCCTATATTTAAGCAAAATAAGGAAAATGTTATCGAAACATTACAAGAGTACATAACTAACCTTAATCAGTTCAAAGAATTAATGGAAAATGATAAATTTGATCAAATCTATCAGGAGATGGAAAATACAAACTATATTAAGACAATTTTGAAAGGAATTTCATAACAATAAATAAAAACGACTATAAACATAATGCATAAAAGATAGCAATGGAAAATAAGAAGGAACTTAGAACATGGTTAGATGACTACAATCTGGATCACCCTTTGGTAATCAGTGGCCCTTGTAGCGCAGAGACCGAAGAACAAGTATTAAAAATTGCACATCAGCTTAAAGATTCTGATGCCACAGTATTACGCGCAGGAATTTGGAAGCCCAGAACCAGACCTGGTAATTTCGAAGGTGTAGGAGCTTTAGGATTAAAATGGCTGCAACGAGCAAAAGAAGAAACGGGTCTTAAAATTGCTACCGAAGTGGCGAATCCACATCATGTAGAGTTAGCTTTAGAACATGGTGTAGATGTGCTTTGGATCGGAGCAAGAAGTACTGTTTCTCCCTTTATTGTTCAGGATATTGCAGATGCTTGTAAAGGAATCGATAATCCGGTTTTAATAAAAAATCCAATCAATCCTGATCTCTCTTTATGGTTAGGTGCAGTAGAACGTTTTTACACGGCTGATGTAAAGAATTTGGGTGTGATTCATAGAGGTTTTTCAACTTATGAAAAAACAAAATATCGTAACATCCCAGAGTGGCAAATTCCAATTGATTTGCAAAATCGTTTTCCAGATTTACCATTGATTCTGGACCCTTCTCATATTGCAGGAAGAAGAGATCTTATTTTTGATCTTTCGCAAACTGCATTAGATCTTAATTTTGACGGATTGATCGTAGAAACACATTTTGATCCGGATAATGCTTGGAGTGATGCAAAACAGCAAATTACACCAGAAACATTAATTCAATATATGAAAGATTTAAAAATCCGAAAAGAAGTTGGTGTGGACGAAGCGTATCAAAAAGCACTAAGTGAACTGAGAGCAAAAATAGATGTTGTAGATAATCAGTTGCTGGATGTGTTGTCAAGAAGGATGAAGATTTCTGATGAAATTGGTAAAGTCAAAGCAAAACAAAACGTAGCGATCCTGCAGTCTAAAAGATGGAATGAAATTTTAGGAAAAATGATTCTTGAAGGAGAAGAAAAAGGATTAAGTGAAGAATTTATGCTTAGGATCTATAAGGCAATTCACCAAGAGTCGATTAATCATCAGAAAAAAGTAGCACGTTCATAATAAAAAGCCACTCAAATACATTTGAGTGGCTTCTTTATAAAGTTGTAGTCTATTTTTTTCTTTTGAAAGTATATCGGGTTATATAAATTCCATTACCGTCGCCTTTACCACCAAAACTTTCAACACCACTGTTTACAAAAGTTAGTTCCCAACCTAGAGTAGACATTTCGTTAAGTTTTGAAGTAACTATAGCGTCGTTTGCAGCGATATTTTGAAAACGGATCCCACCAAGATTAAAGAAGTTTAAAAGTTTGGTTTCATCAAAGCCTTTTACTCTAATTTCACCTCGGTTGGATTTATTTCTTTTGTCATCTTCCCCAGTACGTGTAGAAGTGAATTCTTTGTAATCTCTAACTTCATTGCTGGTAAGCATTCTGGATCTACCCAAACCACTAGGAACAATAGATTCTATAACCGTTACGATTTGGTATTCATAGACATCTTGAGCAAAAGTTGTGTTTAAACCAAGCATAAAAAGTGCGACTAGTACTAAGTTTTTTTTCATAATGGATTTTAATTTTAAGATTAATATCTGCTAACTTATCAATTGGTATGCCATATTTTTTGAACAAAGAAAAAAATAGGTCTTAAATAAATTTTAATATTCGCATCTTTGTGCTTATGACAGGTACAGTTTATAAATCTACCGGGAGTTGGTATACCGTTAAAACACAGGATGGTAATGTCTATGAATGCCGGATAAAAGGGAAATTTCGGATTAAGGGTATAAAAAGTACAAATCCTGTATCGGTTGGAGATGTTGTAGATTTTAAATTAGAAACCAAAAATGATCAGGAAACAGGGGTTATAGAACATATACATGAGCGCCGAAATTACATCATTAGAAAATCTGTAAATCTTTCTAAGCAAACCCATATTATCGCGGCAAACATTGATATGGTCTTTTTGTTAATTACATTAAATAATCCACCAACCTTTACAGCATTTATTGATCGTTTTTTGGTTACCGCAGAAGCATACGGTATAAGGGCGGTGTTACTTTTTAATAAAATAGATACCTATAATGAGGAAGAGCTTTTAGAAATAAAATATCTCGCTGCATTATATAGAGATATAGGATATGAATGCATTGGTGTTTCTGCAAAAACTGGAAAAAATATTGATAAGGTAAAATCTTTGATGGAAGATAAAGTCTGCATGTTTTCTGGGCATAGTGGCGTGGGAAAATCTACCCTGGTCAATTTGATTGAACCAAATTTATCCTTAAAGACAGCAGCAATCAGTGAACAGCATCAACAAGGGCAACATACTACAACTTTTGCAGAAATGTTTGACTTGAGTATAGGGGCAAAAATTATCGATACTCCGGGAATTAAGGGATTTGGAGTAGTTGATATGGATAAAGAGGAGGTAGGAGATTATTTCCCTGAATTTTTTGCCTTAAAATCTCAATGTAAATTCAATAATTGTTTACATATTAATGAGCCTAAATGCGCAGTTAAATTAGCTCTGGATAACGGAGAGGTTGCATGGTCTAGATACAAAAGTTACCTTCAAATACTCGAAGGGGATGAGGAACACTACCGTAAAAATAATTATGATGAAGAATAATTTTTTTTCAAGAGTAGGGTAACATTTTGGAAATTCATGAAATACACAAATAGGAAAACAAAAAACTAAGTTTCAAAAAATGAAACTGGTATAGTGTATACTTGCAAATGCGCGAGATAATTTTCGGTCGTATTGTAGGTTGAAGATGTAAAAGCTAAGTAAGATATGAGAGCGGTGATACAAAGGGTAACCGAAGCCTCAGTTTCGGTAGATCAAAAAGAGATTTCTAGCATACAATCTGGGTTGCTCATTTTAGTAGGAATAGAAGAGCAGGATACAGAAGAAGATATTATTTGGTTGTCTGGAAAAATTGCACGATTACGAATTTTTGGAGATGAAAATGGGGTGATGAACAAGAGTCTACTTGATGTAAGTGGAGATGCGATTGTGGTAAGTCAATTTACCTTACACGCAAGCACCAAAAAGGGAAATAGGCCTAGTTATATTAAAGCTGCAAAACCTGATATAGCTATACCAATTTATGAGCGTTTTGTTAACCAACTTGAAACCGAATTAAACAAAAAAGTAGGGACCGGGATCTTTGGAGCAGACATGAAAGTTGCGCTGCTTAACGATGGACCGGTAACGATCATAATAGATACCAAAAATAGAGAATAACCACCCCAAAAATAAATAGATATGCTAAAAAAAGTACTACCCTATGTGGTAGCAGTTTTTGTACTGTATTTTTCTAAAACTTCAGCACAAGAAGAAGTAGATTTGAAGTTCTCTTCAATAGACACGACGCTTCTTAAAGATGCAAATGCGGTAGTTCTGTCTGAAGATGTACAGATAGAAATTAATGCTATCAACTCCATTACCGTTAAAAATAAAAGGATTGTTACAGTCCTTAATAAATATGGGCGAGGCTACGCAAACTCTGCTGAATGGTATGACCCTTCTATAAAAATTAAAAAGCTTGAAGCTACGGTCTACGATGCCTATGGAAAAGAAATTAAAAAATACAAAAAGAAGGATTTTAAGGATAGGAGTAGACATGATGGTATTTCCTTGATGAATGATGATCGAATGTTGTATTTTGATTATACTCCTGTAGACTATCCGTATACGTTGGTTTTTGAGAGTGAAGTGCAAAAATCATCTACTGCATTTATTACTCCTTGGTTGCCACTATTGGGGTATAGATTGGGCGTGCAAAAGTCTTCTTATACCATAGTGAATAATACGGATATTTCTATTCGATATAATGAAACAAATTTTGAAGGTTTTCCCGTGCAAAAAGACGAATCTAATGGTCAAAGAAAATATACCATTGATCGGATGCCTTCAAGATTAAGGGAAGTACTAAGTCCGTCATATAGAAATACAGTCCCTATGGTAAGGGCAACCTTAAATGAATTTTATCTTCAAGGAGTAAAAGGTGCTGCTACCGATTGGAAGACTATGGGGAAATGGCAATATGATAAGTTGTTGACCGGAAGAGATGAATTGTCGCAAGAAACCATAAACGAAGTTGCAAAACTAACAGAAGGTTTAACTACAAAAAGAGAAAAAGCAAAACGAATTTATGAGTATGTACAAGGAAAAACCAGATACATTAGTGTGCAGTTGGGAGTTGGGGGTTGGATGCCTTTTTTGGCAAGTGATGTAGATCGCTTGGGCTATGGAGATTGTAAAGCACTTACTAATTATACCAAAGCCTTACTGGAAAGCCAAGGGATATTATCATATTATACAGTGGTTTTTGCAAATGAAAGAAGAGATATTGATCCAGACTTTGCGGCTATGCAAGGAAATCATGTCATTCTTAATATTCCAGAAGAAGATGAGGATATATGGTTAGAATGTACCAGTCAAACAGCTCCTTTTGATTTTATTGGTGATTTTACAGATGATCGAAATGTGCTGGTAGTAACCCCAGACGGAGGAGAAATTAAAAGAACCAAACGATACGAACCTGAAGAAAATATACTTCATACTCAGGCCACTATTAATTTGGGGTCAGACGCTTCCCTGGTAGCGGAAATAAAAAGAGAATCCAAAGGATTGGAATATGATTGGAATAATGGTATTCGATTCGAAACACCAAAGGATCAAAAGGTGTATTATAAGGAGCTTTGGGGATATGTAAATAATCTGGAAATTAATTCGCTAAATTTTGAAAATGACGTAGATGCGATCTCATTTTACGAAGAGGTCAAAGTTTCATGTAGGAATTATATGAAGAAGGTAGGTAGCCGTTTATTGGTGGCTCCAAATGCATTTAGTTGTGATCAAAGTAACCTTCCAAAATATGAGGATAGAAAAATGCCTTTAGAAATATCCAGAGGTTACGTTAACACTGACGAATATATTATTCATGTCCCTCAGGGATATGCGGTTTCCAGTATTCCGGACAAAAAAATAATAGAAACAGAGTTTGGGAAATACTCTTGGGAATTAGAAAAAATAGATGACGCCAGTTTAAAATTCAAAAGATACCTCAAAATAAAGGATGGTACATTTCCAAAAGAAAAATACGAAGAGTATCGCGAGTTTAGGGCTGGCATTAAAAAAATCGATAAATCCAAAATTGTACTAAAACAACTTTAATGAAGAATTTTAATTACATAATTGCCTGTTTTACTTTGGTTTTTGCAGTTCAAACGTCGTATGGCCAGAAATACGAATTTGGTAAGATTTCCAAAGATGAACTGCAGGAAAAGTCCTATCCATTGGATAGTAATGCTAATGCTGCAGTATTGTATAAAAACAAAAAAGTATGGTACGAATATTCGCAGACACGAGGATTTCAATTGGTTACAGAAGTGTATCAGCGAATTAAATTGTATAACAAAAACGGATTTGAACATGCCTCACATGAGGTGCTACTGTATAGAAATAATAGCAATAAAGAAAAAATAAGTGGCTTAAAAGGAGTGTCTTACAGTTTGGTTGATAATAAAATTAACGAAACAAAATTGGATAAAGATGATGTTTTTGAAAACGAATACTCAGAGAATTATAACGAGGTAAAGTTTACGATGCCATCCTTATCAGAAGGATCGATAGTTGAGTTTAAGTATAAAATTATTTCTCCTTTTATATACAACATTGATAAGATATACTTACAACAGAGCATACCTATTAAAAAACTGGAAGTCTCAGTAAATACCCCTGAATACTATAATTTCAAAAAATACACTACAGGGTATTTGCCGGTTAATCTTAAAGAATCTAGTCGCAATAAGAATATTTCTATTAATTCTAAATCAGCGAATACTTTTGGATCTAGAGAGACTAAATATTCTGTGGACCGAATTGATTATAAGGTTAATATAAACAACATTACGTCTACCAATGTTCCTGCATTTATAGAAGAACCGTATTCGGGCAATCCAGAAAACTATTTGTCTTCTATACTTTTTGAACTTCAGTTTACGCGCTTTGGTAATTCAATAGAAAACTACGCTACCACCTGGGAGGCAGTTGCAAAATCTGTCTTCGAGAATCCAAGATTTGGGAACGAATTAGAAAGAACTGCTTATTTCAAAAAAGATATTGACGAGCTTTTGGGAACTACTACAGATCCTATCAAAAAGGCACTTTTGATTTATAGTTTTGTGCAAGGAAAAATGAATTGGAATAATAAATACGGGGTAGTAACAAGAAATGGAGTAAAAAAAGCGTACGCAGATGGTGTTGGTAATTCTGCAGAAATCAATTTAATGTTGATTGGGATGTTGAAATATGCTGGTGTAGAGGTTAACCCTGTATTGGTGAGCTCCGTTCGAAAGACGATCTCATTATTTCCAACTTTAGAAGGGTTTGATTATGTAATCGCAAGGGTAAAGTCGGGAGATCAAATTCTGTTCTTGGATGCTACAGATAAATATGGAGAACCTAATATTCTTCCCTATAGAGTAGTACATGGTTCAGGTAGAATAATATCCGAAAAAGGGACATCTCAATTAATAGATTTTCGGCCAAAGCAACCTGCTATGGGAAGATTCAGCTTGCAATGTAAATTGAGCGAAGATGGAGTAATCACCGGAAAAACAAATTTATATCATAAAGATTATCTGGCACACTCATTTCGTACTGCCCATGCGATAAAGGATAAAGAGACGCAAACAAAAAGGCTTAAAAAGAGATATGAAATTACCGATTTAAGTAATTACGAATTAAAGAGTGTTGATCAATTAGGGGAACCTGTAGTAGAAAGATTCGAGTTTGCTGTAGATGACCAGACAGAAGTGATTGAAGACGAAATATACTTTGCTCCTTTACTTTTTTTAAGAGATAAAGAGAACATCTTTAAGTCCAATGAACGGTTATATCCAGTAGATTTTGGATACGGATATGCTAATCAAATGATGGTTTCTATTCAAATACCAGAGGGATATGAAGTAGCAGAAATCCCAAAAAGTCAGGCATTTAAATTGCCAGATGGTATGGGGAGTTTTATCTATAGATCAAATGTAAATGCTAATAAAGTTCAGATTACTATTTCTGAAAACTTGAAAACTCCATTTATTCCTGCAGAATATTACCCTACACTCAAACAATTTTATAACCAGATCATTCAAAAAGAAAATGATCAGGTAGTCTTAAAAAAAATATAAACCAATCAAATAATTATGAATCCTATAAATAAACTGCTGTTAACAGGAATATGTATACTATCCTTTCATATCTCTTCCGGACAAGAATATAAGTTTGGAAAGGTGTCCAAAGCAGAATTGGAAGAACAGTCTTATGAAGCAGATAGTACTGCAAATGCGGTGATTCTGTATGATAAAAAAGAAGTATACTACGAATATAATCCTACCGTACGATGGTTTCTTTTAATAACTGAAGTGCATCGTCGGGTAAAACTATATAACAAGAATGGATTTGATTATGCTTCGGATGATTTTTTATTGTATAAGAATGAAAGAGCAGAAGAGAGAATGAGCGATTTAAAAGGCTATACCTATTCTCTTGATGGAGGTAAGGTGATCAAAACGAAACTGCAAAAAGATGGGATTTTCGAGAATGAGTATTCTGAAAATTATGATCAGATCAAATTTACAATGCCAGACCTTAAGGATAATTCAGTAATAGAATATAAGTATAAGATCATTTCGCCATTTGTTTATAATATCGATAGAATTGTACTTCAGGATCAAATTCCGATCAAAAAATTAGATGTAAACATAAAAATGCCCGAGTATTTTAATTTTAAAAAATTCACTACAGGTTATTTGCCTATAGATTTGAAAGAATCAAATGCTGATGGAAGTTTCATTTATACTCCAAACCGGGCTAAATTTTTTGATGTAGAATCAAGATCTTATGGATCAAATCGACCTAAGGATAAACCTACGCCAATAGACTACAAAATTATTGTAAACTCTATTTCGTCTACAGATGTTCCGGCATTCAAAACGGAAGCCTATTCAGGTAATATCAATAATTACATTTCTTCTTTGGTGTACGAACTTCAGTTTACCAAGTTTGGAACCTCTATAGAAAACTATGCAACGACCTGGGAGGAAATTATCAAGAAAATGTATTCCAGAGCAGATTTTGGTGGGGAGCTAAATAAAACAAATTACTACAAAGAAGATATTGATCAATTAGTTGGAGGGATTAGTGATCCTATAAAAAAGGCGGGATTGATCTTTGGTTTTGTAAAACAAAAAATGAATTGGAACGGCAATTATCGGGCAACAGTACAATCTGGTGTGAGAAAAGCATATAAAGAAGGAACGGGTAATGTGGCAGATATTAACCTGATGCTTACTTCAATGCTAAATCATGCAGGAGTAAAAGCTAATCCAGTCTTGGTTACCTCTAATCAAAAAGTAACTTCTCTGTTTCCTACCCTTGGTGGATTTGATTATGTGATCACCAGAGTTAAGTTGCCTAATGGTAATAGCATTTACCTGGACGCTACAGATAAATATGGGGAGCCTAATGTGCTTCCAAATCGGGTAATACAGGGGACCGCTAGAATTATAGCAGAAAATGGAAAATCACAACGTTTAAACCTCAGACCAGGAAAACCCTCATTAAACCGAAGTAGCTTGCAGTACGAAATTGATGCTAATGGAATGGTTAAAGGAAAATCTAATATGTATCATTTGGATTACTTAGCCCATAATTTTCGTGACCGATTCGGAATTTATGATCAGAAGTCTCAGGAAAAAAGAATTCTTAAAAAATACGAAATAGATGAATTGATAAATTATGAGGTGAAAGGGGCTAATCAATTGGGGAAACCGGTTAATGAGCGATTCGAATTTGTAGTCGAAGATCAAATAGAGGTCATAGATAATGAAATGTTCTTCTCACCTTTATTATTTTTGCGTAACAAAGAGAATATATTCAAATCTGATGATCGAAGATATCCAGTAGATTTTGGATATGGTTTTTCAGATGTGTATATGGTAAATGTTAAGATACCTGAAGGATACGAGATAGCTGAGTTACCTGAGTCAGGAGGATTTAAACTACCTGATGATTTAGGGTCATTTTCGTTTAATGCTAAAATCGTAAATGGAATGATTCAAATTTCAGTTAACGAAACCATTAATTCGGCGCTGATATTACCAGAATATTATCCTTCGATCAAAGAGTTTTATAACAAAATCATTGAAAAAGAGAGCGATCAGGTGGTTCTTAAAAAAATATAAGTATGAATATTCAAAATGCACAGCAAGCCGTAGATGATTGGATTAAAAACCATGGAGTACGTTATTTTAATGAGCTCACCAATATGGCTCAACTTACTGAAGAAGTAGGTGAAGTAGCAAGAATTATTGCTCGACGCTATGGAGAACAAAGTGAGAAAGAAAGTGATAAAAATAAGGATCTGGGAGAAGAGTTGGCAGATGTGCTTTTTGTAGTACTTTGTCTTGCCAATCAAACAGGAGTGGATCTGCAGGATGCTTTTGATAAAAAGTTGGATCTCAAAACAAAAAGAGATCACGATCGCCATCATAATAATGAAAAATTAAAATAATGTTTTTCTCTATAATATCTTCAAAGAAATATTGGGCTACCGTTGGTTTTATTGGACTTGGTTTTGTCATTATTTTTAGCATTATCGAGCATTTTATGCATTTTAAGGGGTTGGCTTTTAGCGCTTTTGTCGAAGAACGAGTCGCAGATGGTAGATGGATACGTTATGTATTTTCTCGCTTGGTTGGAGGCTTAACCTATGGGATGATCTTTGGATATTATTTAGAATTTAGAAAACGCAAATCAAATCGACAATAATGAATTTGAAATTACAGCAAGTATCGGCTATAAAAAGTGGTGTTTTACAGATAACGGGGTCAAAAAGTGAAACCAATAGACTTCTTATTTTACAAGCGTTATATCCCAATATAAAGATTGAAAACGTATCGAATAGTGATGATTCTGTACTTATGCAAAGAGCTTTGGCTAGTACAGACGAAACCGTAGACATCCATCATGCAGGGACAGCGATGCGTTTCTTAACAGCTTATTTTGCTTTGAAAGAGGGTAGGAAAA
Source organism: Aquimarina sp. AWH4_224 (assembly GCF_056160245.1). NCBI lineage: Bacteria > Pseudomonadati > Bacteroidota > Flavobacteriia > Flavobacteriales > Flavobacteriaceae > Aquimarina > Aquimarina sp. AWH4_224. The sequence continues at coordinate 237,209 of NZ_JBSWWU010000006.1, read as the reverse complement.
CTACGCTTACCGGAAGTAAAAGAATGCAGGAAAGACCTATAAAGATTTTGGTAGATGCCCTTCAACAATTGGGATGTGATATCAAATATGAAAAAGAAGAAGGGTACCCTCCAATTAATATACTAGGAACAAAGCCGGATGCGAATAAAGTAGAGTTACAGGCTAATGTAAGCAGTCAATACATTTCTGCTTTGATGTTAATGGCATCCTCATTACCTAACGGATTAGAGATAGTTTTAAAAGGTAAGGTGACCTCGGTGCCATATATCAATATGACGCTTAGTTTGCTTGAAGACGTTGGAATTAAAGGTACTTTTAAAGATAATGTAATAACCATACCAGAAAATAAAAACGATATCGACAATACTATTGTCGTAGAGTCAGATTGGAGTTCTGCGTCTTATTTTTATAGTATTGTTGCGCTGTCTCAAAATGCAGAAATCACTTTAGGAAGTTATAAGAAGAAAAGCTACCAAGGTGATTCTTCTTTAGCCACTATTTACAAGAATCTAGGAGTAGAAACGGTTTTTGGCGATCATACGGTAACACTTAAAAAAAATAATACCACCAATTATCAAGCACTTCATGGTTTGGACCTGTCCAATTCGCCAGATATAGCGCAAACCATCGCAGTAACTTGTTTTGGATTAGGGATATCTTGTCATTTAACTGGTCTACACACCTTGAAAATCAAAGAAACGGATCGGTTGGAAGCTTTGAAAACCGAAATAGAGAAATTAGGAGGTGAGGTTGAGATAACAGAAGACAGTCTGCGATTGGCAGCTTCTAATCGTATGGAAGAAGACGTGCTAATAGGAACATACCATGATCACAGAATGGCAATGGCATTTGCTCCACTAGCACTTAGAACTTCGTTATCGATAGAAGATGCCGATGTAGTATCCAAATCATATCCAGATTTTTGGAGAGATCTCGAGAAGTTAGGTTTTGCACTAGGGTAGTATTTATTGCGGTTCTAAAGCGCTTACGGCAGAAGAGTTAAAATATATGTCATTTTACTTGACAACCCCTGTCACGAGATTGTATATTTGCATCTTCAAAAAATAAATCTAATGAAGTTATCGCATTTCAATTTTAACCTTCCACAGGAGTTGTTGGCCGAATATCCAGCAGAGAATAGAGACGAAGCTCGTCTTATGGTTCTTAATAGAAAGGATCAAACCATCGAACATAAACAGTTCAAAGATCTTATAGATTATTTCGAGCCTAATGATGTAATGGTCGTGAATAACACCAAAGTTTTTCCTGCCAGACTGTATGGAAATAAAGAAAAAACAGGAGCTAGAATTGAAGTGTTCTTACTACGAGAATTAAATTCTGAAACTCGCCTTTGGGATGTATTGGTTGATCCAGCAAGAAAAATTCGTATCGGAAACAAACTTTATTTTGGAGATGACGAGAGTCTAGTAGCAGAGGTGATTGATAATACAACTTCTAGAGGACGTACGTTACGTTTTTTGTATGACGGTTCTTACGATGAGTTCAGACAGAAACTAACAGATTTAGGAGAAACACCACTTCCTAAATACATCAAAAGAGATACTGAACCAGAGGATGAGACACGTTACCAAACCATTTACGCAAAAAATGAAGGTGCTGTAGCAGCTCCTACAGCCGGACTTCACTTTTCTAAACATTTGATGAAACGTTTAGAGATAAAAGGAGTAGATTTTGCAGAAATAACGTTACACGTTGGTTTAGGTACATTTAATCCGGTAGAGGTAGAAGATCTATCAAAACATAAAATGGATAGCGAAGAAGCATTTATTACTGCTCAGGCAACCAATGTGATCAATTCAGGTATTGCTAATAAGCAAAGAATATGTGCAGTAGGAACTACGGTAATGAGAGCTTTAGAGAGTTCGGTTTCTTCAGAGAAAACACTTAATGAATTTAGAGGATGGACGAATAAGTTTATCTTCCCACCATATGACTTCAGTATCGCAAATAGTATGATTACCAATTTTCATACACCAAAATCTACATTGTTAATGATGGTTTCTGCATTTGCAGGACATGATTTTGTAAAAGAGGCATATGAAGAAGCGGTAAAAGAAAAATATAAGTTTTATTCCTATGGAGATGCAATGTTAATCTTGTAATCAAAATAGAAAAGCATTGAGGAAAACCCTGTTTAACGATATTTTGAGCAGGGTTTTTTGTTATATTCTTAAAAATTAAGGTGTTAAAGTGGTTTTTATGAAAAAAAAAGTGTTATTTTCGCGGCGACAAAAATTTACGGTTTTACCGTAATGACATATTGCATTTTATCGATGATTTGTGTTTTTTGTCGAAAATAACATATTGAATACAGAATATCGGGGTACTTTTTATAGAATTGGACCGTTTTTTGTTTTCCTGTTAAAAAACCTTGAACAAAACCTAAATAGATAATGATGAAAAAAGTATTGTGTTGCCTTACATTTTTTACTGTTGTATGCTCTTTGGCCCAAACAAAAGTCGGTGTAGTTCGTTTTAATGATACCGATAAATTCGGAGAAACGGAATTGATGCTTAATGGCGCCGGAGAACGAGAAAAATTATATGCAATAGGATTATATCTTGACTTCGAAGTAGAAGGACCAGAAGATGGAGTAAAAGTAGCCGAAAAGGATAAAGAAATGGCGGTTACGATCAAAGTGTTATCTTCTATGAATCAAAAAGGCCTTGAAAAATTAATTAGAGGTGGAATTGAAGTAGCTACAAACGGAAATAGTTTCAAACTAGAAGATCAAATTCGCAAATTTATTGGACTTCTTCCCAATGATGTTAAGAAATTTGATATCATCAAAATATTACATACCAAAGGTGGGAAATTAACTGTTTTCAGAAATAGAACCATTTTAGGTACGATGACCAATATGGAGTTCAAAACTGCATTGTTTAAAATTTGGTTAGGTGAAAATCCTGTAGATTATGATTTGAAGGAAAATCTATTGGCTGCCTATAAACCAAACCCTGTATTAGGGAAATGGAGAATGATCGATAAAGAATCTGGAGTTGCTTTAAGTATGGTTCAGGTATATATCATCGACGGTAAAGTTTTTGGTACTATCGAAAAAATGATGAGAGAGTCTGAAAGAGATGATGTTTGTTTCAAATGTACCGGAGAAGACAAAAACAAAAAGATAGAAGGAATGACTATCCTTAAGAACCTACGTTTTAGTGGTGATAAATATGAAGGAGGTACTTATACCAACGTATGGACTGGAGAAAAAGCCGACTGTCAAATTTGGACAGAAGAAGAGAAGCGCGACGTACTTTATGTAAAGTACAAAGGTGGCGGAGGAGTACATGAATGGAGAAGAATAAAGGAGTCTAAGAAATAATTCCTCGAGAAATAGAGAAAACAATGAAGCCCTCAGCACTGTACTGAGGGTTTTTTGTTGTCAATAATATTTGTGTCGGTAGCACAATATCTTTTACTTTTGCAAGATATGGCAGTAAAGAAAAAAGACATACGAGCATATACAAAAGACCAATTGCGATCTTTTTTTGAGGAGCACGGAGACAAAGCTTTTCGTGGGAATCAGGTATATGAATGGCTTTGGAACAAAGGAGCTCATAGTTTTGATGATATGACCAATATCTCCAAAGCAACACGGCTTATGTTGGAGGAGAACTTTGTGATCAATCATATTCGAGTAGATCAAATGCAACGCAGTGCAGATGGTACTATAAAAAATGCAGTAAGATTGCATGATGGTTTGATTGTAGAATCTGTACTTATTCCGACTCCAACAAGAACTACAGCTTGTGTTTCTTCTCAAGTAGGGTGTAGTCTGGATTGTAAGTTCTGTGCAACAGCACGTTTAAAAAGAATGCGTAACCTTAACCCCGATGAGATTTATGATCAAGTGGTAGCCATTGATAAGGAAAGCAAATTGTACTACAATCGTCCGTTATCTAATATTGTATTTATGGGAATGGGTGAGCCTCTGATGAACTATAATAATGTGCTTAAAGCGATCGATAAAATTACATCACCAGAGGGATTAGGAATGTCTCCCAGGCGAATTACCTTGTCTACCTCTGGAGTGCCAAAGATGATCAAAAAAATGGCAGATGATGAGGTGAAGTTTAGGTTGGCAGTTTCTCTGCATTCGGCTTTAGATGATGTAAGAACGGCGATCATGCCTTTTAATGAGACCTTTCCACTCACAGACCTTAAAGAAGCATTAGAATACTGGTATGCCAAAACAAAAAGTAGAATTACCTACGAGTATGTAGTTTGGAAAGGAATTAATGACAAGAAAAAAGATATTGATGCATTAATTAGGTTTTGCTCTTACGTACCCTGCAAGGTAAATTTAATAGAATATAACCCTATTGATGATGGCGAATTTCAGCAGGCATCATCGGCCGCAATAGATCAATATATTTCTGCATTAGAAAGTAAAGGGATTGTAGTAAATGTTCGTCGAAGTAGAGGAAAAGATATCGATGCAGCTTGCGGTCAATTGGCTAACAAATCTTGATTTTTCTTTATTAACACTATTAGGGTTTATCAAAAAACAAATTATACTATCTTCGTAGCAAATTATTAGTAGAATTATAATACCTCCTGTTGAAAGTTGTTGAGCAAATAAAGCTACCTATTATTGATGAAATGGAACTTTTCGAGAAAAAGTTTTCAGATTCAATGTCTTCAAAGGTGGCGCTCCTTAATCGTATTACACATTACATCGTAAACCGTAAAGGAAAACAGATGCGACCTATGTTTGTGTTTTTGGTTGCCAAACTGGTTTCTGGAGGAGAGGTAAACGAAAGAACTTATCGAGGCGCTTCGGTAATAGAATTAATTCATACTGCTACTTTAGTACATGATGATGTGGTGGATGATTCGAATCGCAGACGTGGCTTTTTCTCGATTAATGCGCTATGGAAGAACAAAATTGCGGTTTTGGTAGGTGATTATTTGTTGTCCAAAGGACTATTGTTGTCCATTGATTATGGAGATTTTGACTTACTTCGAATTATTTCGGTAGCTGTACGGGAGATGAGTGAAGGAGAATTACTACAGATAGAAAAAGCAAGAAAACTAGATATCACGGAAGAGATTTACTACGAGATTATCCGTCAGAAAACAGCAACATTGATTGCCGCTTGTTGTGGCCTGGGAGCTTGTTCGGTCGCACCAGAAACTGAGGATGTCGAAAAGATGAGAAAATTTGGAGAGCTTATAGGAATGGCATTTCAAATAAAAGATGATCTTTTTGATTATGGTGATACAGCTATCGGAAAGCCTACTGGGATTGATATCAAAGAACAAAAAATGACCTTGCCATTGATTTATACGCTCAACAATTGCAGCAAGGATAAAAGAAAATGGCTGATTAACTCTGTAAAAAATCACAACAAAGACAAAAAGCGAGTAAAAGAGGTAATCGCTTTCGTAAAAGAAAGTGGAGGCTTGGAATACGCAATTAAAATCATGAACGATTTTAAGGATCAAGCCTTGTCCATTTTGTCAGAATATCCAAATTCTGATTACAGATCTTCACTAGAGCTAATGGTGAATTACGTAATTGACCGAAAAAAATAAAATATTTTTTAAAAATTTACTTACCTTTTAATCACTGGTTTACAAAGGTTTTAGGCATTTTTTTTTGTGATTTAGCAAAAAAAATAATGACATAGGCAACCATTTTATTTTCTTTGACGTCTATGCTAATAGAAGATCAAATTAATCACTCTTTACGTTGAAAGTAATTCAATTTTATAAAAGCGAAACGCAACTTATCAAAAAAGCCGCCAATCAGCAGCGGGATGCTCAGCATCAGCTATACACCAAGTATGCGCCAAAAATGCTTAGTGTATGTAGGAGATATATTAAAGATATCCAGTTTGCAGAGGATGTCATGCTCAATGGTTTTTTGAAGGTATTCTTAAACCTGAATAAATTTAAGTTTGAAGGAAGTTTTGAAGGTTGGGTACGAAGAATTATGGTCAACGAATCGATTTCATTTTTAAGAAAAGAAAAGAAAATTTTCTTTACCGAAGAAATGCCAAATTATAAAGAAGAGTCCTGGAATAATATCAATACAGAATTAGAAGTAGAGCAAATTCAGGAGTTAATTGATGGTCTTCCAGAAGGATATAGAATGGTGTTTGTATTGTATGCTGTAGAAGGGTACAAACATAGCGAGATTGCAAAAATGTTGGAGATTTCAGAAAACACATCGAAATCGCAATTATTTAAAGCAAGAAAAATGCTACAGCACAGAGTGAACCAACAAAATAAATTAAGTAATGGCGCCATTGAAATTTGAAGATAACATAAGAGAGAAGCTCGAAGAACGCGCTATAGAACCTACAGTAAATTCTTGGGAGAAGTTAGCGTCTCAACTGGATGTACAAGATGCCAAGAAAAGAAAAAAAGATAACAAAATCTTATGGTACAGTATAGCAGCTGTTTTTGTAGGAGTATTAGTGATAACAGCCGTATGGAAAAACAAAGGTCTTTCTGAAGAACCGAATAGGATAGAAATAGTAGATAGAAGTGATGAGATTTTGAAAAAAAACCAAACAGAAATCACACTAGATGAGCAAGAGAAGAAAGAGATTATTCCGATAGAAGAGAGGAAGGACGAAACCGTAGCCATAGAAAAGAAAAAGTCTGAAGTAATCTCAGTAAAGAAACAAGATCTTACTACCGATAATAAAGTCGCAGAAACTACCAAAAATAATGGTGCTAAAATAAAAGACACTTTTGAAAAAGTTGATCGAGCCGATTTAAACAAACAATTTGATACTAAAGAAGCTATAGCAGAGACTTTAAATGAAAAAGAGGTTTTATCTGTAGATGCCAATGTGATAGAAGAAAAAATAGCAGACGTATTAGCACAGGTAGATGAGTTACAAAAAGGTCAAAATGAGGTTACCGAAGAGGAAATCAACCAGCTATTGCGTAACGCACAACGAGAAATAACATCACAAAGAGTATTAAAATCTAATACAGTTAGTGCATCGGCACTTCTGCAAGATGTAGAAGAAGAAATCGATGAAACTTTTAAACAACGAGTTTTTGAAGCGCTTAAAACTGGTTTTAAGAAAGTAAGAACTGCTGTAGCAGAGCGGGAAAATTAAGAATCATTCATCAATCAAGTTCTGCATAATCCCTTGGTACAAAGGGATTGTGCAGAATATCAAAATCAATTTAAATGAAGACATTAGTTACTATAGCTACAATCGTAGCCATGACATGTATTGCCCAGTTTTTGGGAGCACAAGAAATCATAGACAATACAAAAATCGGAAGATTAAAACAGCAAAAAGAGCAAATTATCATTGCAGAAAAAGAGGCGCTTAAAGAAGAGGTAGAGTCGATAAATAAACGATTAGAGAATAACGAAATTACCAAAGTAGAAGCACAAAAATTAAAAGAAGAAGCGGCCAAAGTTCATGCCTTAAATATTGAAAACGGATTGGCTATTTTGGATAATCGAATTGCACTTTTGGAGAGAAATGGAGACGAATTCCTTGGGACGGATACCGAAAAACTAGAAATTGGATTGGGAGCCAAAGATTTGGAAGATGGAGATATTTTGTTTGGGATTCAGCTTAAAAATGTAAAGGAGAAAGAAATAAAATATGACCGAAGAACCACATCTGATCTGGTAGTAGCTTTTGGATTAAATAATGCTATTGCAGAGGACCAGTCTTTAGATGATCTTGACTATAGGATTGCTGGAAGCCGATTTTTTGAGTTGGGTTGGGCCTGGAAGACAAGAGTATTTAAGAATACTAATTTCCTAAGATTCAAATATGGAATCTCTTATGTGTCAAATGGTTTAAAACCTACAGGAAACCGATATTTTGTAGAAAATGGTAATCAAACCAATTTGGAAGAGTTTCCAGTAGAGCTAGATAAGTCCAAGTTTAGAATGGATAATATTGTGGTGCCTGTGCACTTTGAATTTGGTCCTTCGAGGGTGAAAGAGACCGAAAAAAGTATTAGATATTATACCGCTCGAAAATTTAGAATCGGAATTGGAGGATATGTAGGAGCAAATATAAGTACACGTCAAAAACTGAAATTCAAAGAAAATGGCGATAAGGTAAAAGACAAGATTAAAAGAGATTATAATACCAGTGATTTAATTTATGGAGTAAGTTCGTATTTAGGTTTTGGAGATATGTCTTTTTATTTGAAATATGATATCTCTCCAGTTTTCAGAAACGCTGAAATTGAGCAAAATAATGTATCTCTTGGATTGCGATTTGACCTTTAATCGATTAATATTATCGATGAACTATCTTAGTAGTTAGAAACGAGTGAAATCAAATCTTTAAAATATTTTTAAAATAGTTATTAGACATTAGCAAATGTTCTCACGGGGAAAGAGTGGTTTTTTTGAGGCCACTCTTTTCTTTTTTTGCTAGCAGTATTTTTCTTACATATTGTCAATTCTGGGTCTCCCAAGGATTTGTTAAATTAGTTTGTGTTTGCGAAAAGTAATTTGTTAAATAATATACTAATATATATCAATCTGTTATATATGTAAATTTGGAAATAAAGCCTCATTAAGAGTACGGTTTTAGCACAATTATTTGATTGTAAGTATTTTATGACATCTTATTTTTTTGTTTCTAGGTGAATTATTCTATATTTAACAATGTCATAATTGAAGTAATTCTTCACGATAATTATAAACGAGTTTTATCTTTTATTCAACCTAAAAACAAATCTTCAAAATTGCACTCATTTAAATCATTTTATACTAATTATAATTCACACAAACAATTAATCAAATTTCACACACATGAAAACAAAACTCTTTTATGTAACACTATTTACTTTATGTAGTTTTGGGCTATTTGCTCAAAAAGGAGCCCCGATGAAAGCCAGTTCTGTTGGTAAAGCGGCCTACGTAAGAAGTATTCCTGCTATCGCAGAAATGGATAACGTAATTTCAGCGGCTGGTATGGAACATAAAGCACCTCCTAAGAGAAGAGGTAGTAATACTTTTGTACCTGGTAAAGGATTTCAACCTGCAGGTGGTATCGACCCTCTTGTAGCCAAGCAAAAAAATGCCACAAAGATGGCTACCACTTCTCCTTTGGCATCTTTTGATGCTCATATCGGAACTGTACTGAATGATGCAACTGGTGCCATTGGGCCAAACCATTATGTATATGCATTCAACTCTGGTTTTGGTATTTTGGATAGAGCGGGTAATGTGCTTGTTCCAGAAGCTTCATTAGGAACTATCTTTCCGGGAGAAACGCTGGGAGACCCTATCGTAGTATATGATAATTATGCAGATCGCTTTATTATCATGCAATTTAGTAATACTCCAAATGGAATTCTGATTGCTGTAGGGCAAGGACCAGACCCTGTAAATGACGGTTGGTTTACTTACAGATTTAATACAGGATCATTCCCAGATTATGAAAAATTATCAATCTGGAGTGATGGATACTATATCACAGCAAACAAGGATCAGAATAACCCAAGTGGTAATGATGTAGTATTTGCGGTAGAAAGAGATAAAATGTTAGTAGGAGACGCTAGTGCAGGATTAATTGGTTTCCCTCTTCCAGGAGCGGCAACTAATGGATTCTATAGCCCAGGTGGATCTCACTCTACAGGACCTAATTTACCTCCAGTAGGTGTAGGACATTCTATTTTATACTTACAGGATGATAGCTGGACTGGAATCTCTCAAGACCATATCAAAGTATGGACAACTAATGTAGATTGGACAAACCCTGCAAGTTCTACAATTTCGCAGCCACAAGAGATTACAACTACACCATTTGATAGTGTATTTGACGGTGGATCATTTCAGAACTTAGACGAGCCAGGTAATGGACCAGATATTGATGCATTACAGGCAACTATGATGTATATGACGAACTACAGACGTTTTGGTACGCACAACTCTATCGTATTAAACTTTGTGGTGGATTTAGATGGTACTGATAGTTTGGCTGGTATCCGTTGGTACGAATTAAGACAAACTGGTGATGGTCAACCTTGGACTATTTTCCAGGAAGGAACATATGTACAGCCAGATGGTCTTAGTGCTTTTTGTGGAAGTATCGCACAAGATGCTCAAGGAAATATAGGATTAGCATATACTGTTGTAAGTAGCACTGTATTTACTTCTTTGAGATTTACAGGTAGATTGGCTAGTGATCCATTAGGAACAATGACAGCTGCAGAGCAAGTTTCTGCAGATGGAGATGCTCAAAACAACAGAGGTGATGGTCGTTACGGAGATTATGGTCAAATTACTATTGATCCAACAGATGACTTAACGTTCTGGCATATCAGTGAGTATATGAAAGGGCCAGCGCCAAACGTAAGAAGAAGTCACGTAGTAGCATTCAAAATAGAGCCTGATACTCCAGATACAGAGGCACCAACTGCTCCTGCTAATTTAGCAGCTTCTTCAGTAACCGAATCTTCACTTACTTTAAGTTGGGATGCTTCTACTGATAACATTGGAGTTACTGCTTATGATGTATATCAAGATGGAGCTGTAATCGGTTCTTCTGCAACTACAAACTTTGATGTTTCTGGATTAACTGCAAGTACATCTTATGATTTCTTTGTAATTGCAAAAGATGCAGCTGGAAACGAATCACCTGCAAGTGCTACATTAACAGTAACAACCGCAGACCCAGATGTAGAGGCTCCTTCTATACCAGCTAACTTAACGTCTTCTAATTTGGCTGCAAATCAGGTTACACTAAGCTGGGATGCTTCTACAGATAATGTTGGAGTTACAGAATATGATGTTTTACAAGACGGAGTAGTAGTAGCTACAGTGGCTGGAACAACAGCTACCGTTTCAGGATTAACTCCGCAAACAACATACGAATTTACAGTATTGGCTAGAGATGCAGCTGGTAATGAATCTGACGTAAGTAGTCCACTTCGTGTGACTACACCAGAAGCTACAGGGTGTTTAAATGGGGTTAGTACTCCTTATGGAGAAGGATTTGAAACTGGTATAGGAGCATGGACTCAGGATAGCGGAGATGACCTTGACTGGATAAGAGACGCAAATGGGACTCCATCTAGAAACACAGGGCCAGCTAGCGCAGTAGAAGGTTCATTCTACTTATACGTTGAAGCTTCTGGAAACGGAATCGGATATCCTAACAAACGTGCGATCATTACATCTCCATGTATTGATCTAGGACCAGCTACAGAGGCTACATTCTCTTTCAAGTACCATATGTTTGGAGCTAACGGATTCGGTTCATTAGATCTTGAAGCTAGTAATGACGAAGGTGCAACTTGGACAAGTATCTGGAGTAGAAGCGGAAACCAAGGTAACTCTTGGCAGACAGCTACAGTAGATCTTGCTGCATATTTAGGTACAGGAGTTCAATTACGATTCAACCGTTTAACAGGAACAACCTGGAGAGCGGATGCTGCGATTGACGATATTTCACTTATTACTGATGGTGGATCTGGTAGCGGTTGTGTATCTGGAGACTTAACATTGAGCATTACTTTCGATAATTTCCCACAAGAAACATCTTGGGAGGTTACAGACTCTAGTGGTGCTGTTGTAGCATCAGAAAGCTATTCTACTGCAAATCCTGATGGTTCTACAGTAACTGAAACGATCAGTGGATTGGCAGATGGAGATTATACGTTTACAATCTTTGATTCTTTCGGTGATGGAATCTGCTGTGGATTTGGTAGCGGTTCTTATGCATTATCAAGCAGTGCAGGTACAATTGTTACCGGAGGAGAGTTTACTAGTTCTGAAGCGACTACATTCTGTGTAGAAGGTGGAGCAAGATCTGTAGACACATATCCATTATCTGATGCAGGTGATGAGGTATTTACAGTATTCCCAGTGCCAACAAAAAGTATCTTGAATATCTCAGTAGGTAAAATACCTTTAGAAAATGTTGAGATCTTCTCAATGTTTGGACAAAGAGTATATCAAGGTAAAGAAGCACAAATTAATGTAAGTGCTTTCCCTGCAGGAACATATTTCGCAAGAATCACTGGTCCTGAGGTTATGAAAACAAGAAAATTCACTATAGAGTAATTTTAGAATAATTAACCAACTTAAAAACCTGGTAGTTTCGACTGCCAGGTTTTTTTATTTTAGTATGGATCTAAATGGTGTCTCAAGAATTATATTATTTTTGTTGACACAAAAAGGAGACCCTTTCATGATCCATAAAACCACTGTAGATGCTGTATTTGAAGCTGCTCGTGTAGAGGAGGTAATTGGAGATTTTGTTCAATTAAAAAAGGCTGGGAGTAATTTTAAAGGGCTCAGCCCTTTTAGTGAAGAAAAAACGCCTTCCTTTATGGTTTCGCCAGTAAAACAAATCTGGAAAGATTTTTCGAGTGGAAAGGGAGGGAATGTCGTGGCTTTTTTGATGGAGCATGAGCATTTTACTTACCCCGAAGCTATTAAATATTTAGCCAAAAAGTATAATATTGAAGTAGAAGAGACCGAGCAGACCGATGAACAAAAACAACAAGCTGATGAGCGAGAAAGTATGTTTTTGGTAAGCGAATTTGCCAATACATTCTTTCAAAATTCATTGCACAAAACAGAGGAAGGTAAGGCAATAGGGCTTACGTATTTCAAAGAGAGAGGTTTTACTGAGGATACCATAAAAAAGTTTAGCCTGGGGTATTCTCCAAACTCATGGGATGCATTTACCGCAGAGGCTATTAGAAAAGGGTATAACCTGGATTATCTTGAAAAAACAGGATTGACCATTGTAAAAGAAGAGAAACAATTTGACCGTTTTAAAGGACGTGTCATGTTTCCTATCCAATCTATGTCGGGTAGAGTTCTGGGTTTTGGTGGGAGAATTTTGTCTAATGAAAAGAAGGCGGCAAAATATCTCAATTCTCCAGAAAGTGATATCTATCATAAGAGTAAGATTTTGTATGGTATTTCTCATGCCAAACAGACGATTGCCAAAGAAGATAATTGTTATTTGGTAGAAGGATATACCGATGTGATACAGTTTTACCAGACTGGGATCAAAAATGTAGTGTCTTCTTCGGGGACAGCCTTAACTACCGATCAGATTCGATTGATTAATCGGCTTACCAAAAATATTACCGTTTTATTTGATAGCGATGCGGCCGGTATGAGGGCATCTATTCGTGGGATTGATTTGATTTTGGAGCAGGGGATGAATGTAAAAGTTTGTAGTTTCCCAGAAGGTGAAGATCCTGATAGTTTTGCAAAACAAAACACCTTAGAAGAGCTTACGGCCTACCTTGAAGAAAATGCTCAGGATTTTATCAGTTTTAAGGCTTCTTTATTGCAACAGGAATCCAAAGACGATCCTATAAAGAAGGCGGAGTTGATTCGGGATATGGTGACTAGTATTTCTAAGATTCCTGACGTAATTAAGCGTGAAATATATGTAAGAGAGTGTTCGCGTATTATGGATATTTCTGAAGAGGTGCTTTTTGATACCTTAGCTCAGATCCGTAATGTGGATATCAAAGACCAGCGGAAACAACAAAAGCAATCTCAAAAATCGATGGAGGTAGTAAAACCTGCTACCGAGAAACCTCAAAAAGTAGATAGGCAACATTTGTTAGAAAGAAGCATTATCGGAGTGTTATTGCTATATGGGGCGCAAGAGGAAGAATTTGAAGATATGATGCTCAAGGAGAATGAAGATGGAGAGCTCGTGATGGAGCCAGAAGTACATACCGCCAAAGTTTTTGAAAAGATATACCTAGATCTTCAGGAAGATGAAATAGAATTTGCTCATGATAATTTTCAAGAGATCTATGGAGCCATTATTAATCAACTACATCAAACCGAAGAATTTAAGGTAGATGTTTTTGTAAATACAGTTTCACCAGAAATTGCTTCAGAAATTACCGAGATATTAATGAATGAAGAGAAGTATAAAATTGATCGATGGCATGATAAGGAGATACATGTAAAGCTCAAAAAGCACTCTGTTTCTCAATATGTAAACGACATTATTCTCAATCTTAGAGGCCATTTGGTAGGCAAGAAAATAGAGGAACTAAAAGAGTCCTTGAATAGTCCGGAAAACAACGAAGGTAACCATGATATCCTTTCGGATATCAGTGATTACCTTTATCTTAGAAAAATATTATCTGATAAATTAAACAGGGTGATTTAACTTATATGTAACAGTCTCGACTGATGAATTAAATCAGCAAGATTATCTACTTTCAACTTTTTTAGTAGCCGCGTTTTGTACGTGCTTACAGTTTTTTCGTTGATAGATAGTGTTGTGGCAATATCCTTATTTCTCTTACCTGATGATAAAAGATTCAGGACTTCAATTTCTCTCGAGGAAAGTTTTTTATATTTCACAACCATGTTGTTTTCATTGGCGTTACCATTGGCAAGTTGCTGGGTTAAATTATCATTAAGATAAATTCCTCCTCTGGCAACACGCTCGATAGCCTTTTTTAACGTCTTGGTCGGAACGGTTTTAGAGAGATATGCAGAGGCGCCTGCTTTAATGGCACTCAAGGCATACATTTCTTCCGGATGTGAGCTAAAAATAATTACTTTTATTCCTGTAAATTCTTTTTTGATGGTTCTTAAGGCCATAATTCCGTTGATCTGCGGAAGGTCCAGCTCCATAATAAGTACATCTGGGGTATTGGACTTCAACACATCATACATTTCGTTTCCATTGCTCACTTTGCCAATGATCTCATAATCTTCCGAATTGCGAAATAAAGAAACGATCCCCTTCCTAGTAATTGGGTGATGATCAGCGATTAGTACGGTTGTCATTCTTGTTTACGATTGTTAATGTTATTTTAATTTTAAGAGTTTAACATTCTCAGGCTAGGGGTAATTCTTAATCTTACTGCAAAATTACTAAGAACTAGCCCTCGTAAACTTTTTTTTATCCATTTATCGACAAAGTGTTGATTATAATAGATTAACGGGTATTTTACAGACAGGTATGGGATTCATTTTATGCTGATTTACGGTATTTAATCGAGTAAAAATCTTAAATACTTCTTGTTCCCTTCCGTCAAAATCTTCTGTTTTCTTTCCTTTATCTTTCATTTTCATCGCCCATTCCAATTCATCATAAGAGGCTCCAATTTGATCTTCATCACTGCGGCTGTCCCCAAATAACCCATCAGTGGGTGCTGCAACCTGTATCGATTCAGGTACTCCAAGTGCTTTTCCTATTTGGTATACTTCACTTTTTAATAAATCGGCAATTGGACCAAGGTCAACGCCTCCATCCCCATACTTTGTGTAAAAACCAACTCCAAAATCTTCTACTTTATTACCGGTTCCCGCTACCAGATATTTGTGCAAACCTGCAAAATAATACAGTGTGGTCATTCGTAGACGTGCTCTGGTGTTGGCGAGAGACAAATCAAGCTGTGCGCTGGGCTCAACCTCAGGGACTACAGATTTTAGTTCTTCAAATACTGGAGTTAGATCAACTCTTGCATCGGATACATTCGGAAATCTTTCTTTTAATTGAGTAATATGTTCCTGAGCTCTGGTTACCTGACTTTGCGCCTGGTGTATTGGCATTTCGACGCATAGGGTTTTCAAACCAGTTCTTGCGCATAGAGAAGAAGTAACGGCACTATCAATACCTCCACTAACACCAACAACAAATCCTGTAATATTAGCATTGTTAGCATATTCTTTTAGCCAATTTGTAATGTGATCAATTACTTTTTCTGTTTGCATATCTTAGTCTTTTATTTGAAATGTAATTAATAAAGAAAATTCGTGTTAATAAATTAGAGTGCAAAAAGGTTAAAATAGGGATAAACTATAATGTATAGATTGTAAATCGATATATTACCTTTGCGATCATAAAATTAATAAAAAAAGATGGCGTTCTACAGGAATGGAAATTATTTGAAAAGTTCTCTGAATTCGGTTATGAAAAGTTTAAAATTTTTAAAATGTGCCCTCGTATTTTGTGTTTTATTCTCTTGTGGTAAAGAAAGTAAGATCGAAAAAGAAATTGAAAAGATACCAGTTAAAATTACGGTAGAACGTTTTGATCGTTTGTTTGCAGATGTAAATGAGGAAAATTTATCAGATCTGAAAAGAGATTTTCCATTCTTATTTTCGGCAAAGTATGCGGATAGTATTTGGTTAAAAAAAGCAAAAGATACGATTCAGCAAGAAGTGAATCGAGAAGTAGAAAAAGCGTTTCCAGATCTTACTGCAGAGATAGATGAACTGCATTCCTTGTTTCAACATATTAAGTTCTATTTTCCCGAAATCAGTGTGCCTAGAGTTGTTACGATAACCTCTGATGTCGATTATAGAAATAAAGTAGTCATTTCCAAAGATTTATTGATTATTTCGTTAGATACCTATCTTGGTGCTGATCATCATTTCTATGAGGCGATCCAAAAATATCTGAAAAGAAACTTCATCCGTGAACAAATCATATCTGATGTTGCAGGAGCATATGCTAAAAATCAGGTAGGCCCCATACGTGAAAGAACGTTTTTGGCCAATATAATTTCTTTTGGGAAAGAATTGTATCTCAAAAACCTTTTCCTTCCAGAAACCGATGATGCGGTAAAATTAGGGTATACCAAAGAGCAATTTAATTGGGTTCAGGATAACGAAGAACCTATTTGGCGATTTTTTATAGACAAACAATTATTATATAGTACCGATAGTAGTTTAATGCCGCGATTTTTGTATCCAGGGCCTTTTTCCAAGTTTTATTTAGAAGAAATTGATAAAGAAGCACCAGACAAGGTAGGTCAATTTATAGGATGGCAAATTGTTACTTCATATATGAAAAATAACAGCGTATCTTTGCGCCAATTATTATTGGCAGATGCCGAAACAATTTTTAACAATTCAAAATATAAACCAGCACGATAATGACGAGCGCACATACTTCAGAAATAAAGATAGATGTAGAATTAGACGAGAATCGTATTCCAGAAAAGTTGCATTGGACAGCTAAGGATGGGGGAGTAGAAAATGAAGAAACAAAGGCGGTATTGCTGTCGGTTTGGGATAGTGCAAACCAAGAAAGCCTTAGAATAGATTTATGGACCAAAGATATGCCAGTAGACGAGATGAAAGTGTTTTTTCATCAAACTCTAGTGTCTATGAGTGATACTTTTTTCAGAGCTACACAAGACGAGAAAATGGCAGCAACCATGAAAGACTTTTGTGATTACTTTGCAGAAAAATTAGAGCTGAAACAACAGTAGTTCGAAATGTTTTTCTGGTTAGTCAGACTAATACGATAAAAACATTGAATAAGACATTACTTTTTGTTTATAATGCGCAGTCTGATTTGTGGAGCAAATCTCTCGATATTGCACATAAGATCATCAGCCCAGCTACCTATAATTGTGAGCTCTGTGCGCTTACGCATGGTAATTTTTCAGAAAGAAAAGTGTGGGCTGCCTTCAAAAACAGCACTGATTTTCAGTTTGTCTTTATGTATAAGGATGAGTTTTTGAAACAATATGGTCAGGAATTTGAATTTCCTATAATACTTGATAGTGATCACAAAGAACAGCTAGAAGTGGTTTTGGATGCACAACGCTTAAAACAATTTAGCTCGGTAGAAGAACTTGTTGAAGTGCTACAAGGCTATATGATTACCGTGAATTCTTAAGTTGATTGTTGATATCTTCGATGTAATTGAGTACTTCATCTTTACCCATTCCTGAAGATGA
Organism: Aquimarina sp. AWH4_224; assembly: GCF_056160245.1. Classification (NCBI taxonomy): domain Bacteria; kingdom Pseudomonadati; phylum Bacteroidota; class Flavobacteriia; order Flavobacteriales; family Flavobacteriaceae; genus Aquimarina; species Aquimarina sp. AWH4_224. Next base: position 219,535 of record NZ_JBSWWU010000006.1, on the reverse strand, counting down.
TGAAGTAATGAAGTAATTGGGCATTTCTTCCCAGTATTGCAGCATGGTCTGGATATAGTTGTTGATCTGTACAGGGAGCTTGTTTTTTGATAGTTTATCGGCCTTAGTGAAGATGATAGAAAAGGGGATCTGATTTTCTCCCAACCACTGCATGAATTCCAAATCTATTTTTTGAGGTTCATGACGACAGTCCACCAAAACAAAAGCGCTAACCAATTGGGTTCTTTTTGAGAAATACGCGGTAATGAATTTCTGAAAGACTTTTTTGGCTGATTTGGATACGCGGGCATAACCATACCCAGGTAAATCTACCAAAAACCAAGTTTTGTTAATGATAAAATGATTGATCAACTGTGTTTTACCAGGTCTTCCTGAAGTTTTTGCTAAACTTTTTCGGTTGGTCAACATGTTGATCAAAGAAGATTTTCCAACGTTCGATCTGCCGATAAATGCGTACTCAGGGAGTTTTTCTTTTGGGCATTTAGCGACATCGCTGTTACTTATCACAAATTCAGCGCTGCTAATCTTCATGGTTGTAGGGTTAGAATTAGAATTTTCGTTCTTTTAACCAATCGTGAAGTAATCGGTTAAATTCATCTGGATGCTCCATCATTGCTGCGTGCCCACATTTATCAATCCAATAGAGATCAGAATCAGGTAATAAACGATTAAAATCATCGGCAACTTCTGGAGGAGTTACATTGTCATTTTTACCCCAGATAATACACGTGGGAGTGTGCATGTTAGGTAAGTCTTTTGCCATGTTGTGGCGAATTGCACTTTTGGCTATAGCCAAAGTTCGGATCAGTTTATTTCGATCGTTAACTGTGGCATATACCTCGTCAACAATTTCTTTGGTGGCTATGGCAGGATCGTAAAACACATTTTCGGCTTTAGCTTTAATGTATTCATAATCACCTCGTTTCGGGTAGCTTTCACCCATGGCGCTCTCATAAAGACCAGAGCTTCCAGTAATAACTAACGCCTTTACTTTTTCAGGATACATTTTGGTGCATAGAAGTGCGATATGACCACCAAGCGAATTACCTAAAAGAATAACTTCTTTGTCGCCATATCCAAGATGATCAATAAAGTCCTTAAGGTATTTGGCATAGGTGCTTACCTTGGTTTTTATCAATGATAAGGTGTAAACAGGAAGTTCCGGAATTAAGACTTTGTATCCTTCTTTTGGGAAATAAGAACCAACACCTTCAAAGTTGCTTAGCCCTCCCATCAAGCCGTGCAAAATGATTATTGGCGTGCCCTCTCCTAAATCCAGATAACTAAATTTTCCGTCTTTTTTTAATTCGTTCTTCATTAATACTTCTTACAAGAATTAAAGCAAATATAGCATTTTCATAATTAGTTTGGAGATTTTTTATCAATACTACAGAATGAATTTTTACAATTCTTTTTTTCATGCATTATTTGAGTCTCATGCATGAGGAATACAAGATTTACTTGACTTTTTGTTAGTGTCCTGATAAACAAAAAATTAAAGTTTTTGGCTTTCCGAATTCCCTGTTTTAAAGAATAACTTATCAACAATGTGGTAAAATGTGGTAAAAAGTGGTAAATTTTTCAATATATTTGAATAATTAAACGTTTAAGGGGATTGAAGTGGTAAACCTAATCGGCACATACGAATGTAAGGCAGACGCTAAGGGACGTCTTATGATGCCTGTTGCTTTCAAGAAGCAGCTTTCGCCTGTGTTGCAAGAGGGTTTTGTTTTGAAAAGATCTGTGTTTCAGCCGTGTTTGGAGTTGTATCCCATGGAAGAATGGAATCTTTTGATGCAAAAAATCAATAAGCTGAATCGCTTCAAGAAAAAAAATAATGACTTTATCAGGAGGTTTACTGCAGGAGTAAAAGTAGTCGAAATAGATAGTGCTGGTCGATTGCTGATACCCAAAGATCTGATCAATTTTGCCGAGATCACCAAAGAGCTGGTGTTGTCTTCGGCGGTTAATATCATTGAGATTTGGGATAAAGAGAAATATGAAAAGGCAATTGATGATAGTGCAGATGATTTTGCAGACTTGGCAGAAGAGGTGATGGGCTTTGATGATGATATGGAAGACTAAAGGTCGAGTGAAGAACTTTAAAGGATTAAGTGCTTTAAGAATAGTTGTGGAAGAAATGGAACAAACAGAATATCATAACCCTGTTTTACTGAAAGAAACTGTCGATGGTCTCGATATCAAACCAGATGGAATATATGTAGATGTGACTTTTGGCGGAGGAGGGCACTCCAAAGAGATTTTGAAAAGACTTGGAGAAAATGGAAAGTTGTTCGCATTTGATCAAGATCCAGATGCCTTAGAGAATGATATTAAGGATGAAAGATTTACACTGATCAATGAAAACTTTCGGTTTATCAAGCGATTCTTGAGATTCTATGGAGTGAGAAAGGTAGATGGTATTTTGGGAGATTTCGGGGTTTCTTCTCATCAGTTTGATGTCGCAGAAAGAGGTTTTTCAACACGCTTTGAAGGGGATTTGGATATGAGGATGAATCAGAAGAAAGAGGTATCGGCTTATCATGTGATTAATGAGTATGAGGAGGTGGATTTGAGAAGAGTCTTCTTGCAATACGGAGAGTTAAGAAATGCGCCAAAACTAGCCAGGATAATAGTTAGTGCCAGGTCTAGTGAAAAGATAAAAACGAGTTTGATGCTAAAAGAGGTATTGAAACCACTTTTGCCAAGACATAAAGAGAATAAAATATTGGCGCAGATTTATCAGGCGATTCGTATTGAAGTGAATGAGGAGATCGAGGTATTGAAGGAGTTTTTGGAACAAACTACAGAGCTTTTGGATGAAGGAGGAAGAATCAGTTTAATCTCCTATCACTCACTCGAGGATAGATTGGTAAAACGATTTATCCGAAACGGAATGTTTGAAGGGGAGCCAGAAAAGGATTTGTATGGTAATGTGTCAGTTCCATTTAAGAAAGTAGGTGGGTTGATCATACCTTCAGAAGAAGAAATTAAAGAAAATAACAGAGCACGAAGTGCTAAACTAAGAATAGCAAAAAGAATTTAAGCGAGTAGGATTGTGAGACAAACCATGTATGACATATTAAAAGGAAAGTTTTTGATCGCAGACGATGCGATGAAGAATTGGCGTATGCTGCTGTTTCTTTCCTTGTTGGCGATTGTCATGATCGCTAGCTCACACAATGCAGAAAGTAAAGTACATGAAATTGCAAAATTGAATAATGAAGTAAGAGAATTGAGAACACAATTTGTCGACGGCAAAACAGAATTGATGCGATTGAAGATGGAGTCTTCAATCATAAAAAAAATGACACGAAAAGGGTTGAAAAGACCAACAAGTCCACCAAGGAAGATAATTGTAAAAAACTAGAATTTGGCGATTAAAGAAAAAAACATATTAAATCGGTTGTATTTCATTGCGGCATGTATGTTCTTCTTTGCCTTAGCTGTTTTGGTGAAGTTGGTCAATATCCAGTTTGTAGAAGGAGATGTGTATCGTCAAAAAGCGCAGGATCGAGTGTTTAGGACTTTCGATATTCCTGCAAATAGAGGGAATTTATATGATAGTAAAGGAAATTTGCTAGCTACTTCTGTTCCTAAGTATGATATACGATTTGATGCCTTAACGGTTACTGATAAGGATTTCAGAGCGAACATTAAACCTTTGTGCGAAGCACTTTCCAAAGAATTCAATAAACCAGTTTCTTACTACGATAAGTTGATTAGAACAGCAAGAGCTAATAAGAATAGGTATTTGCTGATTCGAAGAGGGCTAGGGTATTCAGAATATATGAGGGTAAAAAAGTTTCCCCTTTTTCAATTTGGTGCTAATAGAGGCGGATTAATCGTAGAACAACGAACGGTAAGAGAGCATCCCATTGGTAAAATAGCTGAACGTACAGTTGGATACGAAAGAAGAGATGATCAAGGATATTATACCAGAGTCGGATTAGAAGGAGCTTACGGTCCGTTTTTACGCGGGAAAGAAGGAAAGCGCAAAAAACAGAAGATAGCGAAAAACCAATGGAAACCGATTGGGGATGCTAATGAAGTGGAGCCACAAGACGGATACGATGTGGTTTCTACTATTGATGTAAATATCCAGGATATCGCACATCATGCTTTATTGGCACAATTAGAAGATTTTGAAGCAGAACACGGTACTGTGGTGGTTATGGAAACCAAAACAGGAGAGATCAAAGCTATTTCGAATTTAGGAAGAACCAAGGCGGGTAAGTATTACGAAAAATTAAACTATGCGGTAGGAGAATCTCATGAGCCAGGTTCAACATTCAAATTAATGACAATTGTAGCGGCGCTAGAAGATGGTAAGATTGATTCTAGTTATGTGGTGGATACCGAAAAAGGACGTGTTAAATTTTATGATCGTGTAGTTAAGGATTCGAGATGGGGTGGTTACGGAAAAATTTCTATGGCAAAAGCTTTTGAAGTGTCTTCGAATACAGCCTTTGCAAAAATGATCAATGAGAATTATAAGGATAACCCTAGAAAATTTGTAGATCGATTGATCAATATGGGACTTGCCGAAACGTTGGGGGTTTCGATCAAAGGAGAAGGAGTGCCAAAAATACCATATCCAGGAGATGATGACTGGTATGGTACCACATTGCCTTGGATGGCGCATGGTTATGGTGTGGCAATTACTCCATTGCAAACTTTAGCTTTTTATAATGCGGTTGCTAATGATGGCGAGATGGTGAAACCAAGATTTATCAAAGAGGTCAAAACATGGGATAAAACCAGAGAACGATTTGATAAAGAAGTGTTGAATCCAACGATCTGCTCAAAGAAAACAGCCAGAATCGTTCGCGAGATGATGAAAAATGTGGTGATAAGAGGTACAGCAGACAATATCAAGACAGATAATTTCATGATTGCAGGAAAAACAGGAACCTGCTGGGGTAATTATGGTAAGGACAAAGAGAGAGAGTACATCTCTTCGTTTGCAGGATATTTTCCTGCGGACAAGCCTATTTATTCTTGCATTGTAGTAATACATAAACCGAATAAAGAAAAAGGATATTATGGTAGTGAAGTAGCGGCTCCCGTTTTTAAAACGATTGCTACCAAAATATACAATGATATTCCCGTGATTGATGAAGTGCCTTATGTGGTAGAAGAAAGCAGTACGGTAACCAAGAGTTATGATGCGTACTACGAAAAGGCTCAAAAATACAAAACTATAATGCCGAACGTGAAAAACATGCCAGCAATGGATGTGATTTCACTTTTGGAAAATATGGGACTTAAGGTCGAAATAAAAGGGTCAGGAAAAGTAAGAACACAGTCTATAGCTCCAGGAACCAAAGTGCAAATAAATCAAACTGTTAAGCTCGAATTATCGTGATAGAACTAAAAGACATTTTATACAAAGTGGCAATCGATACCGTGGTAGGTGATACTTCTGTAGGTGTCGAAAAGATTGAGTTCGATTCTCGTCAGATCGGGAAGGGTGATTTGTTTGTGGCGATCAAGGGAGTAACGGTAGACGGTCATAAATTTATTGATACTGCCATCCAAAAAGGAGCAGTTGCTGTTATTTGTCAGGAGCTTCCAGAGCGGAAAGCAGATGGTGTTACTTATGTAAAAGTTGAGGATGCCCAATCGGCTTTGGCTATTATGGCGGCCAATTACTATGGTTCTCCGTCGGCGAATTTAAAATTGGTGGGAGTAACAGGTACCAATGGTAAAACTACAATTGCTACCCTCTTGTTTCAACTTTTTAAAAATGCAGGGTATAAGGTAGGCTTACTGTCTACGGTGAAGGTGCTGGTAGATGAGGAAGAGTTTGCAGCAACACATACCACTCCGGATTCATTGACGATCAACAAATACCTCAAGCAGATGAACGACGCTGGTGTTGAGTTTTGCTTTATGGAGGTGAGCTCGCATGGTATCCATCAAAAGCGTACCGAAGGTTTGTCGTTTGTAGGAGGAATTTTTACAAATTTATCTCACGATCATTTGGATTATCATGATACCTTCAAAGAATATCGGGATGTGAAAAAAGCATTTTTCGATGGTTTATCGCCTACAGCTTTTGCTTTGACTAACAAGGATGATAAGAATGGCGGGTATATGCTTCAGAATACCAAAGCCAAAACATATAGTTATGCTTTGCGTTCGTATGCAGATTTCAGAGGGCAAATTTTAGAAAGTAGCTTAGAAGGATTGTTGCTGAAATTTAATGACCACGAAGTTTGGGCAAAGCTAATAGGAAGTTTCAATGCCTATAACCTCCTGGCAATTTTTGCTACAGCAGAATTATTAGGGTTAGAGACCTTAGAGACCTTGCGATTGATGAGTGATCTGAAGAGCGTGAGCGGAAGATTTCAGTATTTGATTTCTGAAGACATGAAAATCACCGCTATCGTAGATTATGCACATACGCCTGATGCTTTGAAGAATGTTTTGGAAACGATCAATGATATACGTACCAAAAATGAAACATTGATTACGGTAGTAGGATGTGGAGGTGACCGTGACAAAATGAAAAGGCCAGTAATGGGAAATATCGCTGCCAAATTAAGTAACAAAGCAATTTTTACTAGCGATAATCCAAGAACCGAAAATCCGGATCAAATCATAGAAGATATAGAAAAGGGAGTAGAGCCTCAGGATTATAAAAAGACCTTGTCGATAACCGATAGAAAACAGGCAATCAAAACCGCTTGTCAGTTAGCAGAAAGAGATGATATTATTCTCATAGCAGGAAAAGGACATGAAACCTATCAGGAAGTTGATGGGAAACGATTTGATTTTGATGATTTTAAAATTGTAAAAGAAGAATTAACCAAACTAAATAAATAAACCCAGATGCATCGAGATGCATAAGAGATAGAAACTTATGTTATACTATTTATTCGAATATTTAGAAAACCAATATCAGTTCCCGGGGGCTTCCTTATTTCAGTTTATTACGTTTAGGGCAGCCATGGCAATTATATTGTCACTGCTGATTTCTACCATCTATGGTAAGCGAATAATTGCATTCCTGCAAAAGAAGCAAATGGGAGAAACTATCCGAGAGTTAGGGTTAGAAGGACAGGCTCAAAAGGCAGGGACTCCAACTATGGGAGGTGTGATTATCATACTGTCTACTTTGGTTCCGGTATTGCTTTTTGCGCGATTAGATAACATTTATGTGCTCTTGCTTATCGTTACTACCATATGGATGGGTATTATTGGGTTTACAGATGATTTTTTGAAAATAAAAAGAAAAGACAAAGAAGGATTGGCGGGTAAGTTTAAGGTGATTGGTCAGGTTGGTCTTGGGCTTATTGTTGGGTGTACGATGTATTTTCATAATGACATAACTGTACGACAAGAAAAGGTGAATGCAGATACAGAACAGGTGGTTGTTGATGGAGAGCAATCTGATTTCAAGCCTGCAGTAAAATCGACTAAAACCACAATTCCTTTTTTCAAAAATAACGAATTCGATTATTCGGATTTGATCACTTGGATTAGCCCGGATCTAGCCAAATATGCATGGTTGATCTTTATCCCTATTGTGATTTTTATTGTAACTGCAGTGTCCAATGGAGCAAATTTGACTGATGGTATTGATGGATTGGCTGCGGGTTCCTCGGCGATTATTGTGCTCACACTTGCCTTGTTTGCCTGGGTGTCCGGTAATATCATTTTTTCAGATTACCTCAATGTGATGTACATCCCCAATTCAGGAGAAATGACAATTTATATCACCGCTTTTGCAGGAGCTTTGGTTGGATTTTTATGGTATAATACCTATCCAGCGCAAGTGTTTATGGGGGATACGGGAAGTTTGACTATCGGAGGTGTAATTGCAGTGATTGCAATTGCTATTCGCAAGGAGTTTTTGATACCGATTTTGTGTGGGATATTTTTTATCGAAACCCTGTCGGTTATGATGCAGGTGAGTTGGTTTAAATACACCAGAAAAAAATATGGTGAAGGGAGAAGGATTTTCTTGATGTCTCCATTACATCATCATTATCAAAAGAAAGGAATACATGAGAGTAAGATCGTAGCTAGATTTTGGATTGTGGGTATTGTACTGGCAATTATAGCTGTGATCACTTTAAAAGTAAGATAGATGAAACGATTGGTGGTATTAGGAGCTGGAGAAAGTGGAGTAGGAACTGCAATCTTAGGGAAGAAAGAAGGATTTGAGGTATTTGTTTCTGATAAAGGAACAATCGCCGATACGTACAAAGGCGTTCTTAGAAATTTTGAAATCGAATGGGAAGAGCAACAGCATAGCGAAGATAAAATTCTAAATGCTGATGTAGTGATGAAGAGTCCGGGAATAGCAGACAGTGTTCCTTTAATTCAAAAACTACATGAGAAAGGAGTTGAGGTGATTTCTGAAATCGAATTTGCATCTCGATATACGGATGCTCAAATGATTGGGATCACCGGGAGTAATGGTAAAACAACAACAACCATGCTTACTCATCATGTGTTGAAGCATGGGGGCTTAGCAATAAATATGGGAGGTAACATTGGAGATAGTTTTGCCAAGCAAGTAGCTGAAATGGATAAACCATTTTATGTGTTAGAGATAAGCAGCTTTCAATTAGATGGGATCATCAATTTTGCACCACATATTGCGATTTTGACCAATATCACTCCTGATCATTTGGATCGATATGACAATAAGTTTGAGAACTACATCGCCTCAAAATTTAGAATTGCGATGAATCAAACTAAAGAAGATTATTTCATATATGATGCAGATGATGAAGTGATCACCACTTATTTGGAACAACACCCAGTTCGATCAAAATTATTGCCTTTCTCTTTAACCAGAAAGGTGGAGAACGGAGCATATTTAGAAAACGAAAACATTAACATAATCATAGATAACAACAAAGTAATCATGCCAACATCAGATTTAGCATTAAAAGGTAATCACAACGTAAAAAACGCAATGGCGGCCGCTACAGTAGCGCAGTTATTGAAGATCAGAAAAACTACAATTAGAGAGTGTTTAGAGAATTTTCATGGAGTAGAACATCGGTTAGAAAATGTACTAAAGATCAATAATGTTCAGTACATCAATGATTCGAAGGCTACCAATGTAAATGCGACCTTTTATGCTTTAGATGCTATGAAATCGTCTACGATATGGATAGTTGGTGGAGTAGACAAGGGAAATGATTACTCGGAGTTGTATCCGTTGGTTAATGAAAAAGTAAAAGCAATCATTTGTTTGGGAGTAGATAATTCTAAAATCATCAATGCATTTGGAAATTGCGTAGATAATATTACAGAAACACAATCTATGAAAGAAGCAGTGAATCTTGCATACAAAATCGCTGAGAGAAATGATAACGTATTGTTGTCGCCAGCTTGTGCAAGTTTCGATCTGTTTAAAAATTATGAAGAGAGAGGAAGGCAGTTTAAAGAAGCAGTTAGAGAATTATAAGAGTATAGGATTAAAAGATGACTAAAGTATTAGCAAATATAAAAGGTGATAGAGTGATATGGGCAGTGGCTGCCTTGTTGGCGTTATTTTCTTTTTTACCGGTTTATAGTGCTAGTAGTAATTTGGCGTATTTGTATGGAGATGGAGATACCTTTAGTTTTTTAGTGAAGCATTTTGCGCACTTGGTACTAGGGTTTTTGATTATTTATGTGGTGCATAAGATCCCATATCATTATTTCAAAGGATTGTCTATTATTATGATCCCTGTGGTTTTGGTGTTGTTGTTGGTAACCATGGCTCAAAACAATACGATAGAAGGAGCAAATGCAAGTCGATGGATCAGAATTCCTTTTGTTGGAGTAACTTTTCAAACTTCTACACTTGCGGCAGTAGTGTTGATGGCCTATGTTGCACGATATCTTTCCAAAATAAAAGATCAAACCGTTTCCTTCAAAGAAACATTGTTACCATTGTGGTTGCCCGTGTTTTTGGTGTTGATGTTGATTTTACCTGCTAACTTTTCTACGGCAGCGATTATATTTTCGATGGTGATGATGTTGGTGTTCTTGGGAGGATATCCTTTACGGCATATCGCTGTGGTTTTAGGAACCGGACTTTTGGTGCTTACGTTCTTTATATTGTTTGCCAAAGCGTTTCCAGGGATGTTTCCAAACCGTGTAGATACCTGGGTGAGTAGAATAGAGAATTTTGCAGATAATAAGGAAACACAAGAAGATTATCAGATAGAACGCGCTAAAATAGCAATTGCCAGAGGTGGGGTTATTGGTACAGGACCAGGAAAAAGTGTACAAAGAAACTTCTTGCCACAGTCTTCTTCAGATTTTATTTATGCAATTATTGTTGAAGAATGGGGGTTTGTAGGAGGTGTGTTTTTAATGCTGCTCTACCTGTTGCTATTATTTCGATTAGTAATAGCAGCACATAAATGCGGCGATGTTTTTGGTAAACTGCTGGTGATAGGTGTAGGTCTGCCCATAGTGTTTCAGGCATTGATCAATATGGCAGTAGCGGTAGAATTATTTCCGGTAACGGGTCAAACGCTTCCTTTGATTAGTAGTGGAGGGACATCGATCTGGATGACCTGTCTAGCTATCGGTATAGTACTTAGTGTAAGTAGTAGAAGAGAAGCAATTGTAGAAGAAGAAGTAGAAAAAGAAAAAGAAGAAAACCCTTTAGAGGTGTTACAAGAAATAGTATGAGTAAGACTTTCAAAGTCATATTATCTGGTGGTGGAACAGGAGGACATATTTATCCTGCAATTGCTATTGCAAAGGAGCTGCAGAATAGATTTCCTAATGCAGAGGTGTTGTTTGTGGGTGCAAAGGATCGAATGGAAATGCAAAAAGTACCACAGGCTGGATATAAAATTGTTGGACTTTGGATTAGTGGGATACAAAGAAGGTTAACGCTTAGTAATCTATTGTTTCCATTGAAATTAATAAGTAGTCTTTGGAAATCGAGAACCATTATCAAAAAATTCAAGCCAGATGTGGTTATTGGGACTGGAGGCTTTGCAAGTGGGCCGCTTTTGAAAATGGCAAATGCTAAGAAGATCCCTACAGTGCTCCAGGAGCAAAATTCGTTTCCGGGAATCACGAACAAATGGTTAGCAAAAGAAGCCAACAAAATTTGTGTGGCCTATGATAACATGGATCGATTTTTTCCAAAGGATAAGATCATTAAAACAGGAAATCCTGTTCGTCAGGATTTGTTAAGCATTAATGGAAAAAGAGAACAAGCTATAGCAAAGTATCAACTGGCATCAGATAAGAAAACAATTTTGATCATAGGAGGAAGCCTTGGTGCTCGCAGAATAAATCAGCTCATAGAAAAAGAACTGGATTTTTTTGCAGCACAAAATGTACAACTAATATGGCAATGTGGGAAGCTGTATTATTCAGATTACAAGAAGTATGACGATATAGAGAATGTACAGGTACATGAGTTTTTGGACACTATGGATCTGGCATATGCAGCAGCAGATATCATTATCTCTCGTGCAGGAGCAGGATCGGTTTCGGAGTTGTGTATTGTGGGGAAACCGGTATTGTTTATCCCGTCTCCTAATGTAGCCGAGGATCATCAAACCAAGAATGCTTTGGCTATTGTGAACAAAGGAGGAGCAAAGATGTTGAGGGAAAGTGAATTGGATGCAGAGTTTGAAAATACAATGGCAGGTTTGATGGCAGCAAAAGAAGAACAAGAGGAATTAGGAAATGCGATTAAAAAAATGGCATTACCCAATGCGACATCAGAGATTGCAGACGAAATTGAAAAATTAATACAATAAGAGTTGGTAGAAACTAAAGTATATATGAATAGCACCTTAGCGCACATAAAAAACATTTACTTCATAGGTATAGGAGGTATAGGTATGAGTGCCCTGGCCCGCTATTTTAAGTTTCTTGGAAAAGAAGTAGCGGGGTATGATAGAACATCTACCCAGATTACCAATGATTTGATTGCTCTTGGTATCGATATTCATTTTGATGATAGTGTAAATGCGATACCAGAATCGTTTTTGGATAAAGAGGATACATTGGTGGTGTATACCCCTGCAATTCCTAAAGATCATATGGAGTTGAACTATGTACAAGATAATGGCTTTCAGATCAAGAAGAGAGCAGAGGTTTTGGGGATTATTACCAAAGAGGTATATACACTTGCCGTAGCAGGAACTCATGGTAAAACCACCACTACAGCAATTTTGGCACATTTATTAAAGGAAAGTGGTGCAAAGGTAACCGCATTTTTGGGCGGAATTAGTGAGAATTATAACTCTAACCTTGTGTTAGAGGGTAATGATGTGGTTGTGGTAGAAGCCGACGAGTTTGATCGCTCATTTTTACAGTTGCACCCTGATATTGCGGCTGTCACGTCAATGGATGCAGATCACTTGGATATTTATGGAAAGGCCGATGAGTTAGAAGTATCTTTTAGAGACTTTTCTGCTAAGGTAAAAGATCATCTTTTGATTTGTAATGGATTGCCTATTGATGGGATGACATTCGGTATAGAAGATGATTCTGATTATTGTGCGCAAAACGTAAAAGTTGATAATGGTACATATATTTTCGATTTAAAAACACCAACACAGTATATAAAAGATTTGCATTTAAACCTGCCAGGTAGACATAACTTGTTAAATGCTATAACAGCCTTTGCCATCGCGTTGCTATACGGCTCCCCGACCGCCTCGCTGGCAAAGGCTTTATTTTCTTTTAAGGGTGTTCAGCGCAGGTTTAGTTATAAAATTAAAACTGAAAATTTGGTGTACATAGATGACTATGCGCATCATCCAACAGAGATCAATGCTTTGCATCAGGCTGTAAGAGAAATGCATCCAGGCAAAAAGGTATTAGCGATCTTTCAGCCCCATTTATTTAGTCGAACTCAGGATTTTGCTGTGGATTTTGCATCCAGTCTTACTCAGTTCGATGAGATTATGCTGCTAGATATTTATCCGGCGAGAGAATTACCCATCGCAGGAGTGACCTCAGATTGGTTACTGAGTTTGATTGCAAATGAAAATAAAAAGCTAGTGGCAAAGAGCGATTTGACAACCGAAATTTTGAAAAGCGATGCCCAGGTGATTTTAACCATAGGTGCAGGAGATATAGGAGAAGAAGTAGAACGTGTTAAAAATGAATTGTTAGGATGAAAAAAATGATTTCATATATACGATTTGTGGGATTGATTGTGCTAATCGTTGTCCTTTTTGCGTTCACAAGTGAGCGAAATAAGCAGCGAAAAATCAATCGAGTGCAAATAGAATTCATTGAAGAGCAGGATCCATACGTGAGTGAACTGTCGGTTAATAAATTGTTAATACAAAATCAGGAAAGAGTTACGAACGTCGGTAAAGAAATTTTAGTTTTGAATACTGTAGAGCAGGAGTTGGATTCACACAAAATGATCGAACACTCTGATGTATATCTTACTGTAAATGGAGAACTTAGGGCGCAAATAAAGCAACGCACCCCGATTGCTAGGGTTAATGCGGTGACTCCTTTTTATGTAGATGCTACCGGAAATACGATGCCTTTGTCTGATAGTTATTCGGCACATGTGCCTTTGGTGCATAATGTATCCGAAAGAGAAGTCAAAGAAGTTTTTCCATTGTTAAAAATGATACAGAAAGATGATTTCTTAAAGAAACACGTAGTTGGAGTCTTTAGAAATCATAAGGGTAATTATGAGCTAGAGGTAAGGGTCTACTCATTTAGAACCGTGATAGGGAAAATAGAAAATTTAAATAGTAAGGTTAAAAATTTTAAGGCTTTTTATCAAAAGGCACTCAAAGACAAGAGCCTTGATAAGTATAAAAAAGTCAGTTTACAATTTAGTAATCAGGTGGTGTGTACTATAAAATAATACCAATATGGAAAAAGCAACAAATGAAATAGCGGTAGGACTGGATATTGGAACAACCAAGATTGTTGCAATGGTAGGGAAATACAATGAATATGGGAAGATGGAAGTCCTTGGAGTTGGTAAATCCAAAAGCTTGGGTGTGCATCGCGGTGTAGTGAATAATATTACACAAACCATCCAATCCATACAACAGGCCGTTCACGAAGCAGAAAGTGTAGCAGGAGTAAAGATAAATGACGTTACAGTAGGGATTGCGGGACAGCATATCAGAAGTTTACAACATAGCGATTATATCACCAGACCCAATGCAGACGAGGTGATCGATGATGATGATATAGACACCCTATGTAATCAAGTGCATAAGTTGGTGATGTTACCAGGAGAAGAGATTTTACATGTACTACCACAAGAATACAAAGTAGATGGTCAGGCCGAAATAAAAGAACCTGTAGGGATGTATGGTGGTCGATTAGAAGCCAATTTCCATGTAGTGGTAGGTCAGGTCACTTCGATTCGCAATATCGGTAGATGTGTAAAGAGCTCTGGATTAGAATTATCTGATGTTACGCTAGAACCTTTGGCTTCTGCAAATGCGGTTTTGAGTCAGGAAGAAAAAGAAGCAGGTGTAGCGTTGATTGATATAGGGGGAGGAACAACTGATCTAGCCATTTTCAAAGATGGTATTATTCGTCATACGGCAGTGATTCCTTTTGGAGGTAATGTGATTACCGAGGATATCAAAGAAGGATGTTCGATTATAGAAAAGCAGGCCGAATTGTTGAAAATAAAATTTGGATCTGCCTGGCCAGGAGAAAATAAGGACAACGAGATAGTTTCTATTCCTGGATTAAGAGGAAGAGAGCCTAAAGAAATTACTTTAAAAAATCTATCGAAGATCATTCATGCGCGAGTAGTGGAAATCATCGAGCAGGTGTTTTTGGAGATTAAAAATTATGGACACGAATCTCCAAAGAAGAAATTGATTGCAGGGATCGTACTTACTGGAGGAGGCTCACAACTGAAGCACTTGAAGCAGTTGGTAGAATATATCACAGGTATGGATACTCGAATCGGTTATCCCAATGAACACCTAGCGGGTAACAGTGATTCAGAAACCACGAGTCCAATGTATGCTACGGCTGTGGGACTAGTGATGGACGGTTTGGTACATATGCAAAGACAACGAAAAGTTGTTCAGAACAAAGCTGCGGCTAAAACCGAAACAGCAGTTCATGCAGAAGCGGATACAGATGCGGAGGAGATGATTAACGAAGAAGAGCAACCAAAAGTGGACCTTAAACCAAGAAAAAATATCTTGGAGAAGTGGACAGAGAAATTTAAAGAATTCTTGGATAATGCTGAGTAGTGCTTGGTAGTAGTAAGAATTCAATACGATATATAAAAAAATAGAAAAAGTAGGAGAACCAGAAAATTAGCCATTATGAGTAATAACGAAGAGTTTGAGAATATTTCTTTTGATTTACCTAAAAACCAATCAAATGTGATTAAGGTGATTGGTGTTGGAGGAGGTGGTAGCAATGCGATCAACCACATGTTCCAGCAGGGAATCAAAGGAGTGGACTTTGTGATCTGTAATACAGATTCGCAAGCGTTGGAGAACAGTTCAATTCCTAATAAAATACAATTAGGAGTTTCATTGACAGAAGGACTAGGTGCGGGTGCGAATCCGGAAGTGGGAGAACAAGCGGCTGTAGAGAGTTATGAAGAGATCAAAACGATGTTGGATACCAATACCAAAATGATCTTTATCACGGCAGGAATGGGTGGTGGTACCGGTACCGGTGCGGCTCCTATTATCGCAAAAATGGCAAAAGAATTAGATATCCTTACTGTGGGTATCGTTACGATTCCATTCCAGTTTGAAGGACGTATGCGAAACGAACAGGCGCAACTGGGAGTAGAGCGATTACGCGCTCATGTGGATTCATTGATCGTGATCAATAATAATAAGTTAAGAGAAGTATATGGTAACCTCGGATTTAAAGCTGGTTTCTCTAAGGCCGACGAAGTACTTGCTACCGCTTCTCGTGGTATAGCCGAAGTAATTACACATCACTACACACAAAATATTGACTTGCGAGATGCTAAGACCGTATTAAGTAACAGTGGTACGGCAATAATGGGTTCTGCTCATGCTTCTGGTAATAAACGTGCACATGATGCCATTGTAAAAGCGTTGGATTCTCCACTACTGAACGATAACAAAATTACAGGGGCTAAGAACGTATTGTTATTGATTGTTTCTGGTAGAGAAGAGATTACAATAGATGAAATTGGAGAAATTAATGATCATATTCAGCAAGAAGCTGGTCATGGTGCCAATATCATTATGGGGGTTGGTGAAGATGAATCACTAGAAGATGCTATCTCTGTAACGGTAATTGCTACTGGTTTTGATGTAGAGCAACAAGATGAAATCGTAAATACTGAAACCAAAAAGATCATCCACACCTTAGAAGATGAGCAAAAAGCAACGGTGCAGGATTTAACACCAAAGTCTACCGGGCCGGTGACGCCAATTACATCTTCGTTGCCAAAGAATGATAAAGTAGAAGAACCAAAGGTTATCAAGCACGAATTGATAGATGATACAGAGGAGGAAGCTTCTGATCTGATTAAAACTACCGATTTGCTTAAGAATATTGATGTAGAGTATGAGGTAGTAAGTCCATTTTCTTCGGAAAATGATTTTGTGATTATCAATGCTCAGGACATTATCAAAGAGATTGAGGTAAAAGATGCAGAAGAAGTAGAAGAGCAAAAAGAACCTGCTGCAGATCAATTCTCATTATCTTTTGATATGCCAGCTGGAGAAATCAAAAAAGAAGAAGAGGTGAAAGAGGTTCCTTCTCAAAACAATCAAATTGTAGAGGATGAGCAACCAATTATCTTTGATCTTAGCGATGATATCTTGGATATGGAGGTAAACGAACCTATTGAAGTTTTTCCTCCTAGTGAGACGATTTCAGGAGGTGTTCGTAAGTATAGTCTTGAGGACTACATGGAAGAAGAAAAACGATTGACCGAAGCACAGCCAGCAGAAGTGATGGAGGAAGAAGATGAAGAGGTAGTTTTTGAAAAGAAAGTTGTAGCTCCAGCACCAGAAGCCGAAGAACAGGGAGAGGTAGATCCAGTAAATCAGCCTATTTCAGAAACTTTGAAAGCAAGAGCTGCAGAGCGAAGAGCAAAAATGAAAGAATTTAATTATAAGTTCAGAAATAGCTCTTCGAATATCGATGATATCGAAAAAGAGCCAGCATACAAAAGAGCTGGGATTGATGTAGATGCCAAACCAGAAGATTCTGGGTTGTCGAGAACATCACTAGGAACTGATGATAACGACGATATCCAGTTACGAAAAAACAATTCATTTCTGCATGATAATGTAGACTAGTAAAATTTTGAGTTAAATACACAGATAACCGGTAATCCAATCATGGATTATCGGTTTATTTTTTATCTTCGCAATCCAATAGTTTAAAAACGGTAAAAATGAGTTTACAGAAGCAAGTAATGACCGCTATGAAAGAAGCGATGAAAGCCAAAGATACAAATGCGCTAACGTCGTTGCGAGCTATCAAATCAGCTATTTTGTTAGCACAAACTGAAAGTGGTGCCAAAGAAGAATTGACTGAGGATGAGGAGCTTAAAATCTTGCAAAAATTGGTAAAGCAGCGTAAGGATAGTGCCGCTATTTTTACAGAGCAAGGAAGAGATGATTTGGCACAACCAGAATTGGATCAAGCCAAAGTGATCGAGCAGTTTTTACCAGAACAACTTACCGAAGAAGAAATCGAGAAGGTTGTGGTAATGACTATTGATGATATTGGAGCATCAGGAATGAAAGATATGGGTAAGGTAATGGGTATCGTATCCAAAGAATTGGCAGGACAGGCCGATGGAAAAACCATTTCTGCGATTGTAAAAAGTAAATTGTCTTAATAGTAAAGATCATAAAGGCCGCGTAGTTCAACTGGATAGAATATCAGATTTCGGCTCTGAGGGTTGAGGGTTCGAATCCTTCCGCGGTCACATCAAGCAGAAAACCACGTCAATGACGTGGTTTTTTATTTTATGGAAAAACCCAAAGCTTTTGGCTTTAAGGTTTTGGAATAAAATAAAAAATCAGAGCGCTAGCTCGGGGTTTTCTATTTGCAGCAGTGAGTTTTTTAGGATCACCGAAGGTAATCCGATCTCTTGATCAACAGAAGTTGGCTTTGAGGTTTTGGAATAAAATAAAAAATCAGAGCGCTAGCTCGGGGTTTTCTATTTGCAGCAGTGAGTTTGTTAGGATCAACAAGGTTAATCCTTGCTTTTCTGGTTCAATTGGGGTGCATATATTCTGTATTTGGGAAATATAGTTACCTTTAGTAACTATACACATACGTTAGCATTAATTAGGAACAAATGAGTATTTTTAGTAAAATTCGAGATTTAATTGATAGAAAAAAAGCTATTAATGAGATCTATGACGATATTAAAAATTTGGACGAAGTTTTACTTGAAAAACGGATTGAAATATTTAACGAAGTAGTTACTCCAAAATTTGCTGAAATTGGATTGGACAATTGGAATGGAAAATATTTATGGTATAGTGACTTTAATAAAGAGGGAATAAAACACGTTATTGAATACAATGTGTTTAAATCTTTCGGAGGCTCATTTTCTTTTGGTAATTGTTTCGACTTCGTCCCTTCAATATCAGGAAAAAAGATAATAAATCATCGGACAGAAAAATCAACAAAAGTGATTTATTTCAAACGATTAGAAGGTTGGCAAGAAAGTTTTGAAAAAAACAAACCCATCAATCCCGATAAAATAAGTACTGTAAATGAACAAAAATTCAGAAACAGTTTAAATCTAGTACTATCGAATAATATTTCCAAACTGGAAAAATGGTTTAGTGAGAAAACCACTATTGAGGAAAATATTTCTGGACTTAAAAAAGATGTTGAATCTCCTGCATTTGAAATCGGGCAAAGAATTATATCCTCTGAATATATCTTAGCCTTTTTATATAAACAAAAAGGTGATCTTAAGTCTGCCGAGTTTTGGATAAAAGAACATTTTAAGAAGGGAATAAACTCTGAATTGGAAATTGAATTACTGACAAAAAGAATAAAAAACTAATGCTAACAGTTTGTATATTGCTTATGCCTACTTCGGCAGTCAAACGCAATATACAAGGAACGTTACTTACCATTTGACAAAAAATGACATATTATACATTTCATATAGACGATTCTGGAGCAATTGAAGATATCGACTACAAGAAAGTCAATGGAAAAATGATACCGATTTGTAAAATGTATGATGATGATAATTTTAACGAGCTCAATGATATATTACATTCGACAAACGAATATATCATTAATAAAAAAGCTCTGAATATTATCAAAGAAAGTAAGACTGTTAAATATGACTTGAACGAAGCAAAAGTCTTGAGAAAGGAAAAATTATTCGGATTTCTTAAAAAGAATAAATCTTATGAATACTTTCAACTCATATTTCCTGATCAAAACGCAAATGAATGTTACAATTGGATTGACTTTGAGGAAAGTGAAATATTTGCGACTGACGAAAATGGAGAAGAATTAAAAGTAACATCACATCAGCACAAACTAGACTTGATTTCAGAAAATAAATCGGACTCTAATAAAAGCTATTCCTTCAAAACTAAAAAAGTAGTATTTGGAAAAAATTTTGACTCTGAAATTGACCTTTTCAAAATCCCATTTTATTCTTGGGGAGTTTATGTATCTGAGAGATTAAAAAATAAGCTTGAAAATGCCAAAATAACAGACATTGAATTTGCAGAAAATAAACACAAACTGGGAAAGATGTGGAAACCAAATTTTCCGATAATAAAATTTAAAGAATAAAAACGGTAGGTAACAATTGGTATATTGCATATACCGCCTTCGACAGGCTAACGCAACATACACAATTCCGTTGCCTGTAAGCTGAAAAATGATAATGAAAAAAACAATAATTAGAATAGCATCAACTCTTTTCCCAAATGCAATAATGTCATTTGCCTACAATCAACTGACAAATCCCCAAGTTCGTAAGCTTCGACAAAATGAACTAAATACTTTGGATAAGTCTGAGAAAGGAACTCTAAAATTTAAAGACTTTGATATACAGCTTTACACTTGGAGAGGTGGCGAAAAAGAAGTTTTGTTAATTCACGGTTGGGAAGGTCAAGCAGGAAACTTTTCTGATTTAATAGAACTACTCTTGGAAAATGGATACACTGTTCATTCCTTTGATGGACCATCTCACGGTTTTAGTAGTAAAGGAAGTACAAGTCTATTCGAGTTTACGGAGTTAGTAGGAGTTTTAATTAGAAAACATAATATTAAAACATTGATTAGCCATTCATTCGGTGGAGTTGCGACAACCTATGCATTATTTAATAACCCAGATTTGTTTATTGAAAAATATGTATTGATAACAACACCCGATAAATTTACTGAAAGAATAGATGATGTTTCAGAAATGGTTGGAATTACCCAGAAAGTTAAAACCAGATTAATTGAAAGATTACAAAATGAAACAGGTATTGATGTAAATATTTTAAATGTTAGTGATTTTGTTAAGACTATCAATGTCGAAAAATCACTAATCATTCATGATGAAAATGACAAAGTAATCCCTATTGAAAGGTCAAAAAATGTACATCAAAATTGGACTGTGTCTGAATTTGAAATAGTTGAAGGTACAGGACATTTTCGAATATTAAGAACAAAAGCTGTTTTAGATAAAGTATTGAGTTATTTAAATTAAAGAAAACCAGCAGGTAACAATGTAAAAAATAATAGCGGTTTAATTGTTAAAACAAAAGTTAGTAAATATATAATAGGTCTTTATTTAACAGAAAAGTTAGTGTCTGAAAATCCACTACTATCCTTATACAAGACCGTTGCTGATGATTTAAAAATCATATTAGAAAGAATATAGTATAAGTAAAAAGAGGTATGACCTTTGTTGGCATACCTCTTTAAAATTTTGAATAATTAGTAATTTCAATTTAGTGTAAGCTAATGAGATAACTGATTTTTATTGTTCTGTAATGGGTTATCTTTTTGCAGCTAAACCTTTTCCGGATTCAACACTTGATCTGGTTCTTGCATCTGATCGCTTCTTGGTTTTTGAATTTAAGAACTGATCTAAGGTTTGTTCTTTTTGTATTTTACTATCGCTATTTTGGTCCATTCCAATTTCTATTGATTCATCCTGAATATCTTCTTTTTCACAACTTAGTAATGAAACCAGTAAAACCGATAGAAAGACTATTTTTTTCATAATATAAAAGATTTTAAGTTGGATAACAATTTAATGAAAAGCACCTTTAAATTATGTTAAACAAAATGGAATTGATAATATAGAAATAAATTAAAAACAGATAAAAACACAATGCCAAACCACTCTGAACTCAAGAACTTAAGACAACAAGTTTAGAATAATAGACTTGTTGCCTTATGTTGTATACTTTTTGTTATTTCCTAAAACCCTCTAGGTTTGGTTAATGCTGAAACTTTACGTGCTGCAAGCTGTGCTTGTCTTTTCTTTGGACCAAAAAACGGTTCATCAGAAAGACACTTACGAAGCTCTTTGAATTTGACCATTTTTGTGTGAACACCAGATGGCTCTTCGCATTCTGGCATCCCTTGCCACCTCATAAAAACAAATATGTTTTGTGTACCTGATGTGTCAAGCCAATTTGCAACACCAGGATCTTTGGCACTAATCACCAATCGATATTCTCCTTTGTCATTGCTCTGTGCTTGCGCAGCAGTTAAACTTGTTTGACGGTGGTAAAAATCAAGAGCATTAAACCAAAAATCACCTATTTGAATGGATTGATACTTAGCTTTAGAATTAGATACTGTAATAATAAGAGCATCATCAGATTCTATAGTAAAAAATCCAGCTGCATTCCATTGACCAGGTAAACCGTTTCCATCTTGCGTGGGACGCGGTTGGCTTAGGTTACCACTGGCTAGGTTTGCTCTTAAGCGATCCACAAATTTTACCCAACCTTTTGTAGAGTTAATCAAATATTCAGAGGCTCGTGCGTATTGAGCATTTACTACTTTGGGGCTGGGGTTGGAATTAGGTTGACCGCTTGTGTCGGTACGCTCAATATACCAGGTGCCGCCCTTTTCTTTTTCCCAATCCATAAAACTTTCACGGATCAGAATACTGTTTGCCTGAAGATTGCCTTTATAATTCTGTAACCAATTTTCGGCTCCTTCAGGTTCGGTATCGCTAATAATGATTTCAAAAGTACCGTCTGTCCTAATATTTAATTTTTCTCCTGTAATTTGATCTATGGTGATAGGGCTCGTTAAGTTTTCATTGTAACCGGGATTACCCGCACCAACTTGTATTTCCAGAGATGCACTTGTGCCTCGTTTACCGCGAATCACATATACGCCATCCGACGAGATTGTAGCGGCAAAATACTTATTGTCGGGATTGTATAACCCATATTGATTATGCTGACTCATAACCCTAAATTCAGGATGAAGCGGATCATGAACAACAAAACCTTCGTCTAGCGCTGCGGCTATCTGGTGTTTAAGTTGCTTTTCTGCCGCAGCAAGCTCCTGTTCTGGTGTTGGGCTAAAAACATACCAGGGTGCTGTTAACATGATTTCTCGTGCTTGCTCAATTGCTTGGGCGAATTGAAGCGTGCCCGTTAATTCCGTTTGTGAATCGTTCATAATGAGATGCGTATTATTTCTAATAGTTTTGGATAAAAGTAAAGGCTTTTACAATGGTTGACTATCATAATTCCGGGAAATACTATAACAATTCCAACATGTAGTGAGCATGTAATAAAGGATGCTAACCACCAGTTTGCAAATCACTAACCGGATAAAAGGACGGTGTATCATTTCTGAACTTGTTTAAAATGTGAAAATTAAAACAAGCTCTAATTCATACAGACTAATGTATGATCCGAAATGTTTGCTAAATTAAAGTATATTGTAGATTGAAAAGAATTAACTACTTGGTATATAAAAGACGGTACCAGTGTTAAAATGAACAAATGAAATTTCTGCTGAGACCAATATTATCTGAAATCAAAGACTTATACGCAAAGCCAATATCAACGGAGAGGTTCAAAGCGTATATTTCAAAACTCCAAGGAGGTACAAAAGGAGATATGGTTTTGCCTATTGGCGGATTTAATCCTATGGCAAAAGAACATATCTTACAGAAAATATCAGAATTAGAAGGTCTTAATGCTGAAATGGTAATGAAAGAAACTATTAAGGAGTTTAATTCGACCCTGGATAAATCTCCTACTAAAGAAATCACTGTTGTTCTCAATATTGCAGATGATTTGAAAGGAGGATGGACAAATTTCTTTTCTACCGATTTTGATAGTAAGTTTAAGCTCAATGCTTTTGTGAGCCGCAAATTTTGTGTGCCCTATTTTTGGACAAGTGAATCGTACTCAAGAGCATTAATTAAAAGTAGAACTTTAGAATATTTGAACAGGACACTTTACAGAGTAAACCATCCACAGCCAAAAACACTTGAGGAACATTTGGAACAAGAAGTTTTTTCTGCGCTAATCAAGAATGATGATGATCAAAGCTATAAAGAAGTAAACTTTAGAGAAATAGAGAATTATTATTCAGAAAATAAACTATCAGAAGAATACGACAGAATTTTTAATTTCTTTTACGGCGATTCGGGGTCTGAAAGTTTAGGATATAAAAAATATGGAATCGAACGCCCTTTAGGGTATGAATATGCGAAACAAATAGCGAAAATAAGAAAAAGAACTACTTAGCTTGATGCGCAAGGAATAGTGGTGCAAGTGAATAAAATAAGAAACCTGTAGTAGTAAGTACTAGCTCAGATCATCGCCTCTTTTATATTCCGCAAAGATTGATATTTAAAATAGTGTTAGCGAAGTATTGCGAATAGTACAGGAATTGATAATTAAAAACTAAAAGAAATGGGAAAAAAAGGAGCAATGCCCAATTACAAGACGGTAGATGACTATATAGACAATCAATCAAGTGAAGCACAATTAATTTTACGTGAACTCAGAAGTTTGATCAAAGAAGCTATTCCAGAAGTTGTAGAAATCCCTAATTATAAAGTTCCTTCTTTCACGCTTATTAAAGAAATAAAACCTGAACAGCAATTGATGATCGCGGCATATACTAAATACGTGAGTTTTTATCCCTCAGAAGCTACAGTAAACCATTTTGCCCAACAATTGAAGGGTTTTGATGTAGGAAAAGGAACAGTCAAATTTTCATTCAATACACCACTGCCAGAAGAACTAATTCGTCAAATGGTAAAATTTAGACATGAAGAACTTCTAAAAAAACAGAAGTAATGATCATAAACTAACCAATTCATATATAAAATATGGAACAATATATAGATGGCTTCGTTTTTCCAATACCTAGAGTTTATTTGGAAGAATACAAAAAAGTAGCAGAAGAAGTAGCTGAAATTTGGAAAGAGTACGGTGCAATAGCATACTTCGAATTTGTTGGAGATGATTTGTTTTTAGAAGGCACAAAATCTTTTGTAAAAACTGTAGATGCAAAAGAGGATGAAGAAATTGTATTTGGGTGGGTTGTTTTTCCTTCAAAAGAAATACGGGATACTGCCAACAAAAAAGTACCTACCGACCCAAGAATGACTTCATTAGTTTCGCCATTGACCCATCCAGAAAAATTGATTTTTGATGCCAGTAGGATGGTCTATGGGGGATTCAAACCTCTTGTACAATCGAATGAATAAGAGGGAAGTGAAAAAATAGCATCCTATAACAGGATGAACAACTCGTTCGCACTCAACAATCTTTGTATATTTGGTAAGTGAAAAACCGTTCTAAAAGATAATTCGATTAAGAAATTGTATACGAACTATTATAAAAATGAATCTCTCTAATCCAGTTACAATATGAAAAGTCTAAAATTGCTAATAGGTATTTTAATCTTTAGTATCTGCATATCGTTTGTTGAAAAGAAAAGTGATAGGATGGATCCTATTGTAGGTGTTTGGAGAATAGAAAAAACCGTTCATGTCTTTAAAGATGGTAATACTGAAATCGAATATCCGTCAGAATGCTTTAAAAATAGCAGATATGAGTATAAATCAGACGGGAGTCTTATTTTCAAAAGAACAGAAGGAGAAAAGTTAGAGGAGTGTATTAACAGACCAAAGGATTTTTGGACTGGAAAGTGGAAAAAAGTCAATGACAAAACTTACCAGATGGATTATAGAGTTATGTTCTCCGATAAAAATATAAGTAATTACTCTAATAAGACCAATACTTTTTCTTTTTCGAATAATAACGACACACTAAAGATCTATGATGATTACTCTAAATCTGAAACTTCATTCGTAAAAAGTCCAGAGGGAGTTATTGTTGCCGATTATTCGGTTTATACGAGAGTGAAGTAAGAAAGGCAGGTAGTGTGTTTATAGTGTCTTGGATTTGAATTCTCTGTTACCACCAACTTTCCTGGATTATAATGGGTTAAGCGCATATACATTCATCACAATTTTGTTACCTTGGAACTCTTAGAAAATTCCTCAATGGGATTTTTAATGATCTATAGCCTTAACGTAATAAAGCTTTTAAAAAATCAAAATATAAGTATCCTTGCGAAAATTCTTTTTTGAAAAAAGGAAATACGGCTTTGAGCTGTTGATGGATGTACACACTTTTGAGAACAATCCTAATGTGTTCTTTGAGTCGGATCCCCATACCTGCGATTTTTTTGAGATTATGATTTTCGAAAAAGCTTCGGGAACGATGGATTTGAACGGACAGCTATTAGAAGTTGTTGAGAACAGTATATTTTTTATCTGTCCCTTTCAAAAAAAGTCCTGCAAAATCCCTCTCGAGGATATCAAAGGGTTTCATTTGGTGTTTCAAAATAACTTCTTGTCCGATTTTTTTGACGACAAACTGTTTGCATATCGATTACAATACTTTTATAACTCTCAACATCCTCAATATCTACTGCTGAAAGAAGAAGAATATGATATCATCCAATTTGCTTTGAAAGAGATAATTGCTGAGATCAACCATTATCATAATGATAGTTCTCATATCATACGTTCTTTGTTGTATTTTTCCTTATCAAAACTTAATCGATTCTATTCCACCTTTTATAATATTTCTCCAGATACCCAATCTGACACCAGAATTCACAAATTCAAAGAGTTACTCGAATTAAATATTCGCAAAACACATTCAGTAAACAACTATTGTGAAATGCTGCAATTAAACCGTCATAAACTGAACAAGTTGGTAAAAGAACATACGGGACACTCTTCAAAAGAAATCATCAATAATAGACTACTACAAGAAGTAAAGCGGGAACTTCGGTATTCTACCAAAACGATAGCAGAAATCGCCTATGATTTAAATTTTAGTGAACCCAACAATTTGACCAGATTTTTTAGAAAGATGGAGGGTGTTAGTCCTGTTGCCTACAGAAAAAATGCTCAAAATGATAGTTTTTAGGATTGAAATGATATGACCACAAGGATTGATATTCTTGATATTTGTAAATAAAAAATCATGACAAAAATCCTGTTTTCCATTATTTCTTTGTTGAGCCTTCAACTGGCTTTTGGACAAAGTTCACCGCAAAAGATTGAGATGATTCCTGCCAAATGGAATGTTCCCAAAGATGCGCTTTTTGAAAAATTTGACAATAGAGAAACTCTTGTCCTGAAAAAAGGGAGGGCTACGGTCAAAAATCTGAGTTTTACAAATGGGACAATCGAGGTAGATATATATGCTAATCCCAAAAGAAGCTTTGCGGGTATCAATTTCAGAGAAGACAACAACCATCTGGAGGAGGTGTATATGCGAATGCACAAATCAAACCAGGTAGACGCTGTGCAGTACACTCCCATGTTTAACAATGAGTCAAATTGGCAATTGTATAGAGAACACCAGGCAAAAGTACCTTTTAAAGATACAGGATGGAATGCCCTGCGAGTTGAGGTGAGTAATCAAAGTGCAGAAATCTTTGTCAATAATACAAAGGTAATGACAGTAGACAAGTTGAAAACAGAGCAATATCAAGGAGGAGTAGGGCTCTGGGCGTTGTTTGGGAATCGGTTTTCGAACTTTAGAGTCTCGCATAGCGATATAGATGAAAAACCTAACCTCGCCAAAGTAACAAAAGGAGATCCTAACATCATTACCAATTGGAAGATTACCAAGTCTTTCCCTTATGAAGAAGAAAAGCTAAGCTTTACGTTTTTTGCCAAAGAAAAATACACTTCGGTAACTACAGAAGAGTCAGGTCTATTGCCCATATCAAAATACGTTAAAAAGTCTTCTGCTGGTAGTTTTGAACAAAACAAGGAAGATTATATAGTTGCAACCAAAACCATCGAATCAGAGAACAACGAAACTCGCCTCTTTTCATTTGATTATAGTGACAAAATAATGGTATACCTGAATGGTAAACTTATGTTCAAAGGTAATAATGCTTTTAGATCCAAAGGCATTCAACATACGGGACATGTGGATATCAATACCAACAAATTGTATCTTGAACTTGAAAAAGGAACAAATACCATTCACTGTGTTGTGATAGATAAGGCAAATGGATGGGGGCTAATAGGTAAATTGGAATAAAACGATTTACAACATTGCATATAATAGATCGGTGTACAGATATTATATACAGAATACATTAGCCACAATCAGTTCATAATCTACCAAAAAGTATATCAAATTCGAAAATCTGTATAAGAAGTTTATGGGTAGAAATTTGTTACCATGAATGCACTAGTATTTGTATGTCAGTATGACCTAAAAGAATAAAAAGTTGGACTAAATCGGAAATGTAATATGATTTTTTTACTCTTGCTTTGTCTACAAAAATGGTTCTAGATTATAAAAAGATTAATTTATTTGGCAAGTTACTCTTCGAAACAATACTGCTGATCCCTCCTTTTAAAAAGGAAACCCCCTTACAAAACGAAGCCTGTTTTTTATACATCTTGAAGGGGGAATACAGTTCACTATCCCCTAAAGAACAAATTAAAGTAGAAACTGATGAATCGGTATTGATGAAATGCGGTAATTATTTGTCGAAAATGTTGCCGTCCGAATCAAGAAATGAATACCAAGCTCTTGCAGTTCACTTCCATCCTGAAGTGTTATTAAAAATATATGAAAATAAATTGCCTGGATTTCTTACAGATGCCACACCGGTAGATTTTGGAATAGCAAAATTGAATAGTGATATCATCATCAAAAAGTATGTGGAAAGCGTCTTTTTTTACTTCAGTAATCCAAATCTGGTCAATGAAGAGATTTTAGCTTTAAAATTAAAGGAAATCATACTACTCTTAAATCAGACTAAAAATGCTCCAAAAATTCGTGTTTTACTCTCTAATTTATTTAGTCCTACATCCTATACTTTTAGAGAAATTATAGAGGCTCACTATTTCTCGAACGTTACTTTGGAAGAACTGGCTCAATTAACCAATAAAAGTCTATCTACTTTTAAAAGGGAATTCAGAAAAATATATAAAAAACCTCCTGCGTCCTTTTTACGAGATAAAAAGTTAGAAAAGGCTGTAAAGTTATTGGGTTCAACAGAACTAAGAGCCATTGATATCGCATATGATTGCGGTTTTGCAGATGCTTCACACTTTTCTAAAAGTTTCAAATCCAAATACGGAATAGCTCCTACCAATTATAAAACGACCCATTTTGGCAAATCATTGAACTAATTGTAAAATATTTTCTATAGGCCTGTTTTCATCTTTGTACTATTAAATAATTACAAAAAAAGATGAAAAAAACATTTTTAATCGTGTTTATGCTTGCTATAAGTATAACACACAGTCTGAAAGTGCAGTCTGATGCAAAAGCCAAATTCCTTATTAATCAACTAGAGGCCGTAAATGGTGGCCGGAAAAATTTGTCTTCTAAAAAAGATGTGGAGTTTGTTTATGTCTATAGGGATATGGCAAAAGGTGTAGATGTTTCCAAGGAACGTCTAATATTTGATGGAGAGCATTCCTTTGGAGAATACTTTTTACACGAAGTAAACGTGTTGCCAACTTCAGAAGGGAAAGTAGCGCAGAGTTTAATCAATGGAAACATCAGAGTAGAATTAAATGGTAAAGAAATCACCAGTGAACCCGAAATTCAGCTGGGTGATTTTTTGAGAAGAGTAAATTTCTTCTGGTTTTCCATGATGTATAAACTAAACGATGATGCTGTGATCGCAAAACATATTGGTAAAGAACAAGTGAACAATATCCAATATGACAAAGTAAGTATTATCTATGATAGCAACAAAACGGGTAAACCTAGTAATGACGAATATATACTTTATTTCAACCCAACAACACATCTTGTAGATCTCTTTTATTTTTCTTTACCTGCTTTTGGTGTTCATAAACCCGTCTTGAAAATGGAATTAACGTATTCGGTTATCGATGGCGTTTATGTTGCCACAACAAGAAAGGGCATTTTTCCAGATAAAAAAGGAGAATACAAGTTAGCGGGGATCTATGAAAGTATAGATGTCAAATTCAACAATAACTTCAAAATAGAAAACAATAAAATTAAGTAAAATGAAGAAAATAATAGTTAGTTGTTTGGTTGCACTACTCATGTCTGCAACGTATGCGCAAGAATCATTAAGAGTTATAGAAATAGTGACTTTGAACAATGGTTATAACCTTAAAGATCATCTCAGTTATGGAGGAGAGATTGAGCCAATTTTGAACAAACATGGAATGCAGAATCTCGAGAATTTCCAGATTCTACAGAAGGCATCAGGAACTGTGGCAGAAGATGCGGTTAAAGTAGGTGTTTTCTCGATACAATCTCCAGAAAATTTAAAAGGTGTTTTTGAGGACAAAACGTATAAAGAAAAATATGTTCCCAAGAGAAACAAGATTCATGATATGCCTAAAATGACTTTTTTTATGGCAAAGACAATCTTTGAAAAAGACTACAATAAACAAAATACCATTCTAATTGATTTTGTTGTGCTCCAAGATGGATATATGATAAAAGATGCCAATAAATACTTTAAAAAGTTCTTATCCAAATACGGTAAAAAACATGGCTTAAAAAGATTTGCTAGTTACGAAATACTAAAATTCATGAGGGGAGTTGGCCCCAAAGAAACGGTATTGGTCAATTTTTATGAAGCTAAAAAAGAGAGTACAATGAAGAGTATTCTAGAAGACAAACAGTACCAACAAAAGTTGGTTCCTGTTAGAAACAAAATATTCAATATGAATGAGCTTTCAGTATTAATATCAAAATCAACTACAAAATAACCCAACAGATCATGGATACACAAAATGGAATAATAAATACAGGTTTTTTCTACCTTAAAAAAGACTCGAAATCTAATTTTGAAAAGTTTAGAAATAGAGCGCATGTAATTTTAGAACAGTACGGTGGAAGAATTGAGCGAATTATCAAACCAAATCAAGTAAAAGGAGAATTAGAGCTGCCAGATGAAATTCATTTTGCCTATTACCCGAGTATAGAGGCAAAGGAAAAATTTGATACAGATCCCGATTTTTTAGAGCTGAAAAAAGAATACGCAGCCACCTCAATTGAAAAGATGTTTGGATTTATAACCAATGAAAATCCTAATTTGGATTTTTATAGAGAGCATGGAGATACAACAAAAACATTTGCTATAGCATTGGTTTATCTAAAAGAAGGTAAAGAAAGCTACAAACAATTTGCAAATTATCAGCAAGAGGTGTCAACTATTCTTCCAGAATTTGGCATTCACTTTGAGCGATTTTTAATACCATTTGCTGCTGCTAACGATGCTTTTAAACAACCTAGTGAAATTCATAGGGTTTATTTCGATATTCCGGATAGTTTACAGAAAATGAATGAAGATAGTAGGATGCAAGCCTTGTTCCCCAAAAGAGATGAAAGCCTTGAAAATTTAGTTTTCATCATTGGTGAGGCTATTTCATAAAGTTTATGCTATTTCTAATAGCAGTCAGTATGTAATATTTTCTATGGGATTAACGGTTCGAGTAACTACTCGAACCGTTTTTAAATAATTATCTTACCTTCCATAAAAGTCGTAGTGTTTACATCTGTCACTTTTTTATCCTAATGCTAAATGGACATACAAACAGAACCCAAAATATGATACCATTACTATTCGAGATTGTTGCTTTGATATAGAAAGTATTGCTAAAAAGTAAGAACAAAAAGATGTATACCGTATTACATCGGAATGCATTACAATTTTGTTATCTTGGGACACATTGAAAATTCTATCAAAGAATTTTCAAGAATGTGCGCACAAATATTCGGTATCTCATAATAATGAACTCATACACTATGATTACATTTTTCACACTTTTATCTACATCCCAAACCAAACGCAACTTCAGTACAACACTAAAATTTCTTCTTATCTGCATGCTGTTACTACCGGTAAGTCATCATGCACAAAAAAGGAAAAAGAAAACTCAAGAACCTATTTTGAAGCTTACCGATTCTTTGTTTCATGGTTTGAAATGGAGAAATATAGGCCCGTTTAGAGGGGGCAGAAGTGTTGCGTCTTCTGGTGTTATAGGACAACCTCATACCTATTACATGGGCTCTACGGGAGGTGGAGTGTTCAAAACTACGGATGATGGTATTACCTGGAAAAATGTTTCGGATAAATTTTTTAAAACAGGATCTGTTGGTGCAATCACTGTATCAGAAAGTGATACCAATATTGTAGTAGTAGGAATGGGAGAACATGCAGCTCGAGGTGTGATGACTTCAATGGGAGATGGGGTGTATAAATCGATGGATGCAGGAAAAACATGGACTCATATAGGACTAGAAAAAACCTGCCATATCTCTGATGTGATTATTCATCCCACAAATCCAGATGTCATTTATGTAGCAGCACAAGGAGCACAATATGCACCTACCAAGGAAAGAGGAATTTACAGAAGCGTAGATGGAGGTAAAAGCTGGGAACAAATACTATTCATCAACACAAATACTGGAGCATCTTCGCTATCTATGGATATGAGAAACCCACGTATTTTATACGCGTCCATGTGGCAACATCGTCGTTACCCTTGGCTTATAGAATCTGGAGGCGAACATTCTGGCTTGTATACATCTACTGATGGAGGTGATACCTGGACCAAAATGAAAGGGGGACTGCCAACAGAATTTGGTAAATCTGGGATATCCGTTTCTCGAGCAAATCCAGAACGGGTTTTTGCGGTGATAGAAGCAGAAGGTGAAAAAGGAGGAGTGTATCGCTCTGATGATGCTGGTAAAAAATGGAAACAAGTAAACAAAAACCGTGTAAATATAGCCCGCTCCTGGTACTACATGGAGATTTTTGCCGATCCGCAAAATGAAAATGTAGTATATGTTTTAAATGCTCCAGTGATGAAATCGATAGATGGAGGTAAGAGTTTTTCTAATATCCCGGTTCCTCACGGGGATAATCATCACCTATGGATCAATCCATACGATAACACCAACCTAATCAATTCTAATGATGGAGGAGCCAATATTTCTTTCAACGGAGGGAAGAGTTGGAGCACTCAACAAAATCAGGCTACTGCTCAATTTTATCGAGTGATCACTGATAATTTGGTCCCTTATAATGTCTACGGAGGGCAACAAGATAATTCGGCAATTGCTATTGCGAGTCGTACCAACGACCAAGGAATTGATTGGAAGGATTGGTATTCTGTAGCGGGAGGAGAAAGTGCTTTTATTGCATTTGATCCAGATAATCCAGAGACGGTGTATGGAGGAACCTATCAAGGTAATATCAGCAAGTGGACCAAATCGTCGAGAGAACAGAAAGCGATCAAGGAGTATCCAGAATTGGGATTGAGTATAGCCCCAGAAGATTCGAAGTATCGCTACAACTGGAATGCGCCAATCATTTCATCACCTCATAATAGAAAAACCATTTATCATGCAGGGAATGTGGTTTTTAAAACAACAGATGGGGGTCTAAGTTGGACTACAATCAGTCCTGATTTGACAAAAAACGAAAAAGATAAGCATGGTCCCGGTGGAGGACCTTATACCAATGAAGCTGCTGGTGGAGAAAACTACAATACCCTTACCGCATTGGTAGAGTCTCAGCATCAGGAAGGTGTGCTATATGCCGGTAGTGATGATGGTTTATTGCACATCACCAAAAATGGAGGTGAGAGTTGGGAAAATATAACACCTGCAGGTATTTCTGATGGTATTATTAATAGTATAGACATTTCTGAACATGATCCTGCAGTAGCTTATGTAGTATTGATGCGCTACAAATCATTAGACCTCAATTCTTATATTTTTAAAACAAATGATTATGGAAAAACCTGGGTAAAAATCGTAAATGGGTTGGACGACCCTAATGGATTTGCCCGAGTGGTTAGAGCAGACAAAAGGCGAAAAGGACTGTTGTATGCTGGTACAGAGACTGGTTTGTATGTTTCCAACGATGATGGAGCACATTGGCAACGCCTTACATTAAATTTGCCAGTAGTTGCTATTAATGATCTCATTATTCAGGACAACGATTTGGTGGCTGCGACATCTGGACGTGGGTTCTGGATCTTAGACGATTTGGGTGTTCTTCAAAATATGACTACAGCACAAAAAGCCATTCAATTATTTCAACCAAAAGCCAGTTATCGCATTTTTGGAGGTGTTTCCAAAGCTGTAGGTCAAGGTCAAAACCCTAAAAGTGGAGTAACATTTGATTACTACCTGGATAAAGATGCAGATTCATTAGATCTTAAGTTGGATATTTTACAAGGAACAGAGGTCATCAGATCCTATACTAATAATAAACCAAAAGACTTTAAAACTTGGCCAGGAGGTCCTTCCAAACCTCAAATCTTACCTTCAAAACAAGGATACCATAGATTTACCTGGGATTTTGATCGAGAGGCCATTCCTGCTATCAAAAAACTTTTTGTTTTTGGGGGGCATTCGGGATCTAGTGTTGCTCCTGGGACGTATACTTTGAGATTATCTCTAGAGGACGAAACTGTAGAAACGAAGGCAACAATTCTTCCCAATCCGGCAATTCAATCCACTCCTGAAGCTTTTGTAGAGCAACAAAATATCTTGGTAAAGATTGAAAACACCTTAAGGGATATGCATGAATCTGTTATTCAAATGCGCTCTGCGAAATCACAATTAGCCCATTACGGTAAACTTTTAAAAGAGAACGACAAAGCAAAAGAGCTCATTGAAAAAGGAGAAGAACTGAAAAAACGGATCAATAGTTGGGAAGAGAACCTGGTACAGGAGAAACAAAAAACATTTCAAGATGTCATTAACTTTAATAACAAACTCAATTCGCAACTCATACAACTCTTAAACTATATAGATCAAGCAGATCCAAAGTTAACTAAAGGGGCGAAAGAACGTTTTGACGACCTCATGAAAGACTGGCAGGTATATGAAAATGAAAGAGATGCCATTATCAATACCGAAATGAAAGCTTATAATAATTTGTACAAATCATTAAATATTCCGGCCTTAATAATTGAAAAGAATTAGATCGGTAATGAATAAGATGTAGAGGAATTAAAGCCATAAATTGACGCAACCGATACTAGATTTTTTGATCTTTTAATAAACGCGGTGTCATGAAAAACTATCCTCTTATCAAAACTTTGACTCTATTACTAATCTTTGTATTCCTAATTGGTAGTTGTTCAAAGGACGATGGAGAAACTTCTTACGATCTAAGTGGAGATTGGAAAGTGGCTTACTATATAGAGAATGGGAGAAAAATTACTAAAGCGGATAAAAATACATGGCCAGACTCTAATAATGGAGATATCACTGCAAGTTTTTCTAAGCCAGATATTGAAGGCAAAGGAACCATTTCGGGAATAACGGTTACTAATAGTTATCAAGGCGAATATACTATTAAGGGTATCGGGAAGATAACAATAGGATCGGTATTCTCAACATTCATCAATGAGCCAGAATGGACTCAATTATATAATGTAATCGCTGTTCAAAGTTTTAAAATTCGAAATTCAGAACTTTTAATGTATTATAATAATGGTGAAAATATCATTGCCTTTGAACGTGATTAAAGAGTAATTCCTTTTTTATTAAGGATTTTCCCGGCAAAGATTTTAAGCTATAAATGGCAATACTTTCTCATAGGCCAAACTAGAGCAGTTATACATCAATTTCTTCCTATTGAGAGATCTGTTAATTAAGAATATTTTAAAACTAACTTTTAAGACTTTCTTAGTTTCGACTATTCAAAAAAACTATATTTACAAGATCATAAACAAAATCAAGAATGAAAAAACTCCTTTTTATTTCTGCAATAGTGCTTTTGGGTGCTTGTAAAACTGAAACAAACAAAACCGAAACAGACAAAACTACAACTGAAGATTCTCAAATCTCAGGAAACCCATTTTATCAGGAGTGGGATACTCCATTTGGTGTTCCTCCATTTGATAAAATTAAGGATGAACATTACATGCCAGCATTTAAAAAGGGGATGGAAGAAAACCTTGCTGAGATTGATGCGATTGTGAATAATTCTGAAGCGCCTACCTTCGCTAATACTCTTGAAGAATTAGAACGAACTGGAGAATTGCTTACCAAAGTACAACGTGTATTTTTTAATTTAACAGGTTCAAATACCAATCCTAAATTACAAGAATTACAACGTGAATTAAGTCCATTAGTGTCAGCGCACAACGATAAGATAGCGCTTAATGAAGGATTGTTTAATCGTGTAGAAAAAATTTGGCAAGATCGTGATAACCTTAATCTCAATAGTGAGCAGCGCAAGCTTTTAGAAGATACACGTAAGTTGTTTGTTCGAAGTGGAGCACTATTAAATAAAGAACAAAAAGCGAAAATTACAGAAATCAATTCTAAAATTTCTGAGTTAACCACTGCTTTTGGTCAAAATTTATTAGCCGAAACCAATGGTTTTGAGCTTATTTTGGATAAAACCGACCTCGAGGGACTGTCTGATGGTATTGTAGCTGCAGCTGCAGAAACAGCGGCGCAAAAAATGGAGAAAGCTGAAACTGAAGAAGAAAAAGCAAAATATAAAGACAAATACGTATTTACGCCGCATCGAAGCAGCATGTATCCATTCTTAACACAATCTACACGACGTGATCTACGTGAGCAGTTATATAAATCTTATGTGCAACGTGGAGATAATGATAACGAAACCGACAATAAAGAGATCGCTGCAAAAATAGCAAAACTGCGTGCAGAGCGTGCTCAGTTAATGGGATACGAAACTCATGCACATTTTGTATTAGAAGAGCGAATGTTAAAAACTCCTGCGGAGGTTTATGATTTGTTAATGCAGTTATGGAAACCAGCATTGGAAAGAGCTAAAGTTGAAGTTGCAGATATGCAAGCAGTTGTTGATAAAGAGGGGCATAATTTTAAAATAGCGGCTTGGGACTGGTGGCAGTACTCAGAGAAAGTTCGTAAAGCTAAATATGATTTGGATGAGGCTGCATTGAAACCATACTTATCATTAGATAATGTACTTAATGGTGTATTTGCGACAACAAACAAATTATGGGGTCTTACCTATACCGAGATATTCGATATTAATGTTTATCACCCAGATGCACGGGTTTGGGAAGTAAAAGATAAAGATGGTACTCATTTAGGAATTTTTATTGGGGATTACTTCACGAGATCAAACAAACGTGGTGGAGCATGGATGAGTAGCTTTAAAGGGCAATCAAATCTTGATGGAAAAGAACGCCCAATCGTAGTAAACGTTTGTAATTTTCCAGCACCTGTTGGTGATGATCCGGCACTACTTAGTTTTGAAAACGTAACTACCTTATTCCATGAATTTGGTCATGCTATGCATGGTATTTTAACTAATGTTACTTACGGTAGTATGGCAGGAACATCTGGACCTCGCGATTTTACCGAATTTCCAGCACAAATTCTGGAACATTGGGCAAGCGAACCAGAAATCTTGAAATCGTTCGCAACGCATTATAAAACTGGCGAAGTTATTCCTGATGAGTTAATCGGTAAATTACTGAAAGCCTCTAAGTTTAACCAAGGTTTTGCAAATACCGAATATCTGGCAGCATCATTACTTGACATGGATTGGCATACCATTAAAGCAGATGAAGAACTTAAAGATGCAGATGCTTTTGAAGATGCTGCAATGGCTAAAATTGGTTTGATTAAAGAAATAGCACCTCGTTATCGTAGCACGTATTTTGCACATATCTTTGCTGGTGGATATGCTGCTGGATACTATAGCTATGTGCACTCTGCAGTATTGGATTCAGATGGTTTTGCAGCTTTTAAGGAAGCTGGAAATGTATTCGATCCAGAACTTGCGGCAAAATTGAGAACGCATGTTTACGAAAAAGGTTCAACTGAAGAAGCAATGGAATTGTATAAACAATTCCGTGGACGTCAACCAAAAATAGACGCACTTTTAAAAGTAAGAGGGTTAGACGGTTCAAAAGACTAATCCCTTTAAAATGATTTGAAAAGCGGCGCGGAAATCCGTGCCGCTTTTGTTTAAAATATCCTGGTTATACTTATGAGGTTTCTTACAACTCTTGTTTTCTTTCTGTTTTTGTGTTCGAGTGCTGTAGTTTTTGCTCACCCCGAAGACGAACTTATTATATCGGAAATTGAACAGGGAGAACTTGCCTTTGAAGATCAGGAAATGACGGATGAATATAAAGCCGCCTTAAAACGTCGGCGGTTACGTCAACTAGCAGCAATGCCTTGGCAAGAAAAATTTTTGTTATTCATTAAATCGGGTATTGAGCATATCATTCCGAAAGGTTTGGATCATATTCTCTTTGTATTAGGGTTATTTTTTTCGAGCCTTGTTTTTAGGTCTTTACTTTGGCAAGTAACCGCTTTCACACTTGCTCATACCCTCACCCTAGCCTTGGCAGCACTGGGTTTTGTGCAAGCCCCTGGTGATATAGTTGAACCCCTCATTGCGCTTTCGATTGTCTGGATAGCGATCGAAAATTGCGCGTTCAAACAGACCAACAAATGGCGGCCTTTTATCGTGTTTAGCTTTGGGTTGTTACACGGTTTAGGTTTTGCATCAGTACTAAGTGAATATGGATTACCTAAAGATAATTTTGTACCTTCATTACTGGCGTTTAATATAGGGGTCGAAATTGGTCAGTTACTAGTATTGATTACCGCTGCTGTATTAGTTTGGTTTATTCGGAAAAAAAGCTGGTATCGTCAGCGAGTACAAATTCCAGCCTCAATAATGATTGCCTTGGTGGGCTTATTTTGGTTCATTCAAAGAGTGGTTTAATAGCATATTTAGAATTCCAGCTTAATACGATTCATGGGATAACATCTATATACCTGAATTTCATGCATTAATGGACTTTGGTTTCTCCCCTTTTTGTTAACTTAGTAGCTATTACAACTTATCATACGCAAACCATTGTACCACATATAAACCAACGATATGGGAAGAATACATTTGTTTGAATTCGAAGATCAAAAATGGTTCCCAAGTTTTCTAAGAAATTATGGAACGGATTTTTTGCAATTTTTATCCAACAAAACAAAAATGTATCAACCTGTTATCCCAATCATTAAAAAAGGACTGCAAAAAAGTAAAACGAATCAGATCATCGACTTAGGTTCTGGAGGTGGGGGAGGACTTATTTGGTTAAATACGGAGCTAAAAAAGGAAATTCCAGATTTGAAAATAGTGCTCACCGATTTGTATCCAAATATTTCGGCTTTTAGGTTCACAAAAAAGCAGGCTGATAATTTTAAGTTTATAGAAACTCCTGTTGATGCACGAAATGTACCTTCAGAATTAGACGGATTGAGAACGCAATTTTTATCACTACACCATTTTCAACCGAAGGATGCAAAACAGATTCTTCAAAATGCTATTGATACCAACAGTTTTATTGCAATTTTTGAGGCTCAGGAGAGGAGTATACCAAGTATCATAGCGATGATTTTTTCACCGATTAGTGTCTTATTAACCACACCCTTTATAAGGCCATTTAGGTTAGGGCGAATTATTTTTACCTACATCATTCCAATCGTCCCATTATTTGTGTTGTGGGATGGTATTGTTTCTTCTTTACGAACGTATTCTATTAAAGAAATGAATGCACTTGTAAAGGACTTAAAGGGAACAGAAAATTACAATTGGGAAATAGGTAAAGTAAAATCGGGCCCAGGTGTTGTTCTATATTTATTAGGAACTAAAAAAGAATGAAGATAGAGGCTGTCTTCTCTTCCCAACATTTCTAATGACTACAAACCGTAAATGAATTTATTGCAACTCAGTCGCAGTTGAAAATAATTGTTTATTTTTGCAACTGAGTTGCATTAGTTGAATATAACTTAGAATATCCAAAAGATTTTAGCATGAAAACGGTAACACTGGTTAAGAATTGGGCAGAAGGCATTGCTCCCGAAGTGCTTGAAAATATTCATCAAAGTGATATAAATGTCGCTATCTATCATAGAGATGTAAGTGTTTTAGAAAAGGAAATTAGCCATTTACTAACACGCGATATTCAACTCGATTCTTGTGGAAATATTGATACTATTTTGAACGAGGTTTCAAAAGTAATTAAGCAAGAGGAACATCAATTGATCCTCCAAGACATTCGAAATTTGTTAGAACTTTTTAAGGAGATGACTAACGCAAAACGTTTTCGACTGCTATTGGCAACTATAAACTCTAATATGTGTAGAAAATTCCATATGGATGTCAACGATTTACGAATGCTTTGCACCTATAGCGGTCCTGGTACTTTATGGCTTACGGAAGATAATGTTGACCGAAAAGCGTTGGAAACATATAGAGATAACCAATCTATCGTCATTGATGATAACCATATACAACAGGTCGAAACCGGATCTGTACTGATGCTAAAAGGAACGATATATCCAAAAGAAGGCACAAAAGGTGCTGTACACCGAAGTCCGACCATTGAAGAAAGTGGAGAAAGAAGATTGTTACTCCGTATCGATACAAAGTAATTTAAGAAATGATATCACAAACCATAGTCGAATTAGAAGAAGGTTTACAATTAAACCCTCAATTTGAAAAACGAAATGGATTACTGCCAGTGGCTGTTCAAGAAAGCTCTACAGGGCAACTCTTAATGTTGGCCTCTGTTAATAAAGAGGCGCTGTCAAAAACATTAAAAACCAAGATGGCGACTTTTTGGAGTACCTCTCGCAATCAACTTTGGACCAAAGGGGAAACCTCGGGAGATTGGCTTAGGGTTGATAAAATTTTAATCGACTGCGACCAGGATGCTCTAGTGTATCAGGTCACTTTATTAGGTAATGGTGTTTGCCACACTTTCGATTCAAAAGGGAAGCATCGTAAAGCTTGTTTTTACAGGGAACTCGATCTCGAACAAAATAGTCTTCAATTCATCGAAGGCATGCAATAATAAAGGATACAATTTACCGAACATATAGATATGATAGCAGAAAAAAAACTTCCAGTTACTGTTTTAAGCGGTTTTCTTGGAGCAGGAAAGACCACGTTACTGAATCATGTTTTACACAATAAAGAAGGCTTAAAAGTAGCCGTTATTGTAAACGATATGAGCGAAGTAAATGTGGATGCAGAGTTGGTTAAAAATGAAAACACTTTATCACGTACAGAAGAAAAGTTGGTAGAAATGAGCAATGGATGTATTTGCTGTACCCTACGAGAAGATTTGATGGTTGAGGTGGAGCGGTTGGCAAAAGAAGACCGTTTTGATTATTTGCTGATAGAAAGTACAGGAATTAGCGAACCCGTTCCTGTAGCCCAAACTTTTTCGTTTGTAGATACAGACAATGGAATTGATTTGTCAAGGTTCAGTTATATCGATACTATGGTAACTGTGGTAGATGCGTTTAATTTCTTTAATGATTTTGGAAGTCCAGAAAGATTGATGGATAGAGATCTTACAGAT
The DNA here is from genome assembly GCF_056160245.1 of Aquimarina sp. AWH4_224. Classification (NCBI taxonomy): domain Bacteria; kingdom Pseudomonadati; phylum Bacteroidota; class Flavobacteriia; order Flavobacteriales; family Flavobacteriaceae; genus Aquimarina; species Aquimarina sp. AWH4_224. Next base: position 178,716 of record NZ_JBSWWU010000006.1, on the reverse strand, counting down.
ATGGAAGGGGACTATCGTACTATAGCCGATTTGTTAACCGATCAGGTAGAGTTCGCCAATGTGATTATTTTAAACAAAACGGATCTAATCTCTGATGAACATCTTAAAAAGTTAAAAGGAGCGATTCAAAAATTAAACCCTTCTGCGCAAATCATAGAATCCACCTATAGCAAAGTAGCTCCCGAAACTATTTTAAATACGGGGCTTTTCAATTTTGAAGAAGCAGAGCAAAGTGCGGGTTGGATCGAAGAACTTGAAAAAGATGAACATACCCCCGAGACTGAAGAATATGGAATTTCGTCTTTTGTCTTTAAATCTAGAAAACCTTTTGACCCAGGACGTTTTTTTGATTTTGCACACGATTTTCCGGATACCATTATCAGAAGTAAAGGGTTATTTTGGTTAGCTTCCAGACCAGAACAAGCTTTGATCTGGGGGCAGGCTGGAGGTTCTTTAAAAGCGAATAGCGCGGGTGTATGGTGGAGTAGTATGCCCATCCAAAAACGAATGCAGTATGTAGCATACATTGATAATCAAGACATCATCGAAGAACGCTGGGATCGTTCTTTTGGAGATAGAAAAGTTGAAATTGTATTTATTGGTCAGGAGATGGATAAAGAGAAAATTTTGTCAGATTTGAACGCTTGTCTTGCTACCGATGAAGAATTAGGAACTTTAAGATGGAAACTGGGTTATGATGATGATTGGCCTATACAAAGGGCCTATGCATTAGAATAGAATAGATAGGTTGTTGTAGGGATTGTGCATAGCGTCTTCTTTTCAGCAGTTAAAATTGATATAAAACTTAGCAAAGCGGGGTCGTATGACCTCGTTTTTTGGTTGTATATTATTACTTTTATATCCGAACAACCATTACAAACTTTTGCACAAATCTTAATCTAAAAGGCAACCAGAATGCGGATCATCACTCTATATCTTACCCTATTTTTTGTAACACAGGTTGTTACCTCCCAAAATGGATTTCAAAAGGCCTTTAGTTCAAGCACAGGACCTGGAATAGAAAACATTCGGATTAATTTTTCGGATACTGCGGGAAATGCTACCCATCTACCAATAGCTATTATAAAAGGTAAAAATGAGGGCCCTACGTTTACTATTGTGGCAGGAGTACACGGTTTTGAATATCCTCCTATTGTTGCTACACAAGCCTTGATGAAAGAAATTAACCCAGAACAACTTAGTGGAACTCTGGTTATTATTCCGATCGCAAGTATGGGCGCATTTTTTGCACGTACGCCATTTATCAGTCCTGAAGATCAAAAGAATCTCAACAACGCATTTCCTGGGAAAGCAGAAGGTAGTGTAACCTATCAAAAAGCACACTTTATTACAACGAATATTATCCCGGTTAGTGATGTTTTTCTGGATATTCATGGGGGAGATGCTCCCGAAGATTTGATTCCGTTTGTATGTTATTACAACAATACCAAAAAGCCGAAACAAACTGCTTTGGCCAAAAAGCTATCGATAGATAGTGGGTTTGAGTATGTAGTCTCTTACCCCTATACCATTTCAGACACTGATCCTGCCAAGTATACGTTTAAACAAGCCGTACAAGATGGAAAAACGGCGTTAAGTATTGAGTGTGGTAAATTGGGTAATGTTCAGGAAGATAACGTGAACCTAATTAAAAAAGGAGTATTTAATATGCTGGCAACTATGGATATGTATACTAGCAAAGCCACCGACGCCCATCCTAATATTGTGTACTGCAATAGCCAAAGCTATGTCAAGTCCAACGTGCAGGGAATTTTTTATAGCCAATACAAAGCAGGAGATATGGTTAAAAAAGGAGACATAGTGGGGTACTCTACAGACGAGTTTGGAACTGTTTTGGAAGAGTACAAATCACCCAAAGATGGAGTGATTTTGTATAATCTGGCTACACCACCGATCAACATTAATGATACAGTGATGTGTATCAGTTCACAAGAAAAAGAATAGTGTATATACCTAAGGTAACTATATGTCTTGTTTTGAAAGATATGGTAACCTTTAGTTACGCAACAACAACCGTTAGCAAATATTTCTGCAGTAATGAATAAACTATTATTAATTTTCGTAATTATCACAACACTTTTTAGTTGTAAAAAGAATACTATTTCGTATTTCGATGAAGAACTTCCTTCAACAACCCCTAAATTATTTGCCCCATCAATTGTTAATACAGACAGTATTGAACTTAATGTGGTTTTTAATTATGACCATACAGAAATGTTCTTTTCAAGAATTGTGAACAACAGTTTTGTTATTCACCATTCTGAACTCATTAATGGAAAATGGTCAGAAATTAAACCCATTAAGATGTATAATGACAATGTTATAGTTTCAGTTGCTTGTGATCCTACAATTACTAAAGATGGAAAAACAATGTATTTCCTTGGTGTTGACCCTAATCTTTACAATAATGATGTTACTCGAGAAGAACTTTATACCATACCACCGGATATTTATAAGAGTAGAAAAGTGGATGGTAAGTGGCAATTAGCTTCTAAAGTAGATTTTTCGGTTTCCACCGAATATTTAGAAACCTATCCTGTTGTTACAGCAGATGGCAGTTTGTATTTTCGCTCGAATAGACCAAGTAGTAAAGGAGGAATGCAAACATATCGTGCACAATATTTAGGAAATGAAAAATTTGAAACACCTGTAATCGTAACTACTAAGACAGAGAAAAAAGAACTGATAACTTATGTTTCACCAGATGAGCGGTATGCCATTACTAATGGACAAGGTAAATTTCAGATAACGTTTAATGATAACGGTGAATGGACAAAACCGAAAGAAATAGCATTAAAATACGAAAGCAACTGGCGTTATTATTGCCCGTATATGTCTTCTGACCGAAAATATTTTATCTATTCCAGAAAATATAATAACCCTGAAAAAAAAGGATGGGCAGGTGTTGAAAAAGGAGAAGTGTATTGGGTAAATGCCGACGTACTGTTCAATACAAAGTCGAATTAAATATTTGCTGGCAAAGTTTATCATTAATAACTGTTTAAATGACAAAAAGAAAGTATAGAAATAGATTAAAGGTCATCGTACCACTAAAACGTTTGTGAATTAAAATTCGCACTACTTATAAACAAGACTTTGTGATTAAGTAATAGCATAAACATGGATAGAAAAGAATTTTTAATTACGATTTGGGAAAAAGGAATGAAACCAATACTGTTTTTGGGAGTTATTATTTTCTGTATTAAATTCCTTGTCGACCTTTTTACCGAAAATGGTCCGGAGAGACTTCTTACTATCGGAGTTATAGGGATTGTTATGATGTATACTATCATTTATCTTTTAGGAGAGTTGTTAAATAAAACAACCAACATTGTCATTTCAAGACTACCAGATTCGGTGAAATTTTGGATTCGTGTTTCTGTAAAAATGATGGATTATATTGCTCCTATCTTGTTCGGAATTTTAATATATCATTCTTGGAAAAAAGATTGGATTGGCGCTTCAATAATCTTAGGAATAGTTCTAATCGAGAGAATAAATAATATAATAAAAGAGGAAAAACAGGCTACGACATGAAATATCATGTCATCGCAGCTTGATGACTAAACAGATAATCTGGTTATTTGGAGTGATGCTGTACTCACTGTTAATAAAAGATAGCAATCATTTGGCAAGAAAGTCGAAAAGCGTGGTAACATTTTACCCCGCTTCAACATATATGTTAAACGTTGCGAGAAATAAAAACAAAACTTAATGATTCCTGACTTTTTAAAGAAATTTGAATCTGATCTAAAAAAATACGAACGTGAGTTTGTTCGAATAAATGCCAAACCAAGAAAAGAAAAACTTCTTGAAGATAACCTGAATCTAAAGGATAGTAAATTTCTAGGAAAACCATTCTTTCCAATTCATAAAGAATATCCAAAAGATAAAAGTGGGAAACCTATGATAATGGTTGCTCAACTAAATTTTGAGCAAATTCCGGAATTAGACTACTTTCCAAAAAATGGAATTCTTCAACTTTTTTTATCAATTTCAGGCTGGTATGAAGATGATTCAGCTATCATTTATCATTCGGTAGAGGAATTGAAGAAAGAGCATATGATTGATTTTTCATTTATTACAGAAAAGGATTATGACGAAATGCCCGTTTATAAACTTCACCAACTGTCATTTGAAAAAGGAATTGATAATGGTGGTTCAGAGGATTCCCAGTTTGACTATCTTTTTGATGAAAAGGATTATTGGGATTTTACGGAAGACTTGACCGAAGAACAAGAAAAGTTATTTGGTGAATATTTTAACGCAATGGGGCATAAAATAGGTGGATATGCTGAATTTACCCAATCTGATCCAAGAGACTATAACACGGACCAAAAAGATGATTTGCAGGTTTTGCAAATTGATGTTGATGATCATATAATGTTTGGCGATAGTGGGCTTGGGCATATTTTTATAAGTAAAGAAAACTTAATTAAAAAAGACTTTTCTAAGGCATATTTTTATTGGGATTGTTGTTGAAAAACAAGTAACTTTTTCCTCTACTACAGCACATATAGATAAAAGTTAGTATAGAACTAAAAATGAATAGAAAAATATCTTCTGATATAACGAGAATCTTTCAGATCGCATTAATGGTGAAATTTATCATTTTATCAATTGTAGTTTTTATGCTGCTATTCATTTTTGACTTAAAAATAAACTTGATACTGTTTGCTTGTTGGTTGATTGGTATCCTCGTCTTACGTCAAATGGGGATTGCCAAACTCAAAACCGTCTATTGGAATCACCAATCTTTATTCATTGGACATGCGAAATCTAAACATTTAGTTCCATTAACTGATATAAAAATTGTTGAACGAACTTTTCTTTTTGATGACTTTCCTTATAGAATAAAGTATGAAGCATCTGGACAATTAAAAACATTATACTTTCTTCCGAAAAGTAAATTTTTTCAAGATTTTATAGGGGAAAATGAACTAATTGAACAACTTAAAAAAGAAATTAAAAGATCTAATACTAATAACATATAAGCGTATTACAATAGGGTTTACACAAAACGTAATAGCTAATTATACCAAAGCAAATTATGAAAAGAGCATTCTTCATCACAATCGTTACTTTTTTTGCGTGCGCTATAAGTGCGCAAACCACAAAAAATCCTTCATTTGAAGAAGTGATTTCTTTGAGATCAGTATCCAATCCTGTCATATCACCTGATGGTCAACATATAGTGTTCGAATCGCAATCTGTGGATTGGAACGAGAATAAATACGATAGGGAATTGTGGATATCCAAAAATGGAGATACCCCTTTTCAATTGACAAATAATGCTGAAAATAGAAGTAATAACCCTAAGTGGTCGCCTGATGGCAAATGGATTGCTTTTTTGTCTAAAAAAGGGAAAAATACACAAATACAGGTGATTAGATCGGCAGGAGGAGAATCTTTTCAGGTAACCCATACCAAAAAAAACATTTCTAATTTCGAATGGTCACCAGATGGACAAAAAATTGCTTTTCTTCAATCCGAGGATAAATCCAAAGAAGAAGAAAAACGAGAAGACAAATATGGTGGCTTTGCTGTAGAAGATGCCGAATATAGCTTACGGCAAATTTGGGTTGCAGAATTTAATCCTGAGTTGTTAACTCAAATGCCTTTACCAGAGCAAATTAAGGACACGGTGTATTCTGAAAAGTTAAAAGCCAAGTTACTAATCGATAGCGTTGCGTTTTCTATAAATAGTTTTAAATGGTCACCAGATGGGCAAAAAATTGCTTTTGGACATCAACCTAACCCTACTATAAATGGCTTTTTTAAAGCGGATATCTCCATTTATGATATTGCCTCCAAAAGCCATAAGGTTTTGGTAAATAATCTGAGCTATGATGGATTGGAGGGGTGGTCTCCAGATAGTAAGTCAATACTGTACGAATCAAGTCTAAACGATAGTACTTCTAATTACTACAAAAACGGCAAGCTGTTTAGAATCGATTTGGATGGATCCAATACCAAACAATTAGCTAAAGATTTTGATGAAAATATCAGTAGAATTGTTTGGAATAAGAATGGAATATTTGGATTAGCCTGGCAAAAGACAGTTAGGCAGATGGTAAGAATAGATCCCAAAAATGGAACTACGACAATACTAACCAATAGCCCCAAAAGAATATGGAGTTATTCATTCTCTAAAGACGGAAAAAGAATAGCATATTCTGGAGTAAATGATGAAGATCTATCAGAGATCTATCAGAGCGAATATCCTATAAAAAACCCAAAGCGATTAACCCAATCCACACAGCAAATCCAGAATTGGTTAGCCGCAAAGAGTGAAGTTGTCTCGTGGAAAAGTAAAGACGGAGCTATAATAGAAGGTGTGCTACACAAACCTATGGATTATGATCCAAACAAGAAATATCCACTTCTGGTGATTATTCATGGAGGACCTACAGGAATTTCAACGCCAAGTGCTACACCTGCTTATGTTTATCCTATGATTCAATGGCTTAATAAAGGTGCACTGATATTAAGACCCAATTATAGAGGTTCTGCAGGTTATGGTGAAAAGTTCAGGTCATTGAATGTCAAAAATTTAGGAGTTGGAGATGCATGGGATGTAATTTCTGGAGTGGATTATTTAGAAAATAAAGGTATTATCGATGGGAATAAGGTAGGTGCCATGGGATGGAGTCAAGGGGGATACATATCAGCTTTTCTAACGACAAACTCCAATAAGTTTAAAGCTATTTCTGTTGGTGCCGGAATTTCTAACTGGATGACCTATTATGTAAATACCGACATTCATCCATTTACAAGACAGTATCTTAAAGCAACACCTTGGTCAGATAAAAAGATATACGAGAAAACCTCACCAATGACAAACATTCGTAACGCTGCAACACCAACACTAATTCAGCATGGAGAGTTTGATAGAAGAGTTCCTACGGCAAATGCCTACGAGTTATTTCAAGGGCTTAAAGATGTAGGAGTACCGACAGAGCTTATCATTTATAAAGGATTTGGACATGGTATCAATAAACCAAAAGAAAGGCTTGCTGCTATGTGGCACAACTGGCAATGGTTTGGTAAGTATATCTGGGATGAAGAAATTGAATTACCAGAAAAGTAAAAATTTACTTTACCGAATGGTAAAACATTCATGATGTCTATGAATCGTTATGCCATTTACTAATATAATTATGACTTATTTAAAAACGGATAGAGATTAAAAAACTATTAGAAAAATCCAAACTTCTCAAAACGTTCGAAGCCGAACTTGATGTTGATGTTGACGTATTCGTTACTGAAATCAGAAAATATACAGAACAGGGCTATTACTCACCTATGTTAGTGCTTTTTGATTTGTTTAGTTCTGAAAATAAAAAGTATATAGGGGATGTGAGCTTTAGAGATTTCATAATTCGAGAAAAATGCAACGCGCAAAATTTGAATACTATAAATTTATCGAAAGTAAAAGCAGAATATAGTTTCGAAGATGGAAGTTTGAAAATAAAAACTCAAATACATGGTATGCAAGCATTACCTTTTTTATTGAGGTTTTTTTTTCTATTCATTTATTTCTTCTCTATGTTTTTTATGCAACTAGAACTTTTACTTAGTTTGTTTTCCTCGGATACCAGATATGTGGATAGTAGTATGATATTTGGCCCCTTAGGTTTAAGTGTTTTTGTGTATTTTCTGGTTTACAAACCTTATAAAGCAGCTAGAAATAACATAAGAGAAATAAAAAATGATATAGAACTAATATACCAGAAAATAGAAAAAATGTCTTCAACCCCAGTGTAACTAATAGATGATATACATGAAACAAAATTCGATATTAAGCTAAGTGAAACTCAATATTTAGAAATGAACAGCAGAGCAATTTGGAAATACTATGTAGACATTAATATGTTTAATATACCTTTTTCTCTGTTTTTTGGATTTACGTCCGGTATTTTCTGGAGCTTAATTATGTTTTCTTCCTTCGGTATTTTAATGGGATATATCGGATTTCATGCGTTTAAAAAGAATGAGTATTTTGGATATTACAATTTAGGTTTTACTAAATTCAACTTGATAAAAAAAGTATGGTTGATAAATGGGTCTATATCTTTTTTAGGGCTATTAATTTTTATGATATTCAGATAAATGAATGTGTTAGAAGTCACTGGTCTCAATAAATCCTATGGTAAAAAAGTAATCTTAAAAGACATTTCTCTTCAATGTAAAACAGGAGAAATAATAGGGGTTTTTGGACGAAATGGAACTGGGAAATCTACCTTGTTACAAGTAATCTTTGGTACGGTAAAAGCTGATTCAGTTCAGATCAAAATTAATTCGGAAATAATCACTCCCAAAGAAATTATTCCGTCCAAACAAATAGCCTATTTACCTCAAGATACATTTTTGCCCAAAGAGAAAACAGTACGAGAAATTATACCCATGTTTTTCCCAAATGGAGACGATCAGGATAAGATTTTTTATGCTCCAAAAATCGCGAGTTTTGAAAAAATAAAAGCAGGAAAATTATCTATGGGACAACTACGATATTTTGAGTTATTACTTATTGGAAATCTCAATCATCCATTTATAATGCTGGATGAACCTTTTTCAATGATCGAACCTCTCTATAAGGATATCATCAAAAACCTTTTGTACGAACTTAAAGAAACAAAAGGAATAGTTTTAACCGATCATTATTACAACGATGTTCTACAAGTAAGTGATCGAAATTTTGTCATCAAAGATGCTCAAAAAATTGGAGTAAGGTGTAAAGATGATTTGGTCAAATATGAATATTTAAACTCCAAATAGGAAAAGAAATTTTGCCTAACAAATCGTATCTTGCATAAGCTTCTTTTAGAGAGCAAACACTTCTTATGATATACTTTAAGAATAATTCGAATAACAACAGGGTTACATACATCAGCAAACATGAAGAAAGACAATTGGCAGTTAGAGAACACTTATACCGAATTACCGGAGATTTTTTATAGCCTTCATCAGCCTGTACCCGTAACCAAGCCAGAACTGGTATGTTTTAATGAAGTACTGGCTGATCAATTAGGTCTTGGGTTTTTAGATCAGGAGAACGAAAACATCGCAGATTATTTTTCAGGAAAAGTAATCCCTGATGGAGCAAAACCTTTGGCCCAAGCTTACGCTGGTCATCAGTTCGGTCACTTCAATATGTTGGGAGATGGCAGGGCTATTGTATTAGGCGAACAAATTGACACAACGGGCAAAAGGTTTGACATACAGCTAAAAGGATCTGGACAAACCCCTTATTCAAGACGTGGTGATGGTAGAGCAACTTTATATTCTATGTTACGAGAATACCTGATTAGCGAATCCATGTTTCATTTGGGTATACCTACTACACGCAGTCTAGCGGTTGTTACTACTGGAGAAAAGGTTTTTCGTGGGCAGATGCATAACGGAGCTGTGCTTACACGCACGGCAGAAAGCCATATACGGGTGGGAACTTTTGAATATGCACGTCATTTTGGTAGTACAGAAGACTTGCGTGCATTAGCAATGTATACCATAGAAAGACATTACCCAGATAAAAAAGATGCAGACAATCCAGTACTTGAGTTGTTAAAGGCCGTAATGCACAAACAGATAGACCTGGTTGTGGATTGGATGCGGGTAGGGTTTATTCATGGGGTGATGAATACTGATAACATGAGCATTGCCGGAGAAACCATTGATTATGGTCCTTGTGCTTTTATGAATTCTTATAACCCGAATACGGTATTTAGCTCGATAGACACCCAAGGGCGATATGCTTTCGGTAACCAGGCTCATATCACACAGTGGAACTTAACTGCATTTGCCAATGCATTGTTGCCAATAATTTCAGAAGATCAGAAAAAGGCTGTACAGCTTGCTCAGGAAGTTATAGATGGATTTCAATATAAGTTTACTGAAAGATGGTACAAAATGATGTTTGATAAGTTGGGTATTTCACATCCTGAAGAAAAGGATAAAGAATTGGTGGATCATCTACTCAAGCTAATGGAAACCCATAAAGCAGATTATACGCAAGTGTTTTTGACGCTACAACAAGATACACCAATAGAAGGTTCTCTTTTTGAATCGGAGAGTTTTAAAGATTGGATGCAAAAATGGGAAGCTACCTACTTACGTGACGGTCGTGAAGGGCCTAACCTAGAACTCATGAATCGATCGAACCCCAAAGTGATCCCACGTAACCATTGGGTAGAACAGGTGTTGAACGTTGCAGCTAGAGGGGAGATGGAACCCTTTAATGAATTGTTAGAAGTACTCTCCAAACCCTATGGAGATCATCCCGATGAACTCCAATTTCAGCAAATACCAGAAGATTTTGATGCTCGTTATCAAACGTTTTGTGGGACTTAAAAAGGTGATCAGATAAAAAGGTAAAGGTAGATGCTAAACTCTTTGGGTACTTATGTTTAAGTAGTAGGAAAAAGGAAAAATTTAAACCACATATTGACTACATAATGTTAAAATAATATTTGGTATTTTTAGAGAGGTTATAATAGACACACTTAATGAAATACTTTAAACTTCTCATTTCCTTTGCACTCACAATTGGAATTTTTTACGTTTTAAATACCAAACTCGGCGCCATTCCTCCCTTAGGTAAATTTTTAAATCCAAGTTCGGGCATTTGGCAAAATGAAACCGATGAATCCTTAACAGGAGAAATTAATGTCCCTGGCCTTACAGATAAGGTAACCGTGCATTATGATGAATTAATAATTCCGCATGTTTTTGCGCAAAACGAGCAGGACTTGTATAAAGCCCAGGGCTACCTTACCGCAAAGCACCGTTTGTGGCAATTGGAGTTCCAAACCCATGCTGCTGCTGGACGCTTATCCGAGATTTTTGGTGAAAGAGCTTTAAATTATGACAGGACAGAACGAAGACGAGGTATGGGCTTTGGTGCAGATCAGGTAATGAAGTATATGGAGGACTATGATCCCAAAACCTTAAGTTTTGTGCAGAGTTATGCAGATGGGGTAAATGCATATATCGATCAACTTGATCCTAAAGATTATCCTGTAGAATACAAACTTTTGGATTATCAACCCGAAACCTGGACAGCAAAAAAAACAGCCTTGTTGTTAATGTATATGACCAAAATGCTGGCGGGTTATGACGATGATCTCGAATATACCAATATGCTGCGCCTTGTTGGGGAAGAGAACTTCAATTTGCTCTTTCCTGACTTTTTTGATGTTACTGATCCGGTAATTCCCAAGGAGACCGATTGGAGTTTTATTGATGTGCCTCAGACAGATTTGCCAGCTAGCCAAGCAGTTTTGGATACTATTGCCGAAACTATAGAAAAGCCACATCCCGATAATGGAAGTAATAACTGGGCGGTTTCTGGAGCGAAGTCTGAAACTGGTAACCCGATACTAGCGAATGATCCGCACTTAGGGCTTAAATTACCTGCTATCTGGTTTGTGATGCAATTAAGCACACCAGATCACAATGCGTTTGGGGCTACGATTCCTGGTGCATTAGGAGTAATTTCTGGCTTTAACCAATATATTGCCTGGGGAGAAACCAATGCTACAAGAGATGTTATCGATTGGTATAAAATAGAATTCAACGAGGATCATACGAAATATAAATATGACGGTCAATGGAAAGATGTTTCGGTTAGGATAGAAGATATTAAGGTAAAAGGTCAAGAAAGTTATAAGGATTCTGTGCTTTATACCCATCATGGTCCTGTAGTGTATGATAAAAACTTTAAATCAGATAATGAGCGCTCAGGGTATGCGATGAGGTGGATAGGTCATGATGGGGGGAATAACCAGAAAACATTTTTAGAACTCAATAAAGCAAAAAACTATGAGGACTACGTTAGTGCATTACAATATTGGAATGCACCTGCTCAAAACTTCGTATTTGCATCCACCGAAGGAGATATAGCATTATGGATACAAGGAAAATTTCCAAATAAATGGGAAGGGCAAGGGAAATTTTTGATGGATGGTAGTAATCCAGAAAACGATTGGCAATCCTATATTCCACAAAAATTCAATGCACATACCAAAAATCCCGAACGTGGTTTTGTAAGCTCTGCTAATCAGCATCCTGTAGATGAAAACTATCCCTATTTCGTTTTTAATGATGGGTATGAAACGTATAGAAATCGTGTAATTAACACCTTTTTTAATGCTAAGGATAAGTTTAGTGTACAGGATTTTAAAGATTTACACAATAATAATCTTAATCTTAAGGCTAAGGAACTCCTTCCATATATGTTTATACATATGGATATCACTTCCTTGTCAGAAGATGAAATAGAGATCTACGAAGAAATTAGAGCCTGGAATTTTAATAATGATATAGATGAGGTTGGGCCAAGTATATGGAGACAGTGGTATGGCAAATTGTACAAAATGCTTTGGGACGAATTTGATGTAGAAGATATGGCTTTGACTTCGCCGTATACCTACCAGACGATTTATCTGTTAAAAAACCATGGTAACCACGAGTTTATGGATATTGTAGCCACTAAGAATACCACTGAAACAGCAAAAGATTTATTCCTATTGGCTTTTAAAGAAGCGGCGAAACGTTTGCAAGAAATAAAGGAGGAAGAAGGAGATTATACCTGGTCAAATTACAAGGGGACTTATGTGGGTCATTTGTTACAATCCTTACCGGCCTTTTCAAGATTTGATATTCCTATTGGCGGAGATCGTAATATTGTCAATGCCACTTCTGAGGATCACGGACCTTCGTGGAGAATGATCGTAGAAATGACCTCGCCGCCAACAGCTTTGGGGATATATCCTGGAGGTCAGTCGGGTAATCCTGGGAGTAAATACTATGACAATTTTATCGACGATTGGGCCGCTGGGAAGTACCACAGCCTGAATTTTTTACAGTCTAATGGAGCCACTAGTGCGATCATTGGGACACAAACTTTAATACCAGCCAACAATGATTAAGAATATCATCAATTTTATAGCCACCATTATATTGGGAGTAGTATTATCATTATTTCTACCGTGGTGGTCTGTAATGACAGCGGCTTTAGCTACATCTTTATTTATACCGCTTAAAAAAGCAGCTGTATTTTTTGTTCCCTTTTTGGCGATATTACTTTTTTGGACTGTGTATTGTTTTATGTTGAGTAGCGCCAATGATTTTACGCTGGCTAAAAAAATATCGCAATTGTTACAAATTGGAAGTAATCCTTATCTGCTTATTTTGATTACAGGAGTGATAGGAGGATTAGCGGCTGGTATCGCCGCCGTTTTCGGAAAACAAGTCGTTGCAATTAGTAAAGGTAGATAAGGTTTTTAGAGAAACTGGCAATACTACTTCAAAAGTAATCAAAGAGGTTTTCGTTTAAAGAGTGTAACAGTAGATAGAAATGAAATGAACGAAACAAACCGAGAGTATCTTAAAAGAATAAATGGAGTATTAGACGTTATTGAAAAAAACCTCGATACAGAGTTCTCGTTAGCGTATTTGGCTAAGAAAGCTAATTATTCACCATATCACTTTCATAGAGTTTTTTTAACTGTGGTGAACGAAAGACTCAATGCATTTATCAATAGAAAACGAATTGAACGTATTGCTTCTATTATACTTACCGAACCGGATCTTCCTTTAAAAGAATTGATTTACAAATATGGTTTCAATAGTGATAGCTCATTTTCAAGAGCTTTTAAAAAATACTATGGGGTTACTCCAACTAGATTTAAATCAGAAGGTAAAAAAATACTTAGCAAGATTGGTATAGTTCCTTTTTCTTCTGAAAAATACATTTGTTCCATTGATAATAGTAAACAATGGATTAAAATGAATGGACAAATAAGCATACAAGAACTTCCCGAATTGCAACTTGCGAGTATATCCCACATTGGAGAATTTGATAAAGCCGGTGATATGTTTCAAAGATTGATGGAGTGGGGGCATCAAAAAGGAGTATTAGATATTTCAAATTTCAAAGCAGTTACAATCTATCATGACAACCCTAATATTACTGAAGGAACCAAAATAAGATTCAGCACAGGTGTCACTATTAAAGAGGGTATCAAAGCCGATGGAGAAATCAGGCAACTAACATTGAATAATGGAATTTATGTCGTTGGACATTTCGAAATTAAGGCCGAAGAGATTTCCAAAGCCTGGAAAAGTATGAATGTTTGGGTCCTTGAGCATAACTATAAATTTAGAGATGGAGATTATTTTGAAATCTATCATAACGACCATAACACGCATCCTGAACAGAAATTCATTATTGATATTTGTATTCCATTGGAAAAAACAGAGAATGTTAAACTCGAGGAAACTAGAACTATAGATTTTTCGAATGATAACGTCAATAATGATCACCAATACGAAGAAGGTTTGGATTATCATGAGTTGATAGCGTATATGAAAGAATTGAGAGCTTTTTTTTCTAAAGAATATGAGACCTTGTTTAAACTCGGAAGTATTTATAAAGGAAATCCAGCGTATTCCTACTTTTCGTTAACCACGGAGCAGTTAAAGAAACAAAAACTTAAATTTGTTATGGTCCTGGATCATAAAACCCTATGTTTTTCGATTTGCTTGTCGGGTCAAAACAAAAGTATCCGGAAAAAGTATTGGAATATTTTTAAAGACAGTGATTGGAATACCTATCCTTTGGTTGAATCGATTGATAATAGTTTATCGATCATAGACCATATTATTGTTAAAGAACCAAATTTCAGCAATAGAAGAAATTTAACCGAAAAGATCGAAAAGGAATCGATGAAGTTTATTCGGGAACTCAGCGATATACTTGAATAATACAACATGATCATCTATTATGATGTCAATGTTTGTTGTACAAATTGTTAGCCAAAATTTCTCAACACAAATGTTAAAAATACTTTCCAAAATGAATAGTAAAAGATTAATACTTGCGATCTGTTTATCGTACGGCATCACCTTTTCTTGCGCGCAAACAAAAAGTTCGAAAGATAGGTATAATGCTACCGCATTAGCTGTGAGTAAAGATAGCCTAAAGGTATCAGCACAACGGCTTATGAAAAAACATAAAATCCCTGGGATGAGCATGTTATTGATGAAGAGTTTGGATACCGTACAAGCCCTAACATTTGGCGTACAACAAAAAGGAAAAAAAATACCGATCGATCAAGAGACGGTATTTTCGGCAGGCTCTGTCAGTAAAGTAGTCACCGCAATTTTAGCATTAAGATTGGTAGATTCTGGGAAATTAGCGTTGGATACTGATATCAATACCTATTTAAGAGATTGGAAGGTCGAGGAAAATCAATTTAATAAGCATCAACCAGTAACCATAAGACATATCTTGTCTCATACAGCAGGATTTTCGGTCCATGGTTTTGCTGATTATTATCCGGGAGAAGCACTGCCAACATCAACGACAGCTATTCTGGAAGGTAAAAAGCCAGCAAAAAATAACGAAGTAAAATTAATCTTTCCAGTAGGAGAAAAATATCAATATTCTGGTGGAGGAACAACGGTCTTACAGAAGATCATTGAAGATGTTACCGGGTTACCTTTTCATAAAGCTGCCGCAAAAGAAGTATTTGAACCGTTAGGACTTAAAAGAGCTAGTTTTTTAAATCCGCTTCCAGAGTCATTTGGAAATATTGCCAAAGCCCATGACGAAAAAGGAAAGCCAGAAGCTTTGCCACGAGGTTATCAAGCCATGCCAGAAGCAGCCGCTTCTGGGTTGTGGATAACTCCTACGGATTTGTATGTGATTTTGAAAGCAACGATGACATCACAACAAGATGCTAGTTCCAAATTTTTGTCAAAAGGATTAGTTGAAGATATGATCACGGCAGAAGAAAACTCACATCATGGATTAGGTCCTAGAATCAATACAGAAAATGGGAAACATATCGTTGAGCATGGTGGAGCAAATGATTCCTATAGATCTCTTTTTTATTTATTTTGGAAGCAGCAAATGGGATTCATTATAATGACCAATGGTAATAAAGGGAGGGACCTTATTTATGAGTTAAAGCCGTTAATAGAACAACATTTAATGAAAACAAAAGTGAACACTTTGTAATGTTGATTTTTATGACAACAGTTATCAATCAGTAGAAAAATGAAACGATTAGTATACATATTGCTATTTTCTTTAATTCTCTTTTCCTGTAAAAAAGAGGAGGTGGATGATCCTGATCCCCTGATCGAAAATACTGAATTTGTATCTGCTGTAGACATTTCGAGATATCCTGAAATATCAAATGTAAACTCGACTTTCTATGATTTAGAAGGAAATCCAAAAGATTTTTTGGCAATACTCAAAGAAAATGGTGTTAATACTATTCGATTAAGGCTTTGGGTGAATCCGGTAAATCAACATTCTGGATTTGATGAAGTAAAAGAGTTTTCTCAAACACTGAAGAGCAATGGGTTTAAAACTTGGTTAACCCTTCACTATTCAGATACTTGGGCTGATCCAGGGCATCAACAAATCCCATCTCAATGGCAAGGATTAGATCTGGAAGAATTACGAGACCAAGTCTATAGCTATACGGCAAGGGTAGTGAAGGAAATGCAACCTAACTATATTCAAATTGGAAATGAAATCAATTCTGGGATCCTACATCCCCATGGAGAGATGTCTACTAATTATGAAAACTTTATGCGTCTCATTGAGAAAGGATGCGAGGCGGTAAGAGAAAATGCTGAGGATTGTAAAATCATATTGCATTTTGCCGGACTCGAAAATGCTGAATGGTTTTTCGACCAGGTACGTACTATTGATTTTGATATCATCGGTTTATCCTATTATCCTATTTGGCACGGAAAATCTTTAGATGATCTAAAGACTACAATGCAAACGCTGAGCGAGTCCAACAATAAGCAAATCTTAATTGCAGAAACAGCATATCCCTTTACACTAGAATGGAATGATTGGACCAACAACATAGTGGGATTAGAAGAACAACTCGTTTTACCAGAATACCCTGCAACGACAGAGGGACAAAGTAAATTTATTAGGGATATAAAAACAATTACGCAAGAATTGGAAAAAGGAATAGGTTTTTGTTATTGGGGTGCCGAATTAATCGCATGGAAAGGGAGTCAAGCAACCAATGCTTCGCCCTGGGAAAATCAGGCGTTGTTTGATTTTGATAATAACGCCCTACCTGTATTAAGAGAATTTAAAGTGCAATAAAACCTATTTCGGTAGCAACAATATAAACCGGCAAATCAGTATGTAATGAAGGATATAGAAGACTACATACCATTTATCAAAAAAGTTCTGAATACATACAGTCCGGTAAGTGATGCGAATGTCTCATTGATTGCGTCAATTTCTGAAATCACGCATTTAGATAAAGGAGAAATGTTGCTGGAAATCGGGA
Source organism: Aquimarina sp. AWH4_224 (assembly GCF_056160245.1). Classification (NCBI taxonomy): domain Bacteria; kingdom Pseudomonadati; phylum Bacteroidota; class Flavobacteriia; order Flavobacteriales; family Flavobacteriaceae; genus Aquimarina; species Aquimarina sp. AWH4_224. The sequence continues at coordinate 161,362 of NZ_JBSWWU010000006.1, read as the reverse complement.
AGACTTCAAAACAAAAACACATTTTGTACAAAGGAGTCATTGTCTCTTATTATATCAGTGATGAAGGGAATTTGTATCATAAAAATATCTTCCTAAAAGAGAATTTTGTAGGTTCGATGGTTTCTGCTTTAATAAATGAACCTTCAAATTTTGCGCTCGAGGCGATTGAACCTTGTATACTCATTAGTTTTGATTATAAACTATATCACCAACTTATTGAGGAACATATCGAACTCAAAAACTTCTATATTGCCTATCTCGAAAAAAATTGGGTGCTCGATAAAGAAAAACGAGAGATCAATATTGTTTTAAAAGATGCCGAAGAACGATATCTTGATTTTATCAATGTCCATCCTAAAATTGAAGAGCGTATTCCTTTACACTACATAGCTTCGAATCTGGGGATTACTCCAACACAATTAAGTAGAATTCGAAAAAAAATAAAAAAAGACACCTGAATCAACATATGTAAAGGAAAAAGAACTTGTTCTTCTTGAACTTTGCAATATGAAATCAATATTAGTATACACACTTGCATTTACGGGCGGCGTTTTTCTTGCCGTTCAAGCTGGATTCAACACACAGTTGGGTTCAATTCTTAAACAACCTATTATTGCAGTAATATCAGCTTCTCTAACGAGTGTTATTTTTGGTTTACTTATTTTGTTAATCATAAGTAAAGGAAATATTCAGCTTCAAATCTTTGGTCAAGTACCTTGGTTTTTATGGTTTATCGGCGGATTATTTAGTATGATTGGAATAACACTTTATTTCTATACCATCCCAAAACTTGGAATTTCAAAAATGATTGCTCTCGGTCTGTGTGGACAACTTATTTTTTCCCTAATAGCTGGAAAGTTTGGTTGGTTAAACCTGCCTGTAGAACCCTTAACAACAAAACGCCTGGTAGGTGCTTTTGCAATGATCGTAGGAATCATCTTAATCAATTCAAAATGAAAAACGTAAAACAAAACATAAATAATTTGACCCATTTATGGGCGTTAGCAGGACAAGCTTTCCAGGGATTTGAAGAAAAGTTAACGTATTCTATTTCTAGGATAAATAATACGGAATGGCCTAATAGAATTTGGTCGACTTCAACGCTATCTGAAGAGTCATTAAAAGAAATAGGTTTGAAAATGAAAGAATACCCTGAGTTGACCTTCTCCTGTTTTAATGAAATTCAGGAAGATAATTCCTTAGAGACTCAACAGCTTTTTACACTTAAATCGCTACAATACGGTATGAGTTTACCTCTTAGCGAAAAAAATAAAATTGAAAGAGAATTAGAATGCATACTAGTAGATGACGAAGCCAAAGCTTTGTTGTGGAGTAGTACTTTTTCTGAAGCTTTTGGATATCAAATCGCAGCAAATGTAGTAGTAAAAACTAGCAATGATGTGCACTATTTTCTTGTATATGATCAGGGAAATATCGTAGGAACAGTGATGTTGTTGATCACAAACAACGTGGCCGGAATCCATAGCTTGGGCATTATTCCTGCTCAAAGAAAAAAAGGTTATGCATGGAGTATCATGCAACATGTTTTGAATAGGGCAATTAACCTTAACTGTGATATAGCTGCGTTACAAGCTTCAGAAATGGCAAAAAACATGTACCTGAAAATGGGATTCACAATTGATTTTTTAATGCAGAACTATAGGCTAAAGGAATAAATACTTACCGATATCAAAAACCAAAAATGCATATATGTTACAAAAAACTTCGATCCGAATAAAAAAGTATCTGATAAGCATTTAAACGGAAATGAATTTAATAAATTTATAATCCTATAATATTGAAAAGTCAGTGCAGGGAAACCCTATCGTTTTTCATATGCTAGTCCGTTATAAAACTTTGGATGCTATTCATTGAATATGGAAGTTGATCACATATTTATATTTTCTAGTGCTAGAGGTGAAGAAGCCAATAGTTTGAGTGAATTTGGTTTGACCGAAGGTAGCAGTCGATTGCATCCTGGACAAGGAACAACGAATCGAAAATTCTATTTTGAAAATTTCTTCCTCGAGATTTTATGGGTGGTTAACGAAAAGGAAATTCAAAGTGAATTGACCGCTCCAACAAAACTATGGGAACGCTCTCAATTCAAGAACAATGAACATTCGCCGTTTGGTTTGTGTTTGGTAAACGCTGCATCGACGGATCAACTTTTTGAGACAAGTAAAATTTACCAACCGAATTATTTTCCCGAAGGAATGTCAATAGACATCATCCCCAACGAAGAATATCCAAAATTACCTTGGACTTTTAGACTTCCTTATCGTGGCGAAAAGAAATCTCAAACAGAACCTTCGGGACATGCAAACCAAATTGAGTTACTCACTCGAGTAGAATTTGAAATGCCCACACTTAATTACGGAACCAAATTTGTCAACTATTTTCAAGATGTAGATCTCATCGAATTTACAACAGGAAATAGAATGCACCTAACTCTCGAGTTTGACAATATGCGTCAGGGAAAATCAAGGGAATTTTTGGAGTTGAATTTGACGATTAAATATTAAACATTATCATCATAAAAACAGAAAGCAATAACCATGGAAATCATTACAGCCGATCTTTGGGATCAACATGCAGAACGACTTACCTTACTCAATGTAGATTTTAAACATTTTGGTAAAAAAGAAAGTTTTGCCGGAGAGGTGGTCACCTTAAAAGTCTATGAGGATAATACCTATGTTAGAAAAACCCTTGAAAAAGATGGAAGTGGTAAGGTTTTAATGATTGATGGAGGAGGATCTCGACGTTGCGCCCTGGTAGGAGATAATATAGCAAAGCTAGCGATAGATAACCATTGGGAAGGAATATTGGTATATGGTTGCATTAGAGATTCCAAAGAAATTAATACCATGGATGTTGGCATTAAAGCCATAGGAACCTGCCCTGTAAAAAGTGTTAAAAGAAATGTAGGTGTATTGGGTGAAGAATTAATAATCGAAGGGACTAAAATTAAGAATGCACACTATATATATGCTGATTTGGATGGGGTGTTATTCTCTTCCGAAAAGTTGCTCAACAATATGTAATTATGATGGATTATCAGACGTTTCAACCACATCCTGATCTAAGTGCTTTGGTCAAATTTTATTGGACTTTGGAAGTCCCTTTTGATCCTAATAACGAAAAGCAAAAAATCATTCCCGATGGATGCATCGAGATGACCTTTAACCTGAAGGATAAGATCAAAAAATATATCTCTGAAGAAGAATTTGTAGTGCATCCTAACGCCATGATAATGGGACAAAGAACAAAATCCTACTTTATAGAACCCTTGGGTGATGTCAAGTCATTTGCAATTTGCTTTTATCCACATGGGTTTGCAAATTTTGTAAACACCCCTCTCGAAAATTTGGTAGATAAAGAGACTCCAATCAAAGATTTGTTTGGAGAGAATGCTGGGCAAGTACTAGAGCAGAAGATAGATAAGGCGTCTGGTACTGAAGAACGTATTGAGATTATTGAAACCTTTCTTTTTGACAAATTGAATCAGCATTCTACTATTGAAAACTTAGTGAAAACCACCGTAGATGCACTTCTTACTACAAATGGAAGTAGCCCTATACATCAAATATTGAAAGAAGATTTATCAAAAAGAAGACAGCTCGAAAGAAATTTCAAAAAACAAATAGGAATTAGTCCAAAACAGTTGGGTAGGGTATTGCGTTTACAATCGGCTTTAAGGATGTTGCTCGATGATAAAGAAAGCCTGACGACAATTGCTTATGAAAGTGAATATTTTGATCAAGCCCATTTTAATAAAGACTTTAAAGAATTCGTTGGGACTACGCCAAAGGAATTTTTAGGAAACAAAAACATGGAGCTTTCGACCCTTTTCTACAAATAGGGGGTAGGTGTCGCATTTTTACAATTCCAATTCGTTCATTACAATTAACTTTACGATATAAACTTATTTAAAAGAATGAAAAGAAAAATACTAGGGGTTTCATTTTTTTTGATCTTAAGCGTTATTAGCTGTAAAGATCAAAATAAGCCCAATTCAGAAACCAAAATACAACTTACAACGGTAGAAGAAAAAGTAAAAGATATGAATAGTTTTGTTTCCCTTTTTGAGATTCCAGCAACAGATATTTCACGAGCAATTCGTTTTTATCAAACAATTTTGGAGGTGGATATCGAAAAAATGGAAATGCCAGGAATGGAAATGGGAGTATTCCCGTATCAAAACCAAACGGTAATGGGAGTCATTATGAAAGGAGAGGATTTCAAACCCTCTGCGGATGGGGTAACTATATATCTAAATGGCGGTAATAATCTTCAAACTATACTCGATAAGGTTGAAGAAAATGGTGGCAGTATTATTGTTCCCAAAACTGCTCATGCAGATGAAAGTGGATTTTTTGCCTTGTTTTTGGATACAGAAGGAAATAAATTAGGGCTACATTCTCCAAATTAATAGAGAAAAAAGAGCTTACAAAAATGTATAAAGAATAATGACGGTTTGGGTGTAGGCTCAAACCGTTGTTGTTTCTAATATTTAGTATCTTGTTATCAAAAATTAGACAGTAAGCTAAATGAACGAAATCTCAGAACATATTAGAAGTGTAGTGTCAGTTTCTGACAAGAAACTTTTGATGATATTAGATCGATTAGTGACTAAAGAATATCCCAAAAAAGAACATTTACTCCTTTCAAATCAATATGCTAAAGAAGTATACTTTATTCTAAAGGGTTGTGTTAGAACTTATGTTTATGATCTAAATGGTGTTGCCCATAATATTACTTTTTCGATGGAAAATTGGTGGTTTGGAGATTTACAAAGTTTTATAAATAAAACGCCAGCTTCATTTAATATTCAAGCCTTAGAAAATACAGTTGTGTTATCCATAAGTAAGGAAAATTGGGATTATCTGATAGAAGAGATTCCTGAATTTGTGATCTACACCAGAGTTTTGTTTAGAAATACCATGTTTTCTCACGAAAACAGAATTTTGCAAAACCTTTCGTTTACTGCCGAAGAACGCTACACTTTTTTTCTTAATAAATATCCGAATTTGGCACAACGGATTTCTCAGAAACATATCGCCAGTTATATAGGAGTAACTCCTGAGTTTTTAAGCATGTTGCGTAACAATCTGAAGAAGTGATTTCTTAAACTACCTTAAGTTTTTTTCAAGTTATACCATAGAACTTTGCTCTATAAAAAAGACAAAGAAACATGGATTCTAATCTCACACTTGGAAATTTACCAATCAGGAATGGTCTTCGTCCAAAGACGACTGATACCAATCCACATACACAACTAAACCAACAGCCACAAGATATTTCATTTATCGAAGAACTGAAAGATTGGGCTTTCAAACTTGGTCATATAGAAAAAAAACCTAGCACAATATCTGTCCCTGGATCTATTGCAATGTGCATGGAAGATGATCATAAATGTAAAAGCTGTAGTGCTTTTATGGTAGACTCGGAATTTGCGCATTTTCACCCTTATCCCGATTATAGTATGCATCTAGGGCTTCCTCAAAAAGATGCCGAATTCATAATTATAAATGGTTGGGGTGAGTGGCATCCACTTATTGAAAGAGGATACCTACCTCCAAATATTATCATGATGTATGCTCCAAGGAATCAAGAAGAGTTGGAGGTTGCCAAATTCATACTGAAACGATCTTACGATTTTGCCTTGGGAAAAATAAAATAATCACTTTAAACAGAAATAAAATGAAACAAGTACAAAGTCTTTTTGTAGTTATAACCATATGCATGGGGAGTATTAATGCCCAAAACTTCAAGGGGTCCGCATACATAGAAATTGAAACTAAATCTTTGGAAGAATTGTATCAAGCAGCATTAGAAGAAGGAGGTGAATTCATTCTTCGTGCAGGTGGAGACAAATCTGATCAAATAGATTATTATTTGGACATGTTTAAAAAACGTTTTCCAAAATTGAAAGTGACGCATTCTGTAGATGTAAGTATTAATCATGCTCCACGTTATGATAACGCACGTGCTGCAGGAGGGAAAAAGAATATTCCTGATGTGATACAATTTCAGACATTACATCGATTTACATATTATACAGAACAAGGATTTTTAGACTCATACAAACCAAAAAATTGGGATAAAGTTTTTCCTGATTACAAAGATCCTCATGGGCATTGGACAGGTCTATATGGAGTGACTTTTAGTAATTATGTGAATAAAGATATAATTCCTGAAAATGAAGCGCCGAGAGATGCAATGGATTATTTGAATCCAGCACTTAAGGGAAAAGTAATTTTAACCTACCCTCATGATGATGATGCTGTGCTCTATCAATTTTGGAATCTGAAAGAAATGTACGGTTGGGAGTATTTAGAAAAACTTGTGGCCACAAAACCTGTTTGGGTTCGAGGTACAGCGATGCCCTATGTGGCAATAAATAATGGATGGTACGGAGCAAGCTTTACAACTTTTTGGGCTTTTGCACCGATTCCTGGTATGAATACAAGTTTTCAGTTTCCAAAAAAAGATTATTTTCTTACTTGGTTTCAAGCTGCTGGAATTCCAAAAGAAGCCAAGCATAAAGCTGCGGCTAAGTTATATCTAAATTGGATGCTTTCTGAAGAGTTTCAATCCAAATGGCTTCAGTTTCCTGTCAGAAGAGATGTAGATGCTCCCGCAGAAAAAAAATCTGTTCATCATCACAATACCTCTCCCGCAGATTTTCACCGTTGGTTATTAAAGAGGGACATTGTGGAAAGATTTCGAATGCAAATGCTTCATTTAATTGGACCGGCTAATGGCCCAACTCCAATAGATATTGACTATACTATCAAACCCCAATAGTTTTAGTCAATCACCAACAAGGAACATAAAAAGCATAAGTTGATAAAACTTATGCTTTTTTTTACATTTATAGTATTGAAAAAGTGGGTTGTTTACCATTACTTTTCTTACAAGAAAATATCTTGTAAATACTAATAATGACCAAATCATGAAGTATATAATAACTATGATTATCATGTTTGCTTCACTTTCATCACAGATCATTTTTGATTTTAATCCAGATTCGGATCTAAAAAACTGGTTAGTGGTTGATGATGTGGTGATGGGAGGAAGATCATCCGGTTCTTTAGTGTTAAGTCCTGAAGGTTATGGGGTTTTTAAAGGAAATGTATCCTTAGAAAATAATGGAGGATTCTCTTCGGTAAGACATAGATTCGAAAGAATATCGGTGAAGGGTTACACTAAGATTGTTCTTAAAGTAAAAGGAGACGGTAAAAAATATCAATTTAGACTAAAAGCCAATTCGAGAGATTATTATTCTTATATCTCTTACTTCTCTACAAATGGTGATTGGCAAGAAATTCAAATCCCTTTAGAAGTTATGTATCCAACATTTAGAGGGAGAAAACTTGAGCAACCAAATTTTTCGGGAGAGTATATTGAGGAAATTGCTTTTTTAATTGGGAACAAGAGTGAAGAAGAATTTCAGTTGCTTATTGATACCATAGCATTGAGATAAGTCAACGTATGAAAAAATTAGTTACAAGAAGATTAGTAGCGTACATGATTGATTATATCATCATCGCCATCTATGCAGTTCTTTTATTTGGTATCGCGACTATCTTCAATTTTAAAAAAATCCCTTTAACACCTATAAGTGCTCAGCTGGTGGGGTTCATTTCATTAACATTGCCAGTGTTCTTTTATTTTTTCTTGTCAGAACAAAGCAAAACTAGAGCTACAGTTGGAAAAAGAATCTTAAATATTTCAGTTCGCTCTGATTCTCAAAATAGTAAACTACATGTTCTTACAAGAAATATCTTAAAGCTGTTGCCTTGGGAAATTGCGCATACTGGGGTACATTGGATTGTTTTCTATTCACAATCTGATCAAAACCCTCCGGTTTGGGTTTGGATTACTCTCATAGTACCACAGGTTATTATTGTGATTTATCTAATCAGTATTGTTATTTCGGGAGGGAAAAGTAGTTTATACGATAAAGTATCAAATACAAAAATTGAAAAGAATCAGCCAACAAATAGCCAAAAGAACAACGTAACATTTTAACTCGTTACAACACATATATTAAACATCAAAGCCAATAAAACTGAATTAAAAAATGAATATAAAAAGAGTTGTTATAACTGTTTTCTACCTTTTGGTAATTAGTCATTCTTCCTGCCAGGAAACACCGAAGAAATCATCAAATAATCATCTAACCTCAAAAGAAAAACAATTATCCAACGAAGAACTACAAAATTGGCATCATAAGGATTATGAAAATGACACAATACCAGGTGTTGGTTTAGATAGGTTATACGAATCAGGTTTGTTGGATAAGTACCCAAAAGGAGACGAAGTTATAGTAGCTGTAATTGATACCAAGGTCGATATAGATCATATTGATTTAAAAGAACATATTTGGGAAAATAAAGATGAGATTGCTAATAATGGAATAGATGATGATAACAATGGTTTTATAGATGACAAAGTGGGTTGGGATTTTTTGGGAAATTCAAATGGAAAATATGTTAAGTTTCAAAGCGCCGAGGTCATAAGAGTCATTAAAAAATTTGAACAAGTATTTGAAGGAAAGGATTCAACTGATATTGACAAAGAAGAGTTATCAAACTATAAACTTTATGTAAAAGCCAAAAAACAGCTTCCAAATGATATTAATAAATTAAAGTCTTCAATAAGTTACTTTAAGGAGTGGTTGAAAAGGTATGAATCAGCTTCAGCAAGTATTGAGCAACTAACAAAAAAAGAGGAGTTTAGCATTGCAGATTTGGATAAAGTATTGAGTTCAACTAAGGACTCGATTACTAATGACCATGCAAAATTTCTTAAATCTGCAAAACAAAACGATCGAACAGAAAAAATGTTTAAACATTACATCCAGTGGTATAGCGATATGCTTGAAACAACTTATAATCTGGATTACAAGGAACGAGAAATCGTTGGTGATAATCTCAATAAGATAACGGATTCAATTTATGGAAATCATGTTGTTTCTGGGAAAGTACCTTTTAATCATTCAATAGTTGTTTCTGGTGTTATTGGTTCTGATAGGAATAATAGTTTGGGAGCTATGGGCTTTTCAGAAAACATTAAAATTATGCCTATTGTCATGGTTGCATCTGGTGATGAACATGATAAAGATATCGCAATGGCAATTCGATATGCGGTAAATAATGGGGCAAGAGTAATTAACATGAGTTGGGGCAAGCAATTCTCTTTACATCAAAATTGGGTCATAGATGCTATTAAATATGCCGAAAGTAACAATGTACTCGTTGTACATGGAGCAGGAAATGACGCAGTTAATACAGATAAACACTTATATTTTCCAAATGATTATATGGGCGGTCCAGAATTAGTAAATAATTTTATCGTTGTTGGTGCAAGTGGTTATGAAGTCAATGAAAATCTTGTGGCCAGTTTTTCTAATTACGGAAAAAACACTGTAGATGTTTTCGCTCCCGGAGTAAAAATTTATACGACTAAAGAAAATAATAATTTTGGGTTTTCTAGGGGGACTTCTTTGGCAGCACCTATGGTTTCTGGATTGGCAGGGCTTCTATTATCTTATTTCCCCAACTTATCGGCAGTTGAATTGAAGAAGGTTATCATGGAGTCTGGAACTTATTTTGAAATTCCAGTCAAAATAAATGATGATAATAATAACCCAAAAGAGGTTTCTTTTACAGAATTGAGCAAATCAGGTAGGATAATAAATGCTTATAACGCCTTTTTGATGGCATCCAGGTTGCAAACCACAAATTAAGCCCGGATTGGCTTATTTAGAATTTACTCCTATTGTATACATTTACTAGGAGGCCACGAACTGTAACAATTACCCGATTAATCAATCTATACATTTGAACACTAATCATCAAAAAAATGAGAATTGTAACGTTATGGGCCTTGGTGCTTTTTCAATTTGGGGTACTATTTGGACAAACTTCATTAGAAAAAATCAATTTAAATCCAGGTAAATATGCTGTTGGATTTAAACACTATACCGCTATTGATAGCACGAGAACTTATCAAATCAAAAATGAGTTTAATAATCAATTGATATACCGACCCATTTCTGTGAGTATTTGGTATCCTGCAGACCTTAAAAAAGAAACTACCAGGCCACTAACAGTTTTAGATTATTTGGAGGTGTTAAAGGAAGAGGAAGAATGGGAAAACTTACCCAATGAGTTTCTGCTAGATTGGTTTCCTTACTTGTGGAATACACCTCAAAACAAAGCGCATCTATCCGAAAACGCGAGAGCTTTTCCTGAAGCCCGTTTTTTGGACGATACATTTCCTGTGGTAGTGTACGCCCCTAGTTATCAGGCATCATCGATCGAGAATTTTGCACTCTTTGAGTATTTGGCGAGTAATGGATTTGTAGTGATATCCAGCCCATCTAGAGGTACAGATACCAGGCAATTAGAAGGCGGAACAACCAAAGATATGGAAACGCAATCTCGTGATGTGGAATTCCTGCTGAAAGAGATTCATAAGTATAAAAGCATAGATACAGATAAAATTGCATTGATGGGATTTAGTTTTGGCGGGCTCTCTAACGCAATTACGGTGATGAAAAATCGTAACATCAAAGTCTTAATAAGTCTTGATGGAACTGAAAGATACAGATATGATGTGTTAGAAAAATCGGCTTATTTTAATTTAAACAGATTGAATATTCCCTATGTTCATTTTGCTCAAAAAGAAATTCCTGAAATCGTTTTGAAGGAGGATAAAATCCCGGCAGAATTGAACTATAAGTTTCAACTGTATGATTCTTTGCAATACAGTAATTCGTATAGTTACAAATTCCATGATCTATCTCATTCTTATTTTAGTTCCTATGGCGTTTTATTTGGGAATAGAGATAAAAGGCAAGACAAAAGTGATGATAAAATAATGACCTCTTACAACCTGCTTTCCATGTATACCTTGCAATTTCTCAATGCTACATTAAAAAATGAAGTAAGTGCCAAGAAATTCATTGAAAACACTCCGGAAAGTAATGAGATTTCAAAAAGAATGAAGAAATCCCTCACAAAAGAATTCAACTATAAGGATTTTAATGATTTGGCATTGGGTCAGGGATATCAAGATTTGATTCCTTTGTATCAACAAACCTTGAAAAAATATCCAAACCTTGAACTACAAGAATGGATGCTTAATAAACTAGGTTTGAGCTTGTCTTTTGGCCAAAAAAGAATAGATGATGGGATTAATGTGTTTTTGTTAGCCTTGCATATATATCCAAATTCGGCAAATTTGTACGATAGTTTGGCCGAGGCTTATTTGATCAAAAAGGATGCAAAAAATGCCATTGCAAACTTCAAAAAATCCTTGGAATTGAATCCCGAAAATCAAAATGCAATTAATAGACTACAGCAGTTAAAGAATTAAGAATTTCGGTATTACACATACCTAATGAGATAGCTAAGGGCAAAAAAACAATAGTCTAGAAATTATATCTGGTAAGGACACCTATTTGGTATTTGTTATTTAATGCAACATTGTTGCTTTTAATGAAATTAGTTTATCTTTATGAGATCTAATAATTAAAACATCGTAAAAAATCACTGAAGCATGTTACAAAGAAAATTTGACGAAGTAGTAAAAAAGGAATTCCCTAATGCCAAGGATGCAAAAGATACTTCTATTCATTATTTAGGGAAAATGCAAATTGAGCATCAATTGGATATTTCAAAGGTACTTATGGCAACTTCTGTTTGTTCTGACGATATTAATGTACCATCAACTACGTTCTTTAATGTCTTGTTTGGACCGTTTGTAATGGGAGGACTTGGGGGAGTCCCTTTTGTTGGACAAACGGGAATGACAGCATTTGCGCATCATATACCAGATAATGGAAGTGCTTTTATTTTTTATGGTCCTCATATCGGAATTACCTTAGAAGGAGATTTAGGTAAGATGTATCGACCAAGAATGGAAGAAACAGGAAACTCTTGTGGAGCTTTGATGCTTGCTTTAAGTCGTTTACAGGATAATGATTATGCTCCTGTAGTGAATGATGATGATTACCAACAAATGAAGTTGGAAGAGAGTTTATTACCATACAGAGACGAAATACTAGGTAGCGATAATCAAGCAAAAGCCATCACAGAAGCTACGTACAAGATTATTGATAAGAAGATCCATGAGTATATAAAAACCTGTAAAAGTGAATTCCATGTAGACAAGATAACCTTATTGGGAGGTATCATCATCAATACTGATTATGGATTAGATGATTATTTTGATGCAAGAAATTTTGAAGTAATCGATTTGAAAGGTCTATAACTTGAATGATTCATGATGGCATAATTTCATCTTGAAGAATCGGATTTAATTAAAAACGATGAAGATCACATTATATAAAGGGCATTTAATGCCCTTTATTATTTATATTACATCAAATTAAAAGAGAATGAACAAAATCCTGACACTACTAGTATTGCTGATCATAGGGTGTACGTCCTGCAATACTTCTGAAAAGAAAAAGGATGAAGAAATTACCAAACTCGAAATTGCAAAGCAGTATTATGAGGCTCTTGATCGTTCTGATGTCTCCGGAATGGCAGCGATACTAGGGGATAGTATTGTGGTACGAGAAAATGCAGACAACTACGAAGAACGTTTTTCTCAAGAAGCCTATACCGTATGGCTAGAATGGGATTCGGTATTCGAACCCACTTACAAAGTCCTTGAAATTGAACAAGAAAATGATGTGGTAAAAGCCAAAATTTCAAAAATTGATAAAAGAATCCTTTTTCTTACCGAAGAACCAATAGTATGGCGTGAAATGGTACGATTTGAGGATCAAAAAATAGTCAAAGTAGAAAGATTGAAATACGAGGTTTTTGATGTCGCAAAATTTCTTAAAAACAGAGATAGCCTGGTAAATTGGACCAAGGCAAACCATCCTGAACTGGATGGATTTCTGTATCCGCAAACAAAGGAGGTAGGAAAAAAATACTTACAAGCCATCGAATTGTACAATACCAAAAAATAGCAATCCGTATCTAGATTTGATTGTCGATGAGGTAGAAAAATCTAAAACAGGGTAACACTTTGTTTTGGTAGGACATTTACGAAAACATTAGCCACACTCAAGGAAATGAAACAAAAAATAGATACAGTTAGTAAAGAACAATACCAAGAAGTAGTAGAGGTTTGGGAAGCTTCGGTTAGAGCTACACATCACTTTTTGAAAGAAGAAGATATAACCTATTTTAAACCGTTAATCTTAAATACCTATCTGGATGCGGTAACATTAAGATGTATCAAGGATGAAGATCAGAACATAGTTGGGTTTTTGGGGGTCGCCGATGGGAATTTGGAAATGTTATTTATAGATCCTAAGTATCGAGGAAAAAGAATTGGAAAAACATTATTGGATTATGCGATCAACAATTTGGGCGTAACCATGGTAGATGTGAACGAACAAAATGAACAAGCTGTTGGTTTTTATAAGCATTGTGGATTTGAAGTTATAAATCGTTCAGAGTTAGATTCCACGGGTAAGCCTTATCCCATTTTACATATGGAGTTAAAAAAATAATACTACTTCAAAAGAGACAAAGCTCCTTTCAATTTTGTTATTTTAGTGCTCAAGGGAAGTAACTTAATCATTCTACGCGTTAAAGTTACTATTGATAAAAAAACAAAAAAATGAATACTACTCCTGATCAACAACAGTCTGAGGAACATAAAAATTTAGAACCTTTAGAGAGAATTGATGGTGCCTATATCCTTAAAGAAATTGGTGGTGTTTTGAACTTTGAAAAGGGAGTTTTATATACCATCAAAGAGTTGTTTTTAAGACCTGGAAAAGCCGTCCTGGAATTTATTTTATATGATAGAAAAAGACTGGTAAAACCTATCATTTTTGTGATTTTCAGTTCGTTGTTTTTTGTGATTACTCAACAAATATTAGGTTTTAATACAGGCACAACACCAGAGAATATACAAAGCCCTGGTGTGCTAAAAGCATTTGAATGGGTTGGAGAAAATTTTGGAGTTGTCAATATTCTATTGGGTTTTTTTATTGGGCTTTGGACTCGGTTATTTTTTTTAAACTCCAAGTATAATATCTATGAGATATTTATTTTGATATTTTTTACTGTAGGAATCGGAAATCTAATTTTCACTTTCTTTGGGATCATAGAAAGTATAACTGGTTTTGAAAGTTATAACTTTACTTATTTTGTGGCACTTGCATATTCTGCCTGGGCTATTGGAAATTTCTTTAATAAAAACAAAGCGATGAGTTATTTCAAGGGCTTGTTAGCATATGTTTTTGGAACAACAATGGGTTCATTCGTTATTGTCTTGGTTGGGATTTTAATAGATGTCTATAACAAATTTGGAGGATGAGAAGGATAAGGTGTAAATCGAAGTATACCTCTGAAATATAGGTTAAGATGTGGATAAAAAATAGTTAGGAAATTTCAAAATAATCTTTTACCTAACTGATCTATAATTGAAGGAAATGAAAAATGTTTGAATGAAAAACTATATTATTATTTCACTGATACTTCTAGTATTTGGATGTGTCAAACAAAAAGAGCTGCCTTTAAGTCAACGAGTGGATAAGTTTCGGGTTTCAGAGTGCAGAACTGATTGTGGAATTGATTCTATTGGAACTCGGAGTAATACAACCAATGATGGCAACCTAGAGGTGAAGTTTGGTTATATTGTAAACTGTTCATGGAAGAAAGGGTATTTAGAAAATGTTATAGAACAGAATGACACATTAATTGTCAAATTAGATAGGTCTCATTCTAATAACGGAGAATATCCAATGACACTCTGCGATTGCTTTTTCTGGTTTGATTTTGTGATTCACAATTATAATAAGAAACCAAAAGCAATCCGAGTATTAGACTTATCTGCGGATGGTACGTATTGGGATGAAAAGAAACCTATTGAAATAGTAGAAGATGTGGAAGAAGAAATGGGTGAACCTTAAAACAGATACCAAACATCTGGTAAATTGCTTTTATCCCTTCCTTTGGCAAGCAGGATATAAAATAATAGTTTTACGTCATATTGAAAACCCTAATTATTGAAACAGATCAGCGTCAAAAAAGGTGAGATCTTACAAAAAAGTGGAGATCTAAACAGTAAAATTTATCAAGTTCGATCTGGGCTTTTACGAAGTTATTTAATTGATAAAAAGGGCAAAGAACATATTTTTATGTTTGGTCCCGAGGGTTGGACGGTAGCTGATAATGTAGCACCAGATGTACCTTGCGATTTATATATCGATGCGCTCGAGGATTCTATGATTACTGTTTTTCCAAAAGATATACAAAAAGAAAGTAAAAATGCACCAGCATTTATAAAACGTATTGCTGTCCTTCAGAAAAGGGTGATTATGCTAATGAGCGCTTCTGCTCTCGAGCGATATGACCATTTTATACAGACCTATCCAGAAATTGTACAGAGAGTACCTCAAAAGATGATTGCTTCGTATTTGGGGATTACTCCCGAAGCGCTTAGTGCGATCAAAAATAAACAACTTAAGTAAAGGTCTACTATCATTTCTTAATCTACATTAATGCACAAAAGATAAATTAAGGACATATTTGACGGAATCAATTTTACAGTCAAATGAAAAGCGAAGCTACACTACTAAAAATTTCGGCGATTTTATGGGTTATTTGGGGAATTGTACATATTCTCGCAGGAATCATGACCATGAAAGGCATACTCACCAACGATATTTCTTCATCGATTGCGGGAATAGCAGATGCGATTGATCCCAATACGCTAACTATGGACTATCCGAAAGCTGCAGGGGCGGTTGTAGGACAACACGGATTCAACTTGTTTTGGATTGGTATTGTAACTTTTATAAGTGCATTCTTTGTTTGGAAAGGAAATAAAAATGCTATTTTTCTTGCCGCAATAACAGGTGGTTTAGCAGATTTGGGATACTTCTTATTTATGGATTTAGGAGGATATGTTAAGTTTTTTCCGGGAACCGTAATGACTATCGTTTCATCTTTTGCCATAATTACAAGTTTTTATGCTTACTTCAAAAATCGAAAATTCAGTTTGGCAGAATAAATAGAAGAACATCAAATTTTGTAAAAACATAAGGCATTTGAGAACTTACTCAATTGCCTTTTTCTTTATATTTGATACAAGTAATAAGCAACAGCTATTTTTCAGACTACAATTCTCACACAAGCACCAGCAAGCAATATGACAAACAAAAGATCTCTTACTGTCTTTATCCTTTTCTTAATTTTTACACAAGGATATTCTCAAAAAATAGAAACTTTACGACAGAAATTAGAAGATATTATACAGTCCAAAAACGTTGTTGTTGGAGTGGCAATTCATGGAATGGATGATAAAGACACGTTGAGTATCAACGGACAAAAACACTTTCCGATGCAAAGTGTATTCAAGTTCCCAATTGCGCTGAAGGTGTTATCTGAAATCGATAAAGGAAACTTTTCTCTGGAGCAAAAAATCAAAATCAAGGAAAGTGAATTGTTGCCAGGTTTATGGAGCCCAATACGCGAAAAATATCCAGAAGGAGCTACACTAACCTTGGCCGAAATTATGAAATATACAGTAGCTTTAAGTGACAACGTGGGGTGCGATGTGTTATTAAGACTGATGGGAGGGCCACAAGCAATAGAAAATCATTTTTCTCAATTAGGTTTTAAAGATTTTGCAGTCAAAATCAACGAAGAAACCATGCAAAATAATTGGGACCAGCAGTTTTTGAATTGGACAACGCCTCAAGAAGCAAATAGGATTCTTAAAGCATTTTACAAAAATAGCAATAGTCTGCTCACCAAAGAAAGTCACCAATTTGTTTGGGATGTCATGAAAGGAACCAAAACAGGTAAAAACCGATTAAAAGGCCAATTACCTAAAGAAACCGTAGTGGCTCATAAAACAGGTTGGTCGGGAGCGCATAAGGAAACAGGGATAACCGCTGCAGTAAACGATATTGGACTCGTTTTTTTGCCTAACGGAAAGTACTTTGCCATAAGTGTCTTTGTCACCGAATCGTCAGAAAATTTTGAAACCAACGAGAAGATCATCGCTGATATTACCAAAGTAGCTTGGGATTATTTTGCAAAAAAATACTAGTTAAAAAAAGGAAAAACAACACCATATAAAATGTATTTTCTTTTGTCTTTTTGCAAGATCACATAAACCTCAAAATAGAATTAAATCAAAAATGATTTCAGAATTTTTTGTAGAAAACAAAAAAGCGCCACAACAAACCAAAATATACATATCCAAATCCTATTATTACCGGCAAATCGCGTTAGCGATATTTTGGATTGCTGTTGGGGTTTATTTCCTGTTCGCTGCCCACTGGATAATTGGGGTGGTGGTTATTTTATATATGCTATTAACGATGAGAGGCATTCCGGGGTATCTAAAATTAGCAAAAGAGAATAGTATACAAATAGAACTATCCGATAAAGGAATTGCATTAGAAGGGAGAAAGGCGATAAGTTGGGAGGCTATCTCTAATGACCAAATCATAAATGAAGCTAATCATACTTCTCCATGGAACCCTGATGAATATTTGACCTTTACAGCCGGATCTGAAGAGTTTAAAGTATTCCTGAATCATCTGGATACAAATTCATCAAGGATAGAATACTTATTAAAGATCTATCGTAAAAGAAGTGAACATCAGAAATGAAGATAATAAGTTTCAAATTCAGTCAAAAAAGAAAATTTTTTGGGAGAAAATAAAAACAGTATTGAATTAACTCTTGAATGTTTATTGTCAAGGAAACATATCACATTTTGAGATCATAAAAAATTACCTAAACCTGTTTTGTATGGTATAATTCTTGTTGGTTTGAACAAAACACACAGTTTGAAAAAATTACTTTTCCTACCCATCGTTTTCCTTTTGCAGCAACATCTTTATTCACAAAGGGAAATAGTTGCAAAAGTCGAATTCTATAAATCCAAAGCTAGCGAATTTATATTTCGTAGAGATGCTGAGGACACATTCATCAAAAATCTAAATAAAAGAAAGAGCAAAGTTCAAATCATTCAAGGAGATCATATTACTAAATTAGAAACAGACGCTAAAGGGATTTTCAGAATACAGACGACTTCTAAAGACTCCATTCAAATTATAATTAATGATCATTCTCCGGTTTTCGATGGTAGATTTAAGTTTGATTACAACGAAATTAAAGACACGTTAAAACTTCGAATTTCGGATAAAAAAGCTGCTGTTCATTTAGATGCTAACTATGATCCTGATTTTTATCAAAAGTATAATGAGCAACAGGCAGAAATAGATTTCAAAAACGGTAAACATGTGATTCTGATTATTTTTTACGATTGGCTAACCCCGGAAACAATCAATCGCAAAAAGCGAATAATTGAAAACTATGGAGTGAACTACAAACACATTTTTTGTTCAAATAAAAGTCAAATAAGAATCATGATTCGTTACAACCAGGTGATCAAAAAATTAGTGGGTATTAAAGAAAAATTATGGTACCAATATTTGTGATTTAGGGTGCTTTAATTCTTTGCAATTTCATTACCTTAGTATGGATAAAACTCCCAAGAATATAATACCTTCTCATTAGTCAAAATCAACAGCCGAAAATCAAATAGTTTATGCCACACTTTGTTATTGATTGTTCACAGCACATTATACAACTAAAGTCCCCACAAGAAATTATTCAAAAAGTCTATGATACGGCAGTAGCATCCGATCTTTTTGATCCAGCAGATATTAAAGTTAGAATCAATCCTTTTGAATATTATACAGTTGGTAATACTCAAGATGATTTCATTCATATTTTTGGTAATATTATGGAAGGACGTACCTTTTCTCAAAAAAAGAAATTATCGGATAGTATCATCACCGAGTTGAAATTGCTATTTCCAGACGTTCCGATTATTTCGATAAATATTAGGGACTTCGAAAAGGCAACCTACTGCAATAAAACAATGGTGTAAGAAAGAATGAATACTGAGTTTTTACTTCAAATTACTAGTTTTTTAATAGTATTTGTTTCATTTCTTTTAGCGTTTTTCTTATTTACGGTAAACTCAAAAAATAGGATAGGGAATATATTTCTGGCCATTTATTTAATCATTAGAGCCATAGATGTAAGTGCTTATTTTTACTATAATATAGTGGATTTACCTATCGAGTTAGAGTTGTTCAGAATGGACCTTGGCTCCTTTTTGGAGATTCCATTTCTATATCTTTTTGTACTTTCTATAGTCTACGCCGACTTTGAAATCAAGAAAAAATACTTGTTGCACCTGATTCCTTTTGTGTTGGTGAGTCTGATACAAATTCCTATTTTTTATTTGGCCGATGCTAGCGCTCAAAATCAATTTGCAGATACCTATCTGTATAACCCCTTTGGTGTGTTTTCGATGTCTTTAGCCCATTTGCAAAACTTACTGTATATCATTCTGATTTTTCAGCTTTTAATGAAATATAAAAAGATACTGGTGGCCAACTATGCAATCTCAGACGATTATAACTATAAATGGTTGATGCAAATGACTATTTTTCTAAGTGTATTGTTTGTAGTTGCCATTATAAAAAATAGTCAGAAGTATGGAAATACAAACGAAGGCCTTCTTCCCTTTCGGTTAGCGGTATCCGTGGGAATGTTATTGTTTACCTGTTGGCTAGTGCTAAAAGCCATGTATGCTCCCAAAATTTTTACAGGAATTGATTCCAAACTTCAATTGAATAAAAACAAGGAAACGGCTATCGTAAAAGAAAATCCTGATCTCCATCAAAAAGTGAATGAATTAAAAAGGTTCATGCAAGAAGAAAAACCTTTTTTTGATCCCGACTTTACGATTCAAAAGCTATCCGAGCAGACTCAAATCGATACCAGAGAAATTTCAAGTATCCTAAACCACCATCTGAATCTCAATTTTTACGAATTTGTGAATCAATACCGGATTACCGAAGCAAAACATATTCTACTTCAAGACAAAGAGAAAACAATTTTGGAAGTTTTGTATGAAGTAGGTTATAATAGCAAATCAACTTTTAATACTCATTTCAAAACATCCACGGGATATACTCCTACAGAATTCAGAAAAAAACATAGCTAATCATAGTTATGTGATCAGAAAATGGTTCGAATGAATCATTCGTACTTTTATTAGAACTATAAATCAGAGGTTTGTGGCATCGTTTTAAAAAATTAGAAAACATGAGACAAATAATGCTGTTCGTAATTACCTGCTATCTACTAAGTAGTTATTCCTTGTATTCACAATCGGAAACGCAAGATGGAGTAATTTCCGAGGACACCGAAGAACAATTGATGCAGTGGATAAATCACAAAATTGATAGTGTAGTTCAAAAAAACAACATCCCTGCCTTATCTATAGGGGTTATACATAAGGGAAAGGTTATTCTTAAAAAAGGAGTTGGTGTTCTACATCGAAATACAAAACAACCAGCGACCGAAAATACGATGTATCAAATTGCTTCGGATACCAAAAAAATGACGGGAATCATTGTCAAAAACATGGTTAATGAACAAAAATTAGACTTGGATCAACCTTTTATAGTATATCTAGGGAGTTTATTAGCGAACGATGCTAAAGAAAGACTCAAGCATGTGACAGTAAGACATCTTTTGTTACATACATCCGGATTGCCTTATAGGCAACCCACTATTACGAGAAAGAATGGAGAACCTATGCTAAATCCGTATACCAAAGAGCTTTTGATAAACGATTTGAACAAGGTTGCATTACAGTCTAAACCAGGAGCAGAATTTGGCTATTCGAACTTTGGATATGCAATTGTGGGATATGTTTGCGAATTGGCAAGTCAACAAACTTATGCAGCATTGATCCAGAAGTATATTTCAAACGCATATGATATGACTAATACAACGGTGGTTTTGACAGACAAACAGAAAGAACTTCTAGCTACCCCTTATCGAAAAGAAAATAGAAATGAGGAAACATCTGCATTTACTATGGGTACATTAACCGCTGCTGGGGGAGTGTATTCTACAATACATGATCAAATCCAACTGATGAGGCTTCAGATGAAAACGTATTCCAAAGAGAGTGATCCCTCAAATCCGTTAATACTTCATAAAAATCTATTTGAAAAAGAAAATGGATATGGTTTTGGATTGGGTAAAAAGGTTTTTGATACCGGGATACAATATGGACATGGTGGGGACTTAGATGGTTTTGGAAGTGCTTATGTTTTTTCTCCAGAATATCAATCGGGAGTAATCATACTCACTTCAAGCGGTGGAAAGTGGATTGGAGAATTAGAAAAGGAAATATTTTACAAGCTAACCAACAGGAAATATGTTTTACCCAAAAAATCCATTGCGCAAGAAATCTATGATATTATTTTTACTACAAATTATGAAGCGGGAAAAGAATGGTTTGACCAACATAAAAATTCAGAGAAATTTTATCTGAGAGAACGGGAAATGAATAATGTGGGCTATGCACTTTTGAATCATGAAAAAATTGATGATGCGCTAAAAGTATTTGAATTAAATACACAATTATTTCCTGATTCTGCCAATGTATATGATAGTCTTGGAGAGTGTTATTTGAAATTAGGAGACCAAGAAAATGCAGTAACCAACTATAAAAAATCTCTTGATTTAAATCCGAAAAATACTAACGCAAAAGAAATGATTAAAAAGATGGAGACGGGTTATAAAAACTAATATCGGCTTTAGCTTTCATTTAAGATAAAAGTCTCAAATTTTGGATAAGAAACGTTTAGATTTCGAAACCATATTGAGGCTTTGTGTAATTAGTTTTAAGTAAAACCTGCGGAACCAAACCTTTGTATAGTTCAAATGATAGTTTTGACTATAAAAATAGTAGTATTACTATAATTATAGTTTTATTACTATATTTGTAGTCGTTAAATATTTTTACATACTTATTTACTATGAAGAATCAGACAAAACTCATGCTGCCTAAGGGCTACTTCCAGAAACCTCAAAACATTAATCAATAAAGACCAGAAATGTCTTCTTAGTGTTTCAGGTACAATCAATATTAATAGTCTCATTAGAAAAGAAAAAGTTGTTAACCCCATAATGAAGTTAAAGCATATAATATTCTCATTTCTTTTTTCTTTACCATTATTGTGTTTAGCTCAAAGAGTGGATGTAACAGGAGAGGTCAAGGATACAAGCGGAAATCCTGTACCCTTTGCAAATCTTATCTTTAAAAAAAAGGATACTGAAAAAACAAATCTGGGTGTTCTGTGTAATGAAGATGGGAGTTTTAGCATTTCATTGCAAAGGGCTTTGTACTACGTAGAAATATCTATTGTAGGGATTCAACCTGATATCAAAGAAATTGATCTGACCCAAGCCAAAATGAAAAAGAACTTGGGTACACTTGTTATCCGTACAGATGTTCTTCTTGATAAAATCATTATAAAAACAAATGACTATCAGCGTATTGAGTTGGATAAAAAGGTGTATAATGTTACCAAAGATTTACAGGCTACTGGAGGAAGTCTACTAGAAGTAATGCAGAATCTTCCTTCGGTGCAAGTAGAAGTTGATGGAAGTGTTAGTATTCGAGGTGACGCTCAAGTACAAATACTAGTGGATGGCCGGATAAGCGGGCTGACAAGCACAGCATCCTTATTGCGTACTATTCCTGCAGCTTCAATAGAAAAGATAGAAGTTATAACCAATCCTTCCTCAAAATACAACGCTGAAGGTACAGGAGGTATCATCAATGTGATTCTGAAAAAGGGAAAAAACAAGAATTTTACAGGTAGCGTTGAGCTATTTTCAGGAATTCGCATTAACTCCGGTTTAAATGTAAATATTAATCGAGGAGGCGATAAAATTTCCTGGTATTATAATGGCGGATTGGGATACTCAGAACCTAAAGCAATTAGTAAACTTGAAACCGACAAATTTGATGAAACGGAAATAGATACTCGCCAAAATTCAGAACGAGTTTTGGAACAGTTCTACGTTTTGAATAATATCGGAAGCCAATGGAAAATTGATAAAAAAAATAAATTGGGAATCGAAATTACCCAACGTGTTGCCGACTTGAATACTAAAAATAACATTCGATATTCCGATTTTATTAATCAAGAAACTTTTTCAATATCAACTCGTGAAGATATACAAACATACACAAATAGTTTTTTTCAAAATCAAATAGACTATGAACTCCAATTGAGCGATAAGGGTGCTAAAATTGATGTCGGATTGATGCTTCAGTTCTCAAATGAAGACGGTTTTTCCTTTATAAATGACCTTCTACTATTTCCTAATCAACAAATCCTTAATGAAGATTTGATTCGAAATGTTATAGAGGACAGAAGAAACACCCAATGGATAGACTGGATGCAACCGATAGGGAAGAATAAGCAATTGGAATTTGGAGTTCGTAATAGAAACACAACCATCGACAATGACTTCGAAGTGAGAAGAAATACGGAGAATAACACCTTCATTATTCCCGAATTTACCGATAATACGACCTATGATGAGCATATTTTGGCATTGTATGGTCAATATGCCCATAAGTTTAAAAGACTATCATTTCAACTGGGGCTACGTTCAGAAACGACCAATATTATTATTTCGACAACAGATGCTGAGAGCAAAATTCAATATACTGATCTGTTTCCATCGGGTTTTCTGGAATATAATTTCAAGAATGACCAAAGTCTTCGGTTATCGATCTCCAGAAGAATCCGTCGCCCAAGGCGTAATGCATTGGTTCCTTTTTCATCTTTTAGTGATGCACGTAATATTTTTGTAGGGAACCCCTCTGTAAATCCTACGTATACCATTATTTCAGAATTGGGGTACTTAAGAAAATTCGATAATCTTTTTTCAATTACACCCACATTATTTTACCGCAATTCAAATAATATCCAAGATTTTTTTGTTCAACAACGGTCAATTACAATAGATAACGAGCTGCAAGAAGTGTTTGAGGTTACTACCATTAATATCGGGAAGCGAAATTCTTTAGGATTGGAAGTAAGTGCTACGTTCAAGCCAATTTCATGGTTGAGTCTGTATGCAGAAACTATTGTTTCGTATTTCAATCAAATTGGACAGTTTGATGGAGTTGATTACAATAGTGATGGATGGAATTCTTCGGGGAGAGTACATTTTAATTTTGATTTTACTAAGACTTTTACATTTCAATTACAACACCGTTTTCGAGGAGGTAACAAACAAGGGCAGCTCAAACGTGAGGCGATCTACAGAATGGACGTTGCATTGCGTCAAAAAGTGTTTAATGACAAAGGCTTGCTAACCTTGAATGCAAAAGATGTTTTTAATACATGGAAATTTAATATTACAACCAATGGAGAAGACTTTAATCAGCAATTGCGCAGTCAAATACGAACTCCTCAACTGAATGTTGCCTTCAGTTATTTATTCAATCAAAAAAAATATAAAGGAAAAAAAGGACAACAATATGATAAATTGGATTAAACTAACACTGGGAGTACTCTTAGTTTTTACAGTACTTTCTTGTAAAGAAAAAGAGATTACTGTTGCAAACCAAAAATCTGTTTTTACAGAAGATATCGAATTGATTTTGAATCATGAAATTCCTGAACTTCAGCTAGAATATAAAGTCCCAGCGGTTGGGATAGGGTTGATTGAACATGGAAATGTTCGATTCTGCAAAGTATATGGAGAACATCAATTGGGTAAAGAAGCTCCTTCAAATACTATTTTTAATGTAGCTTCCATTACAAAAGTAATAACCACAATGACCGTGTTGAAGTTGGTCGAAAATGGATCATGGTTTATGGATGAACCACTCAGTAAGTATTGGATAGATCCAGATATCATCAATGATTCTCTGCATAAAATGATTACATCACGGCATGCTTTAACCCATACGATTGGATTTAAAAATTGGAGGAGAATGGATACATCAGGACTTCTAAAGTTTGATTTTACACCAGGTGAGAAATATCAATATTCTGGTGAAGGAATGGAATATCTGAAGAACGCTTTAGAAAATCGTTTTGGGAGAGATTTAGGAGTTTTGGCAGATTCTTTATTGTTTACCCCTTTAAATATGGAGGACACTACGTTGAAATGGATTTCTAATAAGGATACGCTGCGTTTTGCCAAATGGTATGATAGCAATGGAAAAGAGCATCCTATTGAAGATTATAGCACTCCCAATGCCGATGCTGCCGATGATCTTTTAATTACAGTAGGGGATCTGGCAAAATTTGGAACAGCAGTTATGGATTCGTCGATCATTAAAAGTAAACTCTTCAAAGAAATGGTAAAACCTCAAGTCTCTATACATAACAATGCAAAACAAGGGCTAGGATGGACTATAGTACAAGACCTTCCTTTTCAAGAATACGCGTTAAACCATGATGGTGGAGATATTGGTGTTGCCACTACCATTATACTATTACCCAAATCCCAAAGTGGTATTGTAGTGCTTACCAATGGAGACAATGGACGCATTCTTTGCAATGCGCTTGTTAAAAAGGCTATCACATTTGGAGATGAAATTATTAAGAAACTGTATTGGGGAGGGGAAATCCCTGAGATTATCAACCTTGAACCTGAAATCCTTCACAATTACTCTGGCAATTATATTACCAACCAAAACACCCAAGTATCTTTTGTGATAAGGGATAATGCTTTAAAAATTAAAGGAGAGGGTATTCCAAGTGTTGAAATCTACCCTAGAAGTAAGACTGAATTTTTTCCTGCTGATTTTGAGGTTTTTTTCAAATTCCAAACTGTCGATTCAATTAGCGAATTTGAGTTAATAAGTCAGGGGAAATCTATCCTCAAAGGCACAAAAACAAATTGAGAATATTCCCAGATTCATTCCAAAAATAAAACAGCTAGGAGGATATCATAACAAATCTAAAGGATAAACCATAAAATTTCTATAGGAAAAATGGAGTGGTAACTTATTGGAATTTATTAACTTAGAGTAGAGCAATCGTCAAATACCCCATATCCGGAATAAATAAGGATATGGGTTTTTTATTAATTGCTAAACCCTTTTTAAATATGTTTTTAACCATATGTTACATCAGTAATGCCTCCGAAAGGTTAACCGACGAAGATGTAGAAACATTATTGCTGGATGCCAAAGTATTTAATAATAACAACAGCATCAGTGGAATTCTAATTTATTCAGATTTGACTTTCTTTCAGGTGATAGAAGGCGAATATAATACCATCAAATCATTATTTGAAAGAATAGAACAAGACTATCGGCATTATAATATTTTGAAAATTTTGGAAATTAAATCTGAAAAAAAAGAATACAATAGATACAATACAAACTTTATTACCCACAACAAGAAAAAAGCTAATCAGGAACTTCTAAAAGTAATAGAAAACAATCAAAACATGTTTAGTCAAAAATTACATAATTTTATCATTTACCAATCTAAATCACTGATGAGCATCTATTGATTTTTGTAACTATAATTTTCTATAATTAAATAAACTCAGTGAATACTAATATTTAGAAATTATATTTCAACCCAAACTGAGCTCTCCATCTAGAGTTAAATAAATCGGTTACATAGGGTTCTGTGCCTTCTGGAATATTAAATTGAAATAAGGGTTCGTTGTTTTCTATTCCTCTAAAATTTAAAAGACTAAAACTCGAGTTCACCACATTAGGCACAAAAACTAAACGTCCCCAATCTCTATTGATGAAATTGAAAACATTAAGCATATCAAAAGAGAAAGAAATGCCATCCCCATTTTTCAATTTCATTGCATATTCTAATTTCATGTCTAATTCATGGTTCCAGGGGGTACGAGCTCCGTTGCGTTCGGCAATTTGCCCTCTTCTTTCTCTTAGATAAGGGTCTGCTTCTATAAACGCATTAAGCCGTTGCCACTGTTCTGTAGCGCTTACCGTAATGTTTCCGGCACTATCAGTGATATCAATCAAATTAATTTCTGAAGCATCTCTAGGTACATAGATTACATCATTTCTGGAGGAACCATCTCGATTTAAATCCCCTTGATAAACATAAGAAAAAGGACTTCCTGCTCTTCCATTATACAAAAACGAAATGAAGCCTGTACTTGATTTTCCGAGGTTAAAATTGTAAGAATGACTACTTACAAATTTATGTCTCAGGTCAAAATTAGAATAGGACAAGCCAGGATCGTTTGCCACTAATGCCTGGTTCCACTCAAAATTAGCAGCAGGAGAACTACGTACTGTACTTGAAATATCTCGGCTACGTCCATAGGTATAACCCAAATATCCACTATAATTTCCGGCTTGTTTGCTGAGTCCTAGAGTGAGATTATATCGAAACCCTTTGTCGGTATTGGTGAGTAAAAACACGTTGGTGAAATTTGGATTGATTTTAATGGCATCACCGGTTTCTAAAAAATACGGTCTGTTGTCTGCCCCATCAAAGTTACCCACATTATCTCTTCTGTTGATCGACTGAAAAAGGAGCCCATTGACTACTTCGGTATAAGTACCTTCTACATCCACGGTCCATCGATAAGGTAGTTTTGCTTTGAAAGCAATATTTGTTTTCCAATCTCGAGGGAGACTAAAATCAGGATCCAATAGATTAATTTCGGTTAAATTGGGCTGTACACTTCGTAAATCTTCCAGGTTTTCAGTGAGTGCAACCGTATTATCAGGCCTTAGATCAATGTTAAAATACTCTGTACCAGAAATATATTCTGCATAAGCAAACCACAGATAGGGGATACGTCCAGAGAATAAACCGGTTCCACCTCGTAGCGTGTATTTGCCATTGGCATCTATTTTGTAATTGAACCCAATTCTTGGATTAAGTTGTGGGGCTTTGGATATCGTATTGTCGAATCGAGAAAATTCTGGAGTATTACGTACAGCTTCACTGATGGGTAGTTTTTGAGTCAGATACTGTCCGTCAAGTCGCACTCCGGCAGTTACTTCTAGGTTTTCCCCAATACGAAAGTTATCCTGAAAGAAAGCAGCGGCTTCAAAGACTCCGATAGTCGCAGAAGGGCGGTTGCTCACAAAACCAAAATCGTTGTTGTTGATGTTATAAACTCCTCGAATTCGAGCAGGGCGATCATTCAAAAAATCATCTACAGAACGGTATTCCCAACGACCGTTCCATGCCGAAAGAAATCCATAATCAACATCATGCAGTTGTCCAAATACGCCTGTAGTAAAGTGATGCTTGTCGATATCAAAAGTATAAGTGTCTGAAATCTGAAGTGTTGAGAAATCGGTATTGTAAACCGAAGCTTCTCGATAAGTCCCGGCAAATATACGACCCGCAGACGAAGTTGCGATCTGAATATGCGGAAACACACGTCCATCAAAATCCCGATCTTCTTTTACGATATTATACCCAACAGAAAGCTTATTGGTCGCTCCATTAGAAAAGTTAGATTTTAGTTCTAATGCCAGACTATTGGCAATACTATTATGTCGGTATCCTTGATTTCCAAAGTTAAAAAAAGTACTATTCCATTCCAAATTATCCGCAAAACTATTCACATAATTATTACGAAGTGTCAACTTGTGGATTTCAGAAAGATTGTAGTCTAAGCGGGCAAATAGTTTGGTACTTGCAGTTTGTAAATCAGCACTCTCGAATGCGCCAGGATCATAATTGTATACATTGAGTAATCTGTTTCGGATTGCAGTTACATCATCCAACGAAATGTTCGAAGACTCACTTCCCGGAGCATTTAATACGGGAGTTTTGGATAAGGCTTGTTCAAAATTGACGTAGTAAAACAACTTGTCTTTGATAATAGCACCACCGACACCACCACCAAACTGTACATCATAAAAGGATTGTACATCTTGTTCTATACCGCGGGCAAACTCACCTATTAGATTTTGATTGTTACCATAACCATATACTTCTCCCTTTGTTGTGTTTGTACCATTTTTTGTAACTAAGTTGATACTTGCTCCGTTAAAATTTCCTATACTCACATCAAACGGAGATAGTTTTACACTTACTTGTTTTACTGCTCCAAGTCCGATAGGTTGACTCCTGGACAGACTACCTGGAGTCCCGTTAGCCGACGATCCTGATGCTCCACTAGCAGGTTCCTGAAATCCAATAATATCATTGTTTGCAATCCCGTCAATATTTAAATTATTAAATCGGTTACTGGCACCACTAAAAGAGTTTAAATTATTTTCGGGGAGGTTTTTAGTAAGATCCTGAATGCTTCTATTGATGGTAGGAGTAGCTTTAATAGCTTTGCGATTGAGTAAAGTTTCATTACCATTTTTTTTGGGTGTAGATTCTGCCAGAACAACCACTTTCTGTAATGCAGTACTTTCTTCTTGAAGTATAAAATCTCTTATAGTTGCGCTCCCCAAATTGATGACGAGATTACGCTCTTCAACGGTTTTAAAACCTAAAAAAGAGATGGTAACAGTATATTGACTTCCAGGGGGTATATTATTAAATCTATAAAACCCGTTTTCCTGAGAAATGGCACCATAGGTAAAATTGGTTTCAGTATCTGTTAATACAATATTGGCAAAGGGTACAGGGTTGTTTTGAGGATCTTTTAAACTTCCTTGAAGGCTTCCCGTAGTTTCTTGAGCAAAAGTATATAGGTTAAAAAATAGTATAGTAATGATAATGACAAAGCGATTCATGCGGCTATGCTGAATTAGTACTTATAAACACCAGAAAATCTTCTAGAATTTAAAGTAGATGATTAAAAAATAAATAGGAATAACCAGAGGCTGTATTTAAAACAAAAGACCTCTTCTTACAATTGAATTAAGAGTGATACTGGGGATCCTTTGTTAAAAGGAATTTGTTGTAAACATTGAAGTATATTGAAATCAATATGACTATAAGACGGAGAGGCTTGATTTTGAATGGCTTGAAGGCTTCTTCGTAATGCCTCATTAAGGATGTATCTAGTAGATAAGTTGTAGATGTCCGATAGGAGATCAATATCTCGAAGCTCTTCAAGTACGATGCAGGAAGGATTGCTATCGATGATGTTATCTAATACTTCCTGATAGACGAATGCTGTATTCCAGGTGAAGTCCAAAAAAGAATGGTAATCAAAGTCATCTCTGGAAATACCTAATAAATAAAAACCACCATCAGCAGTTGGACCTATAGCATTACCATTATTGTCTAGCGCTTTTTTTGCCTGTTGGATATGCCTTACATCAAGTAGAGGGCAATCATTACCAATAGTAATGATTTTATCGTATCCAGCTTCAAAGACATCTTGTAACGCATTAGAGAATCTTTCTCCAAAATTAACACCTGATTGTTGCTTTTCGTCAAAATAAAGGACAGGTAACCCACTCTGACATGCAATTTTTTTGGTGTTGTTGCTTAAGGATTTTCCTAAATTATGTTGTCCAAAAAATGCCTTGTTTTTCAACTCTTCTTGAAGCGAAAGGGAGAAAACAAGTAATGCTGTGTTTGAAGTACGCATGCAGTAGGAAACAATAATTTAATGATATAAGTAATGCTAAGTCGTGTAAAAATGAAGATCATTACAAAACTTTACTGTAAAGTACATGTTTAAGTTTTAAAATTTTGTTAAAGCAAGAGATTGTATTTCATTATTTCTGATCTTGCAAGCTATGTTTCGACGCGGACTTACACATATTGCTATGATATGGTTTGCAGTAGCTTTTCTTGTACCTAGGATAGCTAATCTGCATGCGTTGAGCCATTTATCTGAGGATGAAGACACACCAATTTCCTGTGAACTTTGTGATTTTGTGATGCAGTCCGATCAATTTGATTTGATCAATACTAACTCTTTGTACTCAGAAATTGAACTTCATAACGTTCCAAGTACTATTGTTGTATTACAACACTATCATACTCCAAAGGAAAAGATTGCTTCTCCTAACTACATATATAATAAGCCTCCCCCTCTTTTATAGGAAATATCAGTTGTAACCTTTTGTACGATAACAATTCGCATTTGCGATTTGATGTTGTTGTTCTAACTTCTATGACCAATCGATCATGGTGGTAAGAAAGGATCAATGGCAGCTATATCATGTTATTTTAAGAGGTATATTACTATTGGGATATTTCTTCAAATTCGAATCCTGTTTTTTCTGGCTTCTACCAGGATAAAAAACACATATCGTCAGTTTTAATTTTTACGTAACACATTATGCTTAAAGCAGTAAATCTTACCAAAACATATGGTAAGCACGAAGCACTTCGTCAGTTAAATTTATCAGTTGATAAAGGTGAAATTTTTTGTTTACTTGGTCAAAATGGAGCGGGTAAAACCACGACAATTAACCTCTTTTTAGGTCTTATTGAAGCTACCAGTGGTGAAGCTTTGGTAGATGGCATTGCGGTACAACCCAACAATAACAAAACCACTCAAATGATCGCGTATATTCCAGAAGTGGTTCAATTGTACGGTAATCTTTCTGGAGTAGAAAATCTCAATTTCTTTAGCAGATTGGCTGGATATAAGTATGATCATACAACGCTAACAGATTTTTTGTCAAAAGCAGGACTTCAAGAAAATGCTTTTCATAACAAATTGTCTTCTTACTCTAAGGGGATGCGTCAAAAAGTAGGTATTGCCATTGCTCTTGCCAAAAATGCCGATTACATTTTTATGGATGAGCCTATTTCGGGTTTAGATCCAAAAGCTACTCTCGAATTTACCAAAATCTGCAAGGAGTTAAGTGCAGAAGGTAAAGCCATATTTATGGCAACCCACGACATTTTTAATGCGGTAAATGTTGGAACCAAAATTGGCATTATGAAAGAGGGAGAATTGGTACATACTTCAGATACCAAAGGTATTAACGCAACAGAATTACAAGACCTCTATTTAAAAACCATTTAAACATCAAATAAATAATTCACGCAATGAACATCAAATCACTTCCCACACTAGTAGTACTCTTACTAAGTGTTGTCACTTTTGCACAAGTGCAAATCACAGGTACTGTGATCGACAATCAAAACACCCCAATTACTGGGGCTACAATTTCCTTAAAAAGCGCAGCCAATACTTACGGCAAACTCACTGATGGAGCTGGGCAGTTCGAAATCAGTGCTGCTGATGGAAGCTATACTATCGAAGTTCGATATTTAGGGTTTCAATCGTACAAAAACACTTTTGAAGTTACAGAAGGAACCCCGTACGATTTAGGAACCATCACTTTGGAAGAAGGAACCGAACAATTACAAAGTGTTGAGGTTATTGGTCGCCCTAGGACCGACTACAACAGTGATTACTCCTTTTCATCAACCAAAGTAGCAATCAAGAACAAAGAACTTCCGCAGGCAGTTTCTACGATTACCAAAGAATTGTTCAACGACCGACAAGCTTTTCAAATTGCAGATGCAGTAAAGACTGCCAGTAGTGTTTCTCATACAGGATTCTACAATCACTTTAATATTCGAGGATTAATACAGGCAGAAGATGGCCAATTGATCAACGGATTGAGAACACGTCAGTATTACTTTCTACAGCCAATTACTTCTCACATCGAAAGAGCAGAGGTGATCAAAGGACCTTCTTCGGTTACGTTTTCTAGTGTAGATCCGGGAGGATCCGTAAACCTGGTGACCAAAAAACCATTAAAAGAAAGTAGAAACGAAGTAAGTGCCACTGCAGGAAGCTTTGGTACTTTAAGAGCAACTGTTGATTTTACAGGGCCATTAAACGATTCTGGAACTTTATTATACCGTTTTAATGCGGCTGTTCAAGAAGCAAGATCTTTTCGTGATTTGGTGCAGAACAATCAGTTCCTGATCACACCTTCGATCACATTTTTACCCAATAGTACTACAGCTCTTAATGTAGAGATGATTTATAGTAGCGGAGTAGGAAACCTAGATCGTGGTCAACCTCTTTTTGGTGCCATTAATGGAGAGTTTGATTTAAACAGTACTGATATTTCTACGAATGTTGGTGCGGCTAATGATTTCTATGCTTCAAAAGAATTTATGGTGATCAGTAATTTTAGTAAAGAAATTACAGAGAATATTGGTTTTAATGCTTCGTATATGAAGCAAACTTGGGACGAGGACCTGGCAGAGCATCGCGTTGCTGGTTCTGCAGCTGTGGATATTGCAGGAAATGCGATACCAACACTGGCCGAGTTACGTTACACAGAGCGAAAGCAGTTTTGGATTACCGATAATTATACGGCATACATCAATTTTGATATTGAAAATGAGACGTTTACTAATAAAATATTGGTGGGATATGATGGGAGCCGATGGGAACGTACTATTGGAGGATCGTCGAATGGAGCACGACGTTATAGAAGGTTAGATGGAACAGCAACTTCTTTTGACCCTGCAGAGGCTGATCAGTTTGAAACGATAGACATTAATGGAGTAACTGCTCCAAGACCTAATGTGGATCATTTTAACCTTGCAGATCCAAATAATACAGCTAGAGAAACGTCTGGGTATATCATTTCAGAATTTGCGATTCCTGCAAACCTTACTACTTCTGATGGAATCTACATTCAGAATCAGTTCAAAATGGGAAAATTCTCGGCTTTACTTAACATTCGTTATGACTGGTATGAAGATATTTTTGATTATAAATCAAACGATGAGCAGTCATTTAAGAATGAAGCTTTTATCCCTAGAATTGGACTTACTTACGAAGCTACCAAAAATGTAAGCGTTTATGGGTCGTACATTCAAGGTTTTCAACCACAATCCAATACGGTTACCTTGTCGCCGTTTACAGGTGACTTTTTCTTCGCAGGTACACCGGCAAGTTTTGATCCGCTGGAAAGTAACAATATAGAATTTGGTGCCAAGGGAGAGTTTTTTAATGGGAAACTAACCATGAATGCTTCTATCTATCAAATTACACAAAAGAACTTATTGTTACAGGATCCTAATGACGAATCTGTCTTGGTAGAAAGAGGAGAGCAACGTAGCCGAGGTTTTGAGTGGGATCTTAATGGATATATCTTACCTAATTTCCAAGTAAGTGCTTCGTACGCATTTATTGATGCCGAAATTGTTGAGGATGATGACCCTGCACTTGTGGGAGAGCGTATAGGAGGAGCACCAGAGCACAGTGCAAACTTTTGGGGGCGATATGATTTTATGAGAGGTGCACTAAAAAACATCGGTGTAGGTTTAGGAATGGAATATAGAGGAGATCGTTTTTCATGGTTTGGGGATCGTTTAGAATTACCATCATACACTGTATTTGATGCGGCTGTGTACTACCGTCCTACAGGAATCGACATGCAGATCGCAGTAAAATTGAACAATTTGTTAGATGAAACCTATTGGACAGGGGCCTTAAACGCGACAAGACTTTTTCCGGGAGCTCCGAGAAATGTATTACTAACAACAACTTATAAATTTTAAAAAATGAAGTGGGCTAATGTGCGACTATTTGCATTGAATTTTTGGTCCAATGCAACAAAACCTAAAACTTTTTTTCTGTTATACGCAGTTTTTATACTACTAACAGCCTATGCGGCTGTTGGTAGTATTCAAAAACATATCACTCAAAATGATATACGGTTAGAGCATCAGAAAAAAGCTAGACAAAGTTGGGAAGCCAATCCTGATAAGCATCCTCATAGAATGGCGCATTTTGGAACGTTTGCTTTTCGAATTAATCCCTCTTTGGCGATGTTTGATTATGGGATTGAAAGTTTTACCGGGAACACGGTGTTTTTGGAAGCACACCGACAAAATAGTGTCAATTTCTCTGAAGCAACCTTCTCGACAGGAACCTTACGGTTTGGAGAGCTAAGTTTGGCACTACTACTACAATTAGTATTGCCATTAATTCTATTTTTTATTGGTTTTTCTGGGGTGGCCTTAGATAAGCAAAATGGAACTCTAAAAATATTGCTGTCCCAAGGAGCAACTTGGAAAGAAATTCTTTTCGGAAAATCTATTGGGCTTTTTGCGGTTTCTATGATCTTCTTTATTCCTATTATTTTGATTGTCGCGATTTCTCTTTTGGTATTTACGAATCAAATAACAGACAATTTTTTATGGATGCGAATGGTATTGATCTCTTTGGGATATCTTATGTTTTTATTTATCGTTTCTTCTGTAACGATCGTAGTTTCTACCCAGAGCAATAGTCCCAAAAATGCATTGTTGAAGTTATTAGGAGTATGGTTATTGATGGTCGTACTTTTACCGAAGTCTGCACAGGCTATGGGGAACTATTGGTTCCCAACACCTACGAAACTGGCTTTTCAATCCACCATCGAGAAAGAAGTGATACAAAAAGGGGATAGTCATAACCCAGATGACCCCCATTATAATCACTTACGTGATTCTGTTTTGGCGGTTCATAAAGTGAGTAAAGTAACCGATTTACCGTTTAACTATTCTGGTTTTGTGATGCGAGAAGGCGAAAAAATTACCTCTACATTGTATCGAAAACACCATGCTAATTTGATTGGAGTGTATCAAAATCAAAATGATGTTACTCGATTTACAGCTTTTGTGAATCCGTTTACGGCGATCAAGCAGTTATCGATGACCATGTCGGGAACAGATTTTGCTTCCTACATCGATTTTCAAAATCAAGCCGATGACTACCGTTATAAATTAGCTCAAACCATGAATGAACTGCAGATGGAATATATCAGTCCCAAAAAGAAGAGTGGTTCTGAGGGGAAAGTCCATGTAGTGGATCATGAGCACTGGGAGGAGTTTTCAGATTTTAGCCATCAACCCATGTCATTTAGCAATTCTATATCGGCAGGACTGCCGGCATTAATGGCAATGCTACTATGGACTGGATTGGCCTTCTTACTATTGGTATATACTTCTAAAAAAGCAAAAGCAATATGA
Organism: Aquimarina sp. AWH4_224; assembly: GCF_056160245.1. Classification (NCBI taxonomy): domain Bacteria; kingdom Pseudomonadati; phylum Bacteroidota; class Flavobacteriia; order Flavobacteriales; family Flavobacteriaceae; genus Aquimarina; species Aquimarina sp. AWH4_224. The sequence goes on along the minus strand of NZ_JBSWWU010000006.1, from coordinate 125,568 downwards.
TCAAGTATAAATTATTTTTTCAGCAGTGTATCCGATCAAAAGAAGTTTGGATTAGCTTGGTATTGATTACGATACTAGGTATTGTTGGAATCATTATTGGGAGCAAACATTTAGAACGGCAGCAAAATGCTATTGCTGAAGTACGTGCTCATCAAGAAGAACATTTTGATAGACAAGTATCGCTTCATAATGAAGATTTAGGGTTGTTGTTGTATTATGCCAAGTTTGCGTATATCAATGATTTGGATCCGCTTTCTGGGGTATCTATCGGTCAGGCAGACGTAAACCCTACGGTACAACGTATTACTATCAAAACCTTCGAAGCTCAAAAGTTTGATACCGATTTGGTAAACCCTATGAATTTGCAATCGGGTAATTTAGACTTGTCTTTTGTGATTATCTATTTGTTTCCGTTGCTGGTCATTGTTTTGACATTTAACCTCATTTCAGAAGAAACAGAAACAGGTACATGGAGATTAGTATCGATTCAGGCACGATCAAAATTAGGGTTTATCATTAGCAAACTTTTGGTTCGATTCGCTCTATTATTTGTAGTGTTGATTTTCCTCTTTTTGGTAGCAAAAATTATGCTGAACATTCCTTTGAATAGCGATTTTTTATTGATGATCGGACTGTCATTCTTATATCTGATTTTTTGGTTTAGTCTATCCTTTTTTGTGATTATTTATAAAAAATCGACGGGATTTAATGCATTATTGCTATTGTCGATCTGGTTGGTGCTGATTATTCTTTTGCCCGCAGGTATTAATGCATATGTGTCTTCCAGATATCCTGTGCCCGAGGCAATGAGTACAGCCATTGCACAACGTGATGGATATCATGTAAAATGGGATACTGATAAACTTGCAACGATCAAAAAGTTCTATGCGCATTACCCACAATTCGAAAAGTATGGATACCCTACTGAGGGGTTTAATTGGTTGTGGTATTATGCAATGCAACAAATGGGAGATGATGATTCTAAAAAAGAACGAGAAGCATTAAGCAGTAAGATTGAACTTCGTGAACAAACCAGTAGATGGATTGCATCTGTAGTACCTAATATGCATTTGCAGTTGTATTTTAATCAACTAGCAGGTACCAGTATGGGGCAACATATGAACTATCTGCAAGATACAGAAGCGTTTCATGAAAAGTTGAGATTGTTCTTTTACCCCAAAATTTTTGAGCAGCAACATGCGGATACTGTAGACTGGAAACAATTTAAACCTGAATATCATAAAGCAAAAGCTGATTTGGTTCCGATGCAAGGAATGTTGCCACTTCTAGTAGCCTCGGTATTGCTTATAGCACTTGCTGTACCAAAGATTAGGAGGCTATGATTGCGGCAAGTAGTACAGTGCTGAACTCTTTTGGCAGCAGAATGTGAATGTCAATGGTATTAACGGAGATTTACAATGCGCTCTAGAAACAACTCTTTTTTTCTAGGCGAAAGGTTGATATGATCTCCGTTATTCATGATGATATACCCACCTTCGGATTTGATGTATTTTTTTACCTCTCTTAAATTGATGAGGTAGCTGTTGTGTACTCTCATAAAGTCGTACTCCTGCAAAAGCATTTCAAATTCTTTTAGGTTTTTACTCACCAATTGATCCGATTGTCCTTTTATAGAAAACAAGGTATAGGATCCATTGGCTTTGCAATATCTAATATCTAATACTTTTACAAATTCGATTCCTTCGTGAGTGGATAAACATATCTTTTTGTTGGTTACATCTTGTATTTCGAGATTTTTAACCAAATTTTGCACTTGTTGGATGTACGCTTTATCTCCTTTTCTACTGCGAACCTTTGACAAAGCACTTTGTAATTCATCCAGATCAATGGGTTTGAGTAAATAGTCTACAGAACTGAACTTTATAGCTTTTATCGCATATTGTTCAAAAGCAGTGGTAAATATCACTTCAAAAGCAATATGATCTAGTTTTTGAAGAATGTCAAAGCCAGTTCCCGAATGCAGCTCAATATCCAAAAAAACGAGATCAGGATTAGTTTCCTTGATGAGAGAGATCCCTTCGTTAACATTGTTGGCACTCCCCAAAATGGTAACATTCTCACAAAAGTCTAATAACAGATGAGATAGGGTATCCTGACTATTCTTTTCATCTTCTATGATAACAACATGTAACTCCATACTCAGTTCTTATAAATTTTGATCGTTACTTTGGTCCCATTCGCTTTCCCATCTTGGGTATAAAGATCGTCTACATGTACATAAGTATTCATCTTGTCCTTATGTTTGCTGATCAATTCTAGTCGTTTTTGTGTGAGTGACATCCCTTTTGATTTTCGGTAGATGCTCTTAGTTTGTTGCAAATTATATGAGGCTTCACGACCAATACCGCTATCCTTGATAGAACAAGTGATAAACTCATCCGCATCAATAAACGAAATTTTCATTGTTTTGTCTCCTTCTTTTTTGGGCGCTAGGCCATGAATAATAGCATTTTCGATATAAGGTTGTACCAATAAAATAGGAATTTCAATGTTATAAATATCCAAACCTGGATCAACATCAAAATCGTACTTGAAACTACCATCAAAACGAAGACTTTCCAGTTCTAGATAGCGTTTTAGCAATTCGATCTCTTGTTCTAGTGAGATTACTCCATTTTCCGAAGTGTCCAAAATTTTACGTAAAAGGGTAGAGAAGCTGGTCAGGTATTTAATAGATTCCTTCTTTTTGTCTTTTAAAATAAAACCTTGTATCGAATTTAATGAATTAAAGATAAAATGTGGATTCATCTGTGCTCTCAACGAATGAATTTCATTTCGTAATGCATAACGTTCTGCTTCAGATTTTTCAAAACTGAGTTTTTTAATTTTGTATCCCAAACCAAAAGAGAAAACAAAATTCTCAAGACCAACTCCATAAACCATAAAATGAAAATCCCTGGTAAGCCAGGTTACAATGGCTCCACCGGCATACAGTAAAGATGCTGCAATGACAAAATAAACCAATTTGTTTTTTCCGTATCGAAAAAGATAAAAGGTGTTAAAAATGACAAAAAGGGATAATACCAATCGCTGTATATTTAACAATTGTATCTGATTTGCATGCGAATTACCTGTTAATCGTAAGATAGTATGCATACTCATGAAAACAATCATAGCGATTGCAACTACTTGAAGAAACTTATGAAACTTCGTATAGTCCTTTTTGGTATTCAAATATGCCATAGAAAAAAGAAGATAGCATAGGTTGATACTCATTTGCGAGGTGTCGTTAACTATATGTGCAACTAATGAATCCTGATTCTCATAAATCATTGCCAGAATAAAATCACTTTTATGAGAAAAATATACCATTACGCAGAGGAGATAACCTGCGTACCATAGGAATTCTGACTTTTTGTTTACAGCATATATCGCAATAGAACATATCAGAAAGGCGAAACTGGTTCCTAGAAATAAATGAACAGGAAACTGAAATGACGACTCTTCATGTATATACAAATCAAGTAGTAACATCCTCTCTAAAGATAAAGAAACAAAGATTTACTTAAAAGTGATACTTATAATATTACTAATTGGGGATTCATTTCCAAACGAATCCGCCCATTGAATCCGATACTGATAGCCTTTTTTGGTTTCAAAAAAAGAAGTATCAGAAAAATTGGTGTTTCCGGTATTTATAGTATGATATAAGGTAAAACCATTACCGTCATTTCTGAAAATTAGTGTTTTGATAGCGCTATTCCCAGAAGAACTCCAATTGAGATCAAAGTATTTAGTTTTTTTGTTGAACCTACCTCCAAGTAGAGGAGTTTCCAAGGTTTGAGAAGTATTGTTGTATGAAACAACGTTTCCAAAGATACTCTCATTTTTGTTGTGATCAATAGCCTTAAGTTTATAGAGATAGGTAGTATTAGAGGTTGTATTGTCATCAGTATAACTTGATGTATTTGATGGGATCTCTGCAATGACCTCCTCATCCTTTTGTCCATATGTTTTGCGATACAAACGATATGTAACTACATCTTTACTGGGGCTTTCTTTCCATTGTATTTGAATTGCACCGTTTTCTTTGCTAACCTTCACTATTTTTGGAGCAATTGGCTTTACAAAATCTGGTCGTTTCAACACTAATAGTTCTGAATGTTCTGAAGGATTATAATTATAATCAAATGCAGCAATTTTGTAATATACATTCTCTTTTAGAGATGCCAATGCCAATGTATCACTGTAATAATTGCCAGGAACAGGGGTTTTTGTGAGCTGCCGAAATTCTTGTTTGGGATCATGGGTTCTGTAAACTCGATACCCTTTTAGGTCCTTTTCTTCACCAAATTCCCATGAGATAGCAACTACACCCAAAGAATCTATGGTGCCCTTTAATCCTTTTGGTTTTGCCGGAGCTTTGCCATCGGTCAACATTCCCGCAGAAGATGAAGATTCTAATAGCTTTCCGTCTTTTCCTTCACTTATCACTTTGTAAAAATAAGCTCGTTGTGTATTGGGAGGTGTATCTGTAAAAGAAGTAGTACCAACAGGTAAAATTGAAGTAGAAACTCTTTCGTAACGTCCTTCCTTGGTATCACTTCTTGTGATGTGATAGCCTTTTGTATGCTCTGGGAGATCGGGTTCCTCCCAACTTAAGAGGAATGTGGTATCATTGGAAGCGGTAACTTTCAAGTTATCTATGGTTGAAATCATCATTTTGGACTTAGGCGTTGCAGATACAATTTCAGAATACAACCCGTAATCGCCAAAAGAAGTTACTCCAATAATTCGGTAACTATAGGTAACCCCAACCTTTACATCTGTATCTGCGTAAGATTGTTGTTGTGTATACGTTGCTTGAGAGGTAGCCTTTATAATAGAGTTTGATACTAGATTAAAATTCTTCCCATCAATCGCACGCTCGATATAATATCCAGAGAATAGTGAATTATTTACGGCTTTGGACCAATAAACATGTATTGCTCCTTCTTTAGTTTCTATTCGAACATTAGTAACTTTATTGGGTTTCCAAATATCTTTTGATCTTTGAAATGCTTTGTTAGAAACGGTCTTTCCTGCTACTTGCAATTCGTAATTATAACTGTTATTGCTTTTTATTGAAGTATCAACAAAACGGAAAGCAAGCCCATCTGCAGCTTGTGTTGAAAAATCGGCACAGTAAGCAGCAAACGCCAGGGTATTATTCTGCTCTTTTGAAGCCAATAAGCGCATACTAAAATGACTGTCTGCAATTGTTGAAGTCACTTTGGTTTTGCCCAAAAGGCATTGTGCGGCTGTGGCTACAAAAATATTGGTAGTATCTGTTTTGGTTTTCCAGGTAGATAAGGTATAGGGAAACAATGGTTGCAACGTGAGCATTTCCTTTTTATCGGTAGCCATATTGGTGCGTAAAACGGTAATTCCGTTCTCATTGATGTCATGCCATGCTTTTAAATCTTTAGGTACCCAGCGTAGTACAATGCTGTCTTGGTAAGCTCTTGTTTTTAAAATCATTTTTTGAGAAGCATTATTATTTTGCGAATAAGCAAGTTGTAAGCTAGTGCAAATTAGAATACCTATAATAATATGGGTTAATCGTTTCATAAGCTTATTCTTTAATTGATGTTTTTATTTAAATCTGCAGGCACAGTATATGTTCGTTCTATGGTAGCACCTCCACCATGTTTTTTAATTTTAAATGAAGGTGAACCACTAGTACGTCTATGTTGCCAATAGGGCATTCTTTCTAATATCCATTCAGAAACCCCTTCTCTTACTTCTAAGAACTGCATATTACTATCATAATCTGCTTGAACATCATTAAATTGGATTTCTTCATTGTTTATTCTATAAAGGTGTCGTTTAAATCTGTGCCAATCCTGTATGGCTAACCACTCTGTGTAATCTACAACTGCAAAAAGTGCATTTTTAGATGGAGGGTTTTGGTTTTGCCATTGATTATTTTGAATCCACATACCTCCATTATTGTTATTTGGAGGACTGTAGTTTAAAGGGGTAGTAGTAAAACCTACTTTTTTTCCCTGATGATATATGTTTTTTATGGTGTGGTTCCCTGCGTAAAACGCTAACAAAGGCTCTTCTTTTTTGAGGGATAAGACATCATCTACATTGGGATAGTGCCTATCATTAAAAGGTTCGTATAAAGCATTATCAAAATATCGGTTTGCACCCCAAATCGAGTTGTTCGTACGACTGGGTAACAGTTGATTCCAATAATCTTCTGATGGATAGGGATAATCATTAGTTTCCAACACCAAAGCCCAATTATTTTGATTCTGCGGTACATGGTAATTCGTTTTTAAGGCTGCGGTATTGTATCCAGGATATGCTTTCCAGAAATTGTTCCTTAATTCAGGATATTGCTGGTTGCCAACACCCCATTGAATACTGGCACCTGTAAAAGTTGCTTGTTTTGCTAGTTCAATAAGTGGTGGTTTTTGAAAGCTTAGTAGGGTTAGCTCATTATTTAAAAATCCGATTTTGTTTTCTTTTTCAGGGAATAAGGTCTTTTCATCAAAATTTTCATCACATTCAAGTACTATAACAGGTAAATTAATAGTTAAAGGTTTTAGGGAATTATCTGAAATATTTGCCACATTGCTTGGGAATTGTTCCACCTTAGTAGTTTCGTAAGTGATGTTACCCATTTTTTGTGATAGGCTGTTATATTTGCTGGTTTTAAAATGAAATTTAAATCCTTCAAATATGGGCCATTCTACTTTATTTGAGGTTTTTGTAGCACCTAGCAAAGCTCTATGTTTTCTTTTGATAGCTAAGTTTTGATTACCGCTATTGGCGTTTGCCAAAGAATTCTGAAAAACCAGATTGGGTTTGGGTTTTGGGGTTACAAAATTGGCATTAAGGATATTGTTGTTATTAAAATTGAGATTGGCTTGCAATACTTGATAACCTTGTCCATTATTATTACCTCCATTTTGCTGTCCGGATCCGCCCAAGAGCACATTTTTATAGGTGTCTTCCGAGTTAGATGTTGCTACATAATTATTAATAGAGGGGGTGTAAATAACCATAAGCTGTAGTTCGTAGATCTTTCCTGTTTCTAATTGCTGCGGGAAATCAAATACCAATTTACCACCGTATACACCTTGTGCATCAGCATTATTGATCTGATAGGGGATATCGTAATAATCTTTACTTTTTACATCAATGAATCTTGCTATAAATTCAAAAGTTCCACTCGCCATAGGACCTTGGTAAGTATTTCCTAATTTAAAAGCATCTACATACCAAAAATTAGGATCTGTCCAATGCGGTAGTACCACTGGTAATGTGATATATCCTTTAGGGAAGTTAGAGGGGATAAAGTAGTTTTCTCCTATAAATGGTGTGCTAAACCAAATACTTTCTTTGGTAATTTTAGTAGGAAAAGCTCCCGTAGTAAAAGTTCCGATTTTAGTTTCTTTGGCTCGTTCTTCTTTTTTACCATTTACCAATTCGTAGCCCGTAACACCTATGCTGTAGGTAAATGTGGTTTTTGGAGGGAAATAGAAATCTAGATCTGTGAACGTAGCAGAATATCCGTCCTCTCGATAGGCAGGGAAGAAATCTTTGGATTTGTTTGTATTACTTCCTTCATCAAACCATTCTAAGGTAAAATAGTCTACATTGTATCGAAACTCACGTGTCACTTTTTTCCCTTTTTTGTCTAATTCGGTGTATTCAAAAGGTCCATTTGGAAAATTAAAGGAGACCTCCATTTGACGTAAAATGTCTACATCTTCTTCCTGATCTTCTGGTAACACTTCAGCGATTATAGGGTATTCATCAAATGGACCACTGTTTGGATTGTTACATTCTTCTCCTAGTTCAACTTCAAAATCTACATTAAAATCCAACAAGCCCTCTAGAACTTGTCCATTCACATTCACATTCCCATTTAAATATATTGGATTTGGCAATCCTGCTTGCAAAGCAGCAACAGCTTCCAGCTCCATAAGCTTTGCTTCCCCTTTCCAAACCCACAAATCTAATTTCACTCCGGCTTCTCCTTTAAAATACCCATAAGCTTCGCCTCTGGCATACCAGCCGTTTAACCCAAAATCTTCAGCACATAGTCCTGTTTCATCCCGGAGGGTAAAATCAAATCCGGAGATATGTTTTGCTTTTAAATAAAAAATAAGAAAATCCAAATCGGTATCCAGGTGTAAACCACTACCTAGTGCTACCCCAGAACTGGAGTTAGGACCAGTAAAAACCTGATAACGCTCATTATTCATTTTCCAGTTTTTTGGGTTGTTATTCCGAACATCTAATGGCATTTCTGGTAGTCCTGGGATATCGGGTCCAAACATAAAATAGCTATATAAACCTGTATCCAAACTGTTGTTGTTTACTTCTGTATCTAGCCCTTCAAAATCACCAAGGCTCAAATGAACACGCTTTTTATCTTGCCACGGAAAATCTTGATATTGTTTCTGCCAATACCCTAATTTATGAAACCAGGTATCTTTATCTGCGTATAGATGTAAAGTACCTTGCCCGGTAACCAAACCGTCTAAAAGATCAATAGAGACTGTAGAAGTATTGTCAAAAAAGATGTTATTCTTTTGTTCTTCACCCAAATAACCAATGGTTAGGTCTACATCACCTTTAATAAATGCGGATCCCCGGTTGCCATCTAATTCTTGTACGATATATCCATCACCAAACATTTTCATTTCTCCTTTTAGACTGCCATTGAGATTGAAGTCCATTAAAAAGCCTAAATCTGCATTAAATAGCGTTTCTGCACTATTGACACCTACAATGATAGATTGAGAAAAACCGATGCCTCCTTGGGTCGGGATCTTTTTATCCTCTTCAAAACGAGTATTTCCAGCAGGTAGCGATATGGCCAGATCATCGTTCATTTCTTTATTCAGCTTTAACTGATCAATGGTTTTGTGAGGAGCATTTGAATCAGGTTCATTGGCCAAATTCATATTGACCCAAAAGCCACCACTTCCGCCATACACCGCGAATGGAGTAGGAGGAATCGGGATCCCGCTTCCACCTATTTTTAGATACGAATCTGTATAGAAATAGCGATAATTTTCTTGTTGGGTTTTAATGGATCCAAATTGCATGAGGGCTGCAAAATTCATGTCCATTTGATTAAGTTTTACATCAAAATCACCTTTAAAACCATTTCCGTATACCTCATCTTTCTCAAAAAGGTAGAGGTTTCCATTTATAGTAGCGATATTGATATCAACATCAGTTAATGATATTCTATTGAGTTTGGTTTTTTTATAGATGTACTTTTTGTCTTTATATGCTCCCCAAATCGTAAAAGCTGTGCTGCCTCCGACTGAGAAATCACCTTCATCGAGGTGTACAAAAATGTCCAGTGTTAGTCCGAGATCACCGTTGGGTTCGTTTATGACTTTGATATCATTAAGATCAAAACTAAAGTCTGCTATAGTGGCTTGTGCATTGGTTATGCCTAACTCACCAAAGTTGATATCTGGAATATTGTTTTGTCCTGGAGTAATGGTCAAATTGGTAAAGTTTACTTCGGGAAGTTGGAAAGAAGACACCAAACTATCATCTGGAGTATTATTAACCCCCCAGTCTATCTCGATACCACCATGCAAATTTGCAGAAGGTTTCCAGGTATTCCCTTCTTTAATGATGTTCACTTCTGACCCTTTTTCGAGGTGTAATTGTGCAAACCACATCGGTACAGCGTAGGCTTCCTGGGTGACAACATCAAATTTCATATCGAAGCTGTCTTCAGGATTTTCACCCAGAGTAAAAAGTACTTCATAACCTAACTCAGTATCCGCGATTGGAAGTTTGACGTTACCGGTAATCTCTGCCCCATCCAAGTTGCTATCCTCCAGAATAATAGAAAATGTATCGACAGAGATGGGCCAACCCCCAACATCTCCTTCGTTGATAGAAATTAGATTGTTGAAAGGACCAATTTTTCCTGAAACCCCGTTTTTGTCAAGAATAAAATGGCTAACTTCTTTTTCTATAGGAGTATCATTAATTTGAAAGAACTCGGGGAATTGCACTGAAATATTTTCGGCATATACGCCTTTCCAAAAGGCATCCTTGTTAATAGGATTTGGAGTTGTGGATAGCGATTGATCAATAACAATAGTATTGGCGTCAAGAGAAAACCCTACCAAACCAGGAATGGTAAACGGGTGACTTAACTTTGGGATCTCCAATGTCCAATCATGAAAGTTAGTAATGTCGGTTTCGTAGTCTGCAGTTACATTTCCTTCGATAACGTTTCCTTGTTCATTTAGGGGCAATGCTATATTTCTTCCAAAAGTTAATGCGCCTTTCAAGTGAATATTACTAATTCCGGAACAATCATAGCCTACCGAAGTTTCTGGTTTGAAAGTATGTGTAAGTGCATTCGAAATGGGAATCGAAACTGTGTTTTGAAGTTGTAATTCTCCAGTTGATCCAAATCCATTAGGTCTTAGACAATTACTTCCAGTAAGGAGTACATGATTATGTTCATTATTTGATGGGTAAACTTCAAAACCAGTAGCTAAATTTATATGCGCTTTTTCAGGAGTAAAGATCATCCCAAAAAATGTGAGGGTGTTAGCGCCGTTTTCCCAGGAAATAGGAACCCCAAAGGCTTGATTTTGTCCTGATAGCAGATGTACTTTTCTCCCCTCGTTTTCGATATAGGTTATTGCATTTTCAAAAATAGCTTCGGAAACCTGCGGCACTTGTAGCTGTTTAGTTAAGAATTCCTGATTATTGGGTAAACCTGGTTCTGCTTTAGCATAAGCAGCTCCCGCATAAACTACCTTATCTGTATTTGCTTTTAGATTGTTGAAAGTAACCAAAACAGGAATTTGTAAAAAGTTAATATATATTTTTCCAATACCAGAGAAACCATTACCGCTAGGTTGCGCCTGGATTATCTCCATCAAAAATTTACCTAAACCAATTTCTTCCCCAGGAGATAGATTTGAAATAGGAGTAGTATTTTGTGGAACTGATTGTATACAGTCTGAGATACAATTTGGGGCGTCGTTAGGATCAGGGGGGGTATTTTGATTTTGGGGATTTACTAATACATCATCTCCATCAATATTAATTTGTGTAACGGCTACTTCGGTATTTTGAGGAGCAGGCGAAGTGATATTAATTTCTGGGCTCTTACCGTAGGTAAAAGCACACACCTCGCTGCTTCCTCCATTCCTAAAATTAAGAGGTCTGGGGTTTCCTAGTTTGTTTACAGCGGTCACTCTATACGCATAAGTGCGTCCAGGTTCAAGCGGAGGATCGCTAAGGGTATAATTATATACATTAATGGGTACGGTCTTTTGAAAAAGAGGAGTGTCTCCGAAGGATAAAAAAGCCTGATTTGGATCCATATTATTAAAAAGCTCTATTATGGCCAATTCGTATTCTACTTGGGATGGATTAGAGCCAGCAGGCACTGCCCAGGAAAAGAAAATGTTTTGAGGTGTATTGCTATCCAGAGTTACTCCACACGATGGCTTTAACAGAATGGGAGGTTCGATAGAATTGATATTGAAAAAACTACATCCGCTCGGAGCAGGAAGGGAAAGTGGAGTCCCGGAGCTGTAATCAAGTACTCGGATACATAACTCATAATTTCCTTCGGGAAACCCATTACCCAAGATAATTTCTGAAGCTGATATTCCTGAGATATTCCAGACGTTAATATCCCAATAATCTTGTAATTGAATACCGGTAAGTCTGGTTACTCCCATAGGTGGTAGCGAAATGGGGACTGGAGGAATAAAAGTTGGTGGTAATACCAGTGACACTCCATTGTCTCCAGTGATGGTTGCGGTTAGTCGTACATCTCTTGTTATTCCACTTCCACTGGCGTCCACGGTATTGATAAGTTGAATTGCTAAACGGTTTTCATACGATATGTAGTCCGAAAAATAGGGAGAATAGGGAGGGAGTACTTGAGTAACCACTTGCACATCGTTTTGGGCATGTAAAGAGGGATTAAAAACCATGAGTAAGAACGTGGTGCTACAGGTTATAAGTTTTTTAAAAAATTTCATGACTATCCTATTTTTAAAATCGTAATACATAGTTGATAAACCCGGTAAATTCATCAAAGGGTCCTGTAATTAATTCTGTTTTCAGGTAATTAGCACTTAAGCTGATTTGATGTTTCTTTAATTGATAAGAGGATGACAAAACAAAACTTTGACTCTCATTTTCCTGCTGTTTAGCATAGCTAATAGCCGATGAGATATTCCATTTTTGATCAAAGAAAGATTTGTTCCCTCCTAAGGAAAAACCATTTCCTGGAAGTTTGCCAGTAAATGTTTGCAGATCATTGTAATTGTAGGATACATAAACTCCATAATGCTGCTGCATTTGGGTAAAATTGTAGGTTGCATTGATCGAGTTTCCTACATACTCAGAAAATTGTTGCGTAAGAGGATTCCCGTCTTTAAGCTCGCTTCTGCTGCCAAATAAAGAGATAGAATGAGAACGTGTGGTATCGCTTTTGATATAATTGGCAGTAACTGTGTAGATTGGATTTTTTTGATCTTGTTTAAATGCATTGTCTAAGGGGATAACCCCTTCTTCCATTAATGTGGTCAGGTTGGTGTAGGACCCGGTGAAATTTAAACTAGGAGTAGGTGTTACGACAATGTTTATGGTAGGTATGGTTCGTTTGGAGGTGGCAATTTTTTTATTATTGAGATTATCTCGTTGAAAAGTAATCCCACCATTAATTCGTATTTTTCTTTTCCAAATGGTAAATGAAGGATTGATACTATAGGCTAATACATCATTATTAATGAAATAAAGGCCCATGGATCGATAATCTGCATCTATTCGCTGAGCTTGAGTTAGTAGTCCAAATGTTTTTCCCTGATAGCGTATACCAGTTTTAAAGGCAGTATACATTTGAGTAGAAGCATTTGTCGTAATAAAACCTGAAGCTAAGTTGTCTAAAAAATCAACCTCTGGGATAGCTACACTTAATGTCTTATCCAACGTAAAAGCACTTAACGCTCCATCAAAGTAAAAAGACAGTTTTTTTTTGAAAAACGTTTTTCTGGTATTCAAACCAATGACCAAATTTTCTCCTGGGGTGATTGTTTGTGGGGATTCTTCTGTATCCAAAGAGTTCTCGTCATCCTCTGCTTTGAATACAATAAGATCAATAAAATCCGTACCAGTACCATATCCGATTTTTGCACCCATTCCGCGGCGTTCATAAGCAGGTCTTCGAAGGGATACCAAAGTGGTATCTTCAGGTACAGCCCGTTGCAATCTCCCGTACATAATACTTGCTCTAAACTTTCCTGGGGTGACTTCAACCCCAGCACCCAACATTTGATGGCCGGCTAAGGTGAATTGAGATAGCACAATATTGCGGTGTCCCAAATGCGCCTTTACCCATTTATAAGATGGACTGGCGCCTATTTGATTAAAAGGTTGACTGAATTGAAATTGTTGATTGGCAAAAGTGAAACTGAAAGGGATATTGAAATCATAAATGCTCACTGCCGCGTTGCCAGTAAATAAATAGGTGAAAGGTTGTCGTCTTTCTGGACCGCCTTTGGCACTGTAAAATATAGTACGAGCCCCCACGGATCCCGAAAACTGAACAGCTGTAGAGTCTCCTAGTTTTGATAAGTCTTGAGCACGACTAGAGGTGGCCAATAGACCAAATAGTGATAGAAGTACTATTAATTTTGACGAATCCATTCATCAATATTACTATACCACTTTATACATAGGATGTAGTAATTTATGGATTCAATGTATGAATTGATGAATCTTAGTTTTGAATTTATGTAGTTGTTGCGATTTTCAAACCTGAGAACAAAACCTTCAGGAATACTCGTTTAGAATTTCGGTAATATCTTTTCCGTCATTCAAATATATCGGATAATGAAAATTATCTAGTTTTTTAAGGAGTTGATGCAACGTCTGTTGTTCTTTTTTGGATAGGTTGCCGCTTACTAGTTTTGCTGCCTTTCCTGCTTCAGTATATGCGAGGATTACATTTTCTTCGCCTTTTTTTGTCAATCGTAAAAGTTTACCCCTCTTATCTTCTGGGTTGGGAAACTGCTCAATAATCCCATTTTTTAGTAATCGTTTAATAACTTCCATTCCCGAAGATTTATCATAGGCCAATTTTTTAATCAAATTGGTCTTCCCAATGGGTTGTGATCTATGTAAGATTGCTGTAAAAGCAAAATCCATATCTGTAGTAAAGGGTAATTCTCCCAAGGCAGATTTGATGTAGAAATTAGAATATCTACTCATTCTTCCTATATAAGCGGCTATTTCGGCATCAATGCTATGTCCTGTAATGCCAAAATCGTCATTTTGTGCTGTATCGTCTAATTGATGATCTAACCAATTTGAGAAATATTTCAGATTGATATCCGCTTCCTTGTTGCTCTTTATAAATACTCCAACCAGATCATACACCTGTTTTATAAAGTCAAAAACTTTCATTATGTATTATTTAACACTAAATTAAAATTATATATTGTGATAAAATACCTTTTTGTTTAATATTTGTAAAAAATTGTTATACAAATTTAAAGTTCTTTTTAGGTATTTACTAAAATAGGACTAAAACATTAACTCTTACTACTATGAATTCTAAAAATGTTTTCCTTGTATTTTTTATTATGGTGATTTCAAACCTACATGCGCAAGTGTATGGAGAACTTTCTGGGAATGTCACCGACGAGACCGGGCAACCGATTTTGGGTGCTTCAGTCTTTCTAGAGGGTACCGAAAAAGGAGGGCAAACTGATTTTGATGGGAATTACCGCATCACCAATATTACGCCCGGATCATATAATTTAATAGTAAGCTATGTAGGTTTTGAAACGCAAACCACATTTAATGTTATCGTAAGATCAAAGGGAACTCCAGCTTATAATTTTGTTCTTTTAGAATCCACAGAATCCTTGGATGAAGTGGTTGTAACCAATGCCAATAAGATAAGTAGACCAAAAGAAACACCATTATCCACACAATCGTTATCTGCTGTAGAAATAGCAACCTATCCGGGGAGTAATAATGATGTGGTACAAGTAGCACAAACACTACCGGGAGTATCTCCTTCGATAGGAGGGTTTAGAAATGATTTAATCATAAGGGGAGGGGCACCCAACGAAACGGTGTATTATCTGGATGGTATGGAGGTGCCTAATATTAATCATTTTAGTACCCAGGGTAGTGCAGGAGGACCGGTAGGTTTAATCAATGTTTCTTTTATAGATAATGTTACCTTGTCCACTTCTGCATTTGGGGCGCAATATGATAACCCACTATCAGGTGTGTTACAATTTAGTCAACGCACAGGAAATAGCCGATCGTTAAGTGGAAACTTCAGAGTTAGCGCGAGCGAGGCGGCTTTAACCCTAGATGGTCCCTTGTTTAAAGGTACTCTAGAGGATGCAAAAACTACTTTTCTAGTATCGGCAAGACGTAGTTATCTACAATTTTTATTTGAAGTTATTGGTCTTCCGTTTAGACCTAATTATTGGGATTATCAATACAAAATCAATCACAAAATTGATGCTTATAATGAGATTAGTCTTACAGGTTTGGGATCTATTGATGATTTTTCTGTAGAAGCTCCAGATGACTTTGATGCCGAACAACAAGCACAATTAGAGCAGGCCCCTTTTATTGAACAAACCACCAACGCAATTGGGATATCATGGAGAAACCGTTTCAAAGATGGTTCTGGTTTTATGCAAACTACATTGAGCAATAATACATTAAACAATGAATTTACAAGATTTGAGGATCCAGAGAATGAAACAGGGGTTATTTTTAGTAATGATGCTGTAGAGTCTGAAACGAAGTTACGATATCAACTCACCAAATTTTTGGGAGATTGGAAACTCACCACTGGGTTCAATGCCCAGTATTCGTATTACGAAAATAATACTGCTAATCTAACGGATAATAACTTTTTTAGTACCGAGATTGATTTTTTTAAATACGGGCTGTTTGCCAACGTGACCCGTTCCTTTTTTAATGAGAAATTAGACGTGTCTTTTGGATTTAGAGCAGACGATGACAGTTTTGTAGAAGACAATACGCTGTTTTCCACTTTTTCACCACGACTTTCCTTATCCTATGAATTTGCTGAAGACTGGAGAGTAAATGGATCGTTAGGGAGGTATTACAAATTACCACCATATACAATTTTAGGATTTAGAGATAACAATGATGTTTTGGTGAATAGAGATGTAGATTATACGGTTAGTGACCATTATGTTATTGGGTTGCAACATTATTTTGGGCCATCTGCCAGTATTTCTTTAGAGGGATTTTACAAAAGATATGATGATTATCCAGTATCTGTACTGGATGGAGTTTCACTAGCTAACAAAGGAGCTGATTTCGAGGTGTTAGGAAGTGAAGATGTAGCTACCGTAGGCCAGGGAAGAAGCTATGGAGTCGAATTGCAGTTTCAACAAAAATTGTCGAATAATTTTTATGGAATCTTTGCCTATACTTGGTTTTATAGCGAGTTTACTGGCTTTGATAGAAATGAATATTTGCCTTCGGTATGGGATAGTCGTCATTTGGTGTCGTTTACTGGAGGATATAAACTTCCTAAAAATTGGGAAATAAGTGCCCGTTATCGATTTGCAGGCGAAACACCATTTGTACCAACAGATCTGGATGCTACATTAGCAAATTATCCAGAAGTGATTTTGGATTATTCAAGATTAGGAGAGGAAAAATTGGATATCTTTAGCCAATTAGACCTTCGAATCGATAAAAAATGGAATTTTAAAAATTTATCTCTTGATGTATTTATAGAAGCTCAAAATGTGCTGGGTCAAGAGATTCCTCAGCCAACTCAATTCGGTCTTAGTAGAGATAATACAGGAACAATAATCAACCCAAGAAGTCTTACTCCAATTGAGACAGACTCAGGACAGATTATACCAAGTATTGGTATTGTTGTGGATTTCTAAATACGGGTTTTATTTGTTGTTGATGATCTAGAAGATAAACAATAGTTATTTTGTTTTTCTGAAACCTTGTTTTTTAAAATATTGTCAGATATCGAAAATTATTGCATTATGTCAATAAAATTGATTGTAAAGTAAAAATTCGTTAATTTTTTTTTGTAAATATTGTTATATTCACAAAACTATTTTCCGAAAATAGTTTGTTTTGCAATAATTAACCAATTTGAATGATGAGAGAATTTGACGTAATCGTAGCCTATGAAGACCCCCTAAAGAGACTAGGAATAAGAGCAATGCTTGAAGCCCCAAAGGAACTTAAATTTATACTTCATGATGATATAAGTGACCTGGATAAAATGAGAGCGTTGATTGTGGATTTACAACCTGATTTTATTGTTATCGATGCAACTTTAAATTCTAATAATTCAGGCATAGAGCTTGCCCAGTTTACCAAAACAAATGCAAAGAAAACTAAAATAGTGATCATGACTTTTGATTTGGATATTCGTTTGAAAAGGATATTAAAAAAACTGGAGATCACCTGGGTGATGTACAAAGCAGATACCGTAGAAAGTATGAAAAAATGCGCTTGGAGAGCTATTCATGATAAACCATATATAAGTAAAAAGTTTAGAGAAAAATGGTATGCCGAGGACGCCGAAGAAATGCAAAAGGACAATCCTTTGTATAAATTATCAAAGACAGAAATAAAAATTCTTCAACAAGTGGCTCAGGGGAAAACCAATAAAGAAATTGCTTTAGAATTTTTCAAGAGTGTAAAGACAGTAAAAAACCATCGCCAGAACATATGTAATAAACTGAATCTTCAAGGGAGTAATGCGCTTTTGAAGTACGCATTAGAAATTAAAAAAGATATCATACCTTCTGGTATTCCGATCTGGTAGAATATAAGTACTTGACCGTTATATTTTGAGTTGAAAAAGGTTGCTTTTTATCCAAGATTATTAACCTTTTGTAGAAATAAGAACATGTGCCTATTTTTTTTAGGTTTGGGTATAAGTACTTTAGCATTATTAAATACAACGATGCATCAAACTTAAAACTCTATGTATGAAAAACTCCTTGTCATTTTAGTATTTATTTGACTAATCCGTAAACAAACCAATTACCAGACTTTAAATCCCTAAAAAGACAATTACAGATTGTCATTGCAGCTTATTTGTTTCAAGTAGGCTAGGCATACTATTAACTAATCTTAACTACAAACTCATCCCTAATGAAATCTCTTATACAAACATGTAAGTGGTTGCTATTGCTCTATGCTTCAGTGATACACTCTCAAGAATTGATCTTTCAAAAACAACAAGAAATAGTTGTTATAGATCCAATTACAGGAAAAATCAACCCAACCACAGCAAAAAACGAAGTAACGCCAGATATTCAACCTATGTTTTTGGATAATATCGCTTATGCGGTTACTCAGATAGCTCCAAATATACAGGTCACTAAAGCCTATGATTTTTTTCAAGGCCTTCAAAGTCCATTTGATTCAAACCAATGGGTATATATGGAACGTGAGCAAATCGGAGGTGCATTCAATTTGATCAAAATCAATCTTTTGCAGAAAGAGAAAAGTATCTTATTACATAAAAAGAATCCCGATCGAACAGAAATGGCCTTCAAACCGATTGCCTGGACTAACGATCCCAATAAGATCTATGTTGAGGGAATTTTTCTGGATTCCTCTGATGAGCATAATGGTATTTGGATATTAGATCTTTTATCCAATGAATTCGAAAAGTTGGACATACCATTTAATTACATGAAAACACCATTATTGTCTCCCGATAGAACTCAGTTTTATTTTTTGGGAACAATGGATAAGAAGATAGATGTATTACATGGACATGCTGATAAGATCATTTCTTATGATATAAAGTCTAAACAAACAAATACGCTGTTAGCAGCAAAAGGACAATATTTACAATTAATAGGTTGGAAACACCAGCTAAATCAAAAGAAGCACAAACAAAATCAGACAAAGTTTTCTAACCTAAGTTATTATTTACCATGGGATGCGGGAGTAGATTTATGTGTTTCTAGACATGGTACTCCAGGGCCGGTAGGTTCTCATACCCATGTTGGGAGATGCAACATATTTGGACCAGGAGGGCATCATTCGTATCCTGCTATTGATTTTGCAACATCTTTGTCTAGTGACCAAAATGTTCGGGCTGCTGCAAGTGGTGTGGTATCTTTTTCTGGCATTAGTGGTAGCCTTACTAGTGGATATGGTAGGTTAGTGATTATCCGTCATAGTGATGGTACAAGAACCTATTATGCACACAACAAGGTCAACTTAGTCAATCAAGGTCAAACCGTTAGCAGAGGTCAAGTAGTGGCAAAAGAAGGTACCACAGGTGGATCAACCGGAGATCATATTCATTTTGAATGGAGAGCTGCGGGAGGTAATGCTTCTACCACAGGTCGTTTTACAGGAATTGGACAACCAAGACAAGATTATCGTTATCGCTCTAACAACAGTACAGGAACCCCACCACCCCCTCCGCCTTCTGGAGATACTACTGCCCCTACTACTAGTATCAGTGCTAGTGGGGGGACTACGCAAGCTGGTGATTTTACGGCCAACTTTACAGATAATGATAATGTTGGAGTAACGAGAAGGTTTTATCAGGCTTTAGAGAAATATGGCGATAACTGGTATGCCAATCGAGGTAATGGATTCTTTAATGATAACTGTAATGTGTTGTATTCTGGCTATACGATTGGAGCGGGAAACTGGTCAATCAATAACAAACATCTTCGGCAATCCAACACAAGTTCTGATAACACTCAACTTAGCTCGTTTTTGTCTCAGAACTCAGGATTGCCCTATTTGTATGAGTTTGCCGCCAAAGTAGAATCAACCTCTGGTCCTCGTAAGTTTGGGATCCATATCATGGCAAGTGATGATAGTTTATCTCAACGGGGTAATTCTTACCTGATATGGTTTAGTGGCGAAGATAATAAGGTGCGTATTTACGAAACGGTGAATAATGTCCTTAATACCAGAGCTATTGGTGATGCGCCACAGGATAACAAATGGGCGAATTATAAAATTACCTATAGCCCAGCATTTGGAGTATTAGAAATCTTTAAGAACAATAGATCTTTGTTGAAATGGACAGATACTTCCCCGATCAAGAATGGTAGTTCTATTTCGTTAAGAACCAATAAAACGGTGGTAGAGTTTGATGATCTTAAGGTGTACAAATTCAGAGCTGGTAATAGTCAAGTGATTACCGCAGGAAGTGCAGTGACCAAGGATATGAGAAGGAGAAATGGTAAGGTGAAAAGTTTGGTAAGAGATGCTGCAGGAAACTGGTCCGCGCCAGGAAATCTAGATGTAACGATAAGTAGTTTGTCTAAGCAGAACAATACGATAATAGACGATACTTTTCTTACGAATACCGTAGTGATCTATCCCAATCCAACCGATGGAAAAGAACTACGAATGGATTACCATTCTTTATCCAAGAATACAGCATACATTTCTATTTATGATATGCTAGGAAGAAAACTGAAATCAACTCAAGATTTCTATAAAGGGATAAATGCCAGAAGTATGGACCTCAGCAATTTTATAGGCGATCTTCAAAAAGGACAATATATAATCAAAGTATCTATTGATCACATCACAAGTACAGTAAAAATTACAAAACAATAGAGTACAAAGGTATTTTCAATAAATGATCTAAGAAGGATACATTTTCAATACGGCATAATTTGAAAAGTAATAAGCTACCTCAGAATAATTAATCGAAACACAAATCCTATGAAAACATTCAAATTATTAGCAGTAATGCTATGCGCTTTAACCTGTGCTATTGGGTATTCGCAATCTTATTTAACCAATGTAAAACCAATTACTTCAGGAGGAGATTTTAGTACGCCAGTATGGTCTCCCAATGGACAAAAAATACTTTTTACGAATCATGAAAACAGTACTTTGTTTTTTGTCGATCTGAAAAAAAGGAATAAAGTAGAAAAAGTAAAAAGTGCTGAAGGTATTGGGTATTTAGCCAACTGGTCAGCAGATAGTAA
This sequence comes from Aquimarina sp. AWH4_224, assembly GCF_056160245.1. Classification (NCBI taxonomy): domain Bacteria; kingdom Pseudomonadati; phylum Bacteroidota; class Flavobacteriia; order Flavobacteriales; family Flavobacteriaceae; genus Aquimarina; species Aquimarina sp. AWH4_224. Next base: position 104,569 of record NZ_JBSWWU010000006.1, on the reverse strand, counting down.
TAGTATCATATTTCGAGAAAAACCCGAAGGAGGAACTTTTTCTGACCTCAAGGTAAAGAGTATCAATCTGGCATCTAAAAAGGAAAAAGTATTGGCCGGAGTACATCCCGATAATACGAAAATAGTGACCCAAACAAAATCAGGTAACCATTTAGTAGTATATATTAATCAAGAGACTTTAAAACTGGAGGGAAAACAAGGAAAAGCTGGAAAACCCTGGGTAATTACCAAAGAAGAGGGACAATTTTATCATCCAATAGTTTCTCCAGATCAAAAATATGTGGTGGTTCATGAAGGCGCTAATATGTATAGCTACCCTATTTCAGGAAAAGGTCAAAGAAAAGATCTGGGGATAGGTTTGGCAAGTAGCTGGCTTCCAGATAGCAGCGGAATAGTCACTTTTGAAGATGAGAGTGAGGATGGACATGATGTTTCTGCTTCAGAACTCTTTTATATTTCTGCAAAATCTTCAAGAAAAATACAACTAACTGCTACGCCAAATACCATCGAAATGTGGGGAGATATATCTCCAGATGGAAAGAAAATAGCGTTTTCTGATGAAAAAACCGGAGCCATATTTATCGCTGATTTTAACCTAAATAAGTAAACCATGAATACATCTAAATATTTGAATCATACTATTGGCATTATGGTCTTGTTGGCGGTAATGCTATTTTCAGGAACTAGTAATGCTCAAGTCGTTGTTATTGACCCAGGGCATGGATATACCTCTACCGGAGCAGATCCCGATGGGAGGACAGATACAGAGCATGCTACAGCACTTGCTGTGGGATTAAAACTTCGTGCAAAACTGCAAAATGGTTGTGGCAATTGGACCGTAAGAATGACAAGAACGACCAGAAATGGTTGGGTGTCGGTTACGCAAAGAAGAGTAATGTCTAACAACTGGAGAGGTGATCGATTTATTAGTATCCATTGCAATGGCGGGGGAGGTACAGGAACTGAAACCTTTTGGTCCAGATCTAGTAATTCACCCAACGCAAGCAATAGTCGTTTTTCTAGAGAAATTCAGGATCAAATGGTTGCCGGAGGGCAATGGGTAGATCGCAGATCTTCTGAAGATCGCCCTTATTTGGGATTTACACTAGGAGTTTTGAATCAAAACAATGCAATAGGTATATTAAACGAAATTGGTTTTGTAGACTCTGCCGATAGAAATAAATTATTGAATGATACCTGGAGAGATCGATTTGCTGATGCTTATGTAACAGCATTAAAAAATAGTTTGGGGAACTGCTCCGGAGGAGGAACCCCACCACCCCCTCCGCCTTCTGGAGATACTACTGCCCCTACTACTAGTATCAGTGCTAGTGGGGGGACTACGCAAGCTGGTGATTTTACGGCCAACTTTACAGATAATGATAATGTTGGAGTAACGAGAAGGTTTTATCAGGCTTTAGAGAAATATGGCGATAACTGGTATGCTAATCAAGGTAATGGATTCTTTAATGATAACTGTAATGTGCTGTATTCTGGCTATACGATTGGAGCGGGAAACTGGTCAATCAATAACAAACATCTTCGGCAATCCAACACAAGTTCTGATAACACTCAACTTAGCTCGTTTTTGTCTCAGAACTCAGGATTGCCCTATTTGTATGAGTTTGCCGCCAAAGTAGAATCAACCTCTGGTCCTCGTAAGTTTGGGATCCATATCATGGCAAGTGATGGTAGTTTATCTCAACGGGGTAATTCTTACCTGATATGGTTTAGTGGCGAAGATAATAAGGTGCGTATTTACGAAACGGTGAATAATGTGCTTAATACCAGAGCTATTGGTGATGCGCCACAGGATAACAAATGGGCGAATTATAAAATTACCTATAGCCCAGCATTTGGAGTATTAGAAATCTTTAAGAACAATAGGTCTTTGTTGAAATGGACAGATACTTCCCCGATCAAAAATGGTAGTTCTATTTCGTTAAGAACCAATAAAACGGTGGTAGAGTTTGATGATCTTAAGGTGTACAAATTCAGAGCTGGTAATAGTCAAGTGATTACCGCAGGAAGTGCAGTGACCAAGGATATGAGAAGGAGAAATGGTAAGGTGAAAAGTTTGGTAAGAGATGCGGCAGGAAACTGGTCCGCACCAGGAAATCTAGATGTAACGATAAGTAGTTTGTCTAAGCAGAACAATACGATAATAGACGATACTTTTCTTACGAATACTGTAATGGTCTATCCTAACCCTACCGATGGTAAACAATTGATGCTGAACTACGATAGTGACAATACATCAAAAGCAACCATATCCTTATTTGATCTTGCAGGTAAACTAATACATCAAAAGTTGGATCAATCTGGTAAAGAGCCAGAAAGAAATATAGATATAAGTGATATGGTACATGAGATTCCCACAGGGACTTATTTCCTTAAAGTGAATAACGGGACTCAAATTAGTACTACTCGTATCATTAAGCAATAGTATTAAATAAACACTAGAACGAGAAAAACTTGTCAAAGCCCTATGTGATTAGGGTTTTGACTGGGTTTAGGCACTATTTTAAAATATACAAAAAAGAAAGGAGGCAGTAACCAAAAAATTAAACCAACTATAAACTTCACATAAAATAACACAAACTCGAAAATCTTATCAAATGAAAAAAAATCAATTTTTAATCATTGGTTTAGTTCTTATTGTATCATGTACAAAAGAAAAAGTGAATGAAACTATTCCTACTGAATCTGTGATAGAGGAAAATCAAAAACTACTCTCTATCACAGAGGTCAATACCTACATAGAAGAGCAATTGCAAGAAAAAGGAGATCTGCTCTGGTTTGAAGCACCAGCAAATGTATAATGGAGTGCGGTAAAACATGGTGATGGATATCTAAGTATCGGATATGGAAAGGAAGTAAATTTTTCCAATCAGAAATCACCTGAAATTAATAGGGTAAAGGAAAACATCTTTGCTGTTTTGAAAGCAAATGAAAATACAAGTAAATCCAACTTTGTAATAGAAGAGCAGGAGTTATTACAATCTGTCGAGGTTAAAGTTTCCAACCTGAAGACTATTGAGGCACTTCAAAAAATGGAAGGAGTAAGATATTTAGAACCCAATTCGTATACTTTCTTTTTAGAAAATGAGGCGAATGATGAAACTCAAAAGAACTTTGGTTGCGCCAGAGATGGAAGACCAGTTAATCCTAATGATTATAGAGTAACTACGCCCGATAGTTGGATTCCCTGGACTTTTGATGTGCATAATATTCCTCAGGCTTGGCAATATAGCACTGGTGCTGGGATTACGGTTGGAATTATCGATTCTGGTATTTCTGACAGTCAAAAGTTTTTAGGGAGTGACTTTAATGATGGTTTTTCAACAGGAAGAACGGTTGAGAAGTTGGGTACTTTTGATGGTTCTGTAGTGTGGATGATTGTGGTCATGGTACAGCTATGTCTGCTGCAATTGCAGGCCCAAGAAATGATGATGCAATGCCTGTTGGAGTAGCCTATAACTGTAATTTGGTGTCTTATAGAGGCACAGGGGATGTACTTTTAGAAAGTAGAAAAGAAAGAAGATCGGTTAGTAGGGCACTTGTAGAATTAGCAGATCGACCTGATGTAAAAATTATATCTATGTCTATTGGATGGGTGTGGACTGTAGGAAATATAAAAGATGCGGTAAAATATGCACATTCTAAAGGAAAGATGATTGTTGCTGCGGGTGGAACCTCTACTACCTTTACCAATTGGTATGCGGTAATATTTCCAGCTAGTATGAGAGAAACGGTAGCAGTCACAGGTATCAGAGAGAATGGGAAACGTTGTAATATATGTCATGATGGAAGAAAAATAGACTTTACTGTAATGATGCAAAGGGATAGCGATGGGGATAGAACAATGCCAGTTTTAGGATACAGATCAGATGTTAGAAATGTAGTAGGAGGATCCTCGATTGCAACAGCGACCACTGCAGGAATAGCAGCACTAGTATGGGCAACTAATCCAGATATGACAAGAGAACAGGTACTGGATAAAATGCAAAAAGCAGGTGAATATTATCCTAATCGTAGCAACAGATATGGTTTTGGTAAAATAGACGTTCTTAAAGCCGTACAGTAATTTTTAAAAACGAAAGAAAGCTTAATGGATGTATACAACATCTAAGGAATTTAGGTTTTCATCTTAGTTTACTCATTTAAGATGATTAATAAAAAGCGAGCATATATTCATGCTCGCTTTTTTCTTTTCATATCCTTTGCGAATAACTAGATACAAGGAGAGTTCCAGGGGAGTTCGCATAAACCTCCATTGAGCGGAGTAGGAATCCAGCTGGTACCTCCGCATCGATAACAATCTTCTTCGGTTTGTGGCCAGGCACCTCCGTGTATTGTTTTTTTCTGATTGCCGTCAAGTGTTTTTACTCCATCAAGATTTAAAATACGGTGTAACATAATATTAGGTTTTAAGATTTGAATAATAATTTACGTAAAAACTGGCTGTTTTGAGTATAATTAACGAAAAGTAACATTTTGATAACGAAACATTTAATACATATCCAATAAAAAAAGTGCCAGGCCCTAGGAACCTGACACTCGACATCAAACCAACCAAACCTAATCTTCTGTAAACGTATAGCTCGTTCTTACCACTTCTGTCAATCTGAAATAACCAAATGGATAATTATCGGGATTTGTTTCGTTAATACAATTTCCTCGTACCGCAACAGGAGTAGATTCAAAAAGACCAACACCTCCTATTTGAGAGATTAAAATTTTGATATAATCATAATACTGTCTGGATATTCCAAAAAATTCGATATCCACAGTATCTCCTGGTGCAAAGGGACCTTGGTTTTCCCCATCTTCATCATCATCTTCTAGTTCATACCACCAATCGATTTCATTTCCATTCACAAATTCGTCTTCAGCAACTTCTAATTCAGGCAGTAAGTCTCCTCTACGTTGAAACTTGAATAGATAATTGTTTTCTTCATCTACAGGATCCGTAAACACAAGATGAACTTCTAGAAGCTCCTCGTCGAACCCATCTTCTCTATCCTGAAAAACATTGGTAATATCAGGAACAGGTGTCATAGTTTCTGTGGCTGTAAAAACTTCACCATCATAGGCAATGCGGAGAGAATAAGATTGCCCTAAAACAGGCACAAAAGAATCTGTTGTATAGGTTCCATCATTCTGATCTGTAAAAACAAATTGTTCTTGAGTATTGGTGTTGGTTATTTCTACCGAAGCTCCTGTTACGGCTGTGTTAGTATTGGTATCAAAAAATGGAGTTGATTTACGTAATCGAATTGTTTGTTCGTTGCCAGAGGTTCCTTTCTCCCAATCGATAGAGGCTTCTATGACAAGTCGTTCAGGACCTTGTTGTACTTCTACATCAATAACATCTTCACAAGATGTGAATATGATGGCGATTGTTACTATAATAAGTTTAACTACTGTTTTCATGGCTTAAAATGTAAAGTTGTATGTTATAGAGGGAACAATACCAAAAATGGCGGTTCGGGTAGCTTCGTTAGCTCCAGTTTCCAGATTTTGTCCAAAAGAAATGGAGGCTGCATTTTTTCGATGGTATAAGTTGTAGACACTTAATACCCATTCTCCTTTAAACTTTTTGTTTTGATATTTTTTAGGCTTATAATTTAAAGAAACATCCATTCTATGGTAGGCTGGCAAGCGATCTGAATTTCTTGCTGCATAACTCGCAATAGATAGATCCTCATATTCATATTGACCGTTGGGATAGGTGACAGGTCTACCGGTTTGGAAGACCATATTGGCTCCAAAGCTCCATTGATCGTTGAATCGATACGAACCAGAAATAGAAATATCGTGAGTTCTGTCGAAAACCGCATTATACCATTCTCCGTTATTGATACCTGGTCCACCTGCAATTCCTCCAGGAGTACGTTGCTCTGATTTGGATAAGGTATAAGCGATCCATCCTTTAAAATTACCTTTGTTTTTGCGAAGCAATACTTCGAGACCGTAGGCACGCATTTCACCATTTAGAATTTCGGTTTCAATATTGTTTTGTCCAATGAGTTCGGATCCATCAATATAATCGATACGATTGTCTACCGTTTTATAATAGGTTTCTACTTCTAAAGAGTATTTTTTATCCAAAAAATTACGGAAGTATCCTATGGCGTATTGATTGGATAATTGAGGTTCGATAAATGGACCACTAGGTGTCCAAACATCCAATGGGGTAACCGATGAGGTATTAGACAATAAGTGAATATACTGTGCAGTTCTTGAGAAACCAGCTTTTATCGAAGAATTCTCATTTAATAAATACGCAAGAGATATCCTGGGCTCAAAGTTTCCAAAAGTTTTTATTGCGTCACTTTTGGAAAAAGTTTCTTCTCCAATTTCTTGGCCTCTTTCATAAATCCCCAGCGTTGGATTATACACTACAGGTTGATTATTGGCATATTGAGCTATAGGTTGTCCTCCTAATCTTGAAAACGTGCTATACCGTAGTCCTAGTTGTGTGCTTAAATTTTGGGTAATTTTATATTCTGCGTTGATATAGGCACCACCTTCGATGGCACGTTTTGGATCTAATGTCAATGGGTTAACCGGAGAAGTATCTGACGTGGTCTTAATTTGACCGGGATCAAAGTCATAATAAATTCCATTCACCCCAAAATCAAAAGTAAGTGCATCGCTCGAATAATACTTAACGTCGTATTTAAGGTTGTAATTCGTGATGGAAGAGATCCATTCAAATTGATCTTGAGAAAACCCTAAATCATAATCATACTTACTCCATATTGCCGACAGATTAGAAAATATTCTATCGTTAAAAATATGATTCCATCGTAAGTTTCCAGAGGTATTTCCATAACTGCTATCAAAGTTATTCCCAAGTTCGAATGCATCTCTACCAAAATACCCACTCAAAAATAATTTGTTGTTTTTGTTGATCTTGTAGTTTGTTTTAAGGTTGAGGTCATAAAAGGATACACTGTTGTCTTCTCCTGACGCTTTTAAGATCAAATCAATGTAAGATCTTCTTCCCGCCACCAAAAAGGAGCCGTTATCCCCAAAGAGAGGCCCTTCTACAGTTAGACGACTAGAGATAAGTCCAATTCCTCCGGTCAATCCAAAGTTTTTACTGTTCCCATCTTTTTGACGGATATCTAATACCGAAGATACCCTACCACCAAAACGTGCGGGGATACCACCTTTATAGAGTTTTACATCTTTGATGGCATCAGCATTAAAAACAGAGAAGAAACCGAACATATGCGAAGTATTGTAAATGATAGCTTCATCAAGCAACACCAAGTTTTGGTCTTGCGCACCTCCGCGAACATGAAATCCACCTGTACCTTCACCATTATTGGCAACTCCAGGTAGCATTTGTAGCGATTTCAAAATATCTACTTCACCCAGGACGACTGGCATTTGTTTGACGGTACCGATATTCATCTTGGCAACACTCATTTCAGGTTTACGAAGAATAGCACGTTCTACACCTTCGGCCTTAACAACAACTTCTTCAAGTTCTGAAGTTAATTGATCAATTTCTACATCATGTTTTACATCTTCAGTAAGATTGATATTGATGGTAACATCACTAAATCCCATATAGGAAATGGTAAGAACGTAAGAACCTTCGGGAGCAGTAATAGAATAAAATCCGTATTCGTTGGTAACACCGCCAATGTTAGTGCCGTTAAGGAATACTGTAGCTCCAAAAATACTTTCTCCATTGCTTTTGTCGGTAATAGTTCCACTAACGGTGTGATTGTTTTGTGCCATTGTTATGACGGAACTTAAAAAGAATAGCCACAGTAACCAGCGATTAGGTTGGGTAACTGAGGACAGTTGTGGTTGACTGTTCATTTTTTGATTTTTTATGGTTTATAAAATTTTCACACTAATGACAACCCAAAAAATAGAGAGTTGCATGAGCAAACTTTTTTTAAAAATTTTTATGCCTAGATGCAACCCTTTATTTTTTACCTTGTCTTTAGCAACATCAAGACATCAACCTAATACCTTTTGGAAACCGACATCCGCTTTACGCATAAGACCCTAGTCGAGCAATGCAAGGCCGGGAATAGCAGTTCTCAATTTGAGCTGTACGGGCTGTATGTGGATGCGATGTATAATGTTGGTATGCGTTTTTTGGGAAGTAAAGAAGAAGCAGAAGATATCGTACAAGATAGTTTTGTAGATGCTTTTAAAAACCTGAATAACTTTAAGTATGACAGTAGTTTTGGAGCTTGGTTAAAGCGAATTGTCATTAATAAGAGTATCAATAGATTAAAGGCGAAGAGGATTCCCGTTGTGCCTATGGATGCACATGAATATCATCTAGCGGATGAAGCACCTTTAGAAACAAACTCGGTAGATATTAAAAAGGTAAAATTAGGAATTGCCAAATTACCCGACGGCTACAGACAGATCATCAACCTATACTTAATAGAAGGATATGACCATGTGGAGATTGGAGAAATACTGAATATTTCGACCAGTACTTCCAAATCACAATATCACAGGGCAAAGAAAAAATTACTAGAAATTATAAGCGAAATGTGATGGATAATTTTGAAAAACATATACGAGAGAATGCTGCTCAATTTGACGAACATAAGGCTGATCGCGCAAAACTTTGGGCACAGATCTCAACTCAACTTCAGGAAAAGGAAAAAGAAACCAAGGTGATCCCACTTTGGAGATCATCTTTACTACATATCGCTGTGGTTATTGCTGTAATTGTTAGTGTGGCAGGTTTTGTTGGTCTGTCTATGTATAACAAGAATTCTGGAGAGGAACAATATGTTTCGAAAGAATTGTTAGAAATCAATATGCATTATAAGGATCTGGTAGCCTATCAGGTTGAGTTGGTAAAGAAAAACCCCAATCTTTCAGAAGAGGATAAAGCCGAGTTTTTGTCTTTTATGGATGAATTGGATACAGAATATGAAACCCTTCGTTTGGAAATGCAAAAGAACCTGGATAATGAGCGCGTGCTTGAAGCTGTGGTGGCTAACTACAAAAAACGTATAGAGCTTATTCAAAGATTATTGCAAAAGATAAACGATTCAAAAAAAATAGAAGATGATTATGGATACACGTTATAAATTGGTGCTCTTGATTGCTTGGGTATTATTTTCGATACCCATAGGCACCGCGCAAGAAAGAGTATCTAAAACTATAGAGAAGAGTTTTCCGCTTACTAATGACGGAGAATTACTGCTTGAAAATAAGTATGGAGATATTACCATGACTGGATGGGATCAAGACAAGGTGTCTGTAGTCATCACTATAAAAGTAAACCATAGAAAAAAAGAAAATGCAAAAGATTTATTGAGTCGAATACAACCACTCTTTAGGTCGGCAAGTGGATATGTTTCTATTACTTCAGAGATTACGAATAAGAATACAGGATGGTTTGCTGATTTTTTTAATCGTAATAACCCTATTGATCTTGATCGAAGTCATGTGAAAATTGATTATGAGGTTTTTTTACCCAAAAAAGCGAAACTTAAAGTAACCAATCGCTTTGGAGATGTTTTTATCGAAGATTGGAGTGGGGGGTTAACCGCAATCATAGAACATGGAGATCTTTGGGTAGGAGAGGATTTGAATAAAGCCGATATCGAATTGAAATTTGGAAAAGTAAGAGCGAATAATTTGAGTTATGCTAAGATCATGATTAAAAATGGTGAATTGGAAATGAAAGATGCTAAGAGCTTGCAGATCAAAAGTGATGGTACAGACATGAAAATCAATTCGATTACTTCTCTAGAGATTTATTCAAATAAAGATGATATTGTGTTGGAGGAGATAGGGTCTATTTATGGAGATTTAAAATTTACCACTATGGACTTAAATCGCTTAACTCAAGATGTGAATTTGATTATGAAAATAGCAGATTTTAGAATAAAGCATATCGCTAACCCCAAAGGAAAAATAGAAATAGAACAAGAATCTTCAGAAATCAATCTTAAAGTTTCAGGGTTTTCACATCGTTTTACGGCAAAATTAGAACAAGGTGTAGTGCGCTTGCCGAAATCTTTTGAGAACGTAAACTCTACGATGCTGAACAAGCTTAAAAAATTACGAGAGATCGATGCTACTTTTGGAAAGGAAAAGCAAGGACTGATATCCATTCAAGGATCAAAGGGTATTGTAACGATCAATGATTAAAAGATACTGGTTGTACTAACAAACAAAACTTCATTGTCAATAAAAATCAATTAAAACGAACAAAATGAACAATCAAAAATCGATTTTATTTTTACTATTAACCGCCTTTACTCTAGGAGGGTATGCACAGGTAGATGAAGGTAATTACATTACTTTTAATGACCGCAGGAATGTGGTGCATGGCGTATACTTGGGTCTTTCAATGGGTTATGGTGAAATTGAAGGGGAGGATACCTATGTTGCTGGTTTCAAGGTTGCTTATGTGGCCAATCAACAATTTGAAGTAGGTTTTTTGACCAAAGGCTTATATTCCAGGCAAAATATTTTTAACCCTAGAACACAAGATAATGATGATTTGTTTGCTGGGTATGCAGGGTTTCATTTAGAACCTATTTTTTTTGGTAAATCAAGGGTAAGTCTTTCTTTTCCCCTATTTATAGGAGGTGGTGCAGTAGGATATGTAGATCGGGATCTAGTTGAGAATGATGAGGATTTTGATGTGGATGATGATGATTTGGATGCAATATTTGTTTTAGAACCTGGAGTAAATGTGCTATTTAATATCTCCAGATATGCGCAAATAGAGGCAGGAATTAAATATCGGTTTTCGAGCAAAATAGAATTGGTGGACAGTCCTATAGATCGTATCAATGGTTTTACCAGCGAGATAGGAATAAAATTAGGAATATTCAATATGGGTAGAAATCGATACAAAAAACAGTTAGACTAATGAAAAGTAATTCAAAAGAGCAACGAGTACCTATTCATACGGTTAAGGTCTATACAGAAGATCAACAAGTATTTGCTCAAAACGGCAATCAAAACTGGCATCCTATTAATTTTAGTTGGATATCCCAGGAAAATGGTTTTTCGAGAGGAGTTCATTTTTGATAAAATAACGTATGCCTGTAAAAAAAGAAAAGCAAGCTCAAATCAAATGAGCTTGCCTTTTGTAATTCTAAAAAAGAAAAGAATCAGTTTATTCGCTTTTATCAGCCTCTGCTTCTTTTGCTTTTTCCTGATCTTCTTTTATCATTTTTTGATCCTCTTCAGTAATACGTTGGTGTTCTGCAGCCATGCTTTGGTGTTCTTTTTCCATTGCATTATGGGCTTCTTTCATAGCTTCGTGTTCTGCAGTCATTTGCTCCAAAGTAATTTCTCCGGCAGCATGTTTAGTCTCTAATTCTGCATGTTTAGCTATTAATGCCTGGTGTGCAGAAATAAGATTTTCATGTTTAGCTAACAATGACGTATGATTCTTTTCTGTCACCAAATGAAGAGAGTCATTTTCTATAGCTTTATGCGCATCCACCATTTCCTGGTGATCGTCTTTCATTGTAGCATGTTCTTTAGCCATAGTCTCGTGAGAAGCTTCCATTTTTGTATGTTCTTCTACCATTGCTTTATGTTCTGGTGTTTCTGCAGGATTTTGTTTACAAGAAGCTAATAAAAGTACTGCGGCAATTACTGTTAGTTTAGAAAGTGTTTTCATGATTTTGGTTAATTTATTTATTGTTCAAATCTATATAGAACTTGTTTTTTGTTAAATTATTCTAGTATTATCATTTCTTTAAGAAATATACGGGAATAGTTTAAATTTTTCATAAAATTATGAAGATAATAATACAATTTTTTTAAACTAACGCAATTACTCTTTTGGATGAAATCGTATTCGGTAATCAAAAAATCCGTAATTTCGGTTGTAGGAATCGGTTGAATTGTACATTATGGAAGTGAAGAAAACGAGAAACACGGAAAAGCAAAACCTTGTAAAAGATATTTTGTCGAAAACAGAACATACCATGTCTGCTGAGGATATTATGGCAGCCATGCCCATAAAAGTCAATAAAACCACCATCTACAGGATTTTGGATCGTTTTGCAGCCAAAGGAGAAGTACATTTTGTGACCGGTAAAAATGGAAAAGCTTATTATGCATTGTGCAATGGTTGTGGGGTGTCACACGATATTCATAATCACATACATTTTGAATGCCAAGAATGTGAGGAGGTGACCTGTTTGCCTAATAAACTTAGTATCCCAAACCTTGAAGGGTTTACTGTAAATGAAACACAGTTCTTGATCATAGGTGTTTGCAACAAATGTAAAGCATAAAAAAGTAAACCACCTGTTCTCCAACAGGTGGTTGTAACTACACATTCCCAATGTAAAATGAATAATGGAATATATCCTAATTATCTTACAGCAATGGGATAATTTTCTCCTCTATTACTTACAGAACCAGAAGTTCTTGGTCCGCTACCTCTTGCATGCATGATACCTGCAACGTGAGGTGAAGCCATAGAAGTACCACTTAGAGTAGCATACCCACCATTCAGATAAGTACTACGAACACTACTACCAGTAGCAATTACATCAATTGGATTCATGTTGTAGTTCGAGAAAGACGAAAACCCTCGATTACAAGTCATTGAAGCCACAGTGTATATATTTGTTCCATTTACGCATGCTGGTTGATAACTAGCAGCATTTGCACTACTGTTTCCAGCTGCGATTGCTACTAAAGTACCGCCATTTCCTAATGCTAATAAAGCACTACGATAAGAAGAATTACTAGAACATCCAGATCCAAAGAATCCTCCTAAACTTAAATTGGCAACATCTCCAGCGATATCATAACGTCCAACATGGTTGATACCAGAAAGTATAGTCGAAGTACTACTACCACCGCTACATCCAAATACACGAACAGGAACTACAGAAGCACCAGCAGAAACTCCTACTACACCAACATTATTGTTGATCGCAGCAGCAGTACCAGCTACATGAGTTCCGTGCCCATTACAATCGTTTGCAGAACCTCCTACAAAAGATCTGGCATAAGTAGAGTTGGTCACAACATTTAAATCTGGGTGATCCAAATCGATACCACTATCGATTACCCAAATCCATTGATCTTTTCCAGCTCCATTTGCGGCTCCCCCAGCTCTAGAAATTCCACATGGTGTTTGCTGAGGCATTTTTACTGCAGCATCACCTGTGATTGCTTCTTCTATCTCAAACTTTGGGAGTTGAACTACTCGGTCAAATTCGATCCCCAGAACATTAGGGTCTTTAGATAATTGTTTAAATTCACTATCGTTTAATTTTACAGCAATACCCGAAATTTTTGTAGTGTAATAATCGATTACCTTAGACTGATCCACATTGTTGTCTGTCAAAATCGTGTTGATTTGCTTCATAGAAACCTCAGAGATTTCTCTTACCGCCTTAGCTTTAGCATCTCTGCTTGTAAATGATGTTTTGGCTAGAATTTTTGACGCCGGCTTGATTTGGTCCGGATTAAAAACAACGATATACTGATCAGGAATAATGTTGCCTTCAAAGCTTGTAGTTTCTACTGCAGATTCAACAACTTCTTCGGTAACAGTGTCGTTTTGACACGAAGTGAGTGCCAGTGCCGAGAGCATAGCGCCCAAGGCAATTTTGCTAAAAGTTTTCATATAAGTTTAATTTGTGTTAGGACTCAAATGTATTAAATCAATCAAAAATATTCGTAGGGTAAAACCGTAGGGTAAGTGGCTGAAAATTAAAAAATAAGGTGTAATTTAGAAATTCTTAATTAATTTATTGCAACAATGTTGCTTTAGTAAAATTGGTAGGTTAGAAGTAATTTTTAGGAAAAATCCTTCAGGTTTTGAGACGTAGGAAACACTTATTTAATCTGTATCAAATTTTAACTAATATTAACATTTTTAACTAAAATTTAACTTAAAGTTAATGATTTTTCCATTTTCATCTCTTGTCAATTCGGTGGATTTGTTTAACCAGAGTATTTCTTTTTTTGAACAAAATAGAGAGAGGAAACTCTTAAAATTCCAATTATTATAAAAGTCTTAAGATTTGATTTTTGATTAATTGGTATATTTACCCAATGGACATGAATGATAAAAGACGGATGTATTCATATTGCTTTGTCTTAGCTTTTCTACTTCTTAGAATAGTTAATGTTCATGATCTGGTGCATTTTTCTGAAAATGATGACCAAACCCATTGCGAATTGTGTGATATGGTTGAGGTGTCTCATAAAATAACTCCTTTCTCTAGTCCTACTTTTTTTGAGTTGGAAAAAAAGGTTGAGATCAATTTTCAGGAACTTACGAATAGGTTTAACTATGAGACCTCTGGATATTTCATCACTTTACCAAGAGGCTTATACAATAAACCACCTCCTACAATTGTTTCCTAGGATTTATCTCTAAAAAATAAACCTATTTCAATGATATAGGTGATCTATGCTTCGTTATCACTGATCGTTGAGCTACCTCTTAGCTGCTGTGTACTTATTTACATAGATCGCTAAACTGCTAAAATGCTTTTAATATCTTAATTCAAAATACATGAATAAATTACCGGTTACCGTATTAAGTGGTTTCTTGGGAGCGGGTAAAACCACTTTACTGAATCATATTTTACATAATAAAGAAGGGCTCAAGGCTGCTGTCATTGTCAATGACATGAGTGAAGTTAATATTGATGCTCATCTGGTCGAAAATCAAAATACGCTATCTAGAACTGAAGAGAAATTGGTAGAAATGTCAAATGGTTGTATTTGCTGTACTTTACGAGAGGATCTTATGGTCGAAGTAGAGAAACTAGCCCTAGAAAATCGATTTGATTATCTAATCATAGAAAGTACGGGGATTTCCGAACCTATTCCAGTAGCTCAAACCTTTAGTTTTGAAAGTGAGGACGGAACCATCGACCTTAGTCGTTTCAGCTATGTGGATACTATGGTTACAGTAGTTGATGCCTTTAATTTCTTAAAAGATTTTTCAAGTCCTCAATATTTGGTAGATCGGGATTTAACCAATATAGAAGGAGATGATAGAACTATCGTTAATCTTTTGACCGATCAAATAGAATTTGCCAATGTGATTTTGTTGAATAAGGCAGATTTGGTAACCAAGGAAGAATTAAATAATGTACGTGATATTATTGCCAAGCTTAATCCTAAAGCTGAAATATTTTTCACAGAAAATTCTCAGATTCCATTAGACAAAGTGATTCATACCGGGCTCTTTGATTTTGAGGAAGCAGAGAACTCGGCAGGATGGATACGTGAATTAGAAAATGAACACATTCCTGAAACCGAAGAATATGGGATAGGATCATTTGTGTTTAGAAGTAAGAAACCATTTCATCCTGATCGATTTTTAGATTTTGCCAGAGATGGTTTTCCAAGCAATGTGATACGAAGTAAAGGATTGTTTTGGTTGGCGTCCAGATCAGATCAAGCACTGATATGGAGTTCTGCCGGAGGATCTTTAAAAACAGATCCTGCTGGAGTTTGGTGGGCCTCTATGCCTTTCAATGAGCGAATGAATTATCCGATGTTTTTACAGAATCAAGACATGATAGAATCGGAGTGGGATACGGTCTATGGAGATCGTAAAATTGAATTAGTTTTTATCGGTCAACACTTGAATGTAGATGAGATTACAGCTCAGCTAGAAAAATGTTTGCTTACCGATAAAGAGATCATTGCTTGGAAAAGCGGGCTATTTGGAAATACAGATAATTGGCCAATTAGTAGATACCAGGAAAATTCATTTTAGCACAAGCGGTTTTGGCTAGATTGAATTGTGCTGTAGTAATGCTGCTCTAATAACGGTTGAAGTAGAACACACTTGAGTGTTCTGAAGGATGAAATCTATTACTGAAAATCTGATGTATAGTAGGTGTTTAATACGATGTAAGAAGATATGAGTTTTAATAAACTGAAATATGGAAACTGTCTGTTTCTAATCTGCCCTACGGACCATATAGAAAATGTCTTGAGTCAAACTTGTAGCACGAAAGCATTTTTCTATACGGCCCTTGGGGCCAGTTTTAATTGGGATGTTCCGACTCAGCAAAGTCTTACAACCCTAATTAAAAAGCAAAAGATTACTCAAGCTGTTTTTATTACAAAACACACTAATTTGTTTTATAAAGAAGCGCTTGAATCTGATTGTGAATCTCTTTTTCAGGTAAATAATACGTTACTGGCATTGGATAAAACGTTGCCAGATTGCTTCTTACAACAAAGTCATCCGATGTTAAGAACGATGCTCCTGGCTTCAAGACATTTACAAAAACAGCAAAGAGATGTTCTGAGAACTTCGATTTTGGGGCAAACTTTGAAAAAGTACAAGGTAGTTACCCGAAGCTTTGTGTATCATTCTGATAATGCGGTTTTTTATTCACCGGGAACCATCGAGAGAAGAGTGTTGGCTCATGGAAAGGTGCCACTCAATTAATAACATAAATGATGTCTAGGTTCATTCTTTTTTTAGTTGTTATACTCCATTTCACTTCTTGGTCCCAAGAGGGAGATCAAAACTTTCCTCCTCCTGAAACCCCAGAAGAAATAAGAGCTACCAGAACTGCTGGAAAAATAACTATTGATGGTAAATTGAATGAAACCGATTGGCAAAATGCAACCCCAATTACAAACTTTTTCAGAGTAGAACCGGTACAAGGAGGAGCTATTAAAAATCCAACCACGGTTCGCGTACTTTTTGATAATTCAAATCTATATTTTGGAGTGTTTGCAGCAGATTCATTAGGTAGAGCAGGGGTGCGAATGCAGGATCTAAGACGAGATTTTAATAGTGGAGAAAACGATGTGTTTGGTATTCAAATAGATGCTCAAAACACTAAGCAATATGCTGCGTCATTTCAGACCACACCTTACGGTAATCAACTAGATTTACAGAGTTTTAATGATAGTAATTCTGATCGGGATTGGAATGCTTTGTGGAGTGTTCGAACACAGCGAACAGATGAGGGATATTATGCAGAATTTGCAATCCCTTTTAAATCTATACGCTATGATAAACCGGTAGATGGTATTCCAGTAACATGGGGGATTACTTTTTATAGATTAGCCAGGAAGGATTTTGAAAAAACTGTTTTTCCGGCCATTCCCCAGTCTTTTTCGCAAAATAGAATGGTATATGCGGCCAAACTTACGGGTTTAGAAGTACCACCGCCTTCTGCCAATATTCGTGTAGAACCCTATGCACTATATCAATACGATGAGAATAAGGCGGGGAGTATGATTACAGATAAATCGAACGAACCCAAAATAGGGGGAGATGTTAAATGGGCAATCAATCCTAATGCGGTTTTGGATCTTACCATTAATACCGATTTTGCACAGGCTGATGTGGATAGGGCGGTAAATAACTTAGAACGATTTAATATTTTCTTTCCAGAGAGGCGTCAGTTTTTCTTAGAAAACTCTGGTATTTGGGCCGGAGGGGGGAACTCGCAATTACGTCCATTCTTTAGTAGAACCATTGGATTAGAAAACACCTTTAATGCTGCACCAGCTCCTTTGGATGCTGGGGTAAGGTATACTGATAGAAATGAAAATCGGACGATTGCAGCACTTGCAGTTCGCCAACGCGATACCGATAATAGTCCTGCCAGTACGTTTGGAGTGGCTCGATATATGCAAAACTATGGCAAAGAGAATAATGTTGGAGCTATGGTGACCTATAGATTGGATGACTCTTCAAGCAATTTGGGAGTTTCTTCTCAAAATAACACTACCATTTCCATTGATGGTTTTATACGGCCAAAAAGCGAGATTACTATTTCCTATCTATTGTCTACTTCACTGGATAGTGAAGGGGATACCGGGTATGCCGGGAGATTGTTTGCCGGGGCTAGAACCAATAAATATTACTTAGGATACCTCAATACATTTGTGAGTAATGCATATGCCCCGGATATGGGATTCGTTTTTCAAAAAGATGTGATGTATCATAGCCCAGGTGGGTATGCTATTGTAAGACCAAAAAGCTTGCCTTTTGTGAGAAGATGGGATCCGGGAGCATTTTTCAACTATTACCACGATTTTGAGGATTTTGGAAATTTTCAACAAGCTAGTATCTATATTTTCCCAATTTATACCTGGTTCAAAGACAATAGCTTTGTCGAAGCATCATTTACTCCTACCTGGCAAAATATTAACTTCAATTTTGCTCCATTGGGTCTGGAAATTGAACAAAGAGAATATCAATATACTCGATTTTTGCTACGATATAATACCGATCAATCCAAAAAAATATCGGGGTCAATTCGATATGATTTTGGAAATTTCTATAACGGTAAACGAACTACAATTACCGCTGGATTGCGGTATGCACCAATTCCCCATATTGCACTATCTGCGGATTATGAACATAACAATATAGATGACGTAGGAATTTTAGAACAAGATTTGAATACCGATTTATATACAGCCAGTCTAAGACTTGCCCTGAACCCAAGAGTCCAACTGTCGACTTTTTATCAATACAATAGTTTTGATGAGCAAGGAAGATGGAATGTACGTTTTAGTTGGGAATATATGCCTTTATCATTTATCTATTTGGTATTTAATGATACGCAAACCGAAGCTTTTGACCCTATACAACGCACCACACAGTTCATTAGTAAAATTACCTTTTTAAAACAGTTTTAATCATATGAGTCCAATCCCAATATATGTTGTTTCAAGAAATATTAGAAAAACAAAACTCCCGAAAATGAGATATTATAAAGTACTACTGCTGTTATGCTTGTTCTTTCTTTCAGCGTCATTTAGCAGTTCTCATCCCGTTAAATTGACATCTTCGTTAATTGAATATAGTGCTAAAAAAAGCACGTTTGCTATGGAGTGCAGGCTCTTTATAGACGACTTCTCATTTAGTATCAATGATACGTTTACCAAGGATATCAATCTATCTAACCTATCCAAGGAAGATATTAAAGGGATTGAAAACTATTTTGCACGATATTATAAGGTATCAATCAACAATGAGTATTTCCCTTTTAAATACGAATCTTCAGAAGTGATGGAAAAGAACAATATCATCACCATAAAGTTTTATCGAGATGTTCCTAAAATTAAAGAGGGAGATCAAATTTGCATAGAAAACACCTTGTTATTTGAAGAATTTGGATTTCAACAATCTAATCGAATTACGGTGAGTATACCTCCATTTGTTGATGAGAATTATTTTGATGTTACCACCTACGATGAACCAATAACTTTTAATTTATAATATACGAAGATACCTATGGACAATTTAAGTTCTTTTTTTATTAGTGGATGGGAGCATATCGTGGATATCCATGCCTATGATCATTTATTATTTGTAATGACCTTATGTGCAGCTTTCAAGCTAGAACAATGGAAGCAGATTTTGGTCATTATTACTGCTTTTACAATAGGTCATAGTGGAACGTTGATACTTAGTGCTTTGGATATCATTCCAGCCAATTCTAAGCTTATCGATATGTTAATTCCGTTCACTATTATGATTACAGCATTGGCAAACATTATCAACTATAACAAGCACGGTAAATTTTCTGATACTAAATTCAAGTATGGTATCGCACTTATTTTCGGTTTAATTCACGGTTTGGCATTTGCAAGTAATTTTAAGTTTATGCTATTTAACGATAGCATCATTATGCCATTGTTTGCATTTAATATTGGTATAGAAGTGGGTCAGCTATTTATTGTATTCCTGTTTATGATTTCCTTATGGATCTATACTAAGTTTATCAAAGGAGAGCATTTTAAATGGAATTTATTTGTCTCTGGAGCTGGTTTTGGAATCGCAGGGACAATTTTATTAAATGCGATTAATGGAGGGTGATATATAACTTTGTTATTGTTATTTTTGATAAAGCAAAATATCTTGTAAACGCTATGACTTTTTTAAGCAGTCGTATTATAGTAGATAGAATCATAATGTTGGTTACAATATGTTTGATTTGTATTTCTTGTAAAAAGCAAGTGCAAGAGCCTCTAGAACAAAATGCTATAGACCGGGAAAAGATAGATGCCGTTTTTGATAAAAATGTATCCAAAGTGTTGTTGGATCATTTGTATGTAGTAGTGGATAGTGTTACTTATGCTAGATTAACAAAAGACAATCTGTGGAAAGCTGCTTATGGCAGAATGGACCTTGGTCTACCGGATTTTGCACCACTTAATGAGCAGGAACATTCTTCGACCTGTTACCTTAGAGGACATCAGCATTATATTGAAATTTTAGGACCAAATAATAAATATAATGAACCCGTAGGGAAAAGTGGTATTGGGTTTTCTTTGAAAAATAATAATGAGCATTTTCATCTAGGTGTGGTTCCTAAAATTAGAAAGACAGAAGACTCTCTTTTATATGCCTCAGAAACTGTGGATATGCCGCTAAAAGGAGATCAACATACTTGGTTTAAGGCGTTTTATACACCAAGCCCGGGTACTGCTTTACATACCTGGTATGCTTTTTATGATCCTGCTTTTTTGGAAACCTTGTTTGAGAAATCTTTTGATTCTTATTCTCGTTCGGCTTTTCTAGAAACCGCTTACACCGAACAGAAACTTTTTAATGGAATAGAAGAAATTCATCTCAGTTGTATACCAGAGGATTATATACGAATTGCCCGAGAGTTAAGATATTTAAGTTGTAGACTTTTGGAAAGAAAAGGTAATGTGCTTACTATTGCAGGGGGTGATGTTAAAATTTATATTACACCTTCAGACGAAATAGAGTACAGTAGAATTACACAACTTGTTTGCCGATTAAACGGACATGATCATAGTACTACCCATTTGGGGAATTTGACCATTACAAACAACGACACACAGTCCGTTTGGGATTTTGATACGCTTTATGAAAATAACCCTTGAAAAGAATTGACTAATACTTAAAACTATATTAAAATGAACAAAAACGCTAATCACTTAATTATTGCAGTATGCCTGGCCATATTTATGATTGCAGGGTGTAAACAGGAGAAAAAAACTACTGATGAAGAAGAAGCAGTAGATACTGCTACTGAAACCACCGAAAAAGTAGAAGAGCCAAAAATTACACTAGAAAAATTGAAAGGCTCTCCTGCATATGCTGATGCTTCATTAATTTTGGATGGAGAAGAAACTATTAAAGGGCAAGCCGGAGAAATGGATTTTGCTTTCAAAGTAGAGAACTATGAATTAGGAGCTCAAACTGAAGGAGAAAATGCTCAAAAATTAGCAAATTCTGGAAAAGGACAACATATCCATTTCATTCTGAATAACCAGCCGTATTCTGCACATTATGAACCAACATTTAAAAAAGAAGTGCCAGAAGGTGTTCATCATTTGGTGGCTTTTTTAAGCCGATCTTTTCATGAATCGGTAAAGAATGAAAATTCTGTGGTAGTTCGTAAATTAGAAATAGGGGAGAACCCAGAAGATGCTGTTGGTCTGGATATGAAAGCTCCAACACTTATTTATAGCCGACCAAAAGGAGAGTACAAGGGTAAAGATACACAAGCGGTGTTATTAGACTTTTTTGTACTTAATACTACTTTGTCAGAAACTGGGAATAAAGTTAAAGCTACTATCAACGGTAACGAATTTATGATTACCGAGTGGGTACCTCATGTTATGAAGGGGTTACCTATGGGAGAGGTTACTATTCAACTAGAATTATTAGATGCTTCAGGAGCATTACTTCCTGGTCCATTTAATAAGGTAACTCGTACTGTTACCTTGAAAGAAGAATAACAAACTACTTTAGAAAAGTGAAAAGCCTGTGTTGTTTAGGACACAGGCTTTTTTTTGTTTTAGTTTTATTTCCTTAGAATAATTTCATCTATGACATTTAGCGTATCTGGGTTGATCACTTTCATGGATACTTTTTTTCCATCTACGTAAAAGAGACAGACCGCATTCTCAACGCTAAAGGCTTCAGTGAATTTGCTCCATGGTAACACTTCTTGAGCGTAGTATGGTGCTCCCGAAGCTCCATTGTTGATTTGAAAAATAGGTCTTGATACATTTAATTTTTTATGAGGATAGTTGTCCGGATAGATCGGAACTTCTTTGGTCAATTTCAAACGATTGTAATTATGTTCATCACCAGTAAGCACGCCCACCACCTTTTGACTTTGGTTGATTAAAATATCTAAGTACTCATCTCTACGTTCTAGAATCCCTTTTGCTAGTGGTTTGCCAGCTACTACAGGTCTTTTCTCATTATTTCCGCTATACCACATATCATCACGACTATGGCCTCCATTAGGGAATACTGGGGTGTGTTGAGTTACAAAAATATGATCGATGTTGGTATTCGCTTCTAATTCTGCAACGGTTTTTTTGAGCCACGACAATTGATTATCCATAATGTACCCGTGCAATCCACCGGATGTTGATGTATTTCTTGATAAGCTTGGAGCATACCAATAATCACTATTTAAAACGATAACTGCTAGGTTGTCGTAAACGTAATGAAATACATTTTCGGCATAACTCGGAAAATCAACTTCGTTTTGATCTGGGTCATATGGGCTCCCGTCTTCACTTTTTAGACTAGTGTTCAGAGGGTTTACAAAGGCTTCGGCGAAAGCAGCTTCTGCAGAAGCGGTATGAAAAGGAAACTTATCCACGAACCCTCTGCTTTGTCCTTGATCATTTCTGAATATATGTCCAAGAGCTTCATGATTTCCCATGCCCACTTGAAAAGGCATGTAATGCCAAAAAGGTTCTACTGCTTTTTTCCAATTGGTATATTGCAATTGCGTTTCCTCATTAGTGGTCAAATATCCATTGATCATGTCTCCACTGAATTGCACAAAAGTGGCATTATTCGAATAGGCAACAGCAGCCATTTTTTTCATAATATAGGCGTTAGCTCCATAGATTTTACGTTCTCCTCCGCCAGTGGCATGTCGACTATCACTGGTATATGCAAAAACAAACGGTTTACGACTTCCTGGATTAGGTGCAGTAGTAAGATGATATTGTTGTTCAAATACACCATATGCAACCTTATACACATATTTTTGTGAAGGTTTCAAATTGGTAACAGTGATCTCGTGATGTGTTCCTTCAGGGCTTTCAATAATCCGATTATCAATATGCAATTGCGCTTTTGTCGGGATGGTGGTATTGAACCAAACTGTAGCGCTAGTATCTGTAAGTTTGTTTACAAAAGGACCTTCGTACATGGTTGGGACAGCTTCAAAAGGACCTTTTCCTTTTAAAGAAATTTCTCCATCATATACAATCATTCCATCTTTATCTTTTAATCGATATCCGAAATGTAATTGTTCTTTTTCTTGCCAATCCACAAAATCATATGGATACCTAAAATCCTTTTTAATATTGATTTCTGCTTTTCCTTCGACCAATGTTTTAACAAAACGGAAAACAGGTAAAGGATGCGGTGCTTTTCCATAAGGGATAAGACCGTAGGTGATACTTCCTTCAAAATCTCCAAAATCTAAGACAACACCGTCTTCGGTTCCTTTGGGGTTTCCAAACAGCTGTTGTAATGAATATTGGGCAACTGCTTTTGCAGCATAATAACGTTGATCTCCATCAGCAAGATATAGCCCTTTTTCATCACTATGGATATTGCTATAACTTTTAGGGACTTGTACATTTTTGTCTTGGGCTTCTAGTATAGATACCATAAAAAGGAACCCAATGTAAATTATGTTTTTCATTTAATGTGTGAATTATAAAATTGTGTAGTAATAACGAAATTGAATATAAACTATAGTTTATTAAAAAATTACTATTGCTTAAAAATTTTAGTGATTTTTTCTTTTATAGCTAAGGGGATAGTTTTAGGTGTTTACTGAATTAATTTACCAGTTGCATCCTTAATGATATAGTTGCAATGATCCACATCATCAAGATTGAGTATAAGAACACCCGTGATTTCTACTAATTGATCGGTCTTGAAATTGGGTTTTTTGCTAAACATAATCTCCAGAACACTCTCTGGGCCAGCTCCTCCACAAAAGAAGCAAGATGCTCTAGGATTTTTAGAGAGTAAAAAGAATTCATCATCTTCTAGAGAAAAATCCAAAAAATAACCTTTGATACTCACTCGACGACCTTCATGAGACTTTATGCCAGGTCCAAACTTTGGTTTTAAAAAGATATCATCATATACTGGGCTGTACACATTAGAAAACTTCACATCGGCAAAGTCTTCCCAGGTTAATTGTTCCTGAGAAAATGCACTGTTGCTAACGATCAGAAATAGGACTACCAGAATTATTTTATGCATTCGAGATTGTTTTTGATACATTCAGCCTAAATATAGATAAAGAAGCCATAATCGCAGCCAAAAAGGTCGTTAAAATTACCAGAAATAGTATTAAAAGCTCCCTATTGTCTGGAAGGCTAAACGCAAAACTATACCCATATAGATCTTGCGTAAAAAAGGAAAGCAGCCAGGCACCGAATCTACCAAGTAACCATCCTAGAAGGAAACCGAATACTGACAAGAACAACGCTTCAAAAAACACCAGTTGTAACAACTGAATCGAGCTGGCCCCGTAGGTCCGTAATAGCGCTAATTCTTGTTTTCTTTCCCGGACTGTTTTTATGAGATTAATAAATATGCTAAGACCCGCAACTATCAATATAATAAGGGCGATACTATTTATAGCTTGAAAACCTATACCTAAGAAATCCATCAATCGCTCTATTTCAAATTTAGGAAGTGCAGCTTGCATTGATGTTTGCTCATTGATGTATCTGGAAAGTTGTAAAGTCGCCAAAGGGTTTCTGAATTTTACGAGTAAGGAAGTAATTTCTCGTTCATCCTCATGTTGTTCATGATTGTCATGCTCTCCTTCATGTTCTTTGTGATCATTATGCTCTTCTGCGTGTTTATCATCGTGTTCTTTGTGATCATCGTGCTCTCCTTGGTGTTCGTTATGCTCTTCATCATGTTTTTCGTGGTCGTCATGCTCTTCTGCGTGTTCCTCTTCATCTCCATGTTCATGTACCTCCCAAATACTTTCCAGGTTGGTAATGATAAGATGATCGATTACAGATCCTGTAGGTTCTAATATGCCAACAACGGTAAAAGGCTTTTCGTCATGAGTTTCGAGAGCATTGTCTGCCAAACCATGAGCACTAACCAAGGTGCTTCCAAGCTGTAAATTCAGTTTTTGAGCTGCATAGCTTCCCAATACTACCTCAAAAGATTTTTCAAACAATTTTCCTTCACGTAGTTTTGCCCCGTATTGTGTTAGATAAGTATCATAAGTGCCCAAAATCCTATATCCCTTGTAGTTATCTCCATAAGAAACTGGAATCACCTCTTTTACCATAGGGTTCTTGCTAATCTTCATAGCGTCTTTTAAGAGGATATTTCCAGTAGGATTGTCAATATGCAAGACAGAAGAAAGCACCAGTTGTAATGGACTTCCTTTTGCACCAATAACCATATCGAATGGTTTTATGTTGCTTTCTAAATGTTGGTTAAGTTGATTTTTGATTTGCAATATAAACGTAGCCAACGAAATACTAAACATTAGCAGTAAAATACTTAAAAAAGTATTTAAAGGTTTAGAAATTAGATTCTTGTATGCTAGATATAACAACTTTATAGGATTATATGGTTATCAAAATGGGATTTAACTCTTTGATCATGAGTAATGATCACTAAATTACTCTTGCATATTTCAGCTTCTTTTTTGAGCAAGGAGATCACTTTTTCACAATTCACATCATCGAGATTGGATGTGGGTTCGTCTGCTAATAGTATTTTTGGTTTATGAATAACCCCAAGAGCTATTGAAAGACGTTGTTGTTGTCCTTCACTTAATTCGTACACTTTTTTATTTTGAAGATCAGAGAGGCCAAGTTGCATGATCAATTGCTCCTTACGGTATCGATCATTTTTCGTTTTAGAAATTCGCTCGCGTAGGCTGAGGTTTTCTATTAAGGATAAGGATTTTATAAAATAGCTACGTTGAAATATTAATCCTATATGTTGCCCTCTGAATTTGTCCAGTTGTTTTCTGGAGAGAGTGTTTAGATGCGTATTGGCGACAAAAATATCACCACTTTGTGCTGGTAATAAACCAGCCAAAAGGTGTAATAGTGTGGTTTTACCTACTCCCGAAGGGCCCAATATCAAGAGATCTTGTTTAGGTCCTATATTGATGTCAGGAAAAGATAAAGTCCCATTTTTTGAGTCCTGATATGAAAACTGAAGAGATTGGGTACGTAACATAAGATTGTTTGAGCAAAAATAAATAAATTTAATTAACGCAACAAAGTCGCATTTATAAAATTATAGTATCTTTGCACTCTTGGAATATAAACATTTTTTCTTTTGAATATATCTTTCATACGAAATAACTCGGATACTGTAGGAATTGTTGCAAGCACTCTATGTTTGGCTCATTGTTTATTAACGCCATTTCTTTTTATGGCACATAGTAGTGTAGTGATGTTTGGAGATACTCCAACCATATGGTGGAAATCTATAGATCTTGTTTTTTTAGTGCTTTCTTTTTTTGCTATTCGTAGATCAGTTAGAACTACTTCAAAACCAAATATTAGATATGCCTTTTGGAGCAGTTGGTTATTTTTATTAGGAATTATTGTTAATGAAAAACTGGCTATTGTTCCATTACCCGAAGAGATCATTTATATAGGGTCGTTATCGCTTGTGATTTTGCATTTTTACAATTTGAAATATTGCCAGTGTAAAAAAGAATGTTGTACCACTAATTAGTGTAAAATGAATAAAAATGAAATAGAAATGATGGGTGATTCGCATGTTTCTAGTGCTACAGAAACCCCATTGAGAGCTGATGCCTTTGAAAAATCAGATGATGCTAAAATTGAAAGGATTCAACATCATTTTTCAGAAATTATGAAAGAACTAGGGCTTGATTTGACCGATGATAGCCTTTCGGGAACTCCTTATAGAGTTGCCAAGATGTATGTAAAGGAGCTTTTTTATGGGTTGAATCCAAAAAACCGACCTAAAGTTTCGACTTTTGATAATAAGTATGAGTATCAAAAAATATTAGTAGAACAAAATATCACCATAGACTCTGCCTGTGAGCACCATTTTTTACCCATTGTAGGTAATGCTCATGTGGGGTATATTCCCAAAGATAAAGTGGTAGGATTATCAAAACTAAATAGGTTGGTGGATTATTATGCACATCGACCGCAAGTACAGGAAAGGCTTTGTTTGCAAATTCTAAGAGATCTCCAAAAAACCTTAGGAACAGAAGATGTTATTGTGGTGGTAAATGCCAAACATCTTTGTGTGTCTTCAAGAGGGATTAAAGATAAAAGCAGCTTCACGACTACCGTAGAGTTTGGAGGACAATTTGCAGATCCTATGATAAGAAAAGAGTTTTTTGATATGGTAAGTTTTCAACTAGATTAGACGAAATTGTAGGAGTACCTTTCTATTGTAAAAGGACCAAATTTCACTAATATGTTGAGAATAAGTACTAGGAAATAATGTTAAATAACGATTTTAATGAGATAATTGTTATTAAAATACTATTTTTAAGTGCCTTAACCTACATTTTTTCTTTTTTTGAATTATCATGTATTCTCTTTATTAGTGCTTCAGGAAGAAGAAGTTTCTAACTCTATACTTCAAAATATTATTGGAGTTGTAGTGACCGTTGGAATCGTTTCTATTTGTGTCTATTATGTGCTTCGGTATATGGAGTCTGTATATTATAAACACAAGCAAAAACCTTATTTTATTCACTTTTATCCTTCTCTTAAAAAACTACCCTCTTATCTCGAAGAGTTTTTAGAGGAAAATGATTTCTACAAGTCTCTCGATAAAAAAAGGAGAAAATATTTTGAGCATAGATGTGCCCGCTTTTTGGAAGAAATTCGTTTCGTGGGCAGAGAAGGGTTGGTAGTAGATGGATTTATGAAGATGCAGATTACTATGATGTTTATCCAACTTACTTTTGGGATGAGACATTATTTGTTGGCATATTTAAGTACCATTATATTATATCCAAAGTCCTTTTATTCGATTCTAAATCAAACAGAAAATATTGGAGAATTTAACCCTCGATCCAAAGCATTAGCATTGTCCTGGAAACATTTTCTAAAAGGAAAACAAAACAAGGATCACGGTAGGAATCTTGGTGTGCACGAAATTACGCATGCGATTCATTACAATTCTATTAAGAAGAATGATATTAGCTCCGAAATCTTTTATGATACATTTTTGGAACTAGAGGAATATTTGGGTGCGATAGAAATACGAAAACAAATTGTAGAAGCCAACCTGCTACGAGAATATGCGTTTACCGATAAGTTCGAATTTATTGCGGTGCTTATTGAGGTATTTATGGAATCTCCAGATAAGTTAAAGGCTAAATTCCCCAATATTTATGGGTATGTAGTGCGCATGCTTAATTTTAGATATTTTGAAGAATTACACTAGTTTTTGATAGAAAGGGAGTATATTTAATTTATAAAACAATCAATGTATTAGTATATGGAAGAATTTCAGCAAGTATTACCAGTAAGCTCACTATCGGACGAAAAAAGAGTAGCATTTTATAAAAAAACATATACCCATTTGGCGATGGCCGTTTTGCTTTTTGTAATCGTAGAATGGTTCTTTTTTCAAGTAGATGCTATTGTAGAATTTGCATTTTCAATGACACAAGGATTTAGGTGGTTAATTATGCTAGGAGGATTTATGTTGGCCACTTCTTTTGCCGAGAGAATGGCTTTTAAAAATCATAATATCAATCAGCAATATCTAGGACTTCTATTATATGTGGTTGCTGAAGCCTTTATTTTTATTCCACTTATCGGGATTGCAATGATGATTGCCGAAAGTGGAGGAGAGAATATCCTTTACCAGGCAGCAATTCTTACGTTGTCCCTTTTTACAGGTTTATCTGCCATAGTTTTGATCACCAAAAAAGATTTTTCTTTTCTGAAATCAGCATTAACGATTGGATTTTTTATCGCTTTGGGATTGATCGTAGGAGGTATGATATTTGGATTTAACTTGGGCTTATGGTTTAGTGCAGGAATGGTTGTGTTGGCTTCGGGGTCTATATTGTATCAGACGTCTAATATGGTTCATAAATATGCCGAAGATCAATATGTAGGAGCTTCTTTAGGTTTGTTTGCCTCGCTAATGCTACTCTTTTGGTATATCCTAAGTATTTTAATGAGATTGAGCGGAGACTAACTGTCAAGAAAATTATATAACAAAGCCAAATCCTACAACAGTGTTTGGCTTTTTTATTGATGTATTTTTTGAGAAATGGTACTCAAAATTGTTTTGGCATGTATTCTGGAGTTTTCAATAAACCAAATATGAGTGTCCATCCCTCCACAGATAACACCTGCCAAGAATAGATTTTCTATATTAGTTTCCATGGTTTCCTCATTATATTGTGGATGTAATTTCTGATCGTCAGAAAGTTGTATTCCTATTTTCCGCAGAAACTCAAAATTAGGTTTATACCCGGTTAGTGCCAGTACATAATCATTTTCAATACTCAGTGCTCCATCGGGAGTATCTAATACTAAACTATCTTTCGAAATTTCTTTGATAGTGGTATTATAATAAGCCTTAATACTTCCTTCGTTGATTCGGTTTTCGATATCTGGACGTACCCAGTACTTCACTCGCCTTCCAATCTCTGGTCCACGCACGATCATAGTGACTTCGGCTCCTTTGCGGTAACATTCTAGAGCAGCATCAACAGCAGAATTACTGGCTCCTACTACGGCAAGTTTCTGTTTGGCAAAAAAATGAGGATCCTTATAATAATGAGATACTTTTGGCAACTCCTCTCCAGGAACATCTATCGTATTTGGGATATCATAAAAACCAGTAGCAACAATCACAAAAGATGCTGTGTATGCTTCTTTTTCTGTAGTAATTGAGAAAGAATTCCCTTCTTTCTTTACCTCATTTACTTTTTCGAATAAGTTGATGTTGAGATCGTTTGAAGTCACAATTCTACGATAGTACTCTAATGCTTCATTACGTTTAGGTTTGGCTTCCTTACTAATAAAAGGAATATCATCAATCTCCAACTTTTCAGATGAAGAAAAGAACTGCATATTGATGGGGTAATTGAATAAGGAGTTCACAATAGGGCCTTTTTCCAAAATAAGATAATCGATTCCGTTTTTTTTTGCTTCCAACCCACAGGCAATCCCAATAGGACCACCGCCAATAATTATTAAATCTATATGCTTCATTGCTAAAAAAATATCTATGAAAAGTTGTCGTTACCCAACAGCTTTTCTTACCGCCAAATACAGAGTAAAACTACTAATTTTAAAAGTTTTTAAAAGGGAAAAGGCAAGTTCTATTACAAAACTTGCCTTTTTTGAGATGAAATAGGAACAGGTTTATTTAATAACCAACTTTTTAACGGTACTCATTCCATCTACGACTACTTCTAAAAAATAATTACCTCCGGGAAATGCGGATGTATCCAATATGATGTTTTCGTCGGGAGCGAAGGTTTTTTCTACTAATTGATTTCCAGAATTACCTTTTAACCTTACGGTTATCGGATTTGATGATTGCCCTCCGATTACTTTAACTTTTACTCTTTTTTTTGCAGGGTTGGGGTATACTATGATTCGTTTTTTGATGTCTTTAATCGGTGGCGAAATCGGTTTTTTTTTGCCTTCTTCGATAATATAGAACTGATTCACTCTTAGGTTTTTGAAAGTGTCTACAGTTCCCGAAGGCCAGTAAATGGTTAAACTGTCTATTTTTGGAGATTTGTTAAGTCCAAAATGTGCTCTTAAACTATTGTGTCCCATAAATGTGTTTGAGGCCGAAATTTCCCTTTTTTGGGTCACCGTCTTTCCTTTTATTTTTGAGGTAAGCACTAATCTAGCTCCCAAAGCAGCTTTGTTGGATGGATTACCAATAAGTTTGAAGTTTGCAAAGTGATTTTTAATAAAAAGATCATTTCTGAATAGCCCTTTTAGGCTGTTGCCTACCACAAAAAAATCAAGATCACCGTCATTGTCATAATCTCCTATAGTGGCTCCTGTAGAATTTCCGCCGGTCAGGGTATTGATAAGATTCGATTCACTTTCGGTAAACGTTCCATCTCCGTTGTTGATATAGTATCCACTTCCTTCAGGATTAGATCCGGTAATAATAACATCCAGATCTCCATCGTTATCAAAATCTCCCCAAGCATTGGATAAATTTTGATTGTTTGCCGTTGTAAAAGGAGTACTAGTTTCTACATAATTTCCAGCGTTATTCACATAGAACTTGTTGGTGGTACCAGAATAGTTGGTTAAGCAAATATCCAAATCCCCATCATTATCATAATCAATGGCATTATAGCATTGACCATCTTGTGGATCTTCAGAAAATGAAAGCTCAGAAGTTGGGATTTTTTCAAATCCTTCTTGTCCGGTTTCTACCTGTAGGTTTTTGAATAGAAAATCAGGTTTAATCCCTGCAGGACCAGCAGCGGGACCACTAGCTATTAATAAATCAGTGTCTCCGTCTTCATCATAATCTGTCCAGTTGGACACCGTATATGCTGCTTTTTCGGTTAGAAACTCATAGGGTTCGGTGACTTCAGTAAATGAGCCATCGGCATTACCTCTATACAAGCGATTAGGAAAACTAAGAGGATTCAAAAAGCCATCTGCAAAGGTGAGTATAAAATCAAGATAACTATCGTTGTTGTAGTCACACCATTGTGTGCTCCATGTGCCAGAACTAATGGTGTTTAGTATGGTGTTTGCTTCTTCAAAGTTTCCATTACCATCATTGGTATATATTCGTGTTTGTAAAGTTGAGGGTGCAGAAAACCGAGAGTAAATAAGATCCAGATCACCGTCATTTTGATAATCTGCCCAACTGCATCCTACCAAGGCCGTTGCCGTAGGGATTGAATCACTACCCGAAGTCACTTCAAATTTTCCTTTTCCGAGATTTCTATAAATCGTTCCTCCATAGAATAGGTCGATCAATTGGTCATTGTCGATATCTGTCCACGAAGTCCCAAAATAGGTGCCACCAATTGTAGGTTCGGATACGATAGGATTGGAGGTATCTGTAATTAATGTAAATTTTTGGGAAAAAACAGTGAATGAAATACTGCAAAACATAAATAATAATAACGCTCTCATAAGCCCAGGTTTTAAAGATTGATGATTCTAAATTCTTCAAAAACAGGGGAGAAAGGGTTTAGAATTATAATTTTTTACTTCTTATTTATCTTGAACCACTATGTTTTGCTTTTTAAATTCTGAAGGCGTGCAGTTGAATTTATTTTTGAACGCAGTATTGAAGGTAGCTTTGTTGTTGAACCCAACATCAAAATAAATAGTTTTAATACTGGTTTCAGGATCTTCTAAAAGCATCTTTTTTGCTTCTTCCAAACGATAATCATTAATAAACTGATTAAAATTCTTTTGTGCTTTTTCATTAATCAGTTTAGATAAGGTGTGGCTGGAAAAACCAATCTTATCTGCCAAATGAACCAGCCTAAGGTTATTATCTAGGTAGGGTTTTTCTTTTGCAATATAGGAGAGTAGCTGTTGGTGAAATTCATTTTTTGTGGCTTCTGTTAACTCATTCTGATTAGAGTTTTTAATAAATAAATTAGCCAATAACTCTCCATTAAAAATAGAAGGTTCTTTATAAACCATATATCCCAGGCCGTATATGGCCAATGACATGGAAAATGAAATTCCGTAATCCCAGGCTACATTAAAGAACGAAAATCTAACCAGTGTATAATAACTGATATAAGAAATGGTAAATACCAGAAACAAATTAATTAATAAACGAATCCATTTCGTTCTAAGGATTTCAAATTCTGAGGTTTGTTTCCCCTTATATAAAGAGATAAAATCTTTTATGATTACAATGTAGATAATCAAGGATAAGGCTGCCAACCAAGGAGATTTAATAGACCAATAAAAATAAAACAGTTTTTCGTTATTGTAGTCTTGTATATTTTGAAAACCATTGGATTTCAAATAATAAATAGCATGCAATACAAAAGAGAGTAAGGCAGGGACATAATGATACCATCCTATTTTGAAAGATTTGTCATAAAACCTGGTAATATAGTGATATACCAAAGGACCAAAGGATAAATACCAGACCGCATCAAAAAAATACAAATGTGGGTATATGCTCCGGTATCTTGTCCAAAAAAAGACATATTGCAAGAGGATGAAAGAAAATCCTAGAATAAGTAGGATAATCGGTAGATTATGCGCTCTACTTCTTTTATGAAGACTTAATATGATGCTCAGGAAAAATCCAAACGAACTGACTAACAGGAATATCGAAGTCCAGGTGTCAAATGATGGAGATAATTCCTGAGGCATGACGAAGTTATTTAGGTTTTGATAATTGCTTTGAGCTCTTTTATGGTCTGAGTGGGATTATCACTTTTGAATACAAAACTTCCGGCTACAAGTACATCTGCACCAGCTTCTACCAGTTGTTTAGCATTTTTGCTGGTTACCCCACCATCTATTTCTATACGGGTGTTGGCACCATTTCTATCGATAATCTCTCTTAATTGTTTTACCTTTTTATAGGTGTTTTCTATAAAAGATTGCCCTCCAAACCCTGGATTTACACTCATTAAGCAGACCAAGTCAATATCGTTGATAGTATCTTCAAGCAAACTTACATTGGTATGAGGGTTAACCGCTACACCAGCTTGCATTCCTTCTGCTTTTATGGCTTGCAATGTACGATGAAGATGTGTACAGGCTTCATAATGTACCGTAAGGATATTGCTTCCAAGATCGGCAAAAGTTTTGATGTATCGATCTGGCTCTACAATCATTAAGTGTACATCAATTGTTTTGTTGGCATGTTTTACAATGTCCCGTAACACTGGCATCCCAAAAGAAATATTGGGTACAAAAACGCCGTCCATGATATCGATATGAAACCAATCTGCTTCACTATTATTGATCATTTCTACATCTCGTTGCAAATTTGCGAAGTCCGCCGCCAGAACAGATGGGGCAATAAGTTTTGAAGCCATAAAATTGTTTGTTTTTCGCAAAAGTACTATTTAACTTTCAATTTATAGCCTAGGAAAGCTTCATAAATTTTTGGGTCAAATACGATATGCTTTTAAAATGTTCGGGGTTATTGGTTTTTAATCTTTTTAAAAAATGTTGTAGTTCTTGATGGCTGCTTTGACTAGAAATTACAGTAAAAGAAGAGTGATACTCCGTAAAAGTGCTATTGTTGATTTCTTTATCCAGTATTTTAATCACATTGTAGTGTCGGGGATCTTCTTTTATTTTGTAAAATAAAGGGAGAATGACTTCTTTTTCACCTTCAAGAACCTGAAAAAAGTTTCCTTCAGAATGCATCAATATGCCGGTAATGTCTAATTGAGAATTGGTCCGTTTAACGTGCGCCATGATTTCCGAAAGCATGGTGTCGGATACATCGGGGCTAACGGTACTTACATAGCATATAGTATGCCTCATAGTATGAGCAATTGTGATACCCTCTAAATTACGATATTCTTAACTATTGTTTAGGTGTAATATCATTTTTTCTAGAAAATTTCACATAATTCGTTAAATATAACTTAAAGAAAAAACCTCCGGTAATCAGCCGGAGGTCATTCATCAATCAAAAAACGAACAGTTATGTTATAAAACTGTCTGTAGCCGCAATTTAGGAATTTATCCTAAATAAGTCTTTAATATTTTACTTCTAGATGTATGTTTTAATCTACGAATTGCTTTTTCTTTAATTTGTCGGACACGTTCACGTGTTAAATCGAACGTCTCTCCAATTTCTTCTAGAGTCATTGGATGCTGGTCTCCAAGACCGAAATACAGTCTAATTACATCCGCTTCTCTAGGTGTTAAGGTTTCCAAAGCACGCTCAATCTCCGTACGAAGTGATTCGTGCAATAGTGATCTATCAGGATTTGGAGATTCACCAGAATTTAATACATCATAAAGATTAGAATCTTCTCCTTCTACCAATGGTGCATCCATGCTTACATGACGTCCAGAATTCTTCATTGATTCTTTTACGTCATTGATAGTCATATCCAATTCCTTCGCAATTTCCTCTGCACTCGGTGGGCGCTCATGTGATTGCTCCAAAAATGCATAGGTCTTATTGATCTTATTGATAGATCCAATTTTATTCAAAGGCAATCTTACAATACGAGATTGCTCTGCCAACGCTTGTAGAATAGATTGACGAATCCACCAAACCGCGTAAGAAATAAATTTAAATCCACGAGTTTCATCAAAACGCTTAGCAGCTTTGATAAGACCAAGGTTTCCTTCGTTAATAAGGTCAGGAAGTGTTAATCCTTGATTTTGATATTGTTTAGCAACAGATACTACGAATCTTAAATTGGCTTTTGTTAATTTTTCAAGTGCTCTCTCATCACCAGCTTTGATACGTTGTGCTAATTCCACCTCTTCATCAGCAGTAATCAAATCTACCTTACCAATTTCCTGTAAATACTTATCTAGCGATGCAGTTTCACGATTCGTTACCTGCTTCGTAATTTTCAGCTGTCTCATCTATGTTCTCTTGAAATTTTGATTTATGAATAATTTAGGGCCTTTATTACTTATACGTAATATGTTACATAAATGTTACAAAAATGTTTAATTTTTATTTTTTCCCATCAATTATCAAAAGCTTAGTCGTTGACTTTTCCCTTTACTTACAGGGCTTTTGCACTTTATCTTAAGGATGTGAAAAAAGAAATTTATTTTTCAATTTTGTAGTACTGCTATAATTTTTAATTCTAGAATTGATAAGAAAACCCGGTTTGTAACTGTATATATAATGGCTGGTAAGAAGTTCGGTTTTGGCTCGCATCCTGCAATTGGTATTTTACTAGTGGGGTGAAGTTCAAATAAATGTTGTTATAAATTGGATATTTGAAATTGGTGCCAAAATTAATGCTAAAGTTCGTTTTTTGAAGTTTGTCGTTGCTACCAAGAGAAATATTGGTCATAGGGGATGAGAGTTTTACTTCACTGCTGTTTTGAATTACAAAACTCAATCCTCCAATAAATGAAGCTTGTACCTTTTTGTCTATAAAGAGATATCCTAGCTCCATGGATATTTCGTGAAAACTAATTCTTTGTGAAAGGCTACTGTTGGTTGCTAAAGTATCAATATCGACATTGGGATTAATGTCTCGAACTGTTGATGGGAATTGTACAGGGGTAATATCTTTAATTTCATTTTTGATTGAGAAATAGTTGTAACCAATTCTTGAAGAAAGTCTTTTACTTAGACCAGCATTGAAAACAATGCCGTATCCAAAACCAATGTCACCTGTATTCGAATTTTGAACCAAATTATCACTAATCAAAGACCCATCTGGGGAGAGATGGTAGGTAGGTGCTAAATGAATTCCAATACTGTATTTTGGAGTAAAGGTTTTAGCACTTTTTATGGTATCAATAGGAACTATTTGATCCTCTGTTAGCAATGCTCCCTTAAGATGGTAAGATGCCAGTTTTGATTCTTGAGCCAAAATTGTACTTAGTACATTATATTGGTTATTTGTATTTGCCGAGTTGGAACTTTTTCCTAAAGATGTTTCTGTGGTATTTTTTGAAATATGATTGTTGATGCTAGTTTTGTATTGAGTTATGTTGGTGTTTGCAGGTTTCTCTATTTTTTGGTCGTTTGATAATGGCGTTGCAGCTTTAGTAGCTGAGGAATTAAAAGTAGTAGTATTAGGTGGTGTTTGGGAAACTTTAATGTTGTTTCGGGTTTCGGTGGGAGTGTTGAACTGTTTATTGTTGTTTTCTGTTTCCAAAACAAGATCATTACAATCTGTAATTTCTTCTTGTAGTACAATTTGAAGATGTTCAGGTGAAGGATTCAAAGGTTTTTTTTCACTCGATATATAAAAGAAAAAGATCGTCGCGCCTAATACTAACACCGCTCCTGAAGCAATGATCCAATATGGGATCCTAAATTTTCCCTGCGGAGGTAATTCAGCTTCAATGTCCTCCCAGTTAAGTGAACTGGGAGCCGCTTCAAAGTTTTTTAACTTTTCGCTGAAAATTTTTCCTATATCTCTTTTATCGCTCATTACGTACTAGAATTTTTTTTTGGGGATTTCGCAAAGCAGTTATTTTTGTTTTTAGTAACACCTTAGCTCTATGAAGGTTCGATTTTGATGTGCCTTCTGAAATATTGAGCATTGTAGCGATTTCTTTGTGTGAATAATTATCGAGTTCGTATAGACTAAACACTAATCGGTATTGATCAGGTAATTCTTGTATAAAAACTAGTAATTCATCCAAACGAAAATCTACCATTTTGGGCTCTATTGTAGTATCTGCAACTCTGTTTTCATCGATCTGTAATGCAGGTGTGCTAGACTTTTTATATTTATCAATAGCCTTATTAATAGCTATACGTTTTACCCATCCATCAAAGGACCCCTTAAAATTATATTGGTTTATTTTTTTGAATATGGTAATGAAGGTATCCTGTAAATTATCTTCAGCTTCAGCATAGTTTTTACAATATTTTAGACTCAAAGAAAAAAGCACATCCTTGTATAAGTGAAAGAGTTCACTCTGGGCATTTCGGTTGTTTTTTTGACATTTTTTGATGAGCTTTTTTAAGTCCAATCTATGCTGATGTTTAAGATGTTTGTTTTTATGCTTTTATGTCTTTCACGTCTATAAAGGATTAAAGATGTATTTCTTTAGCTAATTTCAATAAAGTTTTGGTTTGATCCGATTTGAATAAACGTTCCAGGCTTAGATCATAATTAAGATCATCTGTATTGGTGGCTATTACAGAACTAAGTTGAACGGTATTCAAATCCTGTAGTAAAGATATCTCATTTACAATAGATTCTGGTAATTCCTGAAGATTGTACTTACCCTTTACAGTGGACGGCGAAACTATGTTCCAGGAAAAACCAATGGTATTTTCTATATGCCATTTTGATAAAATATAGGATACCTGATTGCTTTGGGTAGAGATATCAAAGTTACTTAGATCATTATTGCTGATAGAAACCTCTGGATTAATAAAACCGAAACTAGAAGGAACTGCACCATATGTTGTTTGTATATAGCTGTTGTTTTGATTTGTTGCTTTTAAGGTTAAATTGAAATTTTCAAATATTGATGGAGTATATACAAGGATTTCATTGTTCGATATTATTGTGTTTCGATCCTGATATAGACGGTAATTGTTTTCTTTAATTGTATCATTAAAAGTTGCTATTCCACTAATTGTAGTGGTGTATTCAAAACCTTCTGTAGAAGATAATGCAACGTTAATGGAGTGAGAAGTTTCCATAGCCTTACTTTGACTCAGATTGATGTTATATTGTGTGTTGGGGTCTAACACTAGTGTTTGATATGTTGGTGTTTCATTTTTTAATAATGAAGTGATCACAATTTCTGGAGTGCTCTCAAAAAATGAATATGAAAAGTTCTCTTCAAAAATGAAATCTACAGGAGAATAACGACCAGATTGTGCGATAACAATTTCTTCAAAATTAGAGGGGAAATTACCCAGTTGAAGTTGTGTTCTGGATTGTGGAAAAGGAGTAAAGGGATCATCTAGGATAATAGATTTATTTTTTGGGACATCTAAATAGGTGATAATAGAAACTTCACTACTTAGCTGTCGATACCTTAAAATGCTAATGGCTATATTATCCCCAGAGTAAGAACCAGTGACTAATTCAATTTCATCGAGGTTAAAAAGTTCTCCGGACGCCAGATGTTCACCATTTTCTCCTTTTACCATATAAAATATTCTATTACTATCTGAAGTGGTTCCGTCTTCTACAAATAATTTAAGAAGTGCATCATTATTTGTTTCTGGTGCTATTGCTTCATTTTCTGTTGTACAAGTCCAGAATAATAAGGCTAGTGCGATATAACTTATTTTTTTCATTGCCTAATTTTTGATTTTACATCTATATAGACATGAGGTTTTCAAAAGGTTGCGTGGGTTATGAATTTCTTTTGATTTTGGTAAGATAAAACCTTTATTAATTTGTTAAGTGTCTTATTATTAATGAGTTGTTTTTTGTTGGAGAAGGTTAAATGTCTATATTTAAATGCCTAAACAATTTTAAATTATGAGAAAATTACACAAATTATCTACAAAGTTCTTGGGTAGGATTGGGAGTCCTATGGCAAGAATAATTCCTTTATTA
This sequence comes from Aquimarina sp. AWH4_224, assembly GCF_056160245.1. Lineage (NCBI taxonomy): Bacteria > Pseudomonadati > Bacteroidota > Flavobacteriia > Flavobacteriales > Flavobacteriaceae > Aquimarina > Aquimarina sp. AWH4_224. Next base: position 65,417 of record NZ_JBSWWU010000006.1, on the reverse strand, counting down.
TTTATTTTTTGTTTGCTGTTTTCTAGTTGTTATACCTATAAAAAGATGGGGGATGAAGCTTATCAAGATATAAGCCTTAACAAAAAATATAAAATTACTACCAAAGAATGGTCTAAGAAAAGAGTAACTATCGTGGATAAAACGCAAACCGGAATAATTGTGGTTACGTTTGATAAACAAAAACAGGAAGTGCTGTTTTCTGATATACAGGAGTTGAGAAGATTGAAGTTTTCTCCCTTTAAAACTTTTGTAGTACTTCCCGTATCTTATGTAGCAACCGGAGTTGGATTAGCCTTTCTTGGATATGGTATTCAATAACGATCGTAAAAATGTATAGTAAATATGAAACAAAAAAGCCTTCTCGATCGAGAAGGCTTTTTTAAGTATTAACGTAAGAAATTTAATCTTGTTTCTTATTATGTTGAGGTTTTCTATCACCTTTAGGTTTTCCTTCTGGTCTAGGAGGACGTTGTAAAAGTGCTTTTCTAGAAACCTTTTCTTTTCTTGTTTTTGGATCAATACCAAAGTATTTAACATCGATAACATCTCCTATATTCACTACATCGGTAACATTATTTGTACGTTCCCAAGCTAGTTCAGAGATGTGTAGTAAAACTTCGTTTCCTGGAGCATCGGTATACTCTACTACAGCACCAAAATCCAAAATCTTAATCACTTTTACTTCATAAACACTTCCTACTTCAGGTTTGAAAGTAATCGCTTCGATTTTTCTAATTACAGTATCGATAGCTTCTTGTTCTACACCCAAGATTTCAACAATTCCATGCTCTCCATCTTCCTCGATTACGATAGTAGTACCTGTTTCTTTCTGCATCTCCTGGATCACTTTACCGCTAGGCCCAATAACTGCTCCAATGTATGATTCTGGAATAGTGATTTTCACCATCTTCGGTGCATGAGCCTTAACAGATTCATTCGGAGTCTCAATAGTATCAGTCAGTTTTTCCAAAATATGTAAACGGCCATCACGAGCTTGTTTTAAAGCTTTTACTAGGATTTCGTAAGAAAGTCCTTTGATCTTGATGTCCATTTGACAAGCAGTAATACCATCAGCAGTACCTGTTACTTTGAAGTCCATATCACCCAGGTGATCTTCATCTCCCAAAATATCCGATAATACCGCATATTTATCTCCATCAGAGATCAATCCCATCGCGATACCTGATACTGGCTTTTTAATCTTAATACCAGCATCCATTAATGCCATAGTTCCAGAACATACGGTAGCCATAGAAGAAGAACCGTTTGATTCTAATACTTCAGATACTACACGAACTGTATATGGACAATCTTCAGGGATCATTCCTTTTAATGCACGTTGTGCCAGGTTTCCGTGACCTACCTCTCTTCTGGATGTACCTCTTAATGGTCTGGCTTCTCCAGTAGAGAAAGGAGGGAAGTTATAATGCAAGTAGAAAGTTTCTTCTCCTTGTTGGGTTGGTAAATCAATTACGTTAGCTTCTCTTGATGTACCCAAAGTTACTGTTGCTAATGCTTGAGTTTCCCCTCTGGTAAAGATAGAAGAACCGTGCGTAGAAGGTAAGTAGTCTACTTCACACCAGATCGGTCTGATATCTGTAGTAGCACGTCCATCAAGACGAATACCTTCATCCAGTGTTAGGTTTCTTACCGCTTCTTTATGAGCTTTTCCGAAATATTTAGAGATTAAATCTCCTTTTTCTTCAAGCTCTTCTTCTGTATACTGTGCCTTGATTTCGTCTTTTATTTCAGAAAAAGCTAAACCTCTTTCTTTTTTAGAAGAACCTTGCTTCGCAACATCATAACACTTTTGATACGCTTGTTCGTATATTTTTTTCTCTAATTCTTCGTCTTGCGCTTCTGGCTCGTATTCTCTGGTCTCTTTTTTACCAACAGCTTCAGCTAGACGAATTTGCGCTTCACATTGTACTTTAATAGCTTCATGAGCAACTTTAATAGCTTCTGTCATTTCTTCCTCAGAAACTTCGTCCATTTCTCCTTCAACCATGGCAACAGAATCAGCAGATGCTCCTACCATTAAATCGATATCGGCATTTTCTAATTGTGCTCTACTTGGGTTGATGACAAACTCACCATCGATTCTTGCTACTCGTACCTCAGAAATAGGAGTTTCAAAAGGGATGTCAGAAAGTTGGATCGCTGTAGAGGCTGCCAAACCTGCAAGAGCATCTGGCATTACATCTTCATCATGAGACATTAACTGTATCATGACTTGTGTTTCAGAATGATAATCTTTAGGGAATAACGGACGTAACACACGGTCTACTAATCGCATGGTAAGAATCTCTTCTGTACTTGGGCGAGCTTCTCTTTTGAAAAAACCACCAGGATAACGTCCGGCAGCGGCAAATTTTTCACGATAATCAACAGTTAATGGTAAAAAATCTACTGGAGAAGGATCGTAAGAAGAGACAACAGTACAAAGTAGCATTGCCTTACCCATTTGAACAACAACAGACCCGTGAGCTTGTTTTGCTAGTTTTCCGGTTTCGAGGGTGATTTGTCTTCCATCACCTAGGTAGATAACCTCTTTATAAACTTGTGGAATCATAATTTGTTTTTGATTCGTGCCCATATCATATTTCACTTCATTTTCTGAAATGTGTTATAGGCCTAATTAAACATTGGTTTTCCGTCTTCACTCGGACGGACAAGGTTGTGTTGTTGTAGTAATTGCGCGACCAATGAAAAACCAAGGCATACATTTATAGATATTGCTATAAATGGTTTTCTTTAAAAAATATATATAATAAAAAAAGAGGCGCGCAGCCTCTCTTTTTCTTATTTTCTTAATCCTAATTCTTTAACGATTGCACGATATCTCATGATATCTTTTTTCTTAAGATAGTCAAGTAAATCTCTACGCTTACCTACTAGCTTTACCAAAGAACGCTCTGTGTTAAAATCTTTACGATTTTTCTTTAAGTGTTCTGTTAAATGAGTAATTCTGTAAGTAAATAATGCAATCTGACCTTCTGCAGAACCACTGTCATTCTTTCCTTTACCGTGTTTTGCGAAGATTTCTTCTTTAGTTTCTTTTGTTAGATACATTCCAATATTATTTAAATGATTTTTATGTATTGATAACATTCTGCTATCAGCGTGCAAATATAGTACTTTTTAATCAAGTAATCCTTTTTATTAAAAAAAATAATATTGAGTTAAACCTTTTGTAAAAATCTAAGTCTTAGGATGGTAACGTTAAAATTAAATATTATGAAAAACAGCATCTTGAAATTTGGTTTAGTAGCAATCCTTTCTGTAGTATTTGTAGGATGTACTCAGGATGAATCTGAAGATATCACTACTAGCGACTTAACCATTGAAGAAACCGCACTTACTGCAAAAATTGATACCAATGCAGAGTTTATCAGCGATACATTTTTACAAATTTATGAGTACGAAGAGGTAGCAACCCCTTTTAAGAGCTCTGTTCATCCGTTTATTCCTGATTGTGCTACTATTACAGTAGTGGTGACGGATACGACAAAGAACATTACAGTTGATTTTGGAACCGAAGGTTGCGAGGTAAGAGGCCGTATTATTAAAGGTAAAGTGCTAATGTCTTACGAAATTGATTTGGAAGCCCGAGTACGTATTATTAATTATAGTCTGGAAGACTTTTTTGTAGATGATACCCAATTCGAAGGTTCGAAGACAATTACCAGAGAACGAATGAATGACGAAGGTAATCCACAATATACTATGAATGTGGATTTAACAGTAACTTTTGCTGATGGAACAGTTGCTTCTAGAACAGGAACAAAGACTCGTGAATGGATAGAAGGAGTGTTGAATGGAAATTGGGGAGATAATGTGTTTTTAATTACTGGTGCATGGGAGACCAATTTTGCAAATGGTAATACCCATAGTACAACCATCACAACTCCGATACGAAGAGAGGCAAGCTGTCGATTTTTGGTTAGTGGAACGGTGGATTTAGTAAGAACTAATTTTAGTGGAACCCTGGATTATGGTGATGGGGCGTGTGATAATTTGGCTGTATTTACCAATACAGATGGAGAAGAGAGAGAAATTCGATTATAGAATTTTTTGATTAGTGAGTAGAAAAGTGCCTTTTTGTACAAAAAGGCACTTTCTTATGCTTACTAGTTTGATAATGGACGATTGGTAATCAAGTCCAGATATAAGTTGATCTTTTGTTTTAACTCCTGGCGAGGTGTTATGAAATCAAGGAAACCGTGTTCCAAAACAAATTCTGCCGTTTGGAAACCTTCAGGAAGTTCTTTACCTGTGGTGTCTCTTACTACACGAGGTCCTGCAAACCCGATAAGCGCACCAGGTTCTGCAATATTAATGTCACCCAACATCGCAAAAGATGCTGTGGTTCCTCCGGTAGTCGGATCTGTACATAAAGAAATGTAAGGAATACCAGCATCTGCAAGCTGTGCCAATTTTGCCGATGTTTTTGCCATTTGCATCAAAGACAAGGCAGCCTCCATCATTCTGGCGCCACCAGATTTTGATATCATTACAAAAGGAATTTTATGTTTTAAGGAGTGATCCGCCGCTCTTGCAATTTTTTCTCCAACAACACTTCCCATAGATCCTCCAATAAAAGAGAAATCCATACAAGCGATTACCAAATCATTTCCATTTGACTTTCCTACTGCAGTTCGAACGGCATCCTTAAGATTCGTTTTATCCTGAGCTTCTTTAAGACGATCTACATATTTCTTTTTGTCTTCGAATTTAAGAGGGTCCTTTGCAGAAAGATTTTTGTCAAGTTCTTTAAACTTGTTGTCATCAAATAAAATTTCGAAATATTCTTTACTTCCAATACGAACATGGTATCCATCCTCAGGACTTACGTAGAAGTTTTTTTCAAGTTGCTCTGCGTCAACGATTTTACCCGTGGGGGATTTGTACCAAAGTCCCTTTGGAACATCTTTTTTGTCTTCGGTCGCGGTTTGTATACCTTTTTGTGTTCTCTTAAACCAAGCCATAAATTTATATATTAAAAAAGCTGAAACTCCAGAGGGCGGGGTTTCAGCTTGGTTTTCTAGTCTATTATAATGTGTTTACATTATTTAGATCCTCGAATGCCTTTTTAAGACGGGTTTTGAAAGTAATTTCACCTTCACGTAACCATTTGCGGGGATCGTAATATTTTTTATTTGGTTCTTCTGCGCCTTCAGGATTACCGATTTGAGTTTTTAAGTACTCAATTTTACCGGTCATATAATCACGAATCCCTTCGTTGAATGCAAACTGAAGATCTGTATCAATATTCATTTTGATCACACCATATCCAATCGCTTCTCTGATTTCTTCAAGAGTAGAACCGCTTCCTCCATGAAATACAAAGTCGATGTGGTTATGCTCAACTCCATATTTCTCTGAGATAAATTCTTGCGAGTTCTTAAGGATTTTTGGTGTCAATTTTACATTTCCAGGTTTGTAAACCCCGTGTACGTTACCAAAAGCAGCAGCAACGGTAAACTTATCACTTACCTTGCTTAGCTCTTCATATGCATAAGCCACTTCTTCTGGTTGAGTATACAATTTAGAGTCATCAACATCGGTATTGTCAACACCATCTTCTTCACCTCCAGTAATTCCTAATTCGATTTCCAGAGTCATTCCCATTTTGCTCATTCTCTCTAGGTACTCTTTACAAATTTCGATATTCTCTTCGATAGGCTCTTCAGAAAGATCTATCATATGAGAACTATAAAGAGGTTTTCCGGTTTCTTTGTAGAATTGCTCTCCTGCATCTAGTAAACCGTCGATCCAAGGAAGTAGCTTCTTTGCACAGTGGTCAGTATGCAAAATTACAGGTACTCCATAAGCTTCGGCCATAAGATGCACATGCTTTGCACCTGCTACTGCACCAGCGATAGCAGATTTTTGGTCTTCGTTAGAAAGACCTTTACCAGCGTTAAATTGTGCACCACCATTCGAAAATTGAATGATGACAGGGGAGTTGATTTCCGCAGCAGTTTCCAAAACAGCATTGATAGAGTTCGAACCAATTACATTAACGGCAGGTAATGCAAATGATTTTTCTTTTGCATACTTAAAAATAGCCTGTACTTCGTCTCCTGTTGCAACTCCTGGTTTGATGTTGTGATTCATCTGTTAATTTTTAAAGTTTTTAGTTGTCAGATCTTAGACATAAATTCTATGGTGAAATATACTATCTAATTTTGGTTTTTAAGCTTACAAAAATAGTAAAATTATGTAGAATCCTACACGAATAAAACAATCTTTGCATAGCGCATATTATTACGTTTTTCAAATTGAATAGTGCTAAAAGGATAAAGCAGTATTTGAGATCACAGAAGTGGGGAGGATAACGAAACAAATATATAAAATATCGACTAGGATATACTAGAAGGGATAGTTAATTCCGAAGTTGTAAACCGCATTTTTAAAGTTATATCCTTTGAACCATCTTTGGTCCTCATCATCAGAGGGGTTAAAGGTTTTGAAGCCGACATCTAATCGGATCACAAAGAATTCAAAATCATATCTGAAACCGAAGCCACTTCCAACAGCAATTTCCTGGATATCATCCAAATCAGAGAAAACAGCATCTTCGTCTTCTACGTTGTCAAAAACATTCCAAATATTACCTGCATCGATGAATAAAGCCCCGTTCAACGAACCTAAAATGTTATATCTATACTCGAGATTAGTAGCAATTTTCAAATTCGCTTCATTAAATTCGTTTCGTCCTCCTGTACTACCAGGCCCAAGATCATACACCAACCACGCTCTGTTGTCGTTGGGGCCTCCTCCAAAAAAACTTCGCGCAAACGGAATACTGTTCGAGTTTCCAAAAGGAATTGCAATTCCTCCAAAAGCCCTAAAAGCAATGATGTTTTTTCTGCCCAAATCCCAATGTTTGGTGTAATCCAATTCGGTTTTAGCATATTGAGAAAACTCTACTCCAAAAACTTCAAATCTGTCATTGCTGTTTTTGTCCAAACTGGCAAGATTGGAAACTGTGCTTAGCACATTTCCTGCGAGTTCGATTTTACCTCTGAATCTCGAAAAATCTTCATCATACAGATTTTCTTTACTATTTCTAGAATAGGTATAACTAGAACCAAAGATTAGGTTGTCTTCGGTTAGTCTAATTTGTCTTTCACTGATGTTTTGAATTTCCTGAATTTGATTTGCAGAAAGGTCACCATCTGGATTTGCACCCAAGGATTGGTCGATAAAGCCATCAGCTCCTTCAGGAATACGAAGTACCGCATCATTGATATCGGGTGTTCCGGTATCGGGTTGAAAGAATAAAGGAGAATCCGGATCCAAAACATCTCTAGCTATATCATTCAGCTCGTTAAATGAGGTATTGTAAATATTGAAGTAATTATTGGTATTTAGATTCCGTACATATTGTACGTTGACCAAGTCCAATTGATTAGACACAAATTTGCTCGATTTCCATTGGTAATTAAATATTCCTGTAGCATTCTGCTTATCCAATCCAATATTTTGCTGCACGTTCATACCAAAAAGTAGGTTGGTAGTAGGAGTCATACTTTTCGGGATAATCTTAGTTGTTTTGAACGGGAATACTATTTTTGGAAAAGTGAGTTTTACATCGGTCCCCACTTCAGAAATATTGAAAAAACGTTCTCCTCCATCTACAGCTTCGGTAGAAGAACCAATACTACCTCGAGCAGATATTTCAAGAATTTCTGCACCTCCAAAAACATTTCGTATCAAAAGAGAACCTCCAAATCCAATTCCGAAAGCCTGAATGGTAGAGGTGGATACATCAAATTCGACGTTGGTACTATACTTTTTTCTTGGGGTAAGTAAAATATTTGCAATCAAATCTGTCCCCGAAGGATCATTGGGATCCATATCATACCTAATGTTTGGGTATTTAAAGGTTCTGAGGTTGTTAATCTGGTTGTAAGTAGCTGTACGATCCCGATCTCTAAAAACCTCTCCAGGATTGATAAGGATGGAATTGGCAATTGCTTTTCGGGTGTACTTAATTTTATCAAATCCGTAAATGTTATACCCTCTATATGAAGTGCTGTCTAGAGGAGTCTTATTTCGATTTTGATAAGAATAATCAGTGAAAACATTCACTTTACTTACCTTATGAACTTTGAAAGGAACTCTAGCTACCGAATCACCAAATACGATAGGTCTGTCCTTAATATTTAAATTCAGATTTACTTTATGATCAGTATTTACGGTGTCTGCATCAAAATTGATGAATTCTTTTTCAAAATGAAACAGCCCAGAGTTTCTATATAATGAGGTAAGGCGTTCTCTTTCTGACTCGATATCAAGTGTTTTGTACTGCTTTCCGGATACAATGGTGGATTTGTCTTTGTGGATTTGATAGATAGAATCTGCTACTTTTGAATCTATTTTGGTGTGTAAAGAATCTATAACATAGGGTTCATTGGGTTTGATGTAGTAAGAAACCGTAGCTCTTTTGTCTTCACTTTTATCAATTTTATAGTCGGTCTTAATATTGAACCAACCATTGTTCCAGTAGTAGGCTTGTAATCTTTTTTCCGACCTTTTTATTTTGCCTTCGTCCAAAATAGATGGTGGTTCTCCTGTTTTTTTGATCCACTCGTTAATTCCGGTTAATCCTTTGCCCAGGCGATCCACTTGTTTTTTTGAAAGGAAGTTGATCATTCGTTGCTCCCGTTTTGGTTTGCGATGTAACCAATCCTGGTATGAGGAATCTCTATCTACACTGGCAAGATTGTAAATATGAAGTCGAAAAGGAATTCCAGCCACCGGAGTGTTGGGTTGTAATAACAGTTGATTCTCTAACTTTCGATCCTTAGATTTAACACTATCAACAAAAATTAGATTTTTTTCTAATAGATATTCGTTTTCCGGAACTCTTTTTACAGCATCACATGAGCTTAAAAAGATTGTGGTTAGGGTAATAAATAATATTTTTGTCAGAAAGTGTTTCAATCCCTATACATTATTGATTCAAAAATACACTATTTGTATGGTTAGCAAAAACCAAAAGAAACTAATAAAAAGTTTATATCAAAAAAAATACCGAAAACAACACGGTTTGTTTGTTGCTGAAGGGAAAAAGGTCATTCAGGAACTATTGCAAGCCAAGTTAGAGTTGCATGCACTCTTTACCACAGAGGATGAAATTTTTGAAGTGAATGATCAAAAAAAGTATTTGGTAAGTCACGAAGAATTAAAACAAATTAGTTTTTTGACTACTCCGCAGGTAGCTTTGGCTGTTTTCTTGATTCCAGAAGTTCGTCAAATAGATTTAGAAGGTATTGTGCTGGTATTGGATGATGTAAGAGATCCTGGTAATTTAGGCACGATTATTAGATTGTGCGATTGGTTCGGTGTTAAAGAGTTGGTATGCTCTAGTCAAACTGTAGATTGCTATAATCCCAAAGTTGTGCAGGCAACAATGGGTTCTATTACTAGAGTGAACATCGTTTATCAAGATATAGAGGCATTTCTTCTTCAACAAAAACCAACTATTCCAGTATATGGGACTTTTATGGAAGGAGATAACATATACAAAGCATCCCTTCCTAAAAAAGGGGTTATAGTTATGGGGAATGAAGCGAATGGTATTTCTACACCAATCGAAGAGATTGTAGACAAACGCATCACCATACCTCAATTTGGTTTGGGGCAAAAAACAGAAAGCCTCAATGTAGCTACTGCTACCGCTATTATTCTAAGCGAATTTAAGCGAAAAATAAGTTGACTTACTGGAAGGTGAAATTGATAAAAATTCCTCTTGTAGACATTTTATCGATGGTTGATGTCCAAGGGCTATCCGGATCGTTATCCTGAACCAATTCGTCAGACATGGCAAATATTCCACGTATAGAAGGGGTAAATTTGAAATAATACAGATAAAAATCAATACCAAAACCAAGTTCAAAATAATTGGTGTTTGTCTTCATTCTAAATTCTCCCGAACTATTGTCGTCAGGGTTATCCTCGTTACTAGATAAGTTGATAGAAGTGGATATTCCACCAACGATAAAAGGCTTGAAATTATTCAATCGTTTGGTAGATACTTTTAGTAATAATGGTATATGTACATACGTTGATTTTACCTCTCTGAAAGATTCAAATTGAGAAGTAAATAACGGATTAGAAAACGTGAGATTCCTGCTGGTAAAAGTAACCATAGGTTCTAATCGCAAATCCAAATAGTCATTGATTCTCATATTTCCCAATAATCCAACGCTGAAACCAACTGTCTTATCCACTTCGATATCTGCATCCTCAAATTCTGAAGTGTAATCAAAATTAAAATCATAACTATTTAACCCAAGAATATAACCCCAGCTAAATCTCGGTTTATCAAAGTTCTGAAGATTCTGAACTTTTTCTTTAGAAAATAATTGTGCGCTCACATTTTGAGAGCAAATTAAAACAGCGATTACGATAAAAAGTCTTTTCATATTATTTTGTGGCTGTATATATTGTGGCTACTCCAAACGTTTGGGGATGATCTTCAACATGTATAAACCCAATTTTCTTCAAAATATTGTTGAACGCTTCTCCATATGGAAAAGCAGCAGCACTTTCACTTAAATAAGAATAAGCCGATTTGTCTTTAGAAAAGATCTTTCCAATAATCGGAAGAATCCCTTTTGTATATAACTTATAGCCTTGTTTAAAAGGAGTTTTTGTGGGGATTGAAGTTTCTAGAACTACGAAAATTCCACCAGGTTTGAGTACTCGGTAGATTTCAGAAAGTCCTTTTTCTAAATTTTCAAAATTTCTAACTCCAAAAGCCACAGTAGCGGCATCAAAATGATTGTCTTCAAATTGAAGATTTTCACTATCTCCGGTTACCATTTCGATGGTAGTATCCAGATTTTTGGCTTTAATTTTCTTTTTGCCTATTTCCAACATTCCTGTAGAAATATCCAGTCCTACAATTTTTGTAGCACCGGTCTGCGATAAATTGATAGCAAGATCTCCTGTACCAGTAGCAACATCAAGAATAGATTTTGGCTGTACTTTGCTTACCTGTTTTACGACTTTTTTTCGCCACTTCACGTCAATACCCAACGAAATAACACGGTTAAGACCATCATAATTTCCCGAGATCGTATCAAACATTTCGGTAACCTGCTCTTTCTTAGATCTGTCTTTGTCTTTATATGGTGTTATTTTCTCCGACATTCAAAAAAAATTTAGGCAAATATACAGTTTTGAAGGATATAGTTTGAAGAGTTTTGTATTAAGTTAGGATAATCAAATTTTATCAGTTGTTCAATTTGCATTATCTTTGTACGCTTTTATAGGCTAAGGGATTTTTTTACGTTCAAATAGTTGCTTAGCTATATTTTACCTAGAGATGGAAAACAATACACAAAACCGATGAAAATCATTATTGCCGGAGCTGGTGAAGTGGGATTTCATTTGGCGAAATTACTATCATTTGAGTCTCAAGATATTACACTCATAGATACTGACAAAGAATGCCTGAATTATGCGGATACTCATTTGGATATTCGAGTAATAAAAGGCGATGCAACTTCGATCAGTATTTTAAAAGATGCCAGAGTCGAAAATATGGATATGGTAATTAGTGTTACCTCAAGTGAAACGACTAATATTACGGTTTGTGTATTGGCCAAACAATTGGGAGCAAAACGTACCATCGCTAGAATTTCTAACACAGAATTTATTGAGAATAAAGAAGAAGTAGGTTTTACCAAATTTGGTATTGATGAATTGATTTCTCCAGAGGCGTTGGCTGCGAGTGAGATTGAACTTCTTTTGAATCAATCTGCTTTTCATGATAGTTATGAGTTTGAAGATGGGGCGCTAACTATGGTGGGAACCACCCTATCCAAGGAAGCGTTGTTTGTGGGTAAAACAGTTCGTGAAGCCGCCGAAATATTTCCAGAGCTACACTTTATGCCTATTGCGATTCAGCGTTCTGGAACGCAGTATACATTGATTCCAAGAGGTGATACCTCGTTTAAAGAAGGAGACCAGGTATATTTTGTGACCTCAAAAGGAGGAGTAGATGAGTTATACAAACTAACAGGAAAAGTAAAAGAGCTTATCAAGAATGTAATGATTCTTGGTGGAAGTAAAATCGGTCATAAAACCTCATGTGATCTATGTGATCATAAGTTTAGAGTAAAACTGATAGAGAAAGACAAAGAAAAGTCATTTGATCTGGCAGATGATCTTCCTAATGCGTTAATCATCAATGGAGATGGTCGTAATGTGGAGTTGTTGCAGGAAGAAGGGATCGGAGATATGGATGCATTTATCGCAGTAACTGGTAATTCTGAAACTAATATCATGTCTTGTCTGGTGGCAAAATCCAAAGGAGTGCGCAAAACCATCGCTTTGGTAGAAAACATGGATTATTTTCAGTTGTCTCACTCTATAGGTATCGATACCTTAATCAATAAGAAATTATTAGCAGCAAATAATATTTTTAGATTTATCCGAAAAGGGGAGGTTGTGGCGATGACAAAGCTCAACAACATGAATGCCGAGCTTTTAGAATTTATTGTTAAGCCAACTTCCGAAGTAAGTGATAATCTAATTCGTGATTTGGACTTTCCGCGTTCTGCAATTATAGCGGGAGTGATCAGAAATGGAGAAGGTATGATACCTCTCGGGAATTTCTACATTCAGGCAGGAGATAGGGTAGTGGTGTGCTGTTTGCCAAAATCTATTAAAAAAATAGAAAAGCTCTTTCTCTAGAATATGGCAAGGTTAAACTATAAAATCATCTCTCACATCATGGGACTTCTGTTACTTTGTAATGGTAGTTTTATGCTACTGGCTACCATGATCAGTTTTGTGTACAAAGATGGGGTTACCTTAGAAATCATGATGGCGGCTTTGGCGACCATGTTTGTTGGTATCGCTATGATGTTTTTAACGAGAGAGCATCAAAAGGAAATTAACAAGCGAGAAGGGTATATCGTAGTAACGTTTGGTTGGATATTTATGTCCTTGAGTGGTACTTTACCTTATCTTTTTTCAGGAGCTATACCTACATTTACCAATGCCTTTTTTGAAACCATGTCTGGGTATACTACCACAGGTGCTTCTATACTTAATGATATCGAGATCGTTCCCAAAGGAGTATTGTTCTGGCGTAGCTTAACCCATTGGATTGGTGGTATGGGGATCATTGTTTTGGCAGTGGCTATACTTCCACTTTTAGGAATTGGAGGGATGCAGTTGTTTGCAGCAGAGGCTCCTGGTCCTAGTGCAGATAAATTGCACCCTAGGATTACCGATACGGCCAAACGACTATGGCTAATTTATTTTGGGTATACTGCGGCAGAAACTATTTTTTTGCAACTCGCAGGGATGAGTTTTTTTGATGCGATCAATCATGCGATGAGTACCTTGTCTACAGGTGGTTTTTCTACCAAAAATGCCAGTGTTGCCTATTGGAACGATCAACCTTTAATACAGTACATTATTATTTTGTTTATGTTCCTGGCAGGAATGAACTTTGTATTGAGTTATTTTGGGTTTAAAGGAAAAGTGCAAAAGATTATAAAGGATGAAGAGTTCAAGCTATATTCCTTATTTATTATTGCTTTTACAGTAATTGCGACTTTTATCATAATCTATAAAGCAGATCCTTCCATTTCTTCTATAGACCATCCCATGGTTTTTGGTGAAGTAGAAAGTGCATTTCGCCATGCTTTATTTCAGGTGTTAGCCGTGGTAACCACTACAGGGTTTGTGAGTGCGGATTTTACGATGTGGACTCCGTTTTTAACGGTGTTTTTCTTCGGGATTATGTTTTTGGGAGGTTCTGCAGGTTCTACCTCTGGAGGGATGAAAGTAGTGCGCCATTTGATTACGATACGTAATGGTATTCTGGAGTTTAAAAGAACGTTACACCCAAGAGCAGTATTACCGGTGCGTTATAACACCAAGGCGGTATCCAAAGAAATTACGTTTAATATTCTTGCGTTTTTTATTCTATACATGCTAGCTTTTATTATTGGATCTGTGGTGCTTGGAGCATTAGGTTTGGATTTTGAAACTGCAGTGGGAGGAGCAGCTTCCTCATTAGGAAATGTCGGACCAGCTTTTGGGAAACTAAGCCCGGTAAACAACTTTGATGTGCTTCCTGATTTTGGAAAATGGTGGTGCTGCTTCCTGATGCTGATCGGAAGACTAGAGCTTTTTACGGTATTAATTCTACTTACCCCTTTCTTCTGGAGAAATAGATAATAATCAAATCAAATTTTGTTAGCTTTTAAGGCTAAGGTAATGCGTAATGCAGATTGATAGTCCATAGCTTGGCTACCATTTTGATGGTGTCTTTTACTTTTCCCTTAATGCTATCCAAATGCTCAGGCTCTATCAAAAAAATGTCTATAATAGCCTCGTAATAGCAGGTGTCATTACCTTCTAATTCCTGATCTGGTTTGATGTCTAAAATCTCATCATCACTTTTAGAAACATTAAAGTTTTCTTTGAAAATTTGCAATACGTTTTTCTGAACAATGCGTTCTTTTTCAGTGGGGGACATGGTTTTAAGTTTAAGTTGGTATCTCCGAAAATAACTTTATAAGACAGAGTTTTTTATAAAGCTGAAAAGTATAACTCCTATATTTTATATTTATTATCTGGAGAATGTGATAAAAATGATAAAATAAGGTTAATATTTCCTAAGGTTTTGATAATAAGCAACAAAACCGATTGTATTTGAGTCTACAATCGGTTTTTTTAGGTTGTGAAAAGCAATAAAACTAGTCTAAAAGAGCTTCTTTTATTCTTTTAATCGCTTCTATAATTTGTTCTGTACTGGCAGCATAAGATATTCTAATGCAATTGGCATTTCCAAAGGCATCTCCTGTAACTGTCGCTACGTTGGCTTTTTCTAAAATAAACATAGAAAAATCAGATGCGTTTTGTATGGTATATCCTTTAATTGTTTTACCAAAGTAATGAGAGATATCTGGGAAAACATAAAATGCTCCTTCCGGTTCGTTACACTCAAAACCTGGTATTTCGGCAAGTAAATCTAAGATGAGTTTTCTACGCTCTTTAAACTCATCCACCATATATTGGATTTTACTTACTGGTGCTTCTAAGGCGGTGATCACTGCACGTTGCGCGATACAGTTTGCTCCACTGGTAACCTGACCTTGCATTTTATTACAAGCACGTGCAATAGAAGTAGGGGCTCCTATATAACCTATTCTCCATCCGGTCATGGCAAAAGCCTTGGCAACACCATTTACAGTAACAGTACGATCGTACATGTCTGCAAATTGTGCCATAGAAGCGTGTTCTTCTTTATAATTGATATGCTCGTAAATTTCATCACTTACTACTACAATCTCAGGATATTTTTGTAAAACATCTGCCAATGCTCTTAGTTCTTCCTTGCTGTATATAGAACCACTAGGGTTACAAGGAGAGCTGTACCAAAGCATTTTTGTTTTTGGTGTAATGGCTGCTTCCAGCTGTTCTGCAGTCATTTTAAAATCTGTAGTAATAGAAGTCTTCACTTCTACAGGTACTCCTCCAGCTAATTTTATGATATCGCTATAGCTTACCCAATAAGGACAAGGTAAAATCACCTCATCTCCTGGGTTGATATAAACTTGTGCTACATTATACAGTGCTTGCTTTGCTCCGGTAGAAACTACGATTTGAGACCTATCGTACTCAAGATTGTTATCACGTTTAAATTTGGTGATAATGGCGTCTTTTAATTCTACATATCCATCTACAGGAGTGTAAGAATTGTAATTGTCGTTTACTGCTTGTATAGCAGCTTCTTTAATAAAATCGGGAGTATTGAAATCTGGTTCTCCCAGACTTAAACCAATGATATCTTTCCCTTCAGCTCGTAATTCTCTTGCTTTGGCAGCCATTGCTAAAGTGGCAGAAGCTTTAAGTGAATTGATTCTGTCTGACAAATGTGCGCTCATTTCCGATACTTGTGTACTCATTTTTAATTGGTAAATAAAAGTTATGATTGAATTGCAGGTTCCATACCCATTTCTTTTAAATGTTTGAAATGTGCCATGATCGCCTTGCGTGTGGTTTTGTACTCGTTATATGGTAGGTTAAACTCTTGAGCAGTTTGTTTTACTATTTTAGAAATTTTGGTGTAATGAATATGGCTGATATGAGGAAAAATATGATGTTCTACCTGATGGTTCAATCCTCCAGTAAACCAATTTACCAATCTGTTTTTGGTAGAAAAGTTAACTGTAGTAAATAATTGATGAATAGCCCAAGTGTTTTTCATTGTGCCCGTTTGATCAGGCATTGGCATATCAGCGCCTTCTACCATATGTGCTAATTGAAAAACGATACTAAGAATTAGACCGGCTACATAGTGCATGACAAAAAAGCCAATCAGAATTTTCCACCATGCAATCGACATAATAATCATAGGAAGCACAATCCAAATTAATAGATAAATTGCTTTTGTGATCACCACCGTACTCCACTGCTTTACTGGACTTGGTAGTTTACCATATGCTAGTTTTCTAGCCAAATACCTTTTGGTTTGTTTGAAATCTGTCGTCAAAGCCCAGTTAAAGGTTAGTAATCCATACAAGAATATGGAGTAGTAGTGCTGAAACTTATGGAACCTTCTCCATTTGGCATGTTTGGTAAAACGAATTACACGTCCCGCGTCCATATCTTCATCATGCCCGTGGATATTGGTATAGGTATGGTGCAAAACATTGTGTTGTACCTGCCAGTTGTACACGTTTCCTGCAAGAACATACATGCTGCTTCCCATTAGCTTGTTTACCCATTTCTTTGACGAATAAGATCCATGATTACCATCATGCATCACATTCATTCCAACTCCTGCCATTCCAACTCCCATAATTACGGTGAGTAATAACATCCACCATTGTGAAATATTAAGGGTTAGGATCAAAAAATAAGGGGTAAGAAAAATGGAAAACATAATGATGGTTTTCAAATGTAGTTTCCAGTTTCCTGTACGCTTTATGTCGTTTTCTTTGAAATACTGATTAACCCGCTTATTCAGCGTTCTGAAAAATTTAGAAGAATCTACTCTACTAAAACGTATATTCGGTTTAGTCATATTGTTGAGGTTTATGACTAAACGAAATTAGTCACAGTAATATTGGGTAAATTTAGGTATTTAAATTTTTTTAACTTCCTAAAAAGAAATAAAATGTAACGATTTAACATGTATTTTTGCGCTTTCATTACGATCGGTTTATTCTTAAAATAATAAAAAGACAAAAGTGTGACTCTTATACAAAAATATTTTTCAGATTTAACAGAAGAACAAGTAGATCAATTCTCAAAATTAGGTGATCTATATAGAGAATGGAATTCAAAAATTAATGTCATATCTCGCAAGGACATTGAAGCCTTATATGAGCGTCATGTATTACATTCTTTAGGAATTGCAAAGGTTCAAACCTTTCAGTCAGGGACTACAATATTAGATGTTGGTACAGGTGGGGGATTCCCGGGGGTTCCTTTGGCTATTATGTTTCCTGAAAGCCAATTTTATTTGGTAGATGTTATTGCAAAAAAGATTCGAGTGGTCAACGAAGTGGTAAAAGAGTTGGGACTTACCAATGTAAAAGCAGAGCAAAGAAGAGCAGGTACTTTTGATGATCGCTTTGATTTTGTGGTGAGTAGAGCGGTAACCAATATGCCCGATTTTGTAAAGTGGGTACGTAAAAATATTGCCAAAAAAAGCCAGCATGAATTACAAAATGGGATTCTGTATCTCAAGGGGGGTGATCTTACCGAAGAATTGGCTAGCTTTCCAAAAGCTAACCAATACAATCTTTCTGATATTTTTGAAGAATCTTTTTTTGAGACCAAAAAAGTGGTACACTTACCTTTGAAGTATAAATTATAGATAGGTCAAGAATGATGTATGGATAGTTCTTTGATGTCAAACTTGGCACCTACAGGTAATGAAGCTCCGTTATTCATCTCAACCGTATCGTTGTCATAAGATCTTAAATGATTGGTGTTGATAATAAAGGACTTTTGTATTCGAGCAAATTTATCATCTTCCAATTGCTCAAGGCACTTTTTTAAACTTTGATATACCGTAATTTTTGAATGGTCTTGTAGATGGTAATTTACATAGTTTCCAAGTCCTTCAATATAAACGATGTCATGAATAGCAATACGATGAGTACGTCTATTAGACTTTAGTTCTATCATTTTACCAGGTATTTGTTCGTTGTTCTCCTTTTCTCTGAAATAGAGCAATAAAATATAAATCGACGAAACAAATATGATCGTTGTATTAATCAATACAGAAGATCGAATCATTGCTGGAATATCAAATATCTTAGAAAAGACAAATTGATCAAAGTCTTCAATAAAAAAGAACATAAAAAGCCGCTGAGCGACACTAGCAAATAATAGTAGCAATATGTAATACATAACAAACGCTATAAACTTTTTTTGCAGTAAGTATTTTGGGATTAAAAAGAGGATACAACAGTATACAGTAAGAATGCGAATAGGCAGTAAAACAAACTCCAAAAAGAAAGAAGCTTTGTAATCTCCATTCTGCACCCATATAAAACTAAACAATAGGTAATAGGCAATCCAGAATATTACCTGGATAATGACTTTGTTTTTTCTATCTAGAGTTATTGTCATCATACATTCTGTAGGGAAAAGATGATTTGATATAAAAACCGAAATACTTCATATAAATTAACCCTTACTACCTCCCAATCTTTTTACTATTGCTCTATCCGGAAGCGAATACGTTTATCCAGGATTTGAGCAAGTAACCTTTTAATGAATCACAAATATAAAAACTAACAAATGAAAAAAATAGGGGTATTAGTATTGGTTCTTTTTAGTATCACCACACAATGTTTATCTCAAACATTAAAAAGAAGAGCTTCGTTTGAAGCTAAAATTTCATGGCCGGATAACAAAACACCGGGAGCAAAGATTGAAGAGATCGATGAAGGGACTCCATTGCTTAACGCAGGTTTTAAAGTAGAAGATGTGATTATAAATGTAGATCATCGATCGGTACTTAATTCAGAAGATTGGAGTGCTATAACCTACGGGATTCGTGCTGATCAAAAAACCTATATCGCGGCCAAAAGAGGAGTCGATGTAATAAGTCAGGAGGTAGTGTTAAACCCTTTGCCAAAAGAACAGCATGATGTCTTAGATACTTTTTACGAGAGTGTGACTAGTGATTATGGAATACGTCAACGGGTGATTATTACCAAGCCTAAAGGGAAAGGACCTTTTCCTGCTATTTTTTTGATCCAGGGGTTGAGTTGTTCTACAATAGAAAAATACTCGGGTAGAAGTAACAACTGGGTACGATTAATCAAAGATTTGGCCGAGAAATCGAGTATGGTTTTAGTAAGAGTAGAAAAACCAGGAGTAGGGGATAGTGAGGGAGATTGTGGGAAAACGGACTTCCAAACCGAGATTAGCGGATACGAAGCTGCGATGCAATTGCTCAAATCAAAAACGTATATCCAACAAGATAAAGTGATTGTGTACGGAAATAGTATGGGGAGTGCTTTGGCTCCATATATTGCGAATCAATTTAATGCCGCGGGAGTGATATCAGATGGAACGTTTTTCAAATCCTGGTACGAGCATATGCTGGAAATAGAACGTAGAATATTAGAGATCGAGGGCAAATCTCAAAAAGAGATATATGACTTGATGAATACAGTTTATATTCCCATCTACTATAAAATGTTGATTGAAAAGAGAAGTTATCATGATATTTTAGAGGAAAATCCATTGTTCAAAAAATATCACAAGCATGGTCATTTCCATATGTATGGTCGTCCTGTTGAATATTACCATCAGGTACAAGATTTTAATTTTGCTTCCGAATGGCAAAAAATAAAAGTACCGGTTAGAATTCGATGGGGGACCAATGATTGGATCATGACCGAGAATGATAATGATATGATCATAGCTCTTTTAGAAAAATCAAATCATAAGGATCATCAACTCTATAAATATCCAAAGTTAGATCATTGGTCTACAATTCATCCGGATTACAGTTCAAGTTTTAATTTTAAACTTGGAAAATGGGAAGATAAAATCAGCCAGCAAATTATTGATTGGGCATGGGAAATGGTGAAATGATTCGTGCAAGGCTATAAAACCTTTTTGACACCTTCAAAGTTTTTGATGTATTCTGTGGGAGTGCAGTTTTTTCGGGACTTAAATATGCGATTGAAGTTGGATACATTGTTGAATCCAGCTTTGTAAGCGATTTCTGCTATGGATTCATCATTTTCTAATAACCATTGAGAGGCAAAGCCAATACGAACATCGTTGAGATAGTCTATAAAAGTTTTGCCTGTTCTTTTCTTTATGAAACGGCTAAAGGAGACTTCTGTCATATTCACTAGTGCTGCTACGTCTTTAACTTTAAGTTTTTCTCTGAAATTTTCTTTGACGTACTCATAGATGATTTTTATTTTTTCACTATTGTGAAAATTCTCTGTGGTAGGGGAATAAGAGGACAATTTCTTTTGACCTTCAGAAATAGCCAAAAAATGCAATAAAGAAATAAAAGAAAGGAAGTATTCGAGGCCTTCTAATTTTGATAAGTTCCTAATTTTAGAATAAGCAGCGATTGCTGTTTCTCTCGAAAAGAGGACCCCATAAAAAGAGTCTTCAAATAGTTTTTTTATGGGCTTCATTAGGGATCTGTTCAGCAATGAATCCTGCAAAAGATTGTCATGAAATTGAAGTGTGATCTCATGAATTTCCTTTTGTTCGCAGTTATGCAGTGTCCACCCATGAAATAGATTGGGCCCGATAAGAACTAATTCATAATCTTCGATTTCTTGCATATGATCTCCAATGATTCTTTGAACTCCTTTTCCGTTATGAATGAAATTAAGTTCGAATTCAGGATGAAAGTGAACAGGAAAATCAAAGTCATCTTTGATTCTATCAAATACAAGAAAACAATCACTCGCCGTAAGCGGGGTGATTTCTCTATGAATATCTTGCTCCAAAAGCTTCATCTACGGAATAGGATTAGTAATTGACTAAATAGTGTCAAAATCTAAAAATAATATAAAATAGTTTTGAACTGTCTATAAGATAGTAATTATTAATTCTATACTAATATGAGGATTGCTTTGCAAGAATTAAAAGAAGCTACAAAAAAGGAACTTGCCCATATTTTGAAATATTGGGAAGAACATACCCTCGATACCAAATACGGAGGATTTATTGGTCATATCGCATATCCGGATCAAAAGAAACCGTTAAGTAATAAAGGGATCATACTCAATTCAAGAATTTTATGGACTTTTTCGGCAGCTTCTAACTTTTACAAAGACAACCGATATGAGTTGCTATGTGAGAGGAGTTTTGATTATCTCAAAACCTATTTTAAGGATAAGGAGTACGGAGGAGTTTTTTGGGAGGTAAACTACATGGGAGAAGTTGTGCATGCCAAGAAGCAAGTCTATGCGCAAGCTTTTATGATATATGCTCTTTCAGAATATTATCTGTTTTCCAACAATGAAGAAAGTAAAGCATGGGCTATAGAGATTTTTAACTTAATAGAAAATCATGCGCTAGATCATCAAAATGGAGGTTATATTGAGGCTTTTGATCAACAATGGAATCAAATCCAAGATATGCGATTGAGTGAGAAAGATGATAATACCGCCAAAACTATGAATACGCACCTTCATTTGTTGGAAGCGTATACCGTGTTTTTTAAAATTTATCCGGAGAATCAAGTCAAAGAGGCGATAGAGAAATTAATCCATCTTTTTTTGAAGGTGTTTTTGGATAAAATTGGGCATTTTAATCTGTTTTTTGATGAGAAATGGAACCTGAAAAGCAACGTCTATTCATACGGACATGATATAGAAGCAGCATGGTTACTGGTAGAAGCTGCTGAAGCAATTCAAGATGAAAAAATAATCGATCAGGTAAAAAGTGTTGCGATCAACATAGCAGATCGATGTATACAGGTGGCGATAGATGATGAAGGGGGTGTAATGAATGAGAAAAACTATGTTACCGGAGATATAGATAAAGATAGGCATTGGTGGCCGCAAGCCGAAGGCGTGGTTGGTTTGTATTACGCGTATCAAATTACAGGAGAACAAAGGTACCTCGAGACCGCGAAAAGGATTTGGGAGTTTATTACTTCAAAGATGATCGATCAAAAATATGGAGAATGGTTTTGGCGTATAGATGCATACGGGCATCATAATTCAAAGGATGAAAAAGTAGGGATGTGGAAATGCCCATATCATAATAGTAGGGCGTGTATGCAACTGCATCTTTATGATGTGCGTTAAAAACCAGGGAGAAGCACAATTTAGTAGAGCGCTCCTAGGATTCGTATAGGAATTGATAAAATAGTATTACACAACTTTTTTCATCAACGCTATTTTTACCATGTTCTTGGTTAAAAGGTAATTATGTAACCTGGTTTAAAAAGATGAAAAAAAATAGTTGGGATATAAAAAAGGTTAATCGTGTTGCAAATGTTATAGCAGTAATCATGTTTGCAATGTGGCTTCAGTCTTGTGGCTCATCCCGATCAATGCGACAAAAAAATAATTTAGTGGATACCAAAGCAACTGCTAAAACACATTATTTGTTTAATCGGATAAAGGAAATTCCTAAAAAAGGGTACGCCTTTGGTCATCAGGATGCAACTGCTTACGGTATTAATTGGAAAAACGATGGAGATACTTACCAAAGTGATGCGCAGCAAGTGTCTGGTGATTTTCCTGGGGTATATGGTTTTGAAATTGGCCATATAGAGTTGGGTAATCCACACAATCTGGATACGGTGGATTTTGAGGTAATGAGGAACTTGATTAGAAAAGCTCATAAAGATAAAGGCATTATAACCATTAGTTGGCATCCCAATAATCCTATGTCTGGTAAAAGTAGTTGGGATACTACCGCAACCGTAAAACAAATCCTGAAAGGAGGGGTGTTACACGATAATTACAAAGAGTATTTAGCAAAAGTAGCCTTGTTTTTGAAGAAGTTAGATGGTTTTTGGCAAAGAGATATTCCTGTGGTGTTTCGTCCATTTCACGAAATGAATGGAGATTGGTTTTGGTGGGGGAGTTCAAGTTGCAGCCCTGAAGAGTATAAGCAATTATGGAGAGAAACGGTAGCTCTATTAAGTAATGAATTGAAGGTGCATAATATTTTATATATGTACTCTCCTAATCTTTTGGAAAAAGAAGAAGAGTTTTTGAGGTACTACCCGGGGGATGATTATGTAGATCTCTTAGGTGTTGATGTGTATCAGTATACTACCGATGTTGAGTATATGGAGATCTTAAAACGTAATCTCGAAGTTTTAAAAGTGGTAGCGGTAAAGAAAAACATGCCTTATGCACTTTCTGAAGCGGGGCATGAAAAATTAGATAGCTCTGAAAACTGGTGGACAGAGATTCTGGATAAAAGTATATCGAATACGGGGATATCGTGGGCATTATTTTGGAGAAATGCTCGAGAAAGTCATTTTTATGTCCCTTTTCAAGGACAAAAAACTAGTGAAAATTTCAAAGCGTATAGAAAACTACCTCATGTGTTGTTTTTAGAAGAAATAAGTAATATCAAATAAGTGTCATGAGATATGCAACGATTAAAGTTTAAAGAGAAAGTTGGATACGGATTAGGAGACTTCGCATCGTCGATGTTTTGGAAACTGTTTTCGATGTATCTGTTATTTTTCTATACCGATGTTTTCGGAATTTCTGCAGCGGCAGTAGGAACTATGTTTTTACTTACCAGAGTATTCGATGGAGCAAATGATCCCATAATGGGGGTCATCGCCGATAGAACCAATACCAAATGGGGGAAATTCAGGCCCTATTTGCTATGGATGGCGATTCCATTTGCAATAATCGGTACACTTACCTTTACGACACCAGGTTTTACAGGAACGGGTAAACTAATATACGCCTATGTTACCTATACCCTCATGATGATCGTTTATACTTCGGTCAATGTTCCTTATGCCTCTTTATTAGGTGTGATGACCTCTAATCTTAAAGACAGAACAGCTTTATCTACGTATAGATTTGTTTTTGCTTTTGCCGGAAGTATTTTGGTCCTGGCTTTTGCAGAACCATTGGTAAGTGTGTTTAGTACAACAGATACCGGGGTTATAAATGATCAACGAGGATGGCAGTATACCGTCCTGATTTACGCGGTGATTGCTGCGATTTTGTTCTATTTTACGTTCTATCTTACCAGAGAACGGATTACACCACCTAAAGAACAGAGACACTCTTTAAAAGTAGACCTTTCGAATCTACTAAAAAATAAACCCTGGTTTATTCTTCTGGGGGCGGGAGTGTGCTCTTTGATTTTTAATTCTTTAAGAGACGGATCGGCAATCTATTATTTCAAATATTACTTTGATACACAAGAGGCGTTTCAATTACCTCTTTTAAAAGTAGATGTAACATATAGCACCTTATACCTGGTACTTGGTCAGGCAGCGAATATTGTAGGAGTGATTTTGGCTAAACCTATATCTGATAAAATAGGCAAAAAAGCTACGTTCTTGTTTGCTATGGCCTTAGCATCAGTATTAAGTTGTGTTTTCTTTTGGTTTGAAGAAGGTGATCTGGAGTTGATATTTGTATTTCAGTTTTTGATTAGTACTTGCGCAGGAATTATATTTCCTCTGCTATGGTCGATGTATGCGGATATTGCCGATTTCTCAGAATGGAAAACAGGAAGACGTGCTACCGGACTTATATTCTCTTCATCCTCCATGTCTCAAAAACTAGGATGGACTTTGGGAGGTGCTTTAACAGGTTGGTTGTTGGCTTATTATGGATTTGAAGCAAATGCTGTACAAAGCGAAGAAGCAAAAACAGGAATTCGAATGATGTTAAGTTTTGCTCCCGCGATCGGAGCATTGCTTTCTGCACTATTTATATATTTCTACAAGCTTGATGATGCGTTAGTTCTTGATATTAATAGACAACTCACCGAAAGAAGAAATACAACCAACTAAAAACAATTGTAATGATTAACGAACCGAAGAAACCTGTATCAAAACGTTTTGAAGCTTTACTACGACAACATAAAGAGTTAATTCAACAACCAAATGCAATTATCGAATCTGGAAATGCTATTGTTTCAAGGTATCAGAATCCAATACTCACGGCAGAACATGCGCCTTTGCATTGGCGTTATGATTTAAATCCGGAAACCAATCCGTTTTTTTTAGAACGTATAGGAGTAAATGCAACATTTAATGCAGGAGCGATCAAATGGGGAGACAATTATGTGCTTTGCGTTCGTGTAGAAGGATATGATAGGAAATCCTTTTTTGCTATTGCTGAAAGCCCTAATGGGATCGATAATTTCAAGTTTTGGGACGAGCCTGTGGTAATGCCTCAAACCGATAACCCAGAAACCAATGTGTATGATATGCGTTTGATCGCGCATGAAGATGGCTGGATTTATGGGGTTTTTTGTGCAGAACGAAAGGATCCTAATGCTCCGGCAGGTGATGTTTCTAGTGCAATAGCCAGTGCAGGGATTTCTCGTACAAAGGATCTTAAGAATTGGGAAAGATTACCGGATTTAGTTACTCCTTCGAACCAACAAAGAAATGTGGTGTTACACCCAGAATTTGTAAATGGAAAGTATTGTTTGTACACACGCCCCCAGGATGGTTTTATTGAAACTGGAAAAGGAGGAGGGATAGGAATAGGGTATACCCATTCTATGGAACAGGCTATAATAGAAAAAGAGGAAGTTATTTTTGATAAAAAATTCCACACGGTTTATGAGTTGAAAAATGGACTTGGTCCTGCTCCGCTAAAAACTGATGAAGGATGGCTTCATTTGGCTCATGGAGTAAGGAATACGGCGGCAG
This sequence comes from Aquimarina sp. AWH4_224, assembly GCF_056160245.1. Classification (NCBI taxonomy): domain Bacteria; kingdom Pseudomonadati; phylum Bacteroidota; class Flavobacteriia; order Flavobacteriales; family Flavobacteriaceae; genus Aquimarina; species Aquimarina sp. AWH4_224. The sequence goes on along the minus strand of NZ_JBSWWU010000006.1, from coordinate 39,547 downwards.
GGCTTCGATATGTGTTGTACGTGTTTATGACAGATTTGGAGGATATTACCAAAGTAATTTATTATCCAGGAGGATATTTTATGGCTCCCAATGATCAAGAAATCATAGGGGATGTGGGAAATGTATTGTTCTCAAATGGTTGGGTAAAAGACCCTGATGGCACCGTATATATCTACTATGCTTCTTCAGATGTGCGTATGCATGTTGCCACTTCAACCATAGATATATTGGTGGATTATTGTAAAAATACACCAGCCGATTCATTTACCAGTGCAGGATCAGTGGATAGCATATTAAAGCTCATCAAAAAAAATAGAGAATTCGAAATGTAAGTCTTTATTTCTTGGGTTATTCGCCTTTTAAATTTAGACGCATTTCAATGAGATGTTTTTCAAATCCAGCTTTCTCATAGGCTCTTATGGCTCTTGGGTTTTTTTCATAAACTGTAAGTCGAACTTCTTCCAGGTTTTTGGTCGCAAACCAATTGCATAAATACTGGATTATAGCTTGACTCACTCCCATCCCGCGATAGGCTTCTTTTACATACATAAATCCTATGTATCCTAATTGCTTTTGTTTGAAAAATGATTTTCGATTTCGTATTTGTCCATACCCACTGCCAACAATTTTTCCATCAATTTCTGCAACAGCTACTTCTGTATGATCGGAGGTTACATATGCACCAATGTCATAATAACTGATAGCTTCTTTTTGTTTCAGAGTTACATCCATAGGGCGCTCGGCCTCAATGATTTTTTGTTCAAAATCGAGTAATATAGGAAGTTCTTCAATAGTAGCTGATCTGATAATCATGATGTTTTTTATAAAAAGGGTTAAAAAAAGCGCCAATTGGCGCTTTTTAAATTTATAAGATATGTGGTTATTCTCCTAAGAAAGGATATCTGTAATCCGATGGGGATACAAAGGTTTCTTTAATGGTTCTAGGAGATACCCAACGTAATAAGTTCAAATATGAACCTGCTTTGTCATTGGTTCCAGAAGCTCTTGCTCCACCAAAAGGTTGTTGTCCTACAACAGCTCCAGTTGGTTTGTCATTGATATAGAAGTTTCCTGCACAATTTTCAAGTGCTTTGGTCGCTTCCGCAGCAGCATAACGATCCGTAGAGAATATGGCTCCAGTAAGCGCATATTCGCTGGTTCCATCTACTAATGTTAACATGTTATTCCAATCGCTGTCTTCATACACATAAATAGTGATTACAGGACCAAAAAGCTCTGTACACATGGTGGTGTATTTTGGATCTTTTGTTACAATTACTGTAGGCTCTACAAAGTATCCTTTGGATTTGTCATAACCTCCACCAGCTATCACTTCTGCATCACTGTCATTTTTAGCCTGATCGATGTATTTGGCCAATTTATCAAAAGACCCTTCGTGAATAACCGCAGTAATGAAGTTACTCATATCTTCAGGACTTCCCATTTTGAAGGATTTGATGTCTTCCTGAACATATTTTTTGACATCAGCCCATAAGCTTTGTGGGATATAAGCTCTGGAGGCTGCACTACATTTTTGACCTTGGAATTCAAAAGCCCCTCTAGAGATACCAGTAGCTACTTGCTTGGCGTTAGCACTAGGGTGAGCAACGATAAAATCCTTTCCTCCAGTCTCACCGACGATTCTAGGATATGTTTTATAATTGTGGATATTGGTTCCAATTTTACTCCAAATATCTTTAAAGACATGAGTACTACCGGTAAAGTGGATACCCGCAAAATCTGGACTAGCCAAAACTGTATCTGTGATCATTACAGGATCTCCATAAACTACGTTAATTACTCCATCAGGTACTCCAGCTTCTTTAAAAATATCTACAATCACTTTTGCAGAATAAATCTGGCTATCACTTGGTTTCCAAACCACAGTGTTACCCATCAAGGCAGCACTGGCAGGAAGGTTTCCAGAGATCGCAGTAAAGTTAAACGGTGTAATAGCATATACAAACCCTTCAAGTGGTCGGTACTCTAATCGGTTCCAGGCTCCAGAAGTAGAATCTGGCTGGTCCTCATAGATTTGTGTCATATATTCCACATTGAATCGCAAAAAGTCGATAAACTCACAAGCAGCATCGATTTCTGCTTGAAATATATTTTTAGACTGCGCAAGCATTGTGGCAGCATTTATTTTTGCACGGTAAGGTCCTGCAATTAACTCGGCAGCTCTCAAAAATACCGCTGCACGTTGTTCCCAAGGCAAATCGGCCCACTTTTTTCTGGCTTCAAGAGCAGTATCTATAGCTTGTTGAATATGCTTTTTTTCAGCTTTATGATATGTCCCAAGTATATGTTTGTGATCATGAGGAGGAGACATAGTAGCTGTATCGCCAGTGGTAATCTCTTCTCCGTTTATATATAAAGGAACATCTATAGTTTCATTATACATTTTTTTATAGGTGGCCAGAACCTCTTCACGCTCAGGAGTACCTGGAGCATATGATTTTACGGGTTCATTAATGGCAGTAGGAACTTGAAAAAAACCTTTTCCCATGATAAGAAGTGTTATTAATAGTTATTAAGATTTGTTATTTAACGAGTTAGTTAAATTAGATGGCAAAGATAGAAAATTAAAAAGGGTATTATCCATTTTAACCTTTTATAAACATTGTGGAGTATGTATTTTTTTTTGTAAGTTGTGGAATATTTAGCCGACCCAAAATTTATGTGTACAGTAACATTAATTCCAACTCAAGAAAATAATTTTATTCTTACCTCAAATCGTGATGAGGCTATAAATCGAAAAACGCTGTTGCCGGAGTTCTATCAAATAAATGGGACGAGAATGCTTTTTCCAAAAGATGCAGTTGCGGGAGGCACCTGGATAGGGGTAAGCGATAAAAATACAATGATTTGTTTGCTTAACGGTGGTTTTGAAATCCATGAAAGAATGGTTTCTTACCGACAGAGTAGAGGGGTCGTAGTTAAAGATCTATTAGAGGCTGAAGATCTTGAAAATGCTATAGCAAGGTATAATCTAAAAGGGATAGAGCCATTTACTATCGTAGCTGCCAATTGGAGTGCAGATCTATTGCTACTTGAGCTAGTGTGGGACGGCAAGAAAAAACATGTGAGAAAATTAGAAAAAGAAACTCATATTTGGTCGTCATCTACGCTTTATACAAAAGAAATGAAGAAAATAAGAGAAGACTGGTTCGAAACTTTTGAAAATGAAAATGTTTTGAGTTCAGATACCTTATTAGATTTTCATAAAAATGCAGGTATAGGCGATAAAGATGTAGATCTTCAGATTGATCGAGGTTTCTTGAAAACCCGAAGTATTACGCAAGTAGTAAAAAATGAAGAAGAACTTTCTATGCGCTACGAAAACCTACAGGACAGTGAGGTGAGTACGATTATTTTTGAGGCAATAACTGCGTGAAATATACAGGTAAAATAATTTCTCTTGCTTTTCCTGATACCTTTGTTCGATATTCTGACGAATCTGTATTGCAATTACTTCCAATATTTGGTTTAGGAAGGAACAGATATATCAAAGCCGGACATGCGGCATTTGTGTTAATAGAAAATTCGACGGGAAGAGCTGAATACTATGATTTTGGGAGGTATATCACACCTCAGGGTTATGGTAGGGTTCGCAGTGCAATTACCGATGTAGAGCTCGAAATCCCTTTCAAAGCCATATTAGATCCGGATCACAATCTTGAAAATTTAAAAGAGTTTTTAGTTTGGTTAGAAGCAAATCCACACAAAACTCATGGTAGCGGACGTTTGGTAGCTTCTGTATGTGATTTTATTGATTATGAAAAAGCTCGGGCGCATGTGCTTTCGGTACAAGGAAAAGGAAGCATTCCTTATAAAGCTTTTGGTAAAGAAGGGAGTAATTGTTCAAGAATCGTTACAGACACTATCTTAGCGGGTACGGATCATCACAAAATTAGGAAGCCATTACTTCGAAACAAGAGATTTACTCCTAGTACAGTTGGAAATGTAGAAAAATCCTCTGTTCATAATCCGATTTATGAAGTAATTGAAGGAGAAGTCAAGGAATACAAAGGGTCAGCATTTAAAGAAAATATGACCAATTACTTTGATAAAAATGTTCCAAATCCCAATGACTCTGCAGGGCAGGAAAAGAAGCCTAAGCATTTAGAAGATGCTTGCTTCTTGTCGGGAACGGGGAGTAGTGCTTATTTTAAGCTTAGGATACCCGAAAATCATCATAATTTGTATGAAATTGTACGATTTGATGAATACGGAGAAGAAGATTTCAAAGGGCTGTTTGAAGCAGAAAAATCAGCATTTGATATTACTCAAACATATCGATTTGTGTACGATTCAAATTGTAAGTATTGCCATATAGAACAAAACGGAGAAAAAATAAGGTTTGATCTGGTAGAGCGAATCGTTAATTAAGTGCAAAAGGAGCATATAATTTGAAGCCAGGAATCATTACTTTAAATTTCCGTGTGGAAGTAAAATTAACCATGTTATAATGGCCTTTCATGGCTCCAAAGGGAGAACTTAGTAAACATCCGCTATTATAAGTGTGGGATTCTCCGGGTTTTAGTACTGGTTTTTTCCCTATAACGCCTTCTCCTTCTACAATTTCAGTATTGTTTAGCGCATCTTTGATTTCCCAAAAACGAGAAGTAAGTTGAACAGAATCTTTACTTTGATTTTCAATGGTGATCTTATAACCAAAGGCAAAATGGATCTTGTAGTTCTTATAGAACGTACCCTCAAAGGTGGTATCCACCGAAATTTTTATGCCTCGAGTTATTTGTTGAACCATACTAAAAAATGAAAATCGATCCTACCAAAGTAATCGCAGATCCTATACTTGCTAATATAAAAAATAAAACGTTTACTAACAGAAATTTAACAATAGTTTTGAATCTTCCTTGATTGTAAAATTTACGCATGGCTTTGTAGAGGTAAAATAGAAATAATAAAAGGGTGATTCCTATGGCAGAACTGTGTATGATTTGACCAATCAATATGGATATTCCTATCAAAATAAAAAACACGGTTTGTGTATGAAAAGTGAATACCAAATGTTCCATATAGGTATAGGATCTTCTGATGTATACAAACCATATGGCAAGAGCAAAAAACGGCAGAAAGAAAAAGATGATAAAAGGTAATTTACTAAAGATAAACTTCCATAATTCTATACCGTAATTATCGTTTATGTTATTGGTTTTCTTAACTCGATTGTAAATGTATTTATTCAATCGATTTTCATCATGCTTGAGGTCTGCTAGTGCTTTATAAGTAGATTTCTCTTCTGTTTTTTCATAATGATCATCATACATCTTGAAGAGTTTGAATGGTCTAGAGAAAAAACCAATACTATCGATTTGAGATTGTGTGTAATAGGCAACTTCCTTAGGTTTGTCATTTTTGAGTGCGGATAAATTAAGGCTGTCTGCTTGTAAAATGGCGGTTTTGATCTTTTCTCTCTCTGAAACGGGAATACCTCTTGTCTCAGAGATTTGTTCTGCAACTCTTTGTTTTACGGAGTCAGGAACATTCATGCCTTCTTCTAATTCTGACAAGGTGGCTTTGGTTTTGGTGACGTCTTCTTCAATATTTGATTTGAATTTGTCAAAATCAATAAACAATCCATTGATGATGAAAAAGATGATAGAGACGCTTAAGTAAAATCGAAAAGGATTAGCGTATTTCACCCGTTTTCCATTGATGTATTCTTTGGAAATTTTGCCTGGGCTAAATAAAAGTGCAATGATAGTATGTCTTAACCTTGAATCGTATGAGAAAATACTAGCAAAAAACTCATTAAAAAAATCTTTGAAAGAGAGTTGTTTTGTGGTGTTTGCCTGGCCGCAGTTATGGCAGTATTTGTCCACCATATCCAATGGTACTCCACAGTTTAGACATTCATTTCCTCGATACTTTTTTAGAAATCTCCCCTTGTTTTTCATGTAAGAAATGTGTTACTGGGGTCTAAAATAAAGGTTTTATGTTAATTATTTGTTATTTCCCCACTTGATAAGAGGTAAGTATGGTTGTACGAACTTCTAATTGTCCTGTGAAAGAGATATCGTTTATTTCAAGTACAGATTTTAGTTGGTGATGTTTGCAGAATTTCCTATTCCTTTCCCAATGGCTCTATCGTAGCGTGTTGCTGGGGCTCTGTAATAAGGGATAACGATATATTCATTCTCGGTTTCGTCGAAGTTGCCGCTCACAAACCCAGGATCGATACTCCCATCGGGCCGCACTAATACATATTTGTAGTTGTAAAATCCTTGTTTGAATAGCTTCTTTAGGAAATAATAACCGCTTTCTTCGTCGTATTCCAAGCGAGTGGATTCATCCAAAGTGTAGTTATTGAAATTTCCATAGATATGAAGTTCACCTCCTTCCAAAGGTTCGTAGCATTCTAATGCAAAGTGTATCCAGGCGTAATCAGCTTCGACATTATTGTTGCCTGCATTTAGATTACGAACTACAAAATTCCCATTGATATCGGGATTGTAAGTGTATCGTCGGTTTGCTCGAACAACGTCTCGATACAAATAATTATGGTAAATATCATTGAGTTCGATACGTTCGATATCTGCGGTAGAGGCTCTGATTTCTTTATTGTCGAAAGCCAAAAATTCGTTACCACCCCAAAAAGCCGATTCCTGATCGTATTTGTATACCAAAGAGTTTGCAATGGTGAATTGAGGAATCAAATCAGTAATGGATTGTTTGATATCATTGTTTTGCATCACCAAGGTCTTTACTGTTCTTTTAGGATCTCTCAGGATTTCTCTGGGAGAATTTATTTCAAACTGTACAGATTGTTTGGTATTGATAAAGTTGAGGTCACGGGATCTTTTGGTGTATACCTTAACGGTAGTTAAGGGTTCGTAGATGATAAATTTTCTAGAGAATACAACGTCTTCATCATCATTGTATATTTCCAGTAGGTAGTTGCCACTTACTTTTAATCCTCGAGTATCCTGATTCGGAATTTCCAAAGTGTAATGACTGTACATTTGAAGGGTGTTGAAGGAGTTTTCGTAATCCACTATTCGGATTTCATCAAAGCCATCCATGAACTCGTTTTTATATAACACGGATGGAGTCCAATCAAAATCATAATGTGTGATACGATAATAGTAATCAGCTTCATCACCATTAACATCATCAAAAGAAATTTGGATCGGATCCCCTAATTTGATGATAGGGATTCCTGCAAATTCTTGGTCCCCAGAAAATTGAATGGTTTTGATGTAATCTGCAGTGGGTGCTTCATCAATCGGAGATTGAGAAATAATGATTTGATGAATCCCAATAAACAGAATGAATAGCGCTAACGCTGGCTTATTTATTTTTAACATTTTGGCTTTGTTCTGGATGTAAATATAACAAAATGTATGCCTAACAGATAAAAGGAGTTTTTGTTCATCAAAAAAGCTTATTTAGAATTATTATAAATAAAATCTTATAACATAACCTGCTTTCACTTACGTGTTTTAATTAGTAAATTTGCACGATTTTTTTAGTTAATTAACATAGACTACAAATATGTCAAAAGACATTCGTATCAGAAAGGGCTTAGACATTAAGCTTGTTGGCGAAGCAGAAAAGAAAACTGTAAACGCTATCAGAAGTAATGTTTACGCAATTAAGCCTGACGATTTTCACGGTATCGTACCAAAAGTTATTGCAAAACAAGGTACAGAAGTTAAGGCCGGCGAACCACTTTTCCACTCTAAATCTAATGAAAATATACTTTTTCCTTCACCAGTAAGTGGAGAGATAGTTGAAATTGTGCGTGGCGCCAAAAGAAAAATCTTAGCCTTTAAGATTTTGGGAGATAAGGAACAAAAATTTGCTGATTTTGGCACCAAAGATGTCAATGCAATGAGCGGCGAAGAAGTAAAAAGCCACTTGTTGTCATCGGGATGTTGGCCATTTATCAAGCAAAGACCTTATGATGTAATCGCAAATCCAGATGTTGCTCCAAAGGCAATCTTTGTGTCTGGATATGCTACAGCACCTTTGGCTGCAGATTTGGATTATGTTCTAGAAGGAAAGGAAAATGAACTGCAAGTGGCATTAACTGCCTTGAGCAAGTTGACCGAAGGGCAAGTACATGTTTCTGTAGGGAAACAAGGTAATTCTCCACTTTCAAACCTTAATAATGTAACACTACATAAAGTGTCTGGTCCACACCCGGCAGGAAACGTAAGTGTGCAAATCGCCAAGATTGATCCTATCAATAAAGGAGAAGTAGTTTGGGTAGTAAATCCACAGGATCTTGTGATCATTGGGGAATTACTACTGACAGGTAAATTTAATGCCGAAAGAACGATAGCTCTTGTGGGATCTTCTGTAAAGAAGCCTCAATATTACAAAACGGTTATCGGAACAGAAGTTTCTACAATGGTGTATGATTCTGGAGTTCACGATGAAAGTAACATCAGAGTGATAAGCGGTGATGTATTAACTGGTGAAAATGTAAAGCCTGACGGATATTTGGGATACTATCACAATACGATCTCAATCATTCCAGAAGGTGACGATTACGAATTTTTTGGTTGGAACAAACCAATTTTCAATAAAATATCTCCATCAAGAGCACTAACATTCTCTTGGTTGTTCCCAAATAAAAAGTACTCGTTGAATACCAATACCAATGGTGAGCATAGAGCATTTGTGGTAACAGGTAGTTACGAAAATGTTTTCCCGTTGGATATTTATCCATTACAGTTGTTGAAGGCTTGTATGGTAAATGATTTGGACGCGATGGAACAACTGGGGATGTACGAGGTAGCTCCAGAAGATTTTGCTCTTACAGAGTTCGTATGTGTGTCAAAGCAACCGCACCAACAGATAATTAGAGAAGGATTGGACCTAATGTTAAAAGAAATAGGATAGTGCTATGGGATTAAAAGATAAATTACATAAACTAAAACTTAAATATAAAGGGAAGAAGATGGCCCCTGCATTTAATGCAATCCATACCTTTTTGTATTTACCTAACGAAACTACCCATTCGGGATCACATGTTCGTGCAGCGGATGATTTGAAACGTACGATGAATACGGTAATCATGTCCTTACTACCATGTTTGATATTTGGAATGTTTAACGCCGGTTATCAGCATCATTTGGCCTTAGGAGAAATTCAAGCAGTTTCTGGAGGATTCTTAAGTGCAGAGTTCTGGACTTTGGATAACCTTATAGTAGGACTTTGGGAAGTACTTCCTTTGGTAGTTGTTTCTTACGGAGTTGGTCTTGCGGTAGAATTCGTTTTTGCTGTAATCAAAGGTCATGAAGTAGAAGAAGGGTACTTGGTTACAGGAATGCTAGTTCCGTTAATCGTACCAGTAGATACACCACTTTGGATGTTGGCAGTAGCTGTTGTTTTCGGAGTAGTAATCGGTAAAGAAGTGTTCGGTGGAACAGGAATGAATATTCTTAACCCGGCACTTACGATCAGAGCATTTTTGTTCTTTGCGTATCCTACCTGGATGTCTGGAGACAAGGTGTGGGTGCACGGAGCTGTAGAAAGAGCTAATGAAATTGCAGGAGGAGCTCAATTGGATGCTATTTCTGGAGAAACTATTTTAGGTGGTTTGGCACAAGGGAAAGAGATCCTAGCACAAACTGCATCTCACGGTAAGGAGGTAACTTACTCTATCGCTGATGCGTTTTATGGTTTCATTCCAGGATCTGTGGGAGAAACCTCGGCTATCTTGATATTGTTAGGAGGATTATTCTTGATTTTTACCAAAATAGGAAGCTGGAGAATTATGGTGAGTGCTGTTCTTGGAGCACTTATCATGGGACTTATTTTTAACGGAATCACTAATGCAGGATGGATTGCAGAATCAAGTAAGTTCTATGCATTAATGGATCTTGAATTCTGGAAACACCTAATCGTTGGTGGTATTGCGTTTGGTATTGTATTTATGGCAACCGATCCGGTAACCGCTTCACAAACCAATAAAGGAAAATGGATTTACGGATTTTTGATTGGATTCATTTCAATTTTGATTCGAGTATTCAATCCGGCATATCCAGAAGGAGTATTCTTAGCAATTCTATTAATGAATGTATTTGCTCCTACCATTGATCACTATGTGGTACAAGGTAATGTGAAGAAAAGAATGAAACGTTTAAAACTTAAAACTGCTTAATCATGGCGATTAATACAGATAAAAACTCATATACTATCATATTCGCTATAGCGATGGTGGTAGTGGTTGGATCTTTGTTAGCATTTACTGCGTCTTCTTTGAAAGGGCGAATAGATGCAAATAAAAGAACTGAAAAACAACAAAATATCCTGTTTGCAATGGGAATCGCCGATAGCGAAGATCCTAACGAATTTGTTGCTCCTGAGCAAGCAGAGGATCTTTTCAATCAATATGTTGGAGATAAAGGTCAGTTTATTATTGTAGGTAGTAAAGCTGAGCAAACAACTGACGCTTTCGATATAGAAGTTAAGAAAGAGAATGACAAAGTAAAGCAAGACGCTAATTACGAGCGTAAAATGCCTTTGTTTATCGGTAAAAAGGATGGAGAAGAATTTTATATCGTTCCTTTAAGAGGAAATGGACTTTGGGATGCAATCTGGGGATATGTTTCTTTGGATAAAGAGTTCAAAACTGTAAAAGGAGCTTTCTTTGATCATAAAGGAGAAACACCAGGTCTTGGAGCTAACATTAAGGAAGCTTATTTTAGAGATGATTTTATCGGAGAGAGCATTCTTGACGCTAGTGGAAACTACAAAGGAATTACGGTTAAGAAAGGAAACGGAGATCCTAAGAATCAGGATAAAAAGGATAATGAGGTAGATGCATTGGCAGGAGCTACGATCACTGGTGATGGTGTTACTGCGATGGTGAAGAAAGGAATCAAAATGTATCAACCTTATTTCGAAACTTTAAAAAAATAAGCTATGGCCGAAGTAATAGAAGAAAAAGTTGAAGCGAAAGTAAAGGAGCCAAAAGAGCCTTTGTTTTCAAAAAAGAACAGAAAATTATTAACGGATCCTCTAGCAGATAATAACCCAATTACTATTCAAGTATTGGGGATTTGCTCGGCACTTGCAATTACTGCACAGTTAAAGCCTTCTATAGTAATGGCGATATCTGTGGTTTTTGTTTTGGGAGTAGGTAACGTTGTGATCTCATTGATGAGAAACATTATTCCTTCAAAAATTAGAATTATCGTACAGCTTGTAGTGGTAGCTGCCTTGGTAATTATTGTGGATCAGGTGCTCAAGGCATTTGCGTATACACTGAGTAAGGAACTTTCGGTATTTATCGGGTTGATCATTACCAACTGTATCATCATGGGGCGTTTTGAAGCTTTTGCCTTAGGTAACGGACCTTGGAAATCCTTCTTAGACGGAATCGGAAATGCTGCTGGATACGGAGTGCTATTGATTATTGTAGCGTTCTTCAGAGAGTTGCTAGGATCAGGTACTCTTTTTGGGGCCAAAGTTCTAGGAGATCCTATCGAAAAAACAGGATTGTATGCTATTGGATACGAAAACAACGGTTTCATGGTATTAGCCCCAATGGCTTTGATTACTGTTGGAATTATTATCTGGATCCAAAGAAGTAAAAATAAAGCATTAATTGAAGATCATTAAAAGAAAGAAACATGGAATATTTAGAATTATTTTTAAAATCGATCTTTATAGATAATATGGTATTCGCATTCTTTCTTGGGATGTGTTCGTACCTTGCAGTATCCAAAAAAGTATCTACAGCTGTAGGACTTGGTGCAGCAGTTATATTCGTATTAGCCATTACAGTGCCATTAAACTTCTTATTAGATAAATATATCCTTAGAGAAGGAGCATTAGTATGGTTAGGTCCAGAATATGCGAGTTATGACTTAAGTTTCTTAACTTTTATTCTATTTATTGCTACGATTGCTACAATGGTACAATTGGTAGAGATTATTGTAGAGAAGTTTTCTCCATCGTTGTATAACTCTTTGGGTATTTTCTTACCCTTGATTGCGGTAAACTGTGCCATCCTAGGAGGGTCGTTATTTATGCAACAAAAAGAGTTTGCAAATATCTCTCAAGCTGCTGTATATGGAATCGGTTCAGGGATCGGATGGTTTTTGGCTATTTTGGCAATTGCTGCTATTCGTGAAAAAATCAGATACTCAAACGTGCCAGCACCATTAAGAGGTTTAGGAATTACGTTTATTCTTACTGGGTTAATGGCTATTGGATTTATGAGTTTTGGTGGAATGTTAACAGGTGGAGATGAAGAAGAAAAGCAGGCGCCAAAAGCTGTTCAGGTAGAAGAAGAGAAGACTACAAAAGAAGTAGCCCAAAATACTAATGTTACAATACTTAAATAATATGATATTATTAGCATCAACCGGTGGAACAATAGCCATTACCATTGTTTCCTTTTTGGTTCTTATCCTGGTGTTGGTAGGAATTTTACTATTCGCAAAGGATAAATTATTACCTTCTGGTCCAGTAAAGATTACCATCAATGGTGAAAAAGAGATAGAAGTAGCTTCAGGAGGAACACTTTTGTCTACTTTAGGTAACGAAAAAATATTTTTACCATCTGCATGTGGAGGTGGAGGTACTTGTATACAATGCGAGTGTCACGTACTAGAAGGTGGTGGAGAAGCACTACCTACAGAAACACCACACTTTTCTCGTAAAGAATTACAACACGGAGCGAGATTGGCATGTCAGGTAAAAGTAAAGCAAGATATGAATATCCAAATCCCAGAAGAGGTATTTGGTATTAAGAAATGGGAAGCAGAAGTAGTGCGTAACTACAACGTAGCTTCGTTTATCAAAGAGTTCGTTGTACGCATTCCTGAGGATATGAATTACAAAGCAGGTGGATATATCCAGATTGAAATTCCTCCTTGTGAGATCAAGTATTCTGATATGGATATTACTGCGCACCCAGAAGAGCACGAAACTCCAGACAAATTCCAGGTAGAATGGGACAAGTTTGGATTATGGCCTCTTGTAATGAAAAACACAGAAACTGTGGAGCGTGCATACTCAATGGCTTCTTACCCAGCGGAAGGACGTGATATTATGCTGAATGTACGTATAGCTACTCCGCCATGGGATAGAGCAAAAAATGGATGGATGGATGTAAATCCTGGTGTAGCATCTTCTTATATTTTTGCACAAAAGCCTGGAGATAAAGTAACAATTTCTGGACCTTACGGAGAGTTCTTTATCAATGAGTCTGATGCAGAAATGCTATATGTAGGTGGTGGAGCAGGTATGGCGCCAATGCGTTCTCACTTATATCACTTATTCAAAACTCTGGAAACAGGACGTAAAGTTACCTATTGGTATGGAGGTCGTTCTAAACGAGAGCTTTTCTACTTAGATCATTTTTATGACTTAGAAAAGAAGTTTGACAATTTCAAATTCTACTTAGCACTTTCAGAGCCTTTAGAAGAAGATAACTGGACAGTGAAAAAAGATATTAATGATGCCGAAGGAGATGGTTTTGTTGGTTTTGTACATAATTGTGTGATTGATAATTACCTGAATCATCATGAAGCTCCAGAAGATATAGAATTGTATTTCTGTGGGCCACCATTAATGAATAAAGCCGTTCAGAAAATGGGTGAAGATTTTGGTATTCCTGATGAGAATATCAGATTCGACGACTTTGGAGGATAAGATTTCTTTCTAGATACAACCAAAAACCGATACATTTTGTATCGGTTTTTTTATTTTTGAGAGTATAAGAAGGGAAGTTATGAAGAAATTAGTGGTAGTGTTGATTATCGTTGGGGCTATTTTTGTGGTGTTTCAGAATACCTCAAAAGGAAAGATGTTGACGCATCAAGTAAAAGGAGTAGTGACTCATGTGATTTCCAAACCTAGTTTGATTAATGAAGAAGGAGATTCGATCGTAACCAGAGTTTTACTGCCCGAAGGGTATACCAGAGTGACGTATCCCAATGGATCTTTTGAAGAGTACTTACGTAACTATCAGTTGAAACCTTATGGTAGTAAAATCATTAATTATGATGAGAGCGAATATTTTGCTCAAAATTGGCATGATGCCATACTTGAGGTGCCAGTTCCTAAAAATGGTTTGCAGCAATGCGCAGATGCTTTAATGCGTATTCGATCAGAGTATTTATGGAATAACAATCGCAAAAATGAAATCGGATTTAATTTTACCTCTGGTCATTATTGTTCCTGGAAGAAATATGCCGAAGGATATCGACCAAAAATTAGAGGGAATAAAGTTTCCTTTCATAAAACAGCTGCAGCCAATCATTCTAAATCTAACTTTTATAAATACCTTAATCTCATTTACACCTATGCGGGAACCCTTTCTATGTATCATGAGTTGAAAAAGGTCCCGGTTTCAGAAATAAAAATAGGAGATATGCTGGTCAAACCTGGGTCACCAGGGCATATTGAAATTATTGTTGATGAAATAAAGAATGAGAACGGAGAGAAAATGTATTTACTTGCTCAAGGAAACACTCCTGCGCAAAGTGTATGCTTACTTAAAAATTTTGAAGAACCGGAAACTTCTCCCTGGTACAAATTTGAAGCAGAAAAGCCGGTGTATACCCCTAGTTACTATTTTGATGAAGCGAAGTTTGTAAGGTTTAAATAAATCACGAATTACCTCTGAAAAATTCATGATTTTGATTGTATCTTTGCAGCGTAATGGCAAGGATTTTAACAAGACAAGAACTACACAATCTGGCAATGAATATTGTTGGAGAAGAATTAGAGAAAAAGGGCTACGAATTTATAGCAATCAACAGTCAATTAGGAAAACACCCACAATTTGTTTGTATAGATCAATCAAATCAACGGTATTTTGTGATCGTGAAGGCAATAGCATATCCTGATAATCCTCATAATTATGATATGATTTGGATGGAATCTTTCAAGAAACATGCACGAGAACAAGAGGCAAAAGTGTTTTATGCCGGAGTAGGATTGCAAAATGCAGAGAATCCAAATAAACCCGTACAGCTTAATGAAGAGTATATTCTGGAATATGCAGGGTTGCAAACCATCGAAACTCATCTGAATTAATCATTATGATACATAGACTATTGGTATTGTTTCTCTTTTTTGCAGTGGTAGCTTGTAAAAAAGAACCAACTTTGCTTTTGAATTATCAAAAAGGAGAAGCTTTTGGAACTTCTTTTTCTGTACAGTATATCAGTAATGAAAAATCTGATTTTTCATCTTCATACGATAGTCTGATTAAGGTAATCAATACATCAATGTCTACCTACATGGATGATTCTGATATCTCTAAAATTAATAAAGGAGATACAACAGTCGTTGTAGATGACCATTTTAAGAAGGTATTTGTAGCTTCAAAACAACTATACGACCAAACTCAAGGCGCTTTTGATCCAACTATTGGTGTATTGGTAAATGCATGGGACTTTGGGCCTGAAGGTAAAATTGTTGGACTAGATAGCCTTAAAATTGATAGCTTGTTGCAAACTGTAGGAGTGCAAAAAGTTGTGCTAAAAGGGGATAAGATTGTAAAAGAACATCCGGATACGTTTATTGATTTCAACGCACTTGCCAAAGGATACGCTGTAGATGTATTTGCCAAGTTTTTAGAAAGCAAAGGTCAAGATAATTACTTGGTAGAAATTGGGGGCGAAATTCGGGGTAAAGGCAGTAATTTGATCAAGCAAAAATCATGGAAAATTGGGGTAGAAGATCCGAACTTTGATCAGACTCAATCTTATAGCAAGGTGATTTCTTTAGAGGATGGAGCGATGGCCACTTCTGGGAGTTACCGCAAATTCAAAGTAGATGAGAATGGTAATCGTTATGCGCATATTATTGATACAAAAACAGGTTACCCTCACAAATCAAATGTATTAAGTGTATCAGTAATCACGACAAATTGTATGCATGCCGATGCGTATGCTACCGCGTTAATGTCGATGGGGCTAGAACGGGCAAAAGAGTTTCTTACGACTCATCCAGAGCTAAAAGTGTATTTTATTTATGAAGATTCCGATAAGGAGTTAAAAACACTAGCGGTGAATGGATTTCCTGAAAACTAGATTTTATTTATTTACCTGAAATGCTTCTTTTTCGTTTTAAGAATATAACGAAAAGGAGTGCAACAGCAGATAATATTCCTATGATCCAATACACAGATAAATCATTCTCAAACTGAATGGGATCCGAGTTACCCACCAGATAGAACCCTGCCCAATAAAAAGGGTGAGATTTATTTGGGTCAGATAAATCAAGGCATTGTAGTTTGGCCTGTCGTAATGCCTGTGCTTTATCTATACCATTCTTTAGATTAGTATAAAAGTATTTCATAAGATCCGGTGTGGTTTGATCAGATATTTCCCAATTACTAAGCACCAAACTTTTGGTTCCCGCATATTGAAAAGCGTTACCCAAACTCATAATACCTTCTCCTTTGGCAATTTTACCGGTTCCAGTATTACAGGCGCTTAGTACGGTAAGTTCTGCCGGGATTTGCATGGCAAATAATTCATGCGCGTACAAAAAATTATCCTCAATAGTATCTTTGATTGGTGTAAACAACAATTTGGAGTTTTGGGGTCGTTCATGATCTACCTCACCATGCATGGCAAGGTGTAGAATATTGTATTGCGCTGCATTTTTTTTGAAGTTGGACTCTATTGCTTGCTGGCCAAAAAAGTAGTCTCCGTTAATGATATTCGAAATCGCTTTAATTTCTTTACGAGTACCTGGTAAATCCTTTTTAGAATTTCGCAAGGTAGCCAGACTTATGGTTTCATTCTTATCTTGGTTGATATCATCAGAAAACGAAAAGGCTAGGCATTCTTTTCTTTTTTGATTATCGATTTGTTGCTGTTCAGGAAATAACAAGGTAGCCGAATTGGCATAGCTGGTTGTGTATTGTTGGATTAAGTAGGGTAATGCTTTAGGATTGTTTGAGTCACTATTGTCTGTGAGTAGAATATCAAAATTAATATGCCATAAAGGACCGTCAGGAATAATGATCAATCGATCTCCTTTAAGCTGATTTTGAATAGGAGATAAAAGTTGTTTGTAAATGTTGTGTGATACCCTTTTGTATGATGCTGTATTTTGTGAGGCTATAGATTTTCTTAACACCTGGATATTGTCTAATACGTTTTTGGTGTTTAATGTGGTAATATTGAAGTCGTTTTTTGAAATAGTAAACACATAAGATATGCTATCAGCTACAAAATATTCCAAAACTGTTGTTTTCTCATCTATTTTTTGTTGAATATCATGAATGGATATGATTTCATTTTGATGTTTGAGTTGATGGTATTTTGGATATTCTTTTTCCAAAACTTGGACCAGGGAATCCCGTTTCCCAATGACATCAAATAAGTGATTTTCGTAAGTAACGATCTTTAAACTATCAGGGTTTTGTTGTATACGTTCGTTGGCAATAGCAGAATTGTAATAGGCATAATCTGCCTTTAGTTGTTGTTCAAATGATGTAATGTTTTTGGGTAATCCTGAAAAATGCGAAGCATTGGATGCTGCTAATAAACTCTTTAAGGTATTTGCTCTGCTTTTTTCGGCATAATAAAATGCTTTTTCCAAATCTTTTTGATCTCCCGTTTTTTGATATAGTAATTGTTGCGTTTCAATCGCAGCACTATAGGTTTGTTGTGCTTTTTGAGCAAAATCAATTTTGTCTTGATAGCTATGAAGACCTTGACGAATTTCGTCGATTAGAATATCAGTGTTTTGATATACTTCTATAGCGGATATAAGATAATTCCTGTTTTTTGTGCTTTCAAATAGACTTGCTAGTGTTTGTGCTTTGCCTTGTAACGATAATAGAAGAGTATTATGATCAAAATAATTCTGAGGCGAAAACTTTGC
The DNA here is from genome assembly GCF_056160245.1 of Aquimarina sp. AWH4_224. NCBI lineage: Bacteria > Pseudomonadati > Bacteroidota > Flavobacteriia > Flavobacteriales > Flavobacteriaceae > Aquimarina > Aquimarina sp. AWH4_224. Next base: position 21,706 of record NZ_JBSWWU010000006.1, on the reverse strand, counting down.
AGTATTAACCTTAGATTTAGTATTTGAAGTAATAGCATTATGGTAATGACCCAAAGAATTTTCAAGTTGTTTTCTGTCAGTTGTTACTTTGGCTAATAGATTGTAAGTTTTGGCCGTTCTGGGATGTTTTGATCCGTCTGTTGCCATTCTATTTTGTATGCTCTTTTGTAACGTCTGAAAAGCTTTATCAATCTCTTTGTTTTGATACTGTAGTAAAGCGAATGTATCATACATATCACTAATGTAGTATGTTGGTTTTTTGTAAAGCTTTTTCATAACCTTAAGCGCTTTTAGCTGGAAGTAATAGGCTGACTCGTAGTTGTTAATTAAGCCATATAGTTCGGCCAAATCTCTATAGGAATAGGCTGTTTCAGGATAGTACTCTCCATAATAAACAGTTCTTATTTCTAATGATTTGTTGTAATACATTATTGCTTCGTTATACTTTTCCTTACGTTTATAAAGATTTCCAATATTGTTATAGGTAGTTGCAACTGCTGTGCTATGTTTTCCATACACGCTTATGAAAATATCCATAGCCTTTTTATAGTGTAATAAAGCTTTATTGTATTCTCCTTTCTTGTAGTAAATTAAACCAATGTTATTATGTTTTGATCCAATATATGGGTGTGTTTTACCCCTAACTTTCATTTCAGTGTTCAACGACATCAAATTAATTTCTAAAGCTTTGTTATAGGCACCTTTAAGGTTATAAGTAATAGCCATGTTACTTTTAATATCTATAATTTGGGTGTGGTTAATACCTATTTTAGGGATAAGGATAGACAATGCGTTTTGAGCGTAATTTAATGATTGATTCTGTTTCCCTTCGAACCTTAGGACTTTGGACAGGCTGTAATAGGATATTCCAACAAATGGATGGTTATTACCAACTTTTTCTTTGAAAATATCTAGCGCGGTGTTTATATTTTGGACAGACTTTTCATACTTATGTTGGCGATTCAAAATATTACCAATAAGATCATGACAAATACCAACCTCGACGCTGTTTTCTTCTGAGACGGTTTTTCTTACTTCTAAAGCTTTGCGATAATACTTTAAAGCCTCATTATATTTCCCAAGATGATAATTGGTAGTACCGATATCAATATAGCTTTCTGCGATTTTAGGATGGTGTTTGCCAAATACTTTTAATCTTATTTGAAGTGCCTCATCATAATTTTTCATTGCTTGATCATATTTTGCCAAGTGATGATACACTGTCCCTATTCCATGAAGACTTTCAGCAATTGTTTGATGGTTTTTGTTTAATGTGTTTAATGCAATCGCATGCCCCTTTTGAAAATGGTCAAGTGCAGAATTAAATTGATCTTGTAATCTTAGAATATTTCCAATGCTGGAATGCGATAATGCCACTTCAGCATGTTCATCTCCAAATATTTTTAATCGAAGTTCAAGGGCTTTGTTGGCATTTACTAAAGCCTCTTTTAAATCATAATTTTTTCTTTGGGTTTCTGCTATCTTGTCGTAGCAGTCAGATACCTTCTTCAAATTACCAGAAGATTCGTAGAGCTTAAGCGCTTTTTTATAATGTAGCACAGCACTGTCCAATTTCCATACAGCGAGTAATTCTTCTCCCTTTTTATAATGTGTTGAGGCTATTTCTTGTTTATTAATCGATTGTGCTTTACCAGTCCAAGTACAAAGCAAGGAAAGCAAAAGAAAGATATAAATAGATCGAAATGCTGGGGTAGGCGACGACATATGTTTTTTAGGTTTCAAAAAGTCAATTGATGTCTTTAAAATTTTCAGCTAGATTAACTATTCAAAGCTGGTTTTTAGTTAGTGGCAAAGATCGGAAAATGTTACCTCTAATTAATGAAAATTTGAATGAGGAAGTGTTAAAAATGAAGACTAATGCTTATAACAAACAGGTAGGATTTCACCTTTGGCCAGGCAATATTTGGTCACTTCTTCATCAGATAATACAGAAGTATAATCTACTTCGTCTACCTTAAATCCAATAGCTCTTAATTTTTCAAAATAGTCTCGACCGTATACGCGTACGTGATCGTATTGTCCAAAAATTTCGGCTCTTTTCTTGGGGTCGGTAATGCTATCATCTTCAAAAGTAGTCTCACGATTTAGATCTTGAGGAATTTGTAATATAGCCATGCCCCCAGATCTTAAGACGCGATATAATTCTTGCATGGCTTTGGTGTCATCGGGGATGTGTTCTAAAACATGATTACAGAAAATAACATCATATTGGTCATTATCAAATGGAAGATTACAGATGTCAGCTTTTACATCCGCCAAAGGAGAAAGTAAATCCGTAGTTGTATAGTCTAAATGAGATAATTTTCTGAATCTCTTGTAAAAAGCTTGTTCAGGAGCAAAATGTAATACCTTGGCTGGTGCAGAAAAGAAATTGGTCTCTTTTTGTAAATATAGCCATAGCAAACGATGGCGTTCTAATGATAGCGTAGAAGGCGATAAAACATTTTCTCTTTGCTTTCCGTATCCATAAGGGAGAAACTTAGAGAAACTCTTTCCATCTATTGGATCTGTATAGGTTTTTCCACGTAGTAAAAAAGAAACTACTGGTCGAACCCAATAACTTAGCCTGATTAGGATAGGTCTAGGAATCGTATTAAGAATAAATTTAAAAAGCCTTTTCATGAACTAGGACTGGATCACAAATGCCTATACCGCTAATAATTCTTGTCGGAATGCATCTTCTTCATCAGATTCAATACCTAAAGCTTGATAAATGTATTTGAAGGTAGAAAGAATCTCTGGTTTACCGTCTATAATAGCCACATCATGCTCAAAATGTGCGCTAGGCTTACCATCTGCCGTAAGGATGGTCCATCCGTCACGCAATTGCTTGATGCGATGTGTGCCCATATTGGTCATTGGTTCCATAGCGACTACCATTCCCTCGACAAATTTTTTTCCTCTTCCACGTCGGCCGTAGTTAGGCATTTCTGGATCTTCATGCATTTTACGACCAATACCGTGCCCTACCAATTCTCTTACAACACCGTATCCTGCATCTTCTGTGAATTTTTGAATGGCATATCCAACATCACCCACACGATTTCCTACTTTGAACTCGGCGATACCAACATACAAAGATTCTTTGGTAATGCGTAGCAAACGAGCTACATCTTCAGAAACTTCACCTACTGGGAAGGTATAAGCGTGGTCTCCATAAAAATCATTTTTGATAGCTCCACAATCTATAGAAATGATATCTCCTTCTTCAAGAGGTGTATCGTTAGGAATACCATGAACAACTTGTGCGTTAGGACTCATGCATAGCGTATTTGGAAAGTCGTAGAGCCCTAGAAACCCTGGTATAGCACCATGATCTCTGATAAATTCTTCGGCTAATTTGTCCAAATGCAATGTAGTGACACCTGGTTTCACCTCAGAGGCTAACATGCCCAACGTTTTGGAAACGATCAAAGCGCTCTCACGCATTAGTTCTATTTCTTCTCTTGTTTTGGTAATGATCATAGGTCGTAAAATTCCATATTAAAAGCAGGCAAATTTACGAAGAATATTGGGATCAATTAAAATTGATGCTATTTTTAATCCTCGTATGAGTGTTTGTATCCTTGACCAGATAAAATTGCCAGCATATCTTTTTCCAAACTTTCTCTAGCAAACTCTACATAGCGCCCTACTTCTTTGCCTTCTTTGTAAAAGATGAAAGTCGGGACTCTTTCTATGTTTAATCCCTTTTCAAAACCTTCTGGAGTGTCTTTTGAACGAGTTACCGTAATTAACTCAAAATTGTTGTAATCAAATTTCGCTTCATCCAGAATTTTATAAAAAGCTGGAGTTTCTCTTTTGCTATCACTACACCAAGTCCCCATAAAAGCTTTTACAGAGATATCTTTAAGATAAGGTGAGATTTTGGTAGTCGCTTCAGTATCTACTGTATACTCATCATAATTTGTAGTAAACCAGGATGCAAAAGGTTGCTGCTCAAGAGCTGCCCGTTGATGTTTCCCTACCAAGATATCTGGTTTTGTTTCAGAACTATCAGATGCTTGAGATTCGTTTTCAGAGCGACCAGAGGTGTTTACAGCTATCGATGCACTGATGCACGAATTAAGAACGATAATGCTTAACAGCAAGAGTATAGTTTTCATTGGATAAAATAATAATTCAGTACGCGAAGATACCATAAACCCTTAGCTCAATAGTATATCTTAATGCTAGTTTAACAAAATCAAAAAAACGATACCTAAAAGCTTACGCCAACAATGAATGTTGCGTCATCGCTTCTGGTTGATCAACACCCATTAGATCCAGGATAGTAGGAGCAATATCTCCCAAAACGCCATCTTTTACTTTGATTCCATTTGCATCAATCAAAATAAAAGGTACTGGGTTGGTCGTGTGAGCGGTATGCGGAGAACCATCAGGATTGATCATAGTTTCACAATTTCCATGATCGGCGATAAGTAATGTGGTGTATCCATTTTCCAATCCAGTAGAAACAACATCTTTGGTACATTCGTCAACAGCTTCGCAGGCTTTAATAGCAGCTTCCATCACTCCAGTATGCCCCACCATATCTCCGTTTGCAAAATTGAGACATACAAAATCCACCTCTCCTTTTTGTAATTCAGGGACCAAAGCATCTCTCAATTCATAAGCACTCATTTCGGGTTTCAAATCATAAGTAGCCACTTTAGGAGAGTTTCTTAGAATCCTCGATTCACCTTCAAAGGGTTCTTCTTGTCCTCCCGAAAAGAAAAAGGTAACATGAGGATATTTTTCGGTTTCAGCGATTCTAATTTGCTTCTTTCCTGCCTCGGCTAACACTTGTCCTAAGGTATTGGTGATATTTTCTTTATCATAAATTACTTGAATTCCTTCAAAAGTATCGTCATAATTCGTCATGGTTACGTAATGAAGCGGTAGCTTATGCGTATTGTATTCATGCATATCTTTTTGCGATAGCATCTCTGTGAGTTCTCGACCTCTATCTGTTCTGAAATTAAAGAAGATGACAACGTCATTCTCCTGAATAGTAGTTACAGCTTCACCATTTTCTTGTACTAGAATAGGTTTGATAAATTCGTCAGTAACGTCTTGGTCATAACTTGCCTGAATACTATCTAGAACATTAGTGGTTGGTGTACCATGTCCATGCACAAGTAAATCGTAAGCCAATTTTACTCTTTCCCATCGTTTGTCGCGATCCATTGCATAATATCTTCCAACAACAGAAGCAATTTTCCCGGTAGTTTTAGACATGTGTTCCTGTATATTTTGAAGATGCCCTTTTCCTGATTTCGGATCTACGTCCCGTCCGTCCGTAAAGGCATGCAAAAACACATTTTCTAATTCGTATTCATGTGCGGCATTCAAAAGACCTTTGATATGATTGATATGAGAATGAACACCTCCATCACTCACCAGACCAAGAAGATGAATGTTTTTGTTGTTTTCTTTGGCATAAGTAAAGGCATTAATCAAAACTTGCTCGTCCTTAAGAGTATTTTTATCGACTGCCATATTGATTTTGGCAAGATCTTGATATACAATTCTACCAGCCCCCAAATTCATATGTCCTACTTCGCTATTTCCCATCTGACCCTCAGGTAATCCTACATGTAAACCATCGGTTCGTAAAGAAGCACTCGGGTATTTGGTATATAGACTGTCGATAAAAGGAGTATTGGCGTGATCAATAGCAGAAACTTTTGGATCTGGTGATGTTCCCCATCCATCTAGGATCATTAAGATAACTTTTTTATTCATGGAATTCTGAATTTAGGTTTTAGTTGGTTGTTTTTCCCGGTTATTTTTATGCTAAAATAAGACAAGAGACAAAATTACAATTTCATACTCAGCTACACAAAAAGATAGGTTTATCGATACATGAATTTTGTAGATACTTTAGGTAAGGAGAACACTTTTTTTTGTGATACTATTAACGAATTTGTTTACTGAAGGTTAAAAGTGAGTTATCCTTAAAATTTGATGGTGTTTTGTATGAATATTATAATTCATTTGCGGTATTGAAATTTTTTTAAATAAAATATTTAAGAAACAAGAGTGAGGGGAGATGTTTTGGTAAATGTTTGTAAAACAGCAAGTTGATTTAGTTTTAGAATCTTAATATTTTGTTGTACAAAGGTTAAATTTCTGTTATTTAAAATATTGAAATGTAACAAAATGAATAGATCAGAGGTCTTATTAAGTATAATCAATAATTTAACTTTAAATTCATTCATCATGAAAAAAACATTTTTATTCGCTTTTGCGGCAATGCTAATCTCTTCTGCCGCATTTGCAACAGACACCACCACATCAATTGACAATCCATCTTATGAAGTTACAACTGTAAAAACAAGCCCATTTTGCATGGCTATTGTAAAAGGAGATGTAGATACAGTAAAGAAAATGATAGAGCTAGGTAGCGATGTGAACCAAAAGTCTCTAGGAATGACTCCTTTAATGTATGCAGCACGATATAACCGTGTTGAGATCATGAAATTACTTATTGATGAAGGAGCAAATGTAAAGACCAGAGACAAAAAAGGATATACGGCAATGAAATTTGCAGAATTATCTAATGCTCAGGAAGCTGTAGCGCTTCTTAAAGAAGTGTCTTAATTTAATTAGTATATAATTGCAAAAACAGGTTTGTATGACTCATACAAACCTGTTTTTTTATACGGTTGAATTGATTTTATCTTCCTTGATACTCTCTAATTGCTTCTTTGATTTTTTCAATTCGATTTTCAGGGTCTGGATGTGTACTCTGAAATTCTGGAACTCTATTTGGACCTGCCGCAGCTTTCAAAATTTTCATGACATCAATCATCTCATTAGGATCATATCCAGAATTAATCATAAACAAAACACCTAGTTTATCACTTTCTAGTTCATCATCTCTGCCATTTCCTAATAATACATTTTGACCAATACCATTTACGAGCCCTCCCATATCGGCTCCTACAGATGCTCCTGTAGATATGGTTTTCCAAAAATCATGTTCTGCTATTCGTTCTGCAGAATGGCGTCCCAGAACATGCCCTATTTCATGACCTAATACTCCGGCTACCTGATCTTCGTTTTCAAGCTTTGATAGTAGGGCATAGGTAATAAAAATTTGTCCTCCCGGCAAAGCGAAAGCATTGATCGTATTTGGATCCGCTAACAGGTGGAACTCATAACGATATGGCGTTTCTTTGGCCATGCTGGAGTTTACTAATTTGTTACCTACCATTTCAATATAGCTTTGTAACTTTTCGTCAGGATATAAGCCACCATGCTGTTCTGCCATGGCAGGAGCACTTTGTAATCCTATAGCGATTTCTTGATCACTAGTCATATTAATATTCTGTACTCTATCGGTATATGGATTATGGGTGCGATTACCACACTTTTTGATGAAAGCAAAAGCGACAATAGCTAAACCGATGAGTATTCTGATTTTTAGACCACCACGTCTCATGAAATAGAGTTTTGATTACTACTTAAATGTACTAAATATAAAATAAAAGTTGCTTACTAATAAAATGTAAAAACACTTTTTAGTAAGCAACTACTAGAGGTTTATCATTCTGTTAAAGAATGTATTTAGTGCTAACTAGCATAGTTGAGTTTGCCTAGTTTAGCGATAAAAAAGTTGTGTATAATAGTAATTTCCATTTTCGTCTTGCAGCGCTGCAATCCCGGTATGGGTATAATTACCTTCAATATTATTGCGATGTCCTGTACTGTTTAGCCATCCTTCAACTACACTAGCAGCATTAGGATAGAAGCTCGCTACATTTTCTGCAGCACTTGAGGCATTTTCGCTTTGATTTAATTCATTACTTCTAGCCTGAAAATTATCATGACTTATATCTGCTTCAGCGATCATATACTCAGTATGTTCTATAGCCAGTCGTTCTGCAGTAGCATTTACTACGAGAGGGGATAGCCCTTCACTAGCGCGATGTTCATTGATCAATTTTAAAATCTCGTCGGTTACTGAGAGATTGTTTGGTGAGGCAACTGCACTATCATCGTCAGAACATGAAAAGGCAGTGATTAGCATTACAAAAATGCAGCAATACTTCGTAAAGTAGGTTCTCATAGGTATGGGGTCTTTTTATTAATTAACTAAAATCGGAGCAATTTAGTATAAAAAATTACAATAATTGTAGATTTATATCCAATATGTTTTCATTAATATATTGTTCAATAAAGGTTTCGGTAATGAATTCGCTACCTAATAATTTAGCTTTTTTAAGCTCTGAAGTGATATCTAATTTCTTATACGCCTTTAGCATGGGTATAGATTGCGGAGCATAAGTATAGTGCCAGGGTTCGTATTTAAAACCCTTTCGGCCAACCCTGTCTGTATAGACCAGATAAAAGCCGAAACTATTGGCATGTTTATCCATCCATTCTTTGAATTTACAGAAAGGGCCGTCTCCTTCAAAATTCTTAGCTAGTAACAATCCTTTTGGTTGTGGAGCATTGCCGTCTACAATATCCAAATCCGTTCCCCAATGATGTCTTGATGTACCTGGGATAGTAGAGTATTCAATAATTTTTCGAATTGCCTGGGTAGGGGATAACCCTTCTGCGGTGAACTTTTTGTATTTACGTTCCCAAATCCGATTTTGATGTGCATAATTTCGATAGCTAGATACCACCTTGATTTCGAATCCACTTTTTTGAGCTGCAGCTTTCATCTTTAAGAAAGCTTCATAAGTTTCCTTTTGAAGACGATAACCATCGCCAAAAAAGGTAGGATTACCTTTTCCCATGAGGTCATCTTTCGAAAAGGTATCCTGAAACACAGTAAACCCAGAAAAGGATAATCCTAAAGCCACAGTGGCGTTTATCTTTATGAAATCACGTCTAAACATAATGGTTATTCGAAAAGAGTGATGATAGGAAACTTATTCGATGATACCATCTACGATACCATATTCCAGAGATTCTTGGGCATCCATCCAGTAATCGCGATTAAAATCTTTAAGTACTTTTTCCATATCCTGTCCACAGTTATCCGCTAGGATCTGGGCGCTTAATTCTTTGGTTTTAAGAATTTCGGCTGCTTGAATTTCAATATTCGAAGCTTGTCCTCTGGCACCTCCACTTGGTTGATGAATCATCACTTTGGCATGAGGTTGGATAAATCTTCTCCCTTTTTCACCAACACTAAGAAGAATTGATCCCATTGAAGCGGCTAACCCCGTACATATGGTAGAAACAGGACTTTTTAAACTTTTGATAGTATCATACATAGCAAAACCAGAAGTAACATAACCTCCTGGACTATTGATGTATAACTTTATTTCCTGATCTCCTACCATATCCAAATACATTAGGCGATCAATAACATGTTTTGCGGATTTATCATCTACTTGCCCCCAAAGAAATACTGTTCGTTCCTCTAAAAATTTTTTGTCTAAAAGGTCTTGCGTTTTTCCCGATTTCTCTTTCATATCTATGATTTTATTTTCTTGTGTATATACCTGTTAAATGTATAATTATTTTTACAAAAAATAGCATTTGTTTTTGCATTTTACAAATACAAGTCACCGTGTTTGATACAGAAAAATAGAATTAATGGATACTAGTCGTTGAAGACGAGCTTATTAAATATTGTAGATTATTAGTAGCTATCGAATACTTTTTAGAGTCAATAAACAAAAATTTACTTGAAACTTATTTATGTTTTGTATTACCTGTTAATGTATAGGTGGCCAGCTCTGTCTTTTTGACCTTCAATTTTTAATACATAGTAATATGTACCTACAGGTAATTCTTCTCCTTTGGCGATCGTAGCTCTTCCTTCTGAAATTCCACCCCAGGAGTTATCGTATCCCTTTTTATTGTATACCATTACTCCCCATCGATTAAAAATCGATAATTCATTGTCTGGGAATTGAGCTATCCCTTGTATGATAAAGGTATCATTAAGACCGTCACCATTAGGCGATACTGCAGTAAAAATTTCTAAATCTCCATCCAAGATAAGACTAGACGTTCCGAATGTTATTACCGTATAGTTGTTAGGAATAAAAGCTTCTGAAGTGATTTCTCCATTATCCAAATCTCCTATAGTTGCTACATTACCAAGGTTGATCCATTGGTTTAGGTTAGGATCCCATCCTACTACTCTTAAATCGTCTAGATCATCTACTAGTGTAGGAATATTACTATTATCATCCCAGGTAAGCGTCACTCTGGTTGATACATCACCATCAAGGTCCCAAAATTCAAAATTACTAATCCCAAATAACAGCTCTCCAAAACTGTTAGTATCAAATTGTGTAGGGAAGAAATTAGGATTGTTTGGGTCTTCGAAGAAATAAGCTCCTCTAGCAGTATTTACAGCCGCAGCATTTTCGATACGCATTGGTCGTAACCTGAAATCGTCACCTACAGGAAAAGTAAAATCTAAAAGTCCATCGATGGTAGCATAACCATCAACATAACGATCGTCATTGGCTCCCAAATAAGGAGCGTCGTTAATATAATCTAAAGAAACTCCTCTTCGGTCTCTTGGCGTAACTACTCTACCTGCTATAAACTCTTGGAAGTTAGTAACACCAACTGCGATCTCAAGATTAAGATCGTTGGCTACATCGATTTCCATGTCGTGGAATACAGGTCTGTTATCTCCAGAAACAGTTAAACTTTGATCTGCGTTGTAAAATCCAGCAAGACCTAAGTTATTATCAAAAGCACCATCATTAATTACATCGATATGAAAACCAATTTGACCTTGATCGTGGATTTGTATATCTCCAAAGTTATGAAAGGCTTGTTGGGCTGATAGGGTAACAGGTGCTATTAAACAAATTGCTATGACGATTATTTTATTCATGGGGCTTTAAGATGTGTTTACGGTTTAACCGTATTAATTATATGGCTAAAATAAACTTTATATTTAAATCCGACTAATTTTTTACGGTAAAACGCACATTATTTTCGACGAACGGCATTTTTGTGCCGTTTATCAGTGATAAATGGGTTTTTTCATACAAACTGTATGATTATCTAGGACTTAGTCGACCCGTTATGAATAAAATTTCGTGAAAAAGAAAAAAGGTGTAGTTTCATGATTTTGACGATTTATAAAATTTTGACGATGATTAATAATTCTGTTTACTTTACTTATAGTGGGTAATTTTTTGATGTTCTAATTTTGTCTGACTCTGTAGGTTATTGTTCTGTTGGTAATTACTCTGGCCGAACCAATAGCGGCAGAACCTCCAAATTCTGAGGTAGAATTGGATATTGTGGCAGTCGCAGATATGAGGCTTCCTGGGGCAATAGGAGATGCCAATGTAATTAAAAAGTCAAATCTATTTGTGTTATCTGTGTTTCCATCTGCATCCGTATAGCCCGATGTTGTGGTATCGCTATCTACTCCAGAACCTTCCGTAGCCGAGGTAACAAATACTTGACCTTCACCATAATCTACTGATAAACCAAGCTGGTTATCTCCTGCGGTAGCTGTACCTTCATTAATATCGGTTAAGAAAAACTCTACGGTTGCACCTGCACCAACCCAACCTCTTACGCGTAATGTAGTTCCGCTTATCGCAGCAGATTCTATTATTGGAAAATTGATGGAAGTATTTGGTCCGTTATCTGTATCGCCATTATCGTTAAGGGTAACACCATCGTTATTTATATCAATACCTAATGCGGGTGCTGCAGTACCGTTTGCAAAAATAGAATTTCGAGATATGCGATTTCCTGTAGTGTTTCCTCCACTTAATACGATTCCGGCTCCAGCATTACTGTTTACGATGTTACTAGATACTGATGAGTTGTTCTGTGAAAGCTCTATACCACTTAGTTGAGCACAACCATTGTTTGTTCCAGAAGTAGTAACAGTATTTTCTGTAATAGTAACATTTCCTGCATCGTCATTAATACCAGTAGATTCAGCATTTTCGATAAGATTGTTCTGAATTACAACACCACTTCCACTTTGTATGGTAATATTATATTCACAATTTCTGGTACCGTTACCGGTAAAGTGATTGTTTTGAATGGTAGTAGCTGTTCCACCATTTACGATAACACCAAAATCGGTGTTTGATGAGATGTAATTACCATCTATTACTACTTCACCACCGGTTACTTCTACACCGTCATCAACATAAGATCCTACTCCCACTGTGCCAATAGCTCCCAAAGCATTAACACCTAGTAAATTTGAGGAAACAAGATTATTGGTTCCAGAATTTTGCTGTATTGCTCTTCTGTTTCCTCCATACACTGCTATATTTCTTATAATAGTGTTAGAAGCTTCCATTTGAAGGACATCTCCAAAATCACTTCGTACCTGAATTTCAGGTAGATTATAGTTTGGTAGGGTAGTGGCCGATACTCCAACGGTACTTCCTCCTGCACCTATAGTCCCATTATTAGTGTTCCCAGAATAGGCAGTTTGGGTTCTACCATCAATGCTCGTATTGTCAGAGGTTATTTCTGTAAGTTGATTGCTTGTTGTATTGATGTCAAAAAAACCATTGGCTATATCGTAATTCGGATCTACCGTTCTTCCGAGCGGATCTGTATTGGTCGGAATCATAAATATTGAGGTATCCACACCAGCAGCTGGATTAAAAATACCATTGGCTTCAATATTTAATCCGGTTTCATCCAAATTATTAGCATTTACTATAAATTGTTCTAAAGATCCTTGACCGTCTGCATTGGTATTTACTATGGTGTTAAAATTAAACCCAAAATCAAGATCTACAACTCCTTCACCATTTATGGTAACACTAGAAACGGTTTGAGCTCCGGTAAGTGTATTTGAAGCAGCATCTGTAGCGGTAGGGTCTACACCTCCCACTTCATTAGGCTGATCGGTAAAAGTACCTCCTGAGGCATAATCTCTTCTGAAAGTTTGTATCGGTAGGCAAGTTGTGCAAGCCGCTCCTCCACCTCTTGTGGATCTCACGGTATTGTTCACCACTCGAACACGATATGTTCCATCAGGAATACCTCCAAAAGTATATTCTCCAGTATTATCTGAGGTTGTTGCTTCTTCAAAAGTGAATGTACCAGGGCTGGTTTCTCTGTATAATTCAACTCGCGCATTTTCGATACCTACACCAGAAGAAGTTGCAAGGTTTCTTCCAATACCACCAGGGTAATTAACGTCTTCAAAAACAAATCCAGTAATAAGGTTACTCGGTACTTTGATTAAAACAGTATTCAGAATGATAAAATCATTTCCGGTAGTAACCTCTGTGGTAGCAGATGTTTCTCCAGGTCCAATCAGTGCAGAGATGTCATAGGTATCTAAGTCTATGGCAAAATCTGTATTGGTATTCACATTAGGTATAACGGTATCATCAAAGATGGTGGAGTTAAATACATTTTGGTTTGCTCCTGTATTATCTCCATCACCATTCAATGTGGTGTTATTTACACCAACAGTTAAAGATATTTCTTCATTCCCAGTGATATCTCCATCTCCTTCCCAGGATAAAACTGATGTTTTAGATCCAGCGGCACCAATAGCATAAAAACCATCAAGAGTATATGTTGTCGTATTGTTTGATGAGGCATCAAAACCGTTATACATGTTTATTCCCACAGCTGGGAAAGCAGGGTTTGTATAAAATATCATTAATGACCAACCTCCAATAATAATAGTATTGTCACATAGCGTACGATTATCTACAGATAACCCGCTAAAATCATAAACATTGGTAGAAGGGTCTGCAATACCTTGAATAATGGAAGTTACATCTCCCACCATCCCATAGGTAGTACCCCCATTGGCCGAATTGATTACACTAGCGGTTACATTTTGTCCTTCGAAGACGACTACATCATCTGCACTAGGACTGGTATGACCCCAGATAAGGTATGCTTGCTCTATGGTTGATCCTGGTGGTATAGCAGTGGTTAGGGTATTCGATGAGGAAGCGGCAATTCCACAAGGGTCAACAGAATCTGAAGCTAACCTTAGGGAACCTCCCGTTAGGGCATAATCAAAATAACCATTAAATTCATCAAATAAAGTAAGCGGTACATCATCATCTACCGCAGTATCACCAACATCGTCGGTAATCGTACCAATACCTTCTATAAGTCCAACAGTAGAGTTGGATACATTATTTAAAGTAAGATAAAATATCTCATCATTTTCCGCAAAGGTGTTATTGATTATAGGTACGGTAACCGTTCTTTGTTCATTGTTTACTCCTGTAAAACTTAATGTTCCCGAAGTTGTAGTATAGTCAGAGTCGGCAAATGCGGTGCCATCTTCAGTAAGGTAATCTACAGTGAAACCTCCCGGGACATTTCCATTTAAAGTTACTGTAAAGGTTGCGGTTCCGGCATCTTCACTTACGGTTACATTACTTACATTTAAGAAGACAGAGGCACATGAAATACGAGCTACCCAACCATCGTCTACAACAGTGAAATCTGAAGTAAATACAAAAGTAAGACAGCCACTAGGGTCTGTAGAAACAATTTGCCTTGGAACATTTTCATTATCAAAAACACCGATTTGTGTAGTTGTTGTAGTTCCTTCGAAAATGGCTAAACCATCAAAAAAGTCTTCTACATTGAATTCTTCAAAATCTAAAACAATAACGCTTCCAGGGGTGTCCGGACAAAGTGTATAGGTTATTGCTTCATTATTGCTATAATTTCCATTAAAACCTCCTGTGTCTACGAAAAACCCGCTACAAGTATTGTCGGTAACCCCATCGGTAATAACAAAAGGGATTTCATCATCGATAATGGTTCCTTCTGCTTGCGAATCAGTAATAGTAACTTGTGGGCTGCTAACTCCTGTAAGATTTACAAAAAAGCTTTCGTTACCCTCTGTATCACCATCGTTAATAATGGTTACCGATATAGTCTGTGTTTCTCCACTTGTCCCAGAAAAGGAAATGGCAGGAGGGGAGGCAGTGGCGGTATAATCTCCAGGAGCAATTGCTGTATTATCTGCTGTGGCAAAATTAACAGTAAAGCCGCCAGGAACATCTGCTCCAGTATGTGTAATTACAAAATTAGCTGTGCCAGAAGCTTCGCCTATATTGGTGAGATCTGCTATACTAATACCTGCATCATTATCTTGTATCGTTACTTCTCCCTGATTGTCACTTATAGTCACGAGGGCGTTGCTTACTGCGCCAAGGTTTACAAAAAAGTTATGATTTCCTTCTACGTCAGAATCATCTATTATAGGGATTGTTATTTGTTGTGTTTCAGGGAGACTACCTGTACCTGTAAATGAAATTGTTGGAGTAGGGGCACCCGTGGCCGTATAATCTGCAGGAGCAGTAGCAGAACCATCTGCGGTAGAATACTCTACAGTAAAGCCTCCAGCCACATTAGCTCCAGATAAAACAACATCCAAGGTGGCAGTTCCATCACCTTCATTCACGGTAACGTTTCCAATAGCAATCGATGCGGTATCATTATCATTAATAGTTCCTTCTCCTTGTGAATCACTTATCGTGACTGTCCCATCACTTGGGTTGGCAATATCCACGAAAAAAGTTTCAGTATTTTCTGTGAAATTATCATCTATAATAGGTATAGAAATGGTCTGTGTTTCTCCAGTGGCACCAGAAAATGTAATGGTGGGAGTTGGGGCGCCTGTCGCTGTATAATCTCCAGGTGCAGTAGCCGTATTATCTGCAGTAGTATATTCTACAGTAAAAGGTCCCGTTGTACTAGCTCCCGAATGCGTAACCGTAAAATCTATGGTTCCAGCATTTTCATTTACTACAGCATCACCAATAGATAAATCTGCTGCAGAAGCAGTACAGGAAATAGTGGCTTCCCAACCGGAAAAATTAAAAATAAAATCTGCAGTAAATCTAAATGTAAGACATCCTGTGGTAGAGGATATCGTAGTACCATTAGGAGAATTACCATTGTCAAAAATACCTATGAGCGGACTAGCAGTAGAAGTTCCATCATAGATTCTTAGAAAGTCAAAATCGTCCTCTACGTTAAATTGAGTAAACGTAATATTTACATTCGATCCTGCGACGTCTGGACATATGGTATATGTAATATCTTCGTTATTGGAATAATTTCCACCTGTTCCCCCTGAATCAACAAAAGTTCCAGTACAAGTATTTACGGTTACACCGTCAGTAATCACAAAAGTACTGCTGTTGGTTTCAAATTGAACGTTGTCTATTAATATCGTTTCTGCACCATTCCAAAAGTTATCTCCACCCAAAAATCGTATTCCAGAATTAGCGGAAATTTGGTCTGCAGTCAAAACATGCGTGACGGTACCTGTATTGGTCGTATTAATGGTAGCTATAGTTACCCATACACCAGCAGAATTTCTCAATTGAACTAACAAAGATTCATTACCTCTACTCGTTGCATCAAAGTCCAGTGTAAGAGTAACGGCTGTCGCTGCACTTAAATCTAGTAATCGACTAATACTTCGGCCATCAAGATTATTGAATTCTAATTGATTTCCATTTATTTCTATTCTACCTCCATTTGGAGAACCTCCATCAAAATTTTCAACCCAACTAGGAGTCCATGTTTGATTACCAGAACTATTTGCATAATTGCCTCCTCCATTAAAATTATCGGCATAGGTATCCTGCCCAAATGAAGAATGTATTGACAATACAGCAATCGAAAAAAGTATAAGTTGATATGTTATCTTCTGTATCAATCCCATGGGTTAGCATTAATTACCTAACTACAAATACCACATTGATCAGGGTATTGTCATCGGTTGGGATACTTAAAATATCATATTGTAAAACTCCAGCATCACTTAAACTATCGATATTAAAAACGACTGGATCCGCAAAAGTTACATAATAGTAAAGTTCATTAGCTTCATAAATGGGGATTGTATTTGGCGCACTAGGACTGCTTATCACTGGCGTTGCGTATTGAGCTCTATACAAAGCATATAAATCTATAGTTTGATTGCTTACTATTGCCGAAGCATCAATTTCTATAGAAGGAGGGAAGAATACTCTTCCAGCTTTTGAAGTAATTGGAGCTATCGCCTGAACTACTTCTTGTAAGTTAGTTTCGTTAGTAGGAGTAGAAACAGCATCTTCATCAACATCTATTGGTGTTGAAAGTGGCACCTCCGCGTCAGTTTGATCATCTGTAGCTACTTGCCATCCATTGGTTGCACCAGTATAACGATATATTTCTTCGTCGTCCAAATTAAAGACTACAGATCCTATTTGTGGATTAATAATAGCATTAATCTCAGTTAGGTTAGTGGCGGTGGGTAACCCCATCAAAGCATTAGCATCATTGGGGCCTATCTGGGCGAAGGCTTGATTCATTAATGCTAGAAATAATATTAATAGGGGTAACTTTTTCATTTTGATATCTATTAGTGCCTCACTATTTGTTTTAAATAATATTTATTAGAAGTCAAGTACGGTAAACATAAATTCTAAATCAATATCGTCTTTCTGATTGGTTCCATTATCACTATCTCCAATATTCACTCTAAATCCGGTTGTAGTTTGGTTGTAATATGTGATCCCCGGATCATCATAATCTTGTCCGGTATTTCCTGGACAATCTCCACCACAATCTAGTATTGAGAGCTGAATGATATAGTCATCATCTGGCATTGCCGTAGTGAACGTTATTTGATAATCGCCTTCATTTAATCTTGTCACAGTAGCATTTAATATTTTTGCTGCTGTTCCATTACCGGCAACTTTACCCATTGCTTTTACAGGACTAGCAAAGAATGCACCTCCATCACTACCTACAGTAATGTCGTTATTAGCATCTGTACTAACTACATTAGCTGTTTGTGTATCTGGGGTTGGTGTATTTTCATTGGTGTATGTGATTACACCCGTTGTTGTATTCTGAGATAGATTCGTCACAATATTTGTTGCCGGATCTCCAGTTGGTCCTTGTGGACCAGTTGCTCCAGTGGCACCTGTAGGTCCTTGTGTTCCAGTTGCCCCCTGTGGCCCAGTGGCTCCTTGAGGTCCTGTTGCTCCTACTGGTCCTTGTAAACCTATTGGCCCTTGTGCGCCTGTAGGTCCTTGAGGTCCTGTAGTTCCTTGCGCTCCTGTTGCTCCAGTCGCACCCGTTGGTCCTTGTGCACCTGTCGGTCCTTGTGCACCAGTGGCACCAGTATTTCCTGTTGGTCCTTGTGCACCTGTTGCTCCAGTCGCACCCGTAGGTCCTTGTGCACCGGTTGCTCCAGTAGCACCTGTCGGTCCTTGCGCACCGGTTGTTCCAGTAGCACCTGTTGGTCCTTGTGCTCCTGTTGCTCCAGTAGCACCTGTAGGTCCTTGTGCACCAGTGGCACCTGTAGGTCCTTGCGCACCAGTAGCTCCAGTGGCACCTGTTGGTCCTTGCGCTCCTGTTGCTCCAGTCGCACCTGTCGGTCCTTGTGCACCAGTGGCACCTGTATTTCCTGTTGGTCCTTGCGCTCCTGTTGCTCCAGTGGCACCTGTATTTCCTGTTGGTCCTTGTGCTCCTGTTGCTCCAGTCGCACCTGTCGGTCCTTGTGCTCCGGTTGCTCCAGTAGCACCTGTAGGTCCTTGTGCACCAGTGGCACCTGTATTACCTGTAGGTCCTTGCGCTCCTGTTGCTCCAGTAGCACCTGTAGGTCCTTGTGCACCAGTGGCACCTGTATTTCCTGTTGGTCCTTGTGCACCGGTTGCTCCAGTAGCACCCGTTGGTCCTTGTGCTCCTGTTGCACCAGTAGCACCTGTTGGTCCTTGTGCTCCTGTTGCTCCAGTAGCACCTGTTGGTCCTTGTGCTCCGGTTGCCCCAGTGGCACCTGTTGGTCCTTGTGCTCCGGTCGCTCCAGTAGCACCTGTCGGTCCTTGTGCACCGGTTGCTCCAGTGGCACCAGTAGGTCCTTGTGCTCCGGTTGCTCCAGTCGCACCTGTCGGTCCTTGTGCACCGGTTGCTCCAGTTGCACCCGTAGGTCCTTGTGCACCAGTAGCTCCAGTAGCACCTGTTGGTCCTTGCGCTCCTGTTGCTCCAGTATTACCTGTTGGTCCTTGCGCTCCGGTTGCTCCAGTTGCACCTGTCGGTCCTTGTGCTCCAGTAGCTCCAGTCGCACCTGTTGGTCCTTGTGCTCCGGTTGCTCCAGTAGCACCTGTCGGTCCTTGTGCTCCGGTCGCTCCAGTAGCACCTGTCGGTCCTTGCGCTCCTGTTGCTCCAGTGGCACCTGTCGGTCCTTGTGCTCCGGTTGCTCCAGTGGCACCCGTCGGTCCTTGCGCACCAGTAGCTCCAGTGGCACCAGTAGGTCCTTGCGCTCCTGTTGCTCCAGTAGTACCTGTCGGTCCTTGTGCTCCGGTTGCTCCAGTTGCACCTGTCGGTCCTTGTGCACCAGTGGCACCTGTATTTCCTGTTGGTCCTTGTGCTCCGGTTGCTCCAGTTGCACCTGTAGGTCCTTGTGCTCCAGTGGCACCTGTATTTCCTGTTGGTCCTTGCGCACCTGTCGGTCCTTGTGCTCCGGTTGCACCAGTAGCACCTGTCGGTCCTTGTGCACCGGTTGCACCAGTCGCACCTGTCGGTCCTTGTGCTCCAGTGGCACCTGTATTTCCTGTTGGTCCTTGTGCACCGGTTGCTCCAGTAGCACCCGTAGGTCCTTGAGCTCCTGTTGCACCAGTAGCACCTGTTGGCCCTTGTGCTCCAGTGGCACCTGTATTTCCTGTTGGTCCTTGTGCACCGGTTGCTCCAGTGGCACCCGTAGGTCCTTGTGCTCCTGTTGCTCCAGTAGCACCTGTCGGTCCTTGTGCTCCAGTGGCACCTGTATTTCCTGTCGGTCCTTGAGCTCCGGTTGCCCCAGTGGCACCTGTTGGTCCTTGCGCTCCGGTTGCTCCAGTAGCACCTGTCGGTCCTTGTGCACCGGTTGCTCCAGTGGCACCTGTTGGCCCTTGAGCTCCTGTTGCTCCAGTAGCACCTGTCGGTCCTTGTGCTCCAATGGCACCTGTATTTCCTGTCGGTCCTTGTGCACCGGTTGCTCCAGTGGCACCCGTAGGTCCTTGTGCACCAGTGGCACCTGTATTTCCTGTCGGTCCTTGTGCTCCGGTTGCTCCAGTATTACCTGTTGGTCCTTGTGCTCCAGTGGCACCAGTAGCTCCAGTAGCACCCGTTGGCCCTTGTGCTCCTGTTGCTCCAGTAGCACCCGTAGGTCCTTGAGCTCCTGTTGCTCCAGTAGCACCTGTCGGTCCTTGTGCTCCAGTGGCACCTGTATTTCCTGTCGGTCCTTGTGCACCGGTTGCTCCAGTATTTCCTGTTGGTCCTTGTGCTCCGGTTGCTCCAGTGGCACCCGTAGGTCCTTGCGCTCCGGTTGCTCCAGTATTACCTGTTGGTCCTTGTGCTCCAGTGGCACCAGTCGCACCTGTTGGTCCTTGCGCACCAGTAGCTCCAGTAGCACCTGTTGGTCCTTGTGCACCGGTTGCTCCAGTCGCACCCGTAGGTCCTTGTGCACCGGTTGCTCCAGTCGCACCTGTTGGTCCTTGTGCACCAGTAGCTCCAGTAGCACCTGTTGCTCCAGTATTACCTGTTGGTCCTTGCGCTCCGGTTGCTCCAGTAGCACCCGTCGGTCCTTGTGCACCAGTGGCACCTGTATTTCCTGTTGGTCCTTGTGCACCTGTTGCTCCAGTAGCACCTGTCGGTCCTTGTGCTCCGGTTGCCCCAGTGGCACCTGTTGGTCCTTGTGCACCAGTAGCTCCAGTAGCACCTGTTGCTCCAGTATTACCTGTTGGTCCTTGTGCACCGGTTGCTCCAGTGGCACCCGTAGGTCCTTGTGCACCGGTTGTTCCAGTAGCACCAGTAGGTCCTTGTGCACCGGTTGCTCCAGTAGCACCTGTCGGCCCTTGTGCCCCAGTGGCACCTGTATTTCCTGTTGGTCCTTGTGCACCAGTTGCTCCAGTATTTCCTGTTGGTCCTTGTGCACCAGTGGCACCTGTATTTCCTGTTGGTCCTTGTGCTCCGGTTGCTCCAGTAGCACCTGTCGGTCCTTGTGCACCAGTAGCTCCAGTAGCACCTGTCAGTCCTTGTGCACCGGTTGCTCCAGTGGCACCTGTTGGCCCTTGTGCACCAGTTGCACCTGTATTTCCTGTTGGTCCTTGTGCTCCGGTCGCTCCAGTAGCACCTGTCGGTCCTTGTGCACCGGTTGCTCCAGTGGCACCCGTAGGTCCTTGTGCACCGGTTGCTCCAGTAGCACCTGTCGGTCCTTGTGCTCCAGTAGCTCCAGTCGCACCTGTTGGTCCTTGTGCTCCGGTTGCTCCAGTCGCACCCGTAGGTCCTTGTGCACCAGTTGCTCCAGTGGCACCTGTCGGTCCTTGTGCTCCAGTAGCTCCAGTCGCACCTGTTGGTCCTTGTGCTCCGGTTGCTCCAGTAGCACCTGTCGGTCCTTGTGCTCCGGTCGCTCCAGTAGCACCTGTCGGTCCTTGCGCTCCTGTTGCTCCAGTGGCACCTGTCGGTCCTTGTGCTCCGGTTGCTCCAGTGGCACCCGTCGGTCCTTGCGCACCAGTAGCTCCAGTGGCACCAGTAGGTCCTTGCGCTCCGGTAGTTCCAGTCGCACCTGTCGGTCCTTGTGCACCAGTAGCTCCAGTAGCACCTGTCGGTCCTTGTGCACCGGTTGCTCCAGTGGCACCAGTAGGTCCTTGCGCTCCGGTTGCTCCGGTAGCACCTGTCGGTCCTTGTGCACCGGTTGCTCCAGTGGCACCAGTAGGTCCTTGCGCTCCGGTTGCTCCGGTAGCACCTGTCGGTCCTT
>NZ_JBSWWU010000005.1:0-367096 GCF_056160245.1 Aquimarina sp. AWH4_224 | reverse complement strand
CCATTCCGAACAGAGTAGTTAAGCCCGTTAGCGCCAATGGTACTACAATCGTGGGAGAGTAGGTCGCCGCCTTCTTTGAAAACCCTCATCAAACAAGATGAGGGTTTTTTGTTGGAATAAAGTTTGCTACCTTTAGATAAGCCAACAAATATCCATATGAGCTCTTTTATAGCGAATAGATTATTATCCAATATCCATTCTAAATCAGGAAAAGAAGCAACACTGCTATCATTAATATGTGCTACAACCGTTTTTTTTCTGCTTATCTTTTTTCAACCATTACATTATAGATATCAATCTTTGGGAAGAGTTTTGGGAGATGCATTAATCACAGGTGGATTGGTAGTAATGATTACATTTGTCTCCAGGAAAATAGTTGCCTTTCTCTTCCAGCCGGATACTAAACATATATATAGTTATGGTATGCAGATCATATTGGATGTAATACTGTTTTTACTATTAACTTTTTTGGTTAACCTAATTTCTGGAGGATTTCACAATATCACCTATACCAAATGGTTATGGTTGACCATTAAGTATGTCTTTATTTTTGAAACTTTCTTAATCCCTCTTTCAATACTCTTAAACCATTATTTTATTCTTTCATCACAAAATACTGTTGTATTTCGGAAAGAAGAGGAAAAGGTGAGCTCTTCGAAGTTGTGTTTGATCTCTATCTCTAAGAAAGAACAATTAGAAGTATTTCCTAAGGATCTGATCATGATCAAAAGTGATGGAAATTATATGGAGGTTTATTATCTACAAAATGAGAAGATAGCATTTGCGTTATTGAGAAATACAATGGCTGCTATAGAAAGTCATATAATTGAATACCCTTTTTTGTTTAGGTGTCATCGTTCATATCTAATCAATACAGATAAAATTCAGAGTATAAAAGGAAATGCTCGAGGCTATATAATTAGCCTAGCAGGAATTGAATATGATATTCCTGTCTCTAGATCCAAAATAGCTTCTTTTAAAGAGTTTCTTAAGGCTTAGTTATAGAAATCATCAAATAAGGTTTCCATTTCATCACAAATCATTCCTGTCGATCCCATAAATTAGATTGTTATCTTTTTTGATCATTGTTTTGTAATCAGTTATTCAGAATAGGTATGAAATACTTTAGATTACAAAACATCAGCAGATATATGGTATGTATGCTCCTTGTAAGTTGTGGGACTTCAAAATCAGATAATTTACTACATGCTCCGGACACCTGGAGAAAGGAAGTGCTAGAATTTCCTCTACTTTTTGCAAAATCATTACCCTATACCGGGGAAGAACATATACGTTTTGCTGAAGGATGGGGAGAGCCAGAAAACGAAGAATATTTCAGTTACGTTTTTGTATGGATTCTGGAAGAGGATCCAAACCTGGATGCCACAAAAATAGCATCTGATATGGAAACGTATTTTACAGGATTGATGAAAATGGGATTGCTAAGCGAACTCAGGTTTTTTAAAAAGTTACCAAAAACCAAAGCTACCTTTGTTTCATCCGGATCTGGGAATAAAAGATTTGAAGGGAGCATCGATGTTTATGATGCATTTTTTGTAAAAGAAACTATACGACTATATGTAAAAGTTTCTTCGTTATATTGTACAATACTAGAAAAACATCTGGTGTACTTTCGTTTATCTCCAAAAGCTTTTTCCAATGTTATTTGGACTGACCTAGAAGAAGTCACTATGAAACCTACGTGTAGTACTCAAAATTGAGCATAGCTATATATAGTGTTCTTATTTTACAGTACTAAAATAAGATAGTAGTTGATTCCTGTTTTTTTACGATCAATCCTGATTCCAGAGAATAGCATCTAATATAGTTAATACACCTATAGTGACACTCCCTGCAATCTCCATGTTATTTTGATTTTTTTGTATCCGACGATCTTCTCTTACACGATCAATAAAGGACATATCTTCGCCATAACCATAGTGGTAAAGAAACTCATCATCAATATTTATTTTTACTGCAATAGCTTCAAAATATTTAGAAGCGTATACCTCTTCTATATGTACATCTGGACCAAAATATCCTTGTATCCTATCTGTATATCCAGATTTGATGAATAATAATGCATTAGCACAGTTTTCCCATGCTTGATATTGTAAATGATCTAATACTTCTTCGTACGAAGCAAACTCATGTCCTTGTGCTTCTACCAGGCCAACTTTTTCATATGAAAATGGTATTT
This sequence comes from Aquimarina sp. AWH4_224, assembly GCF_056160245.1. Lineage (NCBI taxonomy): Bacteria > Pseudomonadati > Bacteroidota > Flavobacteriia > Flavobacteriales > Flavobacteriaceae > Aquimarina > Aquimarina sp. AWH4_224. The sequence continues at coordinate 364,896 of NZ_JBSWWU010000005.1, read as the reverse complement.
GTTCATCTTCAAAAAATAAATACATCGAGGAAGGAGGGGTTGCGCATCTACTGGTGTTAATTTTTGTGTATTGACTTGCAGTAAATTCTCCATAAGTAAAACAACCTTGTAGCATAATACTCGCGCCCACCAATAGAATTGCTAGATAGATTTTTTTCATTAGTTATAGTCTTTTGATGATAGTTACCTTGTTATTTCTGTTGATTTAGCTATCAAACAATATGCCGAACAGTTATAATGTGCTAAAAGTGAGTTTAAAACTGAGAAAATGTTTAACTATACCTTGGATCTTGTATATAATCTTGCTTCACAATTTTGATGATTTCTATACTTAAGAAACCAAACTCTTCAACCACCTTTCCATACATTCTGTAGATACCTTTTCCTTTTAGTCTATATTTTTCTTGTACTGGAGGGAATAATACGGTATCGAATACGTCTCCATACTGGTCTAAAAATGTACCAAATGACATTCGCTTCCCGTTATGAGTTCTCGTATTTTTCATAGCAATAAGATATCCGTAGATGTCAATTTTTTTATTTAGATACTCCTTTAATTGAAGCGCACGATTTTTATTTGCTGGGGGAGATGACAATATGGGATAATATCCGCATATAGGAAAACCAAAGGATTCTATTTGCTCAAAAGCCATTTCTAGTGATGACGTTGTTAATTCAGGTAATTCATATTTAGTCCTTTTTTCGTGAAATAAGAGTTGTTGATTAGTATATGGAGTGGGTGTATGGTTGAGTTTGAAATGCGCTTCCCATAACAATTCGTGTTTGTTTTTTTGTGTGAACCTAAAAGCGTCAATTTTAATAAGAATACTCATTTGTTCGATACCAATAGGTACACGATCAATAAAATCGTCTAAACTAGAGTAGGGGCCCTTCTCATTTCGATCCATTAAAATGGTTTCTGTAGTTTTATGATCCAGGTCTCTTAAAATCATTAGCCCTAGGAAAATCGTTTTTCCTTTTAAGATATGTTCGTAACTACTAGTATTTATACAAGGAGTCAACACGATGGCTCCTAGCTGCATTGCTTCATGTAGATATACTTCTGGGCGATAGAATCCACCACCATTATTCAGTGTAGCAACCAAATATTCTATTGGGAAATAGGCTTTTAAAAACAGACTTTGGTAGCTTTCTACAGCATATGATGCCGAGTGACCTTTTGGGAAAGCGTATCCTGCAAAACTAGAGACCTGATTCCATATTTCGAAAATTAGAGATTCTGCATACCCTTCGGCTCTACAATTGGATATAAACTTGTCTTGAACCTCTTTAAACTCTTTTCTGGATCTAAATTTTCCACTCATTCCTCGTCGCAACACATCAGCTTCATCAAGAGTAAGTTTTGCAAAAAAATGGGCGACTTTGATCACATCTTCCTGATATACCATAATGCCATAAGTGTCTTCCATTAGATCCAACATGATGGGGTGAGAATTTTTTCTTCTTTCTACATCATGTTCCCGTAGGATATACTCTCGCATCATTCCACTTTTTGCTACTCCAGGGCGTATGATAGAACTGGCAGCAACCAAACCTAAATAATTATCGGTTTTTAATTTGCTTAGTAGCATCCGCATTGCTGGGGACTCTACATAAAAACAAGCTAAGCATTTGGCCTCTTTTATTAGTGTGTTAATATTAGGATCTTCTTTAAATCTTTGGATATCATGAATGTCAAAATCTGCCTTTTTGGGTTGATTGTACGCTATAATTTTGATCGCTTCTTTGATTTTTGCTAATCCACGTTGGCCTAGAATATCATATTTGTATAAACCAAGGTCTTCGGCAATGATCATATCAAATTGTACAGTAGGAAATCCTTTTGGGGGTAGATCGGTAGCAGAGTAATAGTGCAATGGTTGTTCGCTGATTAAGATGCCACTAGCGTGAATACTGATGTAATTGGGCATGCCCTGGATAAGCTGACTATAGATAACTACCAGTTTATGGATATGATCCAGACTATTGTAATCATAATCTCCTTCGCTGAGTTTGTCAATCTCAAATTTGGGCAACCCAAATACTTTTCCGATTTCTCGTACAGCGCCCTTATAATGAAAGGTAACATAGGCTCCTAGTAATGCTACATTTTTGAATTCTTCAAAAATAAATCGTGTAACATCTTGTCGGTCTCTCCATGAAAAATCTACATCAAAATCAGGAGGACTGGTACGATGTGTGTTGATAAATCGTTCAAAATAAAGATCTAATTCGATAGGATCTACATCGGTAATGCGTAATAGATAAGCTACGATACTGTTGGCACCACTACCACGGCCTACATAATAATATCCTTGTTTTCGTGCATAATTAATAATCCTCCAGTTGATCAAAAAGTAAGCAACAAAGTTCATTTTGATGATTAGAGCTAATTCTTTTTCGAGACGATCAGTAACATCTTGTGTAACTATTTTGTATCGATAGGGGAGGCCTTCTTGGCAAAGTTTTCGTAATAGCTTGTTGTCTTCTTCTATCGTCCCTGTATATGTTTTTTGGTTGAGAGAGGGTTTGTTTTTTGAAAAATCAAAATTTATAGTGCATTGTTCGAGAAGGTGTTCAGTATTGTGATTGATGAAATCAAATTCTGAAAAATGTTCTTTTATGCTATTTACAGGAATCATCTGTTCAGAAAAAGAAGCTTGTTGTTCTATAGGTAAACGACTAAGTAAGATGTTGTTATCTATGGCTCGAAGTAAACGATGCGTATTGAAGTCTTTTTTATTCCTGAAGGTAACAGGTTGGAGAACGACTAGTTTTTCTTTGAGGTGTACATATTTTGAAAATCGAAGTTTTGGGATTTCTTTGATAGAGACACCGATAAATTCGTTGGATTCAAATTCGGTTTTATGTATTGCAATTACTTGTTCTAGTGGATAGATAACAAACGCGTGTTTGAAGTGAGGTGCTATAAGAGGGAAATCAATTTTTTGATGCGAATGAAATGATAAGAAATCATTAAGTTCTTTGTACCCTTCATTATTTTTGGCTAGTGCTACATACAATGGTTGGTGGTTATTTCTGAAGTCGATACCAACGATGGGGCTTATTGCATACTCTCTGGCTTTTCTTACAAAATTTAGGCAAGCCGAAGTGTTGTTGATATCGGTTAAAGCTAGAGACTCTACATGATTTTTTTTAGCCAATTCTAATAGCTCTATTTCGGAAAAGGTTCCGTAACGTAAACTGTAATATGAATGGCAATTGAGATACATTACCGATACTATTTTGACTATTGTTTTCTATGGGCCAATACAACAGGAGGTTGCCCATTAAAAGGATTATGCATTCTCCCGATAGTAGAAGCCCCCATAGCAGCCGCCCTGATGACACTTCGATCCCCGTATCGAATTCTTATGTCATCAAGGGCTTGATATAAATTGAGCTGCTTTTCATTGTCCTCAAAAAGATTAATCTGATAATTACCACTGACTAGATGGCTAAATCGAATCCCTATTAATCGTACCAATAATCGTTTTTGGTACAACTTTTCAAACAGTTCCAAAATTTTAGGTATAAGAATATGGTCTGCGCTGGTGTATGGTATTTTGAGTTGTTTGGAATAGGTGTTAAAATCAGAATATCTCACTTTTACAGCAATGCATGCTGTAAGTTTATCTCCTCTTCGCAATTGAAAAGCTAGGTTTTCGGTCATTGCGATCAGGATGTTTTTAAGCTTGTGTATATCGATGGTATCTCTATCAAAAGTTCGTTCTGTAGAAATTGATTTGCGTTCAGAAAATCCAATAACTGGAGTATTGTCTATACCATTGGCTCGTTTCCAGATGGTAAGACCATTAACTCCTAAAACCCCTTTCATTACATCTGAAGGCATTTCCTGTACTGTTTTTACATAACGAACACCAAGATTTCGTAACGTATGATAGGTTTTATCTCCTACCATTGGGATTTTTTTGATGGATAATGGAGCGAGGAAAGGTTTTTCGGTCCCAAAATCTATCTTTAATTGGTTGTTGGGTTTGGCTTCGTTGGTTGCCACTTTGGAAACTACTTTATTGACAGATAAACCAAATGATATGGGTAAGCCAGTTTCGGTAATTACCTTTTGGCGTAATTCTGTAGCGTATTGATAGGCTCCAAAAAATTTATCCATTCCGGAGAGATCAGCATAAAACTCATCGATACTTGATTTTTCAAATACCGGAACTTTTTCTTTAATGATCTCTGTAACTACATCCGAGTATTTGCTATAAGTTCCTGCATTGCCTTTTATCACTACTGCTTCGGGACATAACTCTTTTGCAATTTTCATCGACATTCCTGAGTGTACCCCATACGACCTTGTTTCGTAACTGCACGCTGCTACAACACCACGATCACTTGTACCACCTACCAACAAAGGTTTACTTTGAAGGGAAGTATCTATGAGCCGTTCTACCGACACATAAAAGGTATCTAAATCGAGATGTAATATGGTTCTCAAAATGTTGTATTTGGAATTATTCCAAAATTATGGAAAATTTCCAAATATATTGAGGTTATACCTAATTTTTTATTAACATCGTGACATAAAAAAAACGACATCCAGATGACCGGATGTCGTTTTGTAAAAATTTTATTTTGGGGCTACAAAATAAAATTCAGCATTTGTTATCGTTAGTTCTCCAGGTTATAGCTAGCAAACTGTTGCATCGCTGTTTGGGTCAATTCTTTTGCTCTATTTACATAGAACGACTTTGTATCGTCTAAAGATTCGTTCTTTAATTCGTTTTCGCTTCTTAGATAGTCTGATTGTGTTTCGAAACTAGACTCTTCGTTTAATACAACACTTAACTCTTGTAAAGCGCTCTCTAACTTCTTAAGTGCAGTTTCGGCTTTAGTCTTTACAATCGCTTGTTCTTTCAACTCAGCCGCGCGCTTTGCTTCAAGTTCAGCTTTCATTCTATTCTGCTCAGCAATTTGAGCTTCTAGTTTTTGTTGTTCTAATTCTAACTCACGGCGTTGCGCTTCAAGCTGTTGCTGTTTCGCAGCCATTTCACTTTTCATCTCTGCAATTTCATTTTCCTCTTCCTCGATAGAAGCCTCATCTGCATATGCATAATCACCAGCATTAGCTTGACAAGTAGTAAGGATATCTAGTAACTTTGGACTAGCGTCTTTTGCTCTTTTTGCAAAATATCTACTACGTTCGTAAGTATCCTGCTCCAAAGCACTTTGCATATCTACTCTTGCTTGATATGCAATTTCGTTTGCAGCCTTACATCCACATTCTTCAGCTAGTGCTTCTACTTTTTCGAACGCTTCAATAGCTTTATCTGCGTACTCTTGAGTGTGATATACATTATTTGCACCGTGCGCTTTTTTACTATGCGAATACGCATAACTAGCAGCTGTTAGGGCATCATCATATATTTCCTGTGCATTAATCTGAAAAACAAAAAAAGATAAAAATAAGGGAAGTGCAATTTTCTTCTTCATAATGGGGGCTTTTAAATCACAAAGCAATTATACAATATTTTTTAGGTAACATCCAAAAAAATCCGTCATTAATCGATAAAATGCGCATTTTATCTTGAATTTTACGGGTAAACCACATTTTTAGTGAAAAATATCCTACTGTCTTGGTAAGAATAGGGGGATTTAATAACATCGGACTGTCCTTAACAACGCAGATATTTCGGTAATATTTTAAAAAATGCATAAAAAATAAATTTTCTATTCTCTTAGTTTATCTTGTAAGTTAATTGTGTATCTTACGTCTATAAATTTTATGAAAAGACAAATAATAGCATCAATTAATCATAACCTTGGCAGAGCGATTGCTTTGTTAGACGTAATAGACTCCAAAACCTATCAAGATACTTCTATCGGTCCTTACTATTCTAGTATAGGTTCTCATATTAGACATACGCTAGATTTTTTTGATTGTATCATTAGTGGATTAGATACCAATGACATTGATCTTACAGCCAGAAAGCGTGATGAAGTTATCTCTACAGATAAGGATGCAGCAAAAGATCATATCTATAAAATTCAGGAGACACTGACCTCATATACTGATGTAAATACAGATTATCTAATCCATGTTACAGATAATATGGGGCAAGGAAAAATTACTGTTAATTATACGCTAGAGAGTATTTTGGCTCATGCCAATAGTCATGCTATTCACCATTATGCTACTATAGGGTATATGCTAGAACAATTGGGGGTGTCTATCAAAATTCCTGGTTTTGGTTATAACCCTACTACACCTGTAAATAAAAGAGAAGGAATTTAATTGTAATTGATATTCCAGCTATTTCTTACCGAAAAGGGATTCCATGATGGTTCGAAGTCCTTTAAATGCCATAAAAATTGCGAAACCAGCACCAAGTAGCCCAAGGATTAGTATGGGAATATACCAGGGGTGATCTTGATTTTTGAAAGCAGAATGGATAATTACCGGGCTTATAAACATAAAAAGCAATGCCATAGCCATGCGTTGTATTCCTTTTCCTAATAATTGTTTATCGGTTCTTTTAGGCTCCATAGTTTGTGATTGCATTACGAACACTTCCGTGTATTTCTAATAACTTTGCTGCGGTTTCTTTGTCAATATTTAATTCTTCCATAATCATTCTGGTTCCTCTATCTACCAGTTTGTTGTTGCTAAGTTGCATATCGACCATTTTATTGCCTTTTACTCTTCCTAACTGGATCATGGTAGCAGTAGAAATCATATTTAGTACTAGCTTTTGCGCAGTACCGGCTTTCATACGAGAACTTCCAGTTACGAATTCTGGTCCAACGGTTACCACTACGGGATGCTTAGCGGTAGTAGCTAATGGGCTTCCTTGATTACAAGTGATGCATCCCGTACTAATATTGTTTTCATTACATTGTTGCAATGCCCCGATAACATAGGGTGTAGTCCCAGAAGCAGCAATGCCGATTACCACATCTTTTTCTGAAATGTTATATTTCTTGAGGTCTTCCCATCCTTGATCAGTGCTATCTTCTGCAAATTCTACTGCTTTTCTGATTGCCTGATCTCCTCCAGCAATTAATCCAATTACCAGATCATGAGAAACCCCAAAAGTAGGAGGGCACTCGCTGGCATCTACAATACCTAATCTCCCGCTGGTACCTGCCCCCATATAGAAAAGTCGTCCTCCATCTTTTAGTTTGTCTACGACTACAGAAATCAATGTTTCTATTTGTGGAATTGCTTCTTGAACCGCTAGGGGTACAGATTGATCTTCTTTATTGATATTGGTTAATAAATCATTAATGCTCATTTTTTCTAAATGATCATAATGAGAAGATTGCTCGGTGATTTTTGTAAACGTCATGGAACAAAAATACTGATTTTTGAGTTGAGAAAAATAGATCTCAACAGGACTATTTGGGATTACTTTGCTTCGATAGTAAATTGAGAACGGTTAGCTTCAGAAAGATTAAAATACCCTAAAGGATAATTGTCTGGATTTGTTGTGTTTAAAATATTACCTCGCAATACCGCTGGAGGCGTTTGAAATGGGTTTCCTCCATCCTGTTCACTTTGTTCAATAAGTAAAGAAGAGTAATTAAAATAGCGTTCGTCTATTCCTAATATTTTGATAGTTACATCCTGTCCTGCAACCATATCTTCGTAGAAATAAGAGAAATTAAACGATTCTCCCTGGTAAAAACGGTCTTCGCTGGGTAGAAATAGGCTAAAATCAAAATCAAAAAGATAAAAATCATCTCGTGATCCATCATCGGTAAAGAAAATAATTACTTCTGTCTCATCTCCATCAAAAAGTGTGGCATCTCCTTGTACAATATTGTCGATAGGAACACTAGGTACCAGTTCTGTAGTTGCGATATAAGTTTCGTTGTCATGAACTACTGTAAGTGTATACGAAGTCCCGAATTCTGGAACAAAAACTCCAGCAGGGAGATAAAGCCCTTCTGTTGCTTCAAAAAAATTGATTACCGAGTCATCACTATTATTAGTTACAAAAACAGTAGCATCACTTACTGTAGGGACGTCATCATCAAAGAAAGGAGCAGATAAAGTAAGTCGAATTCCACCTTCTACATCGATTTGGGGTTCGTTAAGATATACTTCAAAAGAAGCATCAATAACCAGTCTGGGTTCTCCGGTAGGAAGATCAACATCTATCACATCTTCACAACTGGTAAACAGAATAACAAGCAATAAAAGATATTGTAAATTTTTCATGCTCTAGAATTTAAAATTATAAGTCACTGCAGGAATGATTCCAAAAATCGATGTCCTGATCGCTTCATTGACAAAGGTATCTTGATTTCTACTAAAGGCAATCGAAGCTGCATTACGCCGGTTATATAAATTGTAAATGCTAAATACCCATTCTCCCTGCCATTTTCTACTTTGATTCTTATTAGGTGTTAATGTTGCAGAGACATCTATACGATGATACTCTGGTAATCTTTCGCTGTTTCGAAGTCCATCGAATACAGGTACAGACAAGCCCTGAAATTCGAATTGTCCTGTTGGGAAATTTGTGGGCTGACCGGTTTGAAATACGAAATTAGCTCCAAATTTCCATTTTTCATTCAGCTCATAACTTCCGTTGAAGGATATATCATGTGTCTTGTCATATGGAGTGTTATACCATTCTCCATTATTAATCCCTGGCTCCAATGGAGTTCTCCCAGGTGTTCTTTGTTCTGATTTTGATAGGGTATAGGCTAACCAACCTTTAAATTTACCTTCGTTCTTTCTCAACAAAAATTCTAATCCATATGCTCTGGCTTCACCATTCAAAATATCCTGTTCGATAGCATTGTTGGCAATAAGTTCAGCCCCATCGATATAGTCTATTCTGTTTTCGATCTCTTTATAGAAAACTTCGGTTTCTACAGAATACTCATTGTCTTTGATGTTTTTAAAAAAACCAAAGGCATATTGATTCAATAACTGTGGTTTGATGTATCTGCCACTAGGTGTCCATACATCCAGCGGAGTAGGAGAGTTGGTATTCGATAATAAGTGTAAATATTGTGCCAATCGGTTATAACTGGCTTTAATAGATGTGTTGTCGTTAAAGGCGTACGCCAGTGCTATTCTAGGTTCGAGATTGGTGAAGTTTTCGATTTGATCACTTCGGCTAAAACTTTCTGTTCCTATAGGTTCTGCAGATTCATAGATCTGTAATTCTTGGTTAAAAAGTAACGGGTTATCATTTTCGTAAACGTTTAATTCGTTTTGCCCTAGTCTAATAAAATTACTGATTCGCAATCCGTATTGCAGGGTCAGTTTATTCGAGATTCGATGTTCGGCATCGATATAAGCTCCAAATTCGTTGGCATATTTATCGATCAATTTTTCCCGGATGATACCGGATTCTTCGCTATCAGGTTTTATTTCTCCCGGATTAAATCTGTAGTAAATGTTGTTGATACCGTAATTCAACTGAAAATTATCACTCAAATAATGTTTCAGATCATATTTCACATTAAAGTTTCGTATCCCAGAATCCCATTCGAAACCAACAAAGTCTAATTCTAGCCCATAGAAATAATCCGAATAGATCAAAGAGAGATTAGAAAATAGTTTGTCTGAAAACAGATGATTCCAACGCAGGTTAAGCACGGTATTGCCATATATATTTTCGAAGCTTTCTGAAATACCAAATACATCTCTACCAAAATAACCAGATAGATATAGGTTGTTGTTTTCGTTAAGCTTGTAATTGAGCTTGGTATTCAAATCAAAGAAATAGGCAACATTATCATTATCGAATAAGGGAAGAAAAAGATGCGCATACGATGCTCTACCTCCTACCAAAAAAGCTCCACGATCTTTTACGATAGGGCCTTCTGCCAATAGTCTACTAGAAACAGCACCTAAACCTCCACTAGTCTTGAATTTTTTGCTATTCCCTTCTTTTTGATAGATATCCAAGACCGAAGAGACACGACCACCATAACGGGCGGGGATTCCTCCTTTGTACAATTTGATATCTTTGATTGCGTCTGGATTAAAAACAGAGAAAAACCCAAAAAGGTGAGAGGAGTTAAAAATGGTGGCTTCATCCAATAAGATTAGATTCTGATCGGCTGCACCTCCTCGTACATTAAAACCCGAAGCTCCTTCACCACCACTTGTTACACCAGGCAAAAGAATGATGGACTTGATGACATCTGCCTCTCCCAAAACCACAGGGATTTGCTTTATGGTATTGGCCGAAAGCTTGTTGATACTCATCTGAGGGTTTCGAATATTCAGTTTTTCGGTTTTTTCGGTAATGACAACTTCCTCCAACATTTCTGAGGATTCTGATAACTGAAAATTAAGTTTCATATCCTCATTCAATACTACTTCTTGAACAATGTCCTTAAATCCCAGATAACTTACCTGGACGGTATATGTGCCTTCGGTGAGTGTAATGGAATAGAAGCCATATTCGTTGGTAACGACGCCATTCCCAATTTCTGGAAAAATAACGTTGACTCCAATCAAGGTTTCGTTACTTGATGCTTCGGAAATTGTGCCACTAATAGTGAATTTCTCTTGACTAAATATTGAAAAATGTAATGTACAAATGGCCAAAAGGCTCAATAAAATGTTCTTTTTCAAAAGCAATATTTTTAAAATTTGTACGGTTAGGAAGGTAATTAAATATATGCTAAAGTATCCAAAATTAATAAATAATCACTCTTCGTTGTTGAGTACATATCCTAAATAAATGTTATTTATCCGCAGAAATATACCAATAAGAAGAGTGTCTCAACTAATTGTTACTTTAAAGAATTGTAAAATTATGTGGTTGAACAATTATGGTTGTGTTTACCCATAGGGCACACTTAACCACAACCGGTATGGTTACATTGTTTAATTAAGATTCCCAGCAAAAGCTAATGGGTATCCATTCTGAGGAGTGTATAAAATTACTACTTCTGGATTGATCACCGGGATGGCATTTAAGATATACCTTGTCGTCTTCTGCAAATACATAGGCACTATTAATTTTGTTGGTTCGTATTTTGTTTTTTTTCATCCGGGGCTTGTTTAAAAGATTTTCACCTATGTTAATATGATATCAATTACTGTGCCTAAAATTAAAAACAGCTTTTAACTAGCTTGTTTTACGGGGTCGAAGAGGTTGTTTTTTTAATTTAAATTATTGAAAAACAGGTGTTTGTTTTAGGTTTGTGATTTTTTGGTTTTAGCTGTGTTTTTTTAGGTTTGTTAGATTCTGTACCCTATTCCTATTTTCAAAATATTCACATTAGTGTTGAAAGTGGTATTGGGTACATCATCGTTTGTGCTTAGCTTTACAAAATCATATTGTAACTGAATAAAGAACTTTTTGAAAACATCATACGCTATCCCTGCATTTAGGTTAATTCCACCTTCAGTTTCACTGGTGTCAACTGGAGCTATGCTAGATCCACCAGACGCATCAAAAAACATGATGGTGTATCCAATTCCAAGAGAAGGGTGCAATTTTTGAAGAGATGGAATATTGAGTTCTCCAAAGATTCTAGGTTGTACTGCATATGCGGTGATATCAATATTTTGAAAATTATTGTTGATGAATAGACTTCCGTTTAAAGAAGCGCCAATTTTGATAAGTTTTATGTTGGCAAACCTATAATCTATACCCAGATCTATGATTCCATCATAATTCTCTCCTATAAAATTCTGGTCAATAGGTAAAGGGTAATTCAATTCTAAACTAATTTTAGAGTCTTGAGAAAAAGATGTACTTGAAAAAATTAAAAGCAGAGCGAATAATAGGTGGCGTTTCATACTATTTAAGGTGTTACAGTGTTAGTTTTGATTATTGTGTAATTGTTTTTTGTATCTGTTTTTTCCTAAGTTGAAAACTCCAATTTTGGCACCTAGCCCTATTGAGGTTCCATTAATATTATCCAATACCGTAGGTACAGGATCAATAGGGGTAGAGAATCGGTATTTTATGCCTCCTTCTAACTGGATGTATTTATTAAGGTTGTAAAGAACATTTATACCAGGTTCTAATACTCCCATCATATCCGTGCTTTTTGTAAAATCGCCAGAACCGTCAATATATCCGATCCCTAGTAATACAGGTATAGACAATTTGACCTTCTTATTGTTGAAGAATACATTTTCTACATGAAGTCCTCCATAAATACCCCGTAGGTCAAAATCTCCACCAGATATTCTATCAATTTCTGTTAATCCAGAAAAAAGTGTTCTTACTGCTATTCCTAGTTCCATTTTCTGATTGGCTACATATGCCATTTTTATTCCAAAAATGGAGGCATTATTTTTCCCATCAATTTTTCCATAGGCAACATCAAAACCCAGATAAACTCCGTGAAGAATGTTTTTTCGATCGTTAAATTCTATATAGCCTTGTGATTCTTTTTTTTGGGAATGTCCAATGAAGTTGTATACCAGACAGCATAACAACAATAGTTTCGTTGAGGTTTTCATAGATGACGTTTAGTGTTACAGGTATAGACAATTCACTTCTGCAGAGGTTGCATAAAACGCCAGATATTTTTATTTTCTAGATATCTGTAAAATAAAAAAGGCTTGTAAAATATAGATTTCACAAGCCTTTCAGATGAAAATAGATCTTTTCTATCCTATAATGTTGTTCAGCGTTTCACTTGGACGCATTGCGTTAGATACTTTTGACACGTTTGGCCAATAATATCCTCCCATATCCACAGCGCTTCCTTGAGCATCATTCAATTCATTGATGATGATGGTTTCATTATCGGCTAGAGCGTTTGCAATTGTTTCAAACTCATTTTTTAAGTCTGCATCTTTATCTTGTGCAGCTAGCGCTTGTGCCCAATACAATGCCAAATAATAATGACTTCCTCTATTATCAAGCTCGTTTACCTTTCTGGAAGGGGATTTTTTATTATCCAAGAACTTGATGGTAGCTTCGTCTAAAGCTTCTGCGATCACCAAAGCCTTTGGATTGTTGTTTACCTCTCCCAAATGCTCTAGAGAAACGGCAAGGGCTAAGAATTCACCCAAAGAATCCCATCGTAAATGACCCTCTTTATTAAATTGTTGTACGTGTTTTGGAGCTGATCCTCCTGCACCAGTTTCAAAAAGTCCACCGCCATTCATTAGAGGAACAATAGAAAGCATCTTTGCACTTGTTCCTAGCTCAAGAATAGGGAACAAATCTGTGTTATAATCTCTTAATACGTTTCCGGTCACCGAGATGGTGTCTTTACCTTCTTTGATGCGTTCTAAAGAGAAACGAGTAGCTTCTACTGGAGACATGATTCTGATATCCAAACCTGTAGTATTATGATCAGGTAAATATGCATTTACTTTTTTGATCAACTCTGCATCATGAGCTCTGTTTTGATCCAACCAGAAAACCGCCGGAGTATCGGTAGCTTTTGCTCTATTTACTGCAAGTTTTACCCAATCTTTGATAGGAGCATCTTTGGTTTGACACATACGCCAGATATCTCCTTGTTCTACAGTGTGTTCAATCAACGTATTTCCCGAAGCATCTACAATTCTTACGGTTCCGTTACCTGTAATTTCAAATGTTTTATCATGAGAACCATACTCTTCGGCTTTCTTTGCCATTAACCCAACATTTGGAACAGTACCCATAGTCACAGGATCAAAAGCACCATTCTTTTTACAGAAATCGATAGTTTCTTGATAAATACCGGCATAACTACTGTCAGGAATTACTGCTTTGGTATCTTGGGTATCTCCGTTAGTATCCCACATTTGACCAGAGTTACGTATCATTGCTGGCATCGAAGCATCGATAATTACATCACTTGGTACATGAAGGTTAGTAATTCCTTGATCAGAATTTACCATCGCTAATTTTGGTCCATTTTCGTAACATGCTTTGATATCTGCTTCTACTTCGGCTCGTTTAGCGTCAGGAAGTCTTTTAAGCTTATTGATTAAGTCACCAAAGCCATTATTAACTTCTACACCTATTTCTTCAAGAGCTTCTACGTGTTTACTGAAAACATCTTTAAAAAAGATTTCTACCGCATGGCCAAAAATAATTGGGTCAGATACCTTCATCATAGTGGCTTTCATATGCAATGAAAACAATACATTTTTGTCTTTGGCGTCTGCTATTTGCTCTTCAAGGAAAGCGATAAGCGCTTTTTTACTCATTACCGTAGCATCAATCACTTCACCTTCTAGTAATGGAGTTTTTTCCTTTAAAACCGTAACGCTTCCACTATCATCTACAAATTCAATTCGTACATCTCCTGCTTGACTAATAGTTAATGATTTCTCATTAGATCTGAAATCACCACTGGACATGGTAGCAACATGAGTTTTAGAATCAGCGCTCCATGCTCCCATAGAATGAGGGTTTTTTCTAGCATATTGCTTAACTGGTTTAGGAGCTCTTCGGTCAGAGTTTCCTTCTCTTAGTACTGGATTAACAGCACTACCTTTAATTTTATCGTATCTTGATTTGATATCCTTTTCGAAATCGTTCTCTGGTTCTTCTGGATAATTAGGGAGGTCAAATCCTTGTAATTGTAATTCTGCGATGGCTGCTTTTAGCTGCGGAATTGAAGCACTGATATTAGGAAGTTTAATGATATTAGCTTCAGGTTTTTGAGCAAGTTCTCCTAACTCGGCTAGTGCATCAGCCTGTTTTTGCTTATCTGATAATTTTTCGGGAAAATTAGCTAAGATTCGTGCAGCAAGAGATATGTCTTTGGTTTCGATATCTATGTTGGCCGATTTTGTAAATTTTTTGACGATTGGTAGAAAAGAATAAGTAGCTAAAGCTGGTGCTTCGTCAGTTTTGGTATAAACAATCTTTGAGGTGTTAACTCCCATATTTCTTGTTTTTTCAGGATATCCGGTTGCAGTGTTAGAACCCGTGATATCAAATTAAATTATGATGTTGTTTTATAATGGAAATAATTAGTCGTTTGTTTTTACGATGACAAATAAAATGTTCAAAAAAAGATCAATGTTTTGTTTGATCGGACTTATCAAATTTTTTCCGTGCGCGAAGATACAAATCTACTCACCCATATGCAACCTGAGGGATGTTAGTTTTGAGTTAAAGGATCTGTATTATAGAATACTAAAAATAAAGGGAGTATATTATGAAGAAGGGTGGAAAAGTACTTCAAAATTAGGATTTTGACAAAAAATAAAAAGCCATATCAAGAATACGAATATTTTGATATGGCTTCATTGGAAATACTACTACAATGTTAGCTGTTTTACCCGCAATAAAATAAAAACTTTCGTTTTTTTATACCATAGAGTCCTATTTCCGGTTTGAATAGACTTAAACTTTCAAATCGTAATTTGTATAATTTACTTCTATTCATACGACTAATTCGAATGCTTTAAATCGCTGTACGATTTTCCTATATTCATTCGACAAGTCTAATGCCGTTTTAAATTAAAAAGGTGTCAAAACTTAATTTTTTCTTTTGAATTTCATTTTGAAATGATTTCAAAGTAAAGCCCTTTAAAGTTATTTCAAGGATGTACTCAAAAAAATAACTTTCGTCTTATATTTATTTTAATTTAATCTGGTCTTAAGATGTTCAAAGAACGTATTGTGTGAATTACATATCAGGAATCCTTTTGTCATCGCTAAATATTGTAATTTCTATATTAAATATAGTGAAATTTGATGAGGTAATCAAAAAATACTATAATCTTAGTTATCAACTATTTATGAACTAGGGTTGTTAACTTTTGTTCATAAAAAAAGCCGCTCATTTGAGCAGCTTTTTTTGTATGCTTTACTAAAAAATTAGTTTCTTTTTTCTTTGATACGAGCTTTCTTACCAGTAAGACCTCTAAAGTAGAAAATACGTGCTCTACGTACTTTACCTCTTTTGTTTACTTCAATCTTTTGAAGTGCTGGTAAGTTAACCGGAAAAATACGCTCTACACCAATAGTTCCAGACATTTTTCTAATAGTAAATGTTTCTGTAGCTCCAGAACCTCTTCTTTGGATAACAACTCCTCTAAAGAACTGTGTACGTGTTTTATTTCCTTCCTTGATCTCGTAGTATACTGTGATCGTGTCTCCTGCTGAAAACTCAGGGAATTCTTTTTTGGTTACAAATTCGTCTTGTACGAATTTTACTAAATCTTCCATTTTGATATAGTTTCTTAGGTTTCTTTAAAGCAACATTCACGATTTTCGCCAGAGGTTGTTCTAATCAGGCTGCAAAAATAAATATATTTTGTGTATTCGCAATGTTTTTATTGTATTTATTTTCAGGAGTTAATCATTTAATAGATCAGGTCTTCGTTCTTTGGTACGTTGATAGGCTTGTTCTTCTCTCCAGGCTTCAATTTTTGGGAAATTACCAGAGGTTAGAATTTCAGGAACTTTCCATCCTTTGTACTCTGCTGGACGAGTATAAATAGGAGGAGCCAACAGATCATCCTGAAATGAGTCGGTGAGGGCAGAGGTTTCATTTCCGAGTACACCTGGGATTAGCCTTATGATCGCATCGCATAGAATCAGAGCTCCAAGTTCACCTCCTGATAAAACATAATCGCCTACGGATATTTCTTTGGTTACAAAATGGTCCCTGACTCTTTGGTCCACTCCTTTATAATGACCGCAAAGGATGATTAAATTTCCTTTTAGTGATAGTTGATTGGCAATCCCTTGATTAAGGGTTTCTCCATCTGGAGTCATATAGATCACTTCGTCATATTCACGTTCTGATTTCAATTTGGAGATACATTTGTCAATAGGTGCTATCATCATCACCATACCAGCACCTCCGCCAAATTGGTAATCGTCTACTTGTCGATAGTTATCGTTGGTGTAATCTCTAAGATTGTGTAGGTGGACCTCTACTAAGCCTTTTTCTATTGAACGCTTCATGATTGAAGCCTCAAACGGACTCTTTAAAAGGTCTGGTACTACTGTTATGATATCAATGCGCATCTTTCGTCATTTTCCTGAGAGCTGCAAAGATGCAAAAGAATATGTAAATAATCTAGAAATAGTGTCTACTTGGCGCCAGCCTTTCGTTGCTTATTGATTTCATCCTGAAGTTTACGCATTACCTTTTGTTCGCGCTCCAGAGCTCTTCTTCTGTGATCTTCAAATTCGGCTTCAGTTTCTGCCAAGGCTTTTTTAGCTTGTACAGTAACTGCATTACTGTTTTTGAACTTGAAAATAAAGAAACTCAACAATAGAATAAGTCCACCAACGATCAGCCACATAATGGTCTTATAACTGGATTTTGAAACCGAAGCTCCCACAAAGCTCATACTATCTTTTTCGTTAGTCACGGTTGCCAAATCTTCGTTTGTTTTATTTAGAGACTCTTGTAGTCCACTAATCGTGGTTTTCTGCTGTTCAATCTGTTGATTAGAAACAGTAAGTTTTGATTCCAGTGTTTTAATCGAATCAATGGTGTTTGATTTTAGTTTATTTAACCAGACTTGTTTTACTACCTTATATTCCTGGTATCTTCCAGATTTTTTAATCACTACATCAAATTGCCCTTCAATACTTTCTTGTTGTAAAGCCTGTTCTGCAGATAAATTTTCCTCCTGAGCTTTGGCTTGGTTTGAAAATGATAAAGTGATTATGATAGAAAAAAATAGATACTGTAGTAATTTCATGTGAATAGTATTGTTTTTGGTCGTTGAATGTAAGATGGAATACCTAAGTTATTTAAAAATGTAGTAGCAAAATAACCCACTAGACTCCTGACCTGGGTTCTAATGAATTTTTAGCTCCTTATATCTACGTTATAATTTCTTCTGTAACGGTAATAAATGTACGATATTGTAAGTAATTATGAAGATTTTTTTGTGAGAAATTACTTTAGGTTGGTTTTTCGATTAATTGCCTGGATGTGAATCGATTGTTTCTAAAGATTTATATAGAGTTTTTTGTTGCTCTTAGAGAAAGAAGTATTGAGGACGGAGTAAAAAGAAAAAAACGATATAAAATAAAAAGGTGACTATTCAAAATAGCCACCTTTTTTGTTTCTGTTATGAAGTTTTCTAGTAGTAGGTAAAACGTCTTACTTTGGCAATGTATTTTGATAGTCGAATTACCTGGTGACTATATCCATACTCATTGTCATACCATACATATATAATCGCATTATTCCCATTTGCATCCACAATGGTAGCATTGCTGTCATAAATAGATGGAGCTGAAGAGCCTACGATATCAGATGATACTAATTCGTTGTCCAGTGAATATTTGATTTGCTCTACCAAATTTCCTTCTAGTGCATATTTTTTGATTACTGCATTAAGACTTTCTTTAGAAGTCTTTTTCTCCAGATTAAGGTTTAAGATTGCTAAAGAACCGTTTGGTACAGGAACACGAATAGCATTAGAAGTCAATTTACCTTCCAGACTTGGTAATGCTTTTGAAACGGCCTTGCCAGCACCTGTTTCAGTAATTACCATGTTTAAAGCTGCTGCTCGCCCTCTTCTGTATTTTTTGTGCATATTATCTACCAAATTCTGATCATTAGTGTATGCGTGAATGGTTTCTAAGTGACCATTTACCACACCAAAGCTTTCTTCTATCGCTTGTAAAACAGGAGTAATGGCGTTGGTTGTACACGAAGCAGCAGAAAAGATATTTACTTTGTCCGGATCATTCTCTTTGTGATTTACCCCGTGAACGATATTTGGTATTCCTTTTCCAGGAGCGGTAAGTAGAACTTTATCCACACCTTTTGCTTTCAAATGACGACTTAATGCTTCTTGATCTCTAAAAGCACCTGTGTTATCTATTACCAAAGCGTCATCGATTCCGTAAGTTGTATAATCGATGTCTTCTGGATTATTGGCACTAATAATATGTACGGTGGTTCCATTAATGATTAATGAATTGTTTGCGATATCTGTTTCAACAGTACCGGCAAACTCTCCATGTACAGAGTCGTTTCTAAGTAAAGAAGCTCTTTTTTCTAAAACTTCTTCAGTAATTGCTCCGCGAGTCACTATAGCTCTAAGACGAAGTTGACTTCCTTTACCAGTAATCGTCATTAATTCTCTTGCAACCAAACGCCCGATTCTTCCAAATCCATATAATACTACATTCTTAGGAGAAATGGGTTTGAATGTTTTGGCATCTTTCAATTTTTCCTGTACAAAACGATTTACAGAACCAAATTCATCACTTGCCAGATGGTACTCATAAGTTAGTTTACCAATATCTAATTTAGAAGGTGGTAAATCCATCAATTTGATCGCTTGGGCAATCTCTACCGAATCAAAAATAGAAATAGGCTTTTGCACAAACTCTCCAGCATATTCATGTAGATTGATGATTTCGCTTACGTTTTTGTCTATCAATTGGTTTCTAAACAATACCAATTCGATAGAGTTGTCGTACCATAAATCACTCACAGTCTTGATAAACGCTACTGTTGCTCGCCGTCTGTCTGCTTGGAAGGCAAGTTCTTTTTCATAAACTTCGTTAGAACTCATAATTTTGTTGTGTTTTTTACAGTCTTGAAATTTCGTGCAAAAGTATATATTTCAAACGTTTTCGTAAAACCTTTTTTAATAAAAAACTCCCATTACTTTTTGATTGCAATGGGAGCCTTTATTTTATAAGGGTTTTATGTCTGTTTTATTGAAAAACAAACTCTCTTTTTTCTCCATCTCTGTCTATCAAACTGATGGTTAAGTCTTCATCTTCATACTTGCTGTCGATAATTTCTTTAACCTCCATAACATTTTTGACTTTTTTACCATCAATCTCACTGATGATTAAGCCCTTTAGGTTATACCGTTGCATTCTTGCACTTAGTGCTTTTGAGATGACTACACCATGATCAGTGTTAAAGCTTTTAAGATAATCTTTTGGGGGATTAGCAACTTCTACACCTACATCCTGTAAAATATACTGTTGGATAACGTATTTGCTTAACCGAACAGGTTTTATAAGTTCGTTATTATCTCTAACAATTTTTACATTAATCACATCATTCGGGCTCTTACTGCTTACATATCCTGTCAGGTCAGCGAATTTTCTAATACGTAATCCATCAATTTCTTTAATTAAATCTCCTTCTTGTAAACCTGCCTTTGCAGCTCCACTATTTTCTTCGATACCTGCAATGATTACTCCTTGAGATTCGGTAATCTTATATTTCTCTTTGTAATCCTCTGTGAATGGAGCTGCATTTATACCAATAATGGCTTTTTGCACATCTCCGAACTCCAAAATATCTTCTACAATTTTTTTTGCATTGTTAGAAGGCACGGCGAAGGCATATCCTACATAGCTTCCCGTTTGTGAGGTAATCGCAGTGTTGATTCCAATCAATTCTCCACGGGTATTTACCAAAGCACCACCGCTATTACCAGGATTGATAGCTGCATCTGTTTGTATAAATGATTGGAAATTTCGGTCCAACTCGTTTAAATCTCTTGATTTAGCACTGATAATACCAGCGGTTACTGTAGAAGTAAGGTTGAAAGGGTTTCCTACCGCTAATACCCATTCTCCAATTTTGGCGTTATTTGAGTTGCCAAATGGGATATAGGATAATTTTTCTTGTGGATCGATCTTAATTAATGCGATATCGGATTGTGGAGAAGTCCCTACAACTGTAGCTTTGTATGATTTATTATTGTTTAGGGTTACTTCCAAATCTGTAGCTCCATCGATCACGTGATTATTGGTTACAATATATCCATCTTCGGTGATGATGACTCCAGATCCTGCACCTTGAATACGTCTTTCTTCTTCACCGCCGTTTCTGAAAAATTCCATTAAATTTCGTGGAGCTCGTGTAACTCCATATTGTTTAACGTGCACAACAGCATTTACTGTTTTTTCTGCGGCAATGGTAAAATCTGCCCCAACTTCTGCAGCGGCATTTAATTTTGTGTTAGCTACGGTATAAGCCGTGGGGATCGTGCTAGTCTTGGATTCACTTTGAGTGATTACTACTTTGTCTGGTTCTGGTTCTAAAAAGGCTTTGTAAGCACCCAGGGTAAGCACTCCTGCTAGAATTGCCACCGCCAATAAACTCAAAAATCTTTTCATATGCTTAACTTTTTATATTTTACTTTGACTAATTATTACTTGAATAGACTATCAATAACTATTAAAATTACAACTATAGTATACTTTTTTTATGATTTTTAACTCACAATTAACAGCACTATTATGTAATCATTCTTTGTACCTTTGCCTTTTACAAATAAAGAATAATGATCCTTACATTTTATAAATATCAGGGTACGGGAAACGATTTTGTAATTATTGATAATCGTGACGGTATAGTGTCCAAAAATAATACCAAATTGTTTGCGAGACTTTGTGACAGGAAATTTGGAATAGGGGCAGATGGTTTAATGTTATTGGAACAGCCTCAAAATGATGGAGATGACTTTGTTATGGTGTATTTCAATGCCGATGGAAATGAAAGTTCGATGTGTGGTAATGGAGGTAGATGCCTTGTTGCTTTTGCGGCTTTTTTGGGTATTGTGGAAGATAAAGCAACGTTTACCGCAATTGACGGGAAACACTATGCAGAGATTAAGGATGGTCTTGTTCGTTTGCAAATGCAAGATGTACAAGAGATTGAAAAATACAAATCTCACCTTTTTTTAGACACAGGGTCGCCACATCATGTAACCATGGTAGAGCGGCTGGCAGAGTTTGATGTTCAAAATATAGGTAGATCCATTAGGAATGGAGCACCCTATTTTGAATCTGGTAGTAATGTGAACTTCGTCGAAAAAAAGAATGGTAATTTGTTTGCTGTAAGGACTTATGAAAGAGGTGTAGAGGATGAAACACTTTCTTGCGGTACGGGAGTAACAGCAGTAGCACTTTCGATGCATGCTACTCAACAAGTGGATCAGGAAGAAGTGGATATAGATACTCCTGGGGGAGCGTTGAAGGTAACTTTTAAACCTACGCCTGAAGGATACAAGGATATTTTTCTGATCGGCCCTGCCGAACAAGTTTTTAAGGGAGAAATTGAATGTTAACATTAAAAGGAGAACATATTTATTTAAGGGCACTTGAGCCTGAAGATCTTGATTTTGTTTATGTTATTGAAAACGATGAACAAATTTGGGAAATGAGTTCTACACAAACCCCATATTCACGATTTTTAATCAAACAATATCTTGAAAATGCGCATCAAGATATTTACGAAGTCAAGCAGTTGAGATTAGTGATTTGCACCGCAGACGATGCTTCGATAGGACTAATTGATTTATTTGATTATAATCCAACTCATAATAGGGCAGGAGTTGGGATTATTATTGCAGAAAAGGAACATAGAGGGAAAGGATATGGAGCTGAGGCCCTACAATTAATCATACAATACGGTTTTACCCATCTTAGATTACATCAGTTATACGCTAATATTTCTGAGGATAATTTAACCAGTATTAAGTTATTCGAGAGTCGAGGTTTTCAAAAAATTGGAGTAAAAAAGGGTTGGAATCTTATCAATAATACTTACAAAGACGAACTTTTATATCAATTGTTATATGTACATTAAAAAAATATTATTAGCAATAGCTCTTATGGGGTTAATAGGAGGAGGGATTTTTGCTTACAATGTGTATCAGGCGGTTTTTTCTCCAAACACCAACTTTGAGGAAGATTCGGTTATCATACACATCCCAACAGATACTACCTATACAGAGTTAATTGAAATAATTTCACCATCAATTAAGGATATTTACAGTTTTGATAGGATTGCTAGTAGAAAAGGGTATTCAAAAAATATAAAGGCCGGTAGATACATTATTAAAAAAGGACTAAATAATAATGATATCGTCAATATATTGAGAAGTAAAAACGCACCAATTAATATTACTTTCAATAATCAGGAACGATTAGAGAATCTTGCTGGACGTATAGCGCAACAAATAGAAGCTGATAGTACATCTTTAATTACTGCTTTTAAAGATGAAACTTTTATACAGGAGCGTGGTTTCTCCTTAGAGTCTGCTTTGTCGATGTACATTCCTAACAAATATGAATTTTTCTGGAATACTTCTGCAAAACAATTCAGAGATAGGATGTTCAAAGAGTATACCCGTTTTTGGGAGGGTAAGCGTACTGCTAAAGCAAAAAAAATAGGGTTAACACCTACTCAGGTAATTACTGTTGCATCTATAGTACAAAAAGAAACCGCCAAGGTGGATGAACGGCCAAGAGTAGCTGGAGTGTATATGAATCGATATAATAATGGATGGAAACTAGATGCGGACCCAACCGTTATTTATGCGATTAAGAAACACAGAAATGATTGGCAAACAGTTATTAAAAGAGTTTTGTATAAAGATCTTGAATTAGATAGTCCTTACAACACTTATAAGTATGCAGAATTACCTCCAGGGCCTATTACAATGCCAGATATTTCTGCAATCGATGCTGTTCTTAATTATGAGAAGCATGAGTATTACTTTTTTGTTGCTAATGTAGAAAATATGGGTTACCATAAATTTGCGAAAAGTATAGAGCAGCATAATCGCAATAAAAAGCAGTATATCGATTGGATAAATAAGCAAGGAATTAGACGATAATTTCACTTCGCCAAAAAAAGGCTAAACAAGCTTTTCTACTTCATTTTACGGTTTTAAAAACAAAATTTATTCACAAAAAGTCATTTTTTTTGTGAATAAACTCGTGAATTGCGTAATCAATTTTTATCGATGAAGTAACTTCATTTGACGTTTAAGTGTCTTGTTTTGGTGTTTTTGATGCTTTTTTTAAGCTTTTTTTAGGTATTTTTAAAGCTAACTATTTGATTTACAACATTATAATTTATTTAACACTTTGTAATTTGTTTGTAATAAAAAAGCTGTATCTTTGCACGGCAAAAATTTAAGTAGAAGGGGAACACTTTTAGGGTGTCTACTTAGAAATTTTTTATATGATAAAGAAGATAACAGGATTATCTATTTTGCTTACAATTGGGGGTTTATTTCTACTGAGCTTTAGGGCTGAGGAAAAGGTAGATTTAAGTTCATACAGCACTGCAGATTTGGACTTGTTTTATGTGGCTCCAAATTTTAACGAAATAGAAGAAGAGGAGGGAAGTATAGTTGTTTCTCCTAAACTGGGGAAATCTTATATCGGTTTTAAGGAAGCGATCGCTTTTAAAGAATCTAGGGGAGATTACGGTGTAGTGAACCAGTTTGGATACATGGGGAAATATCAATTTGGAAAAGGAACTCTGGCTCTTATTGGGCTTAAAAAGATTAATAGAGAGGAGTTTTTGACAAATCCAGCACTTCAGGAAAAAGCATTTTACGCTAATCTTTCACGAAACAAATGGGTGCTACGAAGAGATATCAAATGGTTTGAAGGAAAAAGGATGAATGGGGTAATGGTCTCCGAATCTGGTATTTTGGCTGCAGCACATTTGGCAGGTCCTAAAGCAGTAAAACGTTACTTGCGTAGTGGTGGTGTCGAAGGCTTTGCGGATGCATTTGGTACTACTATTCGCTATTATATGAAGCGATTTGAAGGCTATGATACTTCGTTTGTAGAAATGAATCGGTATGCAAAGGTAGAAAGAGAGTTGCTTTAGTGGTCTCTTTGTATGATGTAGATAGCAGGTCTTTTGTGTAAATCAACTTCTTCTGGGTTCCATTCTTCAACACGTTTGGTGGCTATATATTCTGTAGTCAGTGTAATATCACAAGCGACGCACAATCGGGTGTTTGGGTGCAGTATTGCTTTAAGATCGGCTAGCATTTTATCATTTCGGTATGGGGTTTCGATAAAAATCTGCGCCTGATTTTTTTCTAATGATATTCTTTCCAGCTGCTTGATGGTTGATTTGCGTTCTGCCTTGTCAATAGGTAAATAACCGTTAAATGTAAAGCTTTGTCCATTCATACCACTACTCATCATTGCCAGTAGTATAGATGATGGTCCTACAAGAGGTGTGACCTGGATTCCCTTTTCGTGTGCAATCTTAATAACTTCGGCTCCAGGATCTGCAATTCCTGGGCATCCGGCATCAGACATAAGTCCGATAGATTCACCATTTAAACAAGGAGTTAAATAGCTTGGGATTTCAGCAGTATCGGTGTATTTATTTACGGTATGAATCACTAACGAACGCTGAGATTTACTTGGGCTTACTTTTTTAATAAATCGCCTGGCAGGTTTCTCGTTCTCTACAATGTAGTGATTGATTTGTTCTAAAACCTTTTTTATAGAGATAGGTAGTACTTCTAAAGGGACATCGTCTCCTAAGCGAGTAGGAATCAAATATAATTTTCCTTTGGGATCTAGGGGTTTAAACTCCATAGGGTTGTTAATGGATTATTTTAGGTTTATTGATTTGTGTTGCAATTTGCAGGGTGTTGGTTGTGTCACATCCTTATTTATAGCTAAATATACGAAAACTTTGGGTCTGGAAAAGTTAATTGGTGCTTTCTAAGTTTGAAGCGATGATGTTGCAAGCTTGGTCTAGCATTTCAAAAACTTCTTCAAATCCTCTTTCGCCTCCATAGTAAGGGTCTGGAACATCTAGGCTCTCGCTGAGTTGTAACTCGTCCAAAATTAGTTTTACCTTCGATTGATCCTCGGTATTACGAGCTAACTTTATAATATTTTGGTAATTAGAATGATCCATTGCATAGATAGTGTGGTATTGATCAAAATGACTGATGTTAAATTGAGCGGCTCTTTGATTAGTTATGTCTATATGGTGTTCTTTTGCAATTTTAATGGATCTTGTATCGGGTTTGCTTCCGATATGATAACTGCTTGTTCCGCAAGAGTCGACCTGATATTTTTCTGGATCTAGTTTGGATTTTAATATACCTTCAGCCAAAGGAGATCTACAGATATTGCCAAGGCATACCATCAAAATCTTAGTTTTCATATTGCTAAAGGTTATGTTATAATGTAAGTTTCTTGCCCAGATCTTCTACGTACTTTCTGAATTGTTTATCGGTAGAGGATAAGTTGTCTACTGTTTTACAAGCGTGAAGCACTGTGGCGTGATCTCTTTTTCCTATTTGTGTACCAATACTCGCCAAAGAAGCTTTGGTTAATTTTTTTGCGAAAAACATAGCTAATTGTCTAGCTTGAACAATATGTCTTTTTCTTGTTTTGGATTGCAGGGTTTCTACATCCATTTGGAAATAATCGCTTACAACTTTCTGTATGTAATCTATAGAGACTTCGCGTTTTGTGTTTTTTACATAATTGTCTACAATCGCTTTGGCTAAATCAATGGTAATATCCTTTTTGTTGAAGGATGAGTGTGCGATCAAGGAAATTATGGCGCCTTCCAGCTCTCTAATGTTAGTTTTGATATTGTTGGCCAAGAACTCAACAATCTCTTCTGGCATTTCTACACCGTCTCGATACAATTTGTTTTTGATAATAGAAACTCTTGTTTCGAAGTCTGGTTGATGTAACTCCGCAGATAATCCCCATTTAAAACGAGAAAGTAATCGCTGCTCGATATCCTGCATATCTACAGGTGCCTTGTCGCTAGTAAGAATTACTTGCTTTCCGTTTTGGTGTAAATGATTGAATATATGGAAAAATACATCTTGAGTTCCTGCCTTACCGGATAATAATTGAATATCATCAACAATAAGAACATCTATGATTTGATAGAAATGAATAAAGTCATTTCTGTTATTCTTTTTTACTGACTCTATATATTGTTGTGTAAACTTTTCTGCAGAAATGTATAAAACCGTTTTTTCTGGATAGTTGTCTTTGATATTTACACCTATAGCATGTGCTAAGTGTGTTTTTCCTAGTCCTACTCCTCCAAAAATCAATAATGGATTAAAAGATGTTCCTCCAGGCTTGTTGGCTACAGCCATACCAGCAGATCGTGCTAATCTGTTAGAATCCCCTTCAAGGAAATTATCAAAATTATAACTCGGATTAAGTTGTGACTCAATTTTTACGTTTCTAATCCCAGGAATTACAAAAGGATTTTTTAATTCTGGATTTTTACTTTTGATAGGAACGTCTACTTCTTGGGTGTTCACCGGAGTGCGATTTGCACTAGGAATCTTTTCGGTAAACGGCTTTTTGTTTCCGTAGGTGTTTTCCATTTTAATTACATAAACCAATTTTGCACTTTCTCCCAATTCACGAGTTAAAGATACTTTTAAAAGGTTAACATAATGTTCTTCTAGCCATTCATAGAAAAATTTACTAGGCACCTGAATACTCAAAGCACTATCTGTAAGTTTTACAGCTTTAATTGGTTCGAACCAAGTTTTAAAAGCTTGAGGTGTAATGTTGTCCTCTATAAAAGACAGACAGTTATCCCAAACAGATTGCGCAGTTACATTCATTCGAGTGGCCGGATTTACTATTTTTATTAGGTTATTAAAAGAAATTGTTGAAAAACTCCTTACTATTTTTGCATGACAAATATGTGAACAAAAAATGTAAAAAAAAAACGATTTAGGGGTTGAATTTTAATTATTTTTTTCGCATAATTTGATAGTGTTTCTATTAAAAATGTTAATAATCATTTCAAAAGATATATGCTAATCACTTCAGAAACAGGGCTCAAAGTACGTTATTCCGAAACAGACCAAATGGGGATTGTCCATCATGGAAATTATGCACAGTACCTAGAGCTGGCACGAATTGACTGGCTATCCCGATTGGGGATTTCTTATAAGTCTATGGAAGAAAATGGTATAATGCTTCCTGTGTTTACTTTAGACTTTAAATTTAAGAAATCTGCTTTCTTTGACGACGAATTGATTGTTAAAACTCATTTAAGGAAAATTCCTACAGTTAAGATTATTTTCGATTACGAAATATATAATCAACATCAAGAATTGTTAACAACAGCTTCTTCTACATTGGTATTTGTTGATGCTTCAACTAGAAAACCGATCCCTTGCCCTTCTTTTTTATTAGAAAAAATAAAAGCGGTTAGTCATCCAGCTTCTTAATTTCTATTTCATACAACGGGGAAAAAACCTCATTTATTTTACGGGTTATTTTTTTTCTTGCCGAAATGTAAATTTTACAACTTAATTCTAACTCTTGCTTGGTTATTTTTAGGTTGTGTTCCTTGATTATGCGCATTACTTTGTTCATGTCTTTATACTCGAAGTTGATGACATAATCAATATTAATCGTTTTTTCAACAATAACTGAATTTTGTAACGCTAACTGTGCACTGGTTTTATAGGCGTTTATCAATCCGCCAACCCCAAGTTTTGTTCCGCCAAAATATCGAACGACCACCACAAGAATATTAGTAACATCAAATGATTGGATTTGTCCGTATATAGGCTGGCCGGCAGAGTTCGATGGTTCTCCATCATCATTGACCCGATGTCTTGTTTTTTCGGTTCCTATTTGCCAGGCATAGCACCAATGTCTGGCACTGTGATGTTGTTTTTTAAGATCGTCAAGTAGATGTTTGGCTTCCTCCTCTGATGCGATAGGGAAAGCATATCCGAAAAACTTACTGTTTCTGTCCTTGAAAAGAGTTTCATCTCCTGGTTTTTCAAGCGTATTATATGTGTCTTTGGTATCCAATTTACGCTATTGAAAGAGCTACTAATATAATACTAATTACCGCCAGGATGATTCCGATCCAGTTTTTGGGGAGTAATTTCTCTTTGAAAAAGAAGATCCCGGCTAATGTTGAAACTAACAAGATAGAAACATTATTGATAGTGAACACCGTAGAGCTATCCATTACATCATGTCGTAGGGCTTTTATCAAAAAGTAAATAGAGAAATAGTTGGGAACACCTAGTCCAATTCCTGCAATGATATTTTTGACAGAGATTTGTAAGGATTGTGTAAACGATTTATAGAGGAGTGTGAGTATGCCTATAGAAGCTGCAAATCCAAAAATTGTAGCCGAAAAGATAGAAACATCGTTTTTCGCAACATAATTGGTTTCCATGTATTTTAGGCTCGTATCTATGATTCCACTACCTATAAATACAAGTAATGGAAAGATAAGATTTCTTTTGGTAAGAGAGGATCCTTCTTCGTTTTTCATCGAAGTCAAATACACCGCAATAAGTGCAATGACAATTCCAATAATTTTGACTACTCCAGTACTTTCTTTATATACAATGATCCCAAAAATAATAGGTATGGCCAAGCTCATTTTTGTGGCCACTGCAGCCACAGAAAGTCCATTTTTTTGAGTGGTTATGGCCATGAGATTAAAAACGGATATAAATACAACTCCCAATATCATCGCTCCATAAAACCAGTCCTGTTTTGTTACATACGTAATGCTAACGGTATTTCCCTGTGCGATAACTCCAGAAATACAAGCAACTACATAATTTACGATTATAGCTTGTAGTGTGTTTACGTTGTATTTGGCAAAAAGCTTGAAGATTACAAAGATCAAGCTTGAGGATAAAATGCTTAAAATAAGGTATATCAAAATAAATCAGATTTTGAGGTAAATAAATCAATAACATCGTCTGCTTTTGGATTGTTATTCCATACGTGAACACCTAATTTCTGAGCAGCATCCGTGTTTTCTTTGGTATCATCCACAAATAGTGTTTCAGAGGGTTGAATTTGGTGCTCTTGGAGCACAAATTCAAAAATGTCAGAGTTTGGTTTTCTATATTGAATCTCGTGTGATAGATAAAATGAATTAAAACAAGATTTAAACTCTTCATAAAAAGAAATGTGTTGCTTGATCCAGTTGATGTGCAATTCGTTGGTGTTACTCAAAAGAATTAATTTGTAGTCTCCTGTAGCAGCAAGATGTTTTACGAAATCTAGTCGGTATTTTGGGAAATCCAAAAGAATTGCATTCCAAGCTTCAATAAGTTGTTGTTCTGTTGCTTGCGGTAAGAGGTTGTGATAGCTTTGAATAAATTCTTTGGTAGTTATTTTGCCTACTTCATACTGGTTGTTAAGATCTTGTATCGAATCGTTGAATTGAAAATCGCCTAGTTGTGATAATTCTCTTAAGGTTGCGGGTTTGTCTAAGTTGATGAATACATCTCCAAAGTCAAAAATTATAGTCTTGATCATTTTGGTATATGCTAAGAGTATCTTTTTCTATTTTTTTTGTCAAAGGTAATCTTTTAGTAAAATCCGGAGCTAAGATTCCCTTTTCAAAGATGAGGTTGCCTTCAAAAACACGAGCTTCATCCCATAGATTTTCATCTATAAAAGATTGAAGCGTGGTGGTTCCCCCTTCAATAATAACGGATTGGATATCGTGTTTGTATAAAATGGCGCATATTTCTTGAGCAATATTTTTTTGGTTACTTACTTCTTCGTAAATCAAAGATTCAGTGCTTTCTTTTAGATGTTGCTTCGATGTGAGGACAATAGTTTTGATCGAATTGTCTGTTACAAAAGAATCTTTAGGTGATTTATTAGATCTGTCGATTACAATTCGAATAGGATTTTGACCATGCCAATCTCTTGCATTTAATCTAGGATTGTCTTTGACAACGGTTTGGTTTCCTACCAATATAGCTTGTTCCTCTGTTCTCCATTGATGAACTAGTTGTCTAGAATAAGGATTAGTGATCCAAACTGGTGTTCTCTGATTCTTAGTATCTGGAGCAATATATCCATTGCTGGTTTGGGCCCATTTTAGAATGATGTAAGGGCGTTTTTTCTTGTGAAATGTAAAAAATCGTTTGTTGAGCTCGTTGCATTCTTTTTCCAATACTCCAACGGTAACGTCGCAACCTGCATTCATTAGCTTTTTTATACCGGCTCCAGAAACCTTTGCAAAAGGGTCTATGGTACCAATCACTACTTTTTTAATGCCTTTGCTGATGATCAAGTCACTGCAAGGAGGTGTTTTGCCAAAGTGACTACAAGGTTCTAGGCTTACATAGATAGTGGAACTTTCTAAGAGAGAGGCGTCTTTTACCGAATTAACAGCATTTACTTCGGCATGAGCTTCTCCGGATTTGTAATGCCATCCTTCACCAATAATTTTTCCATTATGAACAATTACGCAACCCACCAAAGGGTTAGGGTAGGTGGTGCCTAATCCATTTTTAGCGAGTTGGATACAACGTGCTATGTAATTCTCGTGAGTATTCATATTTATTTGGATACCGCAATTTTTTGAGTTTTTTCTATCTCATAGGGGTAAGAAAAATTTCCCAGATGATATCTCAAAACTCCTTTATATTCTATTTGTAAAGAATCTGTTTGAATTACTTTTAATACACTTCCCAATAAACTTTGTTTGTGTTGTTCGTAAATTTTAGAAAGTGAGAAGGTTCCTTGTAACGGAATAGAAAATTCATCCTTGGCAGGAACTTTAAATTCTCTGGCAGAGATGGTTCCCACTGCTATGTTATCAACAAAAACCTGAACATCTTCTATAGATAAGGTTCCGCCTAGGTAGTTAGGATTGTCAAAAACAGCATCTGCATGTAGTGTTATATCCCGAAGACTTACGTTTTTAACCTCTAAATTATCAATATGCTTTAATTGTGGTTTTTTGGAGAATGAGCAGCCAGAAAACAAGGTGATTATTGTTAATAACAATAGAATTTTCGTCATTGATTCCTGTGCGGATTTGGCGTATATTTCAGTATTCATACTCTGTCCTTTTAGAACAACGCAAAAGTAGTATTAAAAAGTAATGGATGCTATAAAAATTAGAACAATTGAAAAGAAAGATAATGAATTCATCGCCAGTATTATAAGAGAGGTATTGGTAGAAATGGGGGTTCCAAAGGTGGGAACCGCTTATGAAGATGAATCTTTGGATAAAATGTTTGAGACGTATAATCAGCCCAAAAGTGTGTATTATGTGGTAGAGGAAAATGGTGTGATTTTGGGCGGCGGCGGTATTGCACCTCTGGAAAATACGGACGAAAATATTTGCGAGCTTCAGAAAATGTATTTCTTACCAAGTCTTAGAGGTAAAGGGATCGGGAAGAAAGTAATTCAACAATGTTTGGATTTTGCAAAAGCCTCAAAATACTCAAAATGTTATTTGGAAACCATGCCGTATATGAAAGCAGCACGGGCACTTTATGAAAAAGTAGGCTTTTCAAATTTGGAACAACCGGTTGGAGATACAGGACATTATAGTTGTCAGGCTTGGATGATAAAGGAACTCTAATGATCATAAAAACATCAATTTGAAGATAAAAGATTTACGTACTCATTTCAAGAATGCGCTGTCAAAAGCATATGATGCCGAAGAAGTGATGTCATTTTTTTATTTGCTTACAGAAAAAAAACTAGGTTTACGTCGGGTAGATATTGCGCTACAATTGGAAAGGGAACTTTCTGAGGATGCACTAGCATTTTTTAAGAAAGCCGAAGGCAGGTTGTTAGACTTTGAGCCTGTACAATATATTATTGGAGATACAGAGTTTTTTGGTTTGTCTTTTTTGGTCGATGAGAATGTATTAATCCCCCGGCCAGAGACCGAAGAATTAGTAGATTGGGTCCTGAAGGATCATTTAAGTGTAGGGGATGAGTTAAGGGTGTTAGATATCGGTACTGGGAGTGGTTGCATAGCCATTACCTTGGCAAAAAATCTTCCTAATGCAAAAGTATATGCGATTGATGTTTCTGAAAAAGCGTTAGCCCTAGCCAAACAAAATGCGGATAGAAATCAGGTGGAAATTGAGTTTATTCAGCTAGATGTTTTGAAAGAAGAGATCGATGAAGCCAACTTTGATATTGTGGTATCGAACCCTCCGTATGTTAGAGAGCTTGAAAAAACAGAAATGAAAACAAATGTGTTGGAGAACGAACCTGCTCTAGCGCTTTTTGTATCGAATGATGACCCTCTTATTTTTTACAGAAGAATTAGCGTGTTGGCTAAACAATTGTTGACAGAGCATGGGAGGTTGTATTTTGAAATCAATCAGTATTTGGGGACAGAAACTAAAGAGCTTATAGACAAGTTACAATTCAATACTGTAACTTTACGTAAAGATATTTATCAAAATGACCGTATGATACGGGCCGATTTAAATTGATTAAAATATGAATGTATTAAATTCGATTTGTATTTTTTGCGGAAGCAGCGAAGGAAATCACGAGGAAGTTATATCACAAGCTATTCTGCTCGGAGAAAAGCTGGCTGAGCAAGAGATTACCTTGGTATACGGAGCAGCCAAAATCGGGATCATGGGACATGTGGCCAAAGGAGCATTAGATCATAATGGTAAAGTGATTGGCGTTATCCCAGAATTCTTAAAACTCAAAGAAGTAGTGCATCAGGGGCTGAGTGAATTGATCACAACAGAAAATATGCACCAAAGAAAAATGAAAATGCATGACCTAAGTGATGGGTTTATCACATTGCCAGGAGGATTTGGTACCTTAGAAGAGTTGTTCGAAATTATTACCTGGTCACAACTGGGTTTACATCAAAAACCGATAGGTCTACTCAATGTGGGAGGGTTTTATGATCATTTATTAGGGTTGTTAGAGAATATGGTGAGGAGGGGATTCCTGAAAATGGAAAACTTCGAATTGTTATTGGTCGATGACAATATTGATGGTTTGTTGGAAAAAATGAGAGCTTTTAAACCAGCTCAGGTTCCAAAATGGTTAAAACCCAGTAGGACATAATAAGGATAAAAAACGCAATTAATAATCAAAGTTTGCAATAGCAAACAAGGTGTTTAATAGAAATGAATACAGAAGAACAAATTAATCAATTAAGGGAAGAACTACGTCAACATAATCACAATTACTACATTTTGGATGCACCTACCATCAGTGATTATGAATTTGATATGAAATTAAAAGAGCTTCAAGCTTTAGAAGATAAACACCCAGAATATTACGATGCTAATTCTCCCACCTTAAGAGTAGGCGGAGGGGTTACCAAGAATTTTGAAACCGTGGTTCATGAAGAGCGGATGTATTCCTTGGATAACTCCTATTCTAAAGAGGATTTGTTGGATTGGGAAAAGCGGATCAAAAAAATCGTTGATGGAGAAGTAAATTATACTTGCGAACTTAAATACGATGGAGCTTCTATTAACCTCACCTACGAAAATGGAGCGCTAGTTAGTGCAGTGACCAGAGGAGATGGTATACAAGGGGATAACGTAACCACCAATGTAAAGACTATAAAATCTGTTCCGCTTAAGTTAAAAGGGGATTATCCGCCAAAATTTAACATCCGTGGAGAGATTGTGTTGCCTTATGATGGTTTTGCAAAGATGAATCAAGAAAGAATTGCGGCTGGAGAAGAGCCTTATGCTAACCCTCGTAATACGGCTTCAGGAAGTTTAAAACTTCAGGATAGTAGTGAGGTGGCAAAACGTCCTTTGGATTGTTTACTGTATAGTATCAAAGGAGATCGATTGGGGATTAAAACGCAATTCGAAAATTTGGACAAAGCAAGACAATGGGGATTTAAAGTTCCTGTAGAGTCAAAGTTGGTAAAAAATATCGATGAGGTACTGGAGTTTGTGAATTACTGGGATGAGCATCGTCATGATTTACCCTATGAGACGGATGGAGTGGTGATCAAAGTAAACGATTTACAGCAACAGGATGAACTTGGATTTACGGCCAAAGCACCCAGGTGGGCAATGGCTTATAAATTTAAGGCAGAGCAGGTTGCTACTGTGTTAAATGAGATTACGTATCAGGTAGGGAGAACTGGGGCTATAACACCAGTAGCAAACCTCGATCCGGTTTTGTTGGCGGGGACTACCGTAAAAAGAGCTTCCTTGCATAATGCAGATCAAATTGAAAAGCTGGATATTCGAGAAGGAGATACTGTTTTTGTAGAGAAAGGAGGAGAAATCATTCCTAAAATTGTTGGGGTAGATTTTCAGAAAAGAAGTCAGGATTCTCAACCCACTCAATATATAACGCATTGCCCCGAGTGTAATACCGAGTTGATTAGAAAAGAAGGAGAAGCACAGCACTACTGTCCTAATGATAAAGGGTGTCCTCCGCAGATTATTGGTCGTATCCAACATTACATCTCTAGAAAAGCCATGGATATTGAAGGTCTGGGTGGAGAAACAGTGGCATTGTTGGTGAATGAAGGACTGATTACCAATTACGCGGATCTTTACGATTTAAGGAAAGAACAGGTTATTCCTTTAGAAAGAATGGCTGAGAAAAGTGCCGAAAACCTGGTAAGTGGGATAGAAAAGTCCAAAGAAATTCCTTTTGAACGGGTATTGTTTGCTTTGGGAATACGATATGTAGGAGAAACCGTGGCAAAAAAGTTGGTTAAGCATTATAAAACCATAGATGCTATTGTGAATGCTACCGAGGAAGAATTGGTGAATGTAGATGAAATTGGTATTAAAATAGCACAAAGTGTTAAAGAGTTTTTTGCTTCAGAAGAGAATAGAATCTTGGTAAAACGCCTTGAAGAATATGGGGTTCAATTAGAGATGTCGGCAGAAAAGCTGGCAAATCAAACGGATACACTTAGTGGACAAACTTTTGTAGTGTCTGGTGTTTTTGAAAAAGTGTCTCGAAATGAGCTTAAAAAATTGATAGAAGATAATGGAGGCAAGGTTTCAAGTTCTATATCTTCCAAAACATCCTATGTTGTTGCGGGAGCTAATATGGGGCCAAGTAAACTCGAAAAAGCAAACAAATTAGAAGTGCCTATAATAAGTGAGGACGATTTTCTTGATATGGTTAAATGAAAATAAGAACGCTGATTAAAATATTGCTTTTAATTGCAGGGGCACTTTGTGTTCTTAGCACAGCGTTTCAGTGGCCAATGATAGAATTGTATGCAAAACCGACAACGGTTCCTCTTTTTTTTATGTTATACTGGTTTCAGGTAAAAAAAGTAGATGGACTTTTTTTGGTGATATTGTTCTTGTGCTTTTTGGGGGATATCTTTCTGCTTATTGATGTGCAGAGCAGTTTTATGTTTGTGCTACTAAGTTATACCATTTGCTATCTCATCTTATTTTACTATTTGTACAAAAACTTTAAACCTATTGACTATGGGGTTACAGATATCATATATTTGATTGTTTTCTTTGTAGCGTGGACATTTATTGTATACGAGATTTATGATGTGACCGAAAAAGAAATGGGAGAAATAAGGCCGTACGGAGTGGGATATATTATTATACTTTATCTACTACTTATCGGTGCTGTTTTTCAATATGCTAATGTGAGATCTTCAAAATCTTTATGGTTTTTGATAGCGGTTTTGAATTTTGTGATTAGCGATTCTTGTTTTGCGCTTAATAAATTTTATATTCCTTCTATAGAATTTGAAATTATAAATTCTATATACCAGTTGTTGGCGGTATTCTTCTTGGTGCAGTTCAAAATATCGAGTCCAACACCATTAAAGTTAAAGGATATCCAGGGCTAAATTTCTGAAAGTCATTTATTTGTTAAATTTTAGTATATTGTTAATTCATTTCTCACAATATATTAATGGGCCGTACTTGTGATATAAAGCTATAAGCTTTGGGTGCAAAAAAAGTTTAATGGATGGCAAAAAAATACTAAAGTTTTTAATTTCTTTTTTGATCATTATACAGGTGTTGACTTTTGTGTTTAAAATTGAACTTTTATACACAATTTCAAAAATCACACTTTCTATATCCATCCCTATTTTTTATTGTATCAGAACGGTAAGAATTAAAATATATCATCTGTCTGTAATAATGTTATTTGCTATGGGAGATTTGATTGTTTTAACAGGTTTCAAAAATACCATACGATACGATATGGTTATTCATATCGTGGGTTATGTGCTATTATTTTACTTCTTGTACTATAACCATAGGTCTTTTGAGTATAACAGTCGAGATGTTTTTACACTAGTACTAGGCAGCTTGTTATATACGGTGATTTTTGTTTTGACATATACTGTGCTTAAAACTCCAATGGGCGATATGAATGTATTGGGCTTTTTGTTGTTGTTATTGTTGTATGCGTTGTTGATTGTGGCTGCAATGCATTATATCAATACAAGATCAGAAAAGTCGCTTTGGTTTTTCCTGGCGATTTTAAACTTTGCGTTTAGTGATTTTATGTTATTGCTTAATACTTTTTATGTGCAATCGTATGAGTTGCAAGTTTTGATGTTGTTGTGTGCTCCAATGGCCTGGGTCTTTTTGGTGAATTATATGGTTACTAAGCCTCTGAAATTAAAAGTAGAAGAATTTGATGCGTATTAAAAAGAATTGATTTTTTGAAAACAGAAAAATTAGCATATCAGTCATTTTACATCACTAGCTTTGCTTTTGTAGTAATTTCTATTTTTGCGCAACATCTGTCCGTTTTCTTTAAGCCTCCGGTAATTCTTACTTTGTGTTTTATTTATCTAATCAAGTCCCAGGATAAGAAGATTTTAGTGCTATTGGCAATGTTGGTCATTTTGATTGCAGAGGTACTCACCATGAAGGATTTTATAGGCTATTTTAGATTGTTGAATGTATTACTCTCGGTATACTATCTACTGAATATCATTTTGCTTTGGGAGAGTCTGAAAAAAATAAAGATCAAACGGAATAAAGTGTTTACAGTACAACTCCTGATCACAATGGGATTGATTACCTATGTGCTATCTTCGGTGGCAGGGTTAATATTGCCAAGTGTGCGAGAAGATCGAGTATTTCTATTCGTTCTTATTTTGTTTTTTGCCTCCTTTGTTGGGATTTGTTACTATATCTATTTAAATAGTAAAACTGTCATTAGTTCTTCGCTAATGGTGGCAGCTTCGTGTTTTTTGATTGTAAATATTATAACCGCCTTGTATAAGCTGTATGTGTTTCTAGAAGTCTTTGTAATTATTGCAAATTTATTGCAGGTGTTTGGACAGTTTTTTCTTATCAAATTCTTTATAGAACAACAGGAATTAACACCAAATGGTGAAGATTTTTTTTAAAAATTAGTATCGATTTAAATGCTCTAAGTATCTTTAGTTACCATTTGAGAGTCTTTGAAAAGTGCTAACATTACATATGCGTTATTTTACATTTCCTTTTTGACAGTTCTTGCAGTTGCTGTTTTTTTGGAAAAGAAATATCTTTTATATGTAAAACCTTTCGCTACAATTTCCTTGATTATACTGTATCTGGATCACGCGAAAACTAAAAATGTTTTTGTGATTATAAGTTTGTTGGTGATTATAGCGACCGACACATTTACCTACATTGATTTTGAAGGATATTTTGAAAGAATAGCATCGTTGATAACAGTTTTTTATTCTTTTTGCGTTTTGGCATTACGAGGGTATCTCTCAGAAGAAGAGGTGAACCCGGCAAAGTTGGTTTCTGTACCTGTGATTATTAGTGCTATTCTGATTTCATATCTCATATATACTATTACCGAGATGGTGTTCCCTAAAATAGAGGATTCGATAGTTTTTGTGGTAATGATTGTGATTAGTTTGGTAACGTTTTTTTTGATCTGCTTTTTTATCTATGTGGCCGATAGATTCGAAAAGTCAATATTTCTTTTTGTAGCAGGATGTTGTACGATGTTTGTCGATGCGCTTTTGGCGGTAAATGAATTGTATTATTATACTACGGTTTTTACGGTGCTGATCAACTTTGCTGAAATACTGGGGCTTTACTTTTTTATACGTTTTTTTATACAAGCAAAGCCCAAAGATATGCAGTCTTTGACTAAAGAATACTTTTGAAGATGCTGATTTACAGGCTTTTTCTTTTTCTTGAGAAAGACTGGATGATTTTAAACTGTAAAATAGCTACATTTGTGGCTTCTTAATCTTTTGGATAAATGATTTTAAAGGGTCTTAAAAGGAATGCAATAAAGAAGAATATTGAATCTCATATCGAGAAAAGAAATTCTTCTTCACCAAGTATTTCCAGTCTTAATACTCTTGCTATTCTTATAGATGCAACAGAACCCGTGAACGTCGTGACTTTGGTTAAACTAGCTAACGAACTTGGGGTGAAATCTGAAAACTTAAAAGTAATTGGCTATAAGGAGGATAAAGATATTATTGATGAAAAAGGAGCGTCATATTATAACGACAAAAGTTTTGGGATGAATGGTTTGATCAAAAACCAAATGTTACAGGACTTTATCCGTAAGGATTTTGATGTTTTGATTAGTTTTTATACCGAAGATAAGATAGAATTACAATACGTGGCTGCTGCTTCCAAGGCAAAACTGAAAGTAGGCTTTGCAGAAGTGGATCACAGAATAAATGATCTGATAATAGGGTCGACTATGAACAATGCAAATCTTTTTATAGTCGAACTAAAAAAGTATTTAAAAATATTACAAGTAATATGAGTAGTTTTCTGAGAGGAACAGGTGTAGCCTTGGCAACACCATTTAATGCAGATGGTACGATAGATTTTGAAGGAGTTACAGCTTTAGTGAATTTTTGTATTGAAGGAGGTATAGATTACTTAGTGGTTTTGGGAACCACTGCAGAATCGGTAACTCTATCCAAAGAAGAGAAGAAAGAGTTGGTAGCGCATATTGTTTCTGTAAATAATAAAAAACTTCCTTTGGTTTTAGGAATAGGAGGGAACAATACAAGAGCTATTTTGGATGAAATAGCACAAACAGATCTATCAAATTTTGCAGCAGTACTCTCTGTAGTGCCTATGTATAATAAACCTACTCAAGAAGGGATATACCAACATTATTTGGCAATCAATAATGCAAGTCCTATTGCTGTATTGTTGTATAATGTTCCTTCTCGTACAGGAACGAATATGACCGCAGAAACTACATTGCGATTAGCGCAATTGGATAAAATAATTGGGATCAAAGAAGCAGTTGGAGATTTTACACAAGTGCTAAGCATATTAAAAGACAGACCAAAAGACTTTTTGGTGATATCGGGAGATGATACTCTGGCTTTACCTTTGGTTGCTGCTGGTGGTGATGGAGTTATTAGTGTTATTGGGCAAGGTTTTCCTGAAGAATTTTCTAAAATGATACGTTTAGGGTTAGAAGGAAGCACAGAACAAGCGTTTCAGATTTTGTATCAATTGTTGCCGGTGATCGATTATGCTTTTGAAGAAGGAAACCCTGCTGGGATCAAAAACATTCTAAAAGTAAAAGGAGTGTGTAAAGATCATGTTCGTTTGCCTTTGGTTGCTGCTTCTTCGGCTTTAGAGGGTAAAATTGAAAATTTTATTGAGAACCTGTAGTGTATAAAGATGGCTAAGAAAATAAAAGATCCTGGAATCGGAAGGTCTTCTAACCAAAATGCAAGGCGTTTCATCAATCCTGATGGTTCTTTTAACATTAAGCACATCAACCGACCGAATTCGGTTTCTGAAAGTTATGATTACCTGATCAATATTACCTGGACCAAGTTCTTTATGTGGGTGTTGTTAGGGTATGCTCTTATCAACATAGTTTTTGCTCTGATCTATACACTTTTAGGGATTTCTAGTATTACCGAGCCTTCAGGTAGTTTTTTTCGTGATTTTTTAAATGCTTTCTTTTTTTCAGCGCAAACGGTTACTACCGTAGGATATGGGGCTATGGCGCCCAAGGGATTACTTTTTGGGATTATTTCTTCTTTTGAAGCTTTAGTCGGTTTATTGAGTTTCTCTTTTGTTACCGGACTATTGTATGGGCGATTTTCTAAACCAAGAGCTAACATTCAGTTTAGTAAAAATATGGTGCTCAGAAAACATAATGGAGAAGATTGCATTATGTTTAGACTAATGAGTCGTAGCGTAAATGTGATGATTAGACCGAGAATAGAAGCTACATTGTCGTTGTCATTAAAAAACAAGGATGGCAAATTTGTCAACAGTTTTTATAACCTGAAATTAGAACGTAATTCAATTACCTATCTTCCTACGACCTGGACCGTAGTGCATCCTATCAAAGATACCAGTCCTTTGTTTGAATTTGATAGTGATAAAATAAAAAAGCTAAATGGAGAGGTTCTGATTCTGGTAAGTTATTATGATGAATCTTTTTCTCAAGAGGTACATCAGGTGCATTCTTATGTGCTTAAAAATTTAAAAATGAGAGAACGATTTGTTCCTGCTTTTTATTATGATGACGATGGGTACACGGTCTTGGATCACGATAAGTTGAACAAGACAATGCCTGCAAACGAGGACTAGTTTTTACAAATTTCTTATTTCCTTATCGTTTTCTGCAACAAAAGAGATAGCGTATAGTTATTAAATTGAGTATGCGTAGTAAGATGATTAGCTATCTGGAAGCTGTTTTTTGATAAGATCTATCAAGCCCAGCAGAGCTAAGGATGCATCGTGATGATTTGATTGTTTAAAGTTTTTGTAATACGGCAGAAATATCTATTTTTGCCAGATGTTTTTTTACCTATGAAAAGATTACTGTATTTATTAATTTTTATTTTATTCTTAGGCTCTTGTAGCGAGTACCAAAAGGTAGTAAGAGAAGATGATGTGGCTGCCAAGTATAAAATGGCAGAGGAGCTTTATAAAGAGGGTAGATACAAAAAGGCATTGCGACTTTTTGAGCAAATCGTTCCTCAATACAGAGGGAAGCCTCAGGCAGAAAGAATAATGTATTATTATGCCGATACTTACTATCAGTTAGAAGATTATTATTTGTCGGGCTATCAATTCGATAGATTTACAAAATCATACCCTAGAAGTGATAAAAAGGAAGAGGCAGCTTTTAAAGGAGCTCGCAGTTATTATTTTTTATCTCCTAGGTCTAGTTTGGATCAGGAAGAAACTACGCAAGCTATAGAAAAGCTTCAAACGTATATTAATGCATATCCGGAGAGCGAAAACTTGAAAGAAGCTAACGCAATGGTGGCAGAGCTTAGAGAGAAGAAGGAGAAGAAAGCATACGAAATTGCAAAACAATACCATCATAGAAGAGACTACAAAGTTGCTATTTCAGCTTTTGATAACTACCTTGTGGATTATCCTGGATCGATTTTTAGAGAAAAGGTATTGTATTATAAATTAGAATCAGAGTATCTTTTGGCGATCGGAAGTTATGAGAGTTTAGTAAAAGAGCGCCTGGAAACGGCTCAAGGTTTTTATAGTAACTACAAAAAATACTATAAAGAAGGAGAGTATACCCAAAAAGCAGAAGAAATTGCTGAAGATATTAAAGTGAGATTAGAACAAATTAACTAGAAAACACGTAGAAGATGGATTTGAAAAAAAGTAATGCGCCGGTAAATACGACTACTATCGATAAAAATTTAGTAGATCAACCTACAAATAATATTTATGAGGCGATTTCTATAATTTCTAAAAGAGCTACACAGATTAATACTGATATTAAAAAAGAGCTGTTAGAAAAGTTAGATGAATTTGCTACCTACAATGATAGTCTAGAAGAAATCTTTGAAAATAAGGAGCAAATTGAAGTGTCTAAATTCTATGAAAGATTACCTAAACCACATGCGTTAGCAGTGCAAGAATGGTTGGAGGGTAGAATCTACCATAGAAACACAAAGACAGACTCAGAATCACTATAAGTCTATGTCAATTTTAAGCGGTAAAAAGGTTTTATTAGGAATTACCGCTGGTATTGCTGCTTACAAAACAGCTTCTTTGGTACGCTTATTTATCAAAGCAGGTGCAGAAGTGCAAGTGGTGATGACACCAGCGGCCAAGGATTTTGTAACTCCGCTTACCTTATCCACATTATCCAAAAATCCAGTTCATTCCTCTTTTTTTGATGAAGAAGATGAGAACGCGGTTTGGAATAATCATGTGGACTTAGGGCTGTGGGCTGATTTCATGATAGTAGCCCCGGCAACGGCTAATACGCTTTCAAAAATGGCTAGTGGGAATAGCGATAATTTGCTATTGGCTACCTATTTGTCGGCAAAATGTCCGGTGTACTTTGCTCCGGCTATGGACTTGGATATGTACAAGCATCCATCTACTCACGAAACTTTTGATAAACTGATATCTTTTGGTAATGTTATGATCCCTGCAGAGGCGGGAGAACTAGCAAGTGGTTTGGTGGGACAAGGTAGAATGGCAGAGCCAGAACATATTATAGATTTCTTAAAAAAAGACCTATTGAGTAAATTACCTTTGAAAGGAGAGAAAGTATTAATTACTGCCGGTCCAACGTACGAAGCCATTGACCCTGTTCGATTTATCGGAAATCATTCTAGCGGTAAAATGGGAATAGAGTTAGCGCTAGCTGCTGCTAATCTTGGAGCCCAGGTGAATTTAGTTTTGGGACCATCTTCCCTAAAAATAGATCATGGCTTGGTCAATGTTATTAATGTGGTAAGTGCAGAAGATATGTATCAGGCTGTCGTGTCATTGTATGATAGTTGTACTATAGCTATAGCTTCGGCAGCAGTTGCAGATTATAGACCCAAACAAGTAGCTTCACAGAAAATCAAAAAGTCAGATTCCGAATTTTCAATAGAACTGGAACGCACCAAAGACATCCTAAAATGGATGGGTGAGCAGAAGAAGCTTCAGTTTTTGGTTGGATTTGCATTGGAGACCGAAAACGAAGAAGAAAACGCGAAAAACAAACTCATCAAGAAAAATCTGGATTTGATTGTTTTGAACTCACTTAATGATAAAGGGGCAGGTTTTAAGGGAGCTACAAATAAAGTAACCTTGATCAATCATAAATTTGAAAGTAAAGCGTTTGAACTAAAAACGAAAGCTGAGGTTGCCAAAGATATTTTTGATGAAATTGATCAAATGAAGCGTGTGGCAGATTTGGCTACCAACGGATAGCGTTGTATAGTTATTCGTTATTTTTTAGGCGAGGGGGCAAATGCACATAAATCGAATACTCAAAAATTTAAACTCGAAAAAATGAACAGAATCTTTCTTATTGTACTTCTTGTATTTGGATGTAATGTTTATGCTCAAGAGTTTAATGCAACGGTTGTGGTAAATGCAGAGCAAACCGGAAACCCTAACTTACAAGTGTTTAAAACCTTGGAGCGGTCGTTAACTGAGTTTATTAATAATACCGTTTGGACCAATATAGATTACCGTACCGAGGAGCGAATTGATTGTAGTTTTTTTATCACCGTAGTTGGGTTTGATAATGATGCGTTTACAGCAACGCTACAAGTACAAGCTTCTAGACCTGTTTATGGTTCTAATTACAGTACAACTATTTTGAATGTAAATGACCGACAGTTCAATTTTAATTATCTAGAGTTTCAGCCTCTAAATTACAATCCCAATAATTTCGAATCGAATCTCATTTCCGTTGTATCCTTTTATTTATATATGATTCTAGGGGTTGATGCAGATAGTTTTGCGCTCAATAGTGGTACCGATTTTTATCAAGAAGCCAAAAATATAGTAGGTAATGCACAAAGTAGTAATGCTTTGGGGTGGAATCCTGCGGATGGACTACAGTCAAGATTTAGGTTTAATGATGATCTATTGTCTGGAACCTTTGATGGATATCGTGAAACGATGTACACCTATCATCGCGAAGGTTTGGATCAAATGCACAATAATGTAAAACAAGGGAAACAAACCATTCTAAAAGCAATGAAATCCCTGGAGAAATTGCATAGTGTCCGTCCAAACTCTTTTATAATGAGGGTATTTTTTGATTCAAAGGCAGGAGAAATTTCTAGCATACTTTCTGGAGGACCTTCTGTAAACATAGCCGAGACAGTAGGGATCTTGAATAAGATAGCACCAACCTATGCAGATAATTGGAAAGATATCAAATTTTAAAAAACTTTGGCTGTTGAAAAGCAGGTGAAAAAGTTTTATTTTTTCATTGATAATCGCACATAATCTTCTGAAATCTATAGTATATTTACAAGCTAGAACGACTAAATATTTTATCCTTTGCTTGGAGCTCTTTCTATAAAAAATTTCGCGTTAATAGAACAATTACAGGTTTCCTTTGATGCTGGTTTGATTACTATTACTGGAGAAACCGGGGCCGGTAAATCTCTCTTGTTGGGAGCCTTGGGGTTGTTGCTGGGTAAAAGAGCAGATTTAAATAGCGTAAAAGACAATTCTCAAAAATGTGTTATTGAGGGAGTTTTTAGGATTGCAAAGTATGATCTGGAAGCATTCTTTGATGAACAGGAACTGGATTATGAAGAAGAGACC
The DNA here is from genome assembly GCF_056160245.1 of Aquimarina sp. AWH4_224. Taxonomy (NCBI): domain Bacteria; kingdom Pseudomonadati; phylum Bacteroidota; class Flavobacteriia; order Flavobacteriales; family Flavobacteriaceae; genus Aquimarina; species Aquimarina sp. AWH4_224. Next base: position 320,006 of record NZ_JBSWWU010000005.1, on the reverse strand, counting down.
ATCATTAGAAGAGAAATCCTTCCTTCAGGTAAATCCAGAGCTTTTATTAATGATACTCCGGTTACCTTACAGGCATTATCCGGTTTGGGAGCTAGGTTGATCGATATCCATAGTCAACATCAAACTTTGGAGGTAACCACCAATGATTTTCAGTTCGAGGTACTCGATGCATTGGCACAAGTAGATCGTGAAGTGAAATCCTATCAAAGGGGGTTGAAGTTATTGAAAGAAAAGCAAAAAAAAGTTGATCTCCTGATAGCCAGTAAAGATAGTTTTACCAAAGAATATGAGTATAATTCGTTTCTGTTAAAAGAATTAGATGAGACTAAATTAAAGCCTGGCGAGTTGCAAGAGTTAGAAGAAATGCATGACCGCCTCAATAATATAGAGGAAATTCAGGAGCGACTTTCTGGTGCGATCGCAATTATAACTTCAGAAGAAGTTGGGGTTGGAGATCAGTTGAACACCATAAAAGGAAATCTCTCTAAAATAGCTTCGTATTCTGGTTCTTTGCATGACCTGTCAGAGAGGATCCAGAGTTTGTATATAGAGTTAGATGATGTTCAGGAATCTTTGCTTAACGAATTAGAAAAATTAGAAGCAGATCCAGAACAGCTGGAGAAAGCGAGTCAGCGATTGCAGTTACTTCACAACCTTCAGACAAAACATAATGTAGCCAGTGTTGAAGAATTGGTGATCATACAGGGGGAACTTCAGCAGAAAGTGTCTCAAACAGAATCGCTTTCAGGAGATATTGAAGCACTTCAAAATGAAATTGACACCATAAAAGATCAATTGGACGAAGTTGCAAAAAAGATTCATGAAAAGAGAAATAAAGCTTTACCAGGATTAATTGAAGAGTTGGAAGAAATACTAAACGCTTTAGGAATGCCTAATGCGAGTTTTAAAACATCTTTGACATTACAGGATGCTTACTTCTCTAACGGTAAAGAAAATCTGGAATTTCTATTTTGTGCTAACAAAGGAGGAAGCTATGGAGAGCTCAAAAAAGTAGCTTCAGGAGGAGAATTATCGAGGATAATGCTGGCAATAAAAGCAATTCTTTCTAGGTATGCACAACTACCTACGATCATTTTTGATGAGATAGATACGGGAGTATCCGGAGAGATTGCACACAAAATGGCAGATTTGATGCTGAATATGAGTGAGAATTTGCAAGTATTTAGTATCACGCATTTGCCTCAGATAGCGGCCAATGGACAAAGCCAGTACAAGGTGTTTAAGCAAGATATCAATGATACAACGGTTACGCAACTCAAATTATTAAATCAGGAAGAACGAATTACTGAAATTGCTGAAATGATCGGAGGGAAGAGTATTTCGGAGTCTGCGCTATCGCATGCCAAATCTTTGCTGCTTAATTGAGCTAAAATTACACGGAAATAGTATCAGTTTGGGCTGTTTTGTTATCTTTACAGCTTGTATAACGATCTTTAATTTACAACTAATGTCACACAATTTATTAAAAGGCAAAAGAGGAATTATTTTTGGAGCACTTGATGAGAGTTCAATTGCTTGGAAAACAGCCGAAAAAGTTTTTGAACAAGGAGGGAGTTTTGTGTTAACTAATGCTCCGGTAGCTATGAGAATGGGAGCAATCAATACCCTTGCAGAGAAAACAAATGCTCAGGTAATACCTGCAGATGCTACATCTATTGAAGATCTTGAGAATCTTGTAGAAAAATCGATGGAGATTTTAGGCGGTAAGCTGGATTTTGTATTGCATTCTATAGGAATGTCTGTCAATGTTCGAAAAGGTCGTCATTATACAGATTTGAATTACAGTTTTAGTGAAAAAGGATGGGATGTGTCGGCACTATCTTTCCACAAAACCATGCAGACTTTGTACAAAAAGGATGCAATGAACGAGTGGGGAAGTATTGTGGCGTTAACCTATATGGCTGCGCAACGTGTGTTCCCTGATTATAATGATATGGCGGATAACAAAGCGTATTTAGAATCTATAGGGCGTAGTTTTGGATATTTCTTCGGAAGAGATAAAAAAGTACGTGTGAATACGATTTCACAATCTCCTACACCTACCACAGCAGGAAAAGGAGTAAAAGGTTTTGATGGCTTTATTGAATATGCCGATAAAATGTCTCCTCTTGGAAATGCGACAGCAGACGAGTGTGCGGACTATACGATAACTTTGTTTTCGGATTTAACCAAAAAAGTTACACTACAAAACTTATATCACGATGGTGGATTCTCAAATATGGGAGTTAGTCAAATGGTGATGGATAAGTTTGTAGAAGAACAATAAATACTGATAAATAATGTAATAATAAAATCCCATTACCTGAGAGTAGATGGGATTTTTCTTTGATACATCTCGCTTTATGCAATTTGATTTTTCTTTTATTATACCAGTATATAATCGACCCAATGAGATTGATGAGCTTTTGGAAAGCATGTTGGCCATGCAGTATTCCAAGCCTTATGAAATCGTTATTGTAGAAGATGGTTCTTCGGATACGGCGGAACGGGTAATAGAAGGATATAGTGATAAGTTAAAGATAAGCTATTATCAGAAAGAAAATACAGGTCCTGGTGACTCTCGTAACTACGGAATGCGAAAAGCAAAGGGGAATTACTTTATTATTTTGGATAGCGACGTGTTAATACCACCGGATTATCTGGAAAAAGTAGATGCATTTTTATCAAAGAACTTTGTGCATTGTTTTGGAGGACCAGACGATGCTCATCAAAGCTTTACAGATCTGCAAAAGGCGATAAGTTATAGTATGACCTCTTACCTGACTACAGGAGGAATTCGAGGGCGAAAAAAAGTAGTAGGCAAATTTCAGCCGCGTAGTTTTAATATGGGGTTGTCTAAGGAAGCTTTTGAGGCTTCCAAGGGTTTTGGTAATATTCATCCGGGAGAAGACCCTGATTTAACGATACGACTTTGGAATTTGGGGTATGATACTGCTTTGATACCGGATGCGAAGGTGTTTCATAAACGAAGAATCTCTTGGAAAAAGTTTTACATACAGGTGAATAAATTTGGATTAGTACGCCCAATTCTTAATAAATGGCATCCAGAGACGGCAAAAATCACCTATTGGTTTCCTACCTTATTTCTGTGTTTTATTGCGTTCTCCTTGGTAACTGCATTATTTGGATGGTGGTATTTCCTTGGATTGTTAGGGCTGTATTTTGTGTTTATATTTTTTGGAGCTATCGTTGCTTACAAAAAACTTTCTATTGCATTGAAGGCGATTCTGGCGGTTTTGATACAATTTTATGGGTACGGAAAAGGATTCCTGAAATCTTATTATTATATTCATCTACTCAATAGGGTCCCACAAAAGCAATTTAAGAAGTTGTTTTTTGAAAAGTAATAGCATATGTCAAACCGAAAAAAGAAGACTTTTTTATTCAAAAGAAGTAGTGTAAAAACTTTTCTGTTTTTTTTAGGTTTCACTTCTCTTTTATGGTTATTCATTCAATTTTCTAAAAATTATACAAAGGAAGTAGAGGTAGGTATTCGGTATACCAACTTGCCTGAGGGTAAAATCTTTAATGAAACTAGTGATCAAACCTTAAGAATGACTTTGAATGGTAATGGTTTTCGTTTGATCAATCATAATTGGCAAAAACCTATTCTAGAATTTAATGCCGAAGACGCTGTGTCCAAAAATGAAGATCATTTTTTGTTTTTTGTGGATAAAGAATCTTCAATTTTACAAAGTAAACTAGATTTTAAGGGACGGGTGTTGGCCATACAAAAAGATACACTTACTTTGAGACTGGATATTAACCTTGAGAAAAAGGTTCCCATAGCGATTCTTCAGGATATACAATATGCCAATGGGTATGGGAGCGATAAGGGTTTGGTGATTACTCCGGATTCGGTGATGGTCAGTGGTCCTTCGGCTATGATAGATACCTTGCAACAGGTACAGACAATACCATTAAGTTTAGAAGGGCTTAATGTAGATTACTCCTCAGAATTAGAAATCGACACTCAGGTTTTGCCAACCAATGTCAAGGTATCTCCGGTTCAGTTAAAAGCTGAGATATTGGTAAGTAAATTTACAGAGGGAAGTCAAAGGATCCCTATCGTCCTAAATAATGTGCCTGAAGGAGTAAATATTAAAATCTTCCCCAAAGAAACATCAATTGTGTATCGTGTAGGTCTGGATAAATACAACGAGATTACCGAAAGAGATTTTCGAGTAGTAGCCGATTATGCAAAAGCATCAGAAGAAAGTGTATTTCTAACTTTAGAACTGACGGATATTCCAGAGTCGATTCATGATGTGCGACTTCAGGAAAAACAAGTACAGTTTGTTGTTCTTAAACAAGAAAGTAATTAAGTATGAAAGTTGTTGGTCTTACCGGGGGTATTGGAAGTGGTAAATCTACAATCGCCCGGATGTTTGAGGATTTAGGAGTGGCAGTTTATATAGCAGATATTGAGGCAAAGAAACTGATGAATGAGAATCCCAAAGTAAAAAAGAAAATTACAGATTTATTTGGAGAGGAGGCTTATCAGAATAATACTTTAAATAGGCCCTTTATTGCCAATATTGTTTTTAATGATTCGGCCCAGCTCGAAAAATTAAATGCAATCGTTCATCCTACAGTGGCTAATCATTTTGACAAATGGAAAGGTCGCCAAAAAGGTACTTATGTTATTAAAGAAGCGGCTATCTTATTCGAAAATGGAGGGTATAAACAGTGTGATCATACGATCCTTGTTGTGGCTCCATTAGAATTGAGAATTTCGAGAGTATTGAATCGAGATCAGTCCACTAGAGATGAAATTTTATCCAGAATAAAAAACCAGTGGGATGACGATGAAAAAATTCCTTTGGCCGATTTTGTTATACAGAACATCGATTTGCAAGATACCGAACAACAAGTCAATGAGATACACCAGAAAATATCTCGCTAACTACCTTGTAATCCTTATCCTTCATTTTGTTAACATTTGGTTAAACCCTAAAGTAGCTAAATGTTAAAGTCTTACTTTTGATCTATGAATAAAAGGTTATTCGTATTGCTGATAATCCTGATGAGTTTATCGTTGATTGGGATTATTTTTGTTCAGGGATATTGGATTAACAACACTGTAGAGAATAATGAAGAGCAGTTTTCTTTTAATGCAAAACAAATTCTGATTTCTGTATCCAATGGGATACAATACCGAGAGTTTGAGGAGATGTTTTTTCCTTTGCGGGAGATCATTCACAGCATAGAAGAACCCGATAATAATACAATTCGTCAGCTGTTGAACCTTAGTATAGACAAAAGAACAAAACCTTTTGAATATGCTAATGAAATTTTGGAGGAGGATGCAAAATTATTCTCTTCGTTCATTAATTTCAATATTGATACAGTTCGTTTAAAGAGTATTTTAAATCGAAATGTAGAAAACTCTTTACAAGAAACCCAGAATAGTAATACAGAGCTTAGTGCAACGTCTAAGTTAGAAAGAAGGATAAAAGGGTTAACAGACCTGCAGAGAAAGGACTATGAAATTTTAATAGGAGAAATTGCGAGTTTTATTCCTATTCATAGAAGGGTAAAGAAAAAGGAAATTGAATATTTATTAAAAAAAGAGCTTGAAGAAAGAGATATAAAGGTAGGTTTTGAATATGCGATTTACAGCCGTTCTCTTGCTACCAAAGTACGTTCTGAAGATTTTAATTTGGATCACCCTGCAACTTATGCTATTGCGCTGTTTGCAGATGATCAAGGAGCTAGCGAATATCAGTTATTAGTTAATTTTACTGGTAAAAAACAATATGTACTTTCCACTATTAAAGGAATGGCCATACTTTCTATCATTTTTACGCTGATTATTGTAATTGCTTATTCGAGTGCATTGTCGCAATTGATGCAACAACGACAGATCTCCCAAATTAAAACCGATTTTATTAATAATATGACGCATGAGCTGAAAACTCCAATCGCTACCATCAACCTTGCTCTGGATGCTATCAAGAATCCTAAAATTTCGGGAGATAAAGAAAAGTTGCAACGGTATATGACAATGATAAGAGAAGAAAATAAGCGAATGCATGCCCAGGTCGAAAATGTTTTGAGGATTTCTCAATTAGAGAAAAATGAACTTAATATCAAAAAAGACAGACAGGAACTACATGATATTATTGAAGATGCAGTGACACATGTCTCTTTGATTGTTGAAAATAGACAAGGGTATATCAAAACACATTTAGGAGCTTTAAAAACAACTATTTTGGCAAATGACAGTCATATGACCAACGTAGTTGTGAACGTTCTGGATAATGCAATTAAATATTCGGAAAGTGAACCCAAAATAGATATATATACTGAGAATGTAAAAAATAGTATCGTTCTTAAAATTCGTGACCATGGAATTGGTATGAGCAAAGTGGCGCAGAAAAAGATTTTTGAAAAGTTCTTTAGAGAACATACCGGAGATCTGCATAATGTAAAAGGACACGGATTGGGACTAACATATGTGAAACGAATTATAGACGACCATCATGGTCAGATATGGGTAGAGAGTGAAAGGGGAAAAGGCTCTACATTTATAATTAAATTACCGTTAATATCATAAAATATGGAAACAGAAAACAAAAAGATTTTGCTTGTAGAGGATGATCCGAACTTTGGAACGGTTCTGAAGGATTATCTAGTAATGAATGATTATGATGTTGTGCATGCTAAAAATGGTATGGAAGGCTTCGAAAAGTTCAAAAAGGATGATTATGACATGTGTATCTTGGATGTCATGATGCCTTATAAAGACGGGTTTACGTTGGCAAAAGAAATCCGTGATAAAAATGAAGAAATACCTATTATCTTCTTAACTGCAAAAGCAATGAAAGAAGATGTGCTAAAAGGATATAAAGTAGGTGCAGATGATTACCTAAATAAGCCTTTTGATAGCGAGGTATTATTAATGAAAATACAAGCTATTATGCAACGTAAGAGTACAGAGTCTGTTGCTGATAGTAAACAATTTGAATTCAAAATAGGAGGTTTTCACCTGAATTCAAAACTAAGATTCTTAACTTACAAAGAAGAAGATCCTATAAAATTATCTCCGAAAGAAAATGAATTACTTCGTCTTTTGGCACTGCATCTTAATGACTTAATGCCTAGGGAACTTGCGTTAACTAAGATTTGGAGAGATGATAACTACTTCACCTCGAGAAGTATGGATGTATACATCGCTAAACTAAGAAAGTATCTAAAGAAAGACGAGAATGTTGAAATATTAAACATTCATGGAGAAGGGTTTAGATTAGTCGTAAGAGGCGAAGAAGTATAGAGAGCATATAACGGTACTATTTCATAAGGCATCATAATTATTTTATGGTGCTTTTTTCTTTTATATAAGTCACTACTTCCTTAACATCTCCGGTATATGGGAACCATTTGATTTCTGGGTCCTTTCTAAACCAGGTGAGTTGTCTTTTAGCGAAACGGCGGGTGTTCTTTTTGATTTCTGAAATGGCAAAATCTAATTCCCATTCCCCATCAAAATGGGTAAACAATTCTTTGTATCCTACGGTATTAAGGGCATTTAAATTTTTGTGTGGGAGTAAGGATTTAACTTCGTCAATTAATCCTTGCTCAACCATAAGGTCGACACGTTGATTGATACGATCATAAATAACTTCTCTATCTGCTGTAATTCCTATTTTTATAGTGGAAAAAGGTCTGTTTTTTTTGGTAGCCGTAGTAAAAGAAGAATAAGGCTGACCACTACTAATACAGATCTCTAATGCTCTCATGACTCTATGAGTATTGTGTGTATCTACTTTAGCATAATACTCAGGATCCAAAGCTTTTAGCTGAGCTTGAAGGTGTTCTATGCCTTTGGTTTCATAAGTGATTTGTAATTCTTCCCGAATTTTAGGATCAACTTCCGGGAATGTGTCTAGTCCTTTGGTAATCGCATCAACATACAGTCCTGATCCTCCGACAAGAATGACAAAATCATTTTTTTGAAATAACACATCTATTGCTTCTAGGGCTTCTTTTTCAAAATCTCCTACACTGTAAGGTTCTGTAATGCTTTTGTGTTGTATAAAATGATGAGGTGCCTGGGCCAATTCTTCTTTTGATGGAACTGCAGTGCCAATATACATTTCCTTAAAAAACTGTCTGCTATCTGCAGAAACAATTTCGCAACCAAAATGATTGGCTAGCGCGATGCTAAGACTGGTTTTTCCAATCGCGGTAGGTCCTATAACAACAATCAGATTTTTATTCATTTCAGTAGATGTTCACCACATTTATGACAAAATTCGGCATCATCTCTATGATCACTCTCGTTGCAGTTGCCACAAGATTGTGTATTGAGATGAGTGTGGGTAGTTTTAATCTGGTGGGTGTATTCTGCACTTACAATACCTGTAGGTACAGCAATGATTCCATAACCCATAATCATTATAATGGCCGCCAAAAACTGCCCTAAAGGGGTGACTGGAGCAATATCTCCGTATCCTACAGTGGTAAGGGTAACAATACACCAGTAGACACTTATAGGAATACTTTTAAAACCGCTTTCTTCACCCTCTACGATATACATAACGGTTCCCATAATAATGCACAGTACCAGAACCGCAAATAAAAACACTAATATTTTGGCACGACTATCCTTAATCGCTTTTACTAATTTGTTAGATTCTCCAATATATCTGGAGATTTTTAAAACTCTAAATATTCGTAGTAATCGCAATGCACGAACCGTAAGTAAAGCGCTTGACCCAGCAAAGAAAAAAGATAAATATAGTGGGATGGTTGATAAAAAATCTATAATACCATAAAAACTAAAAATATACGAGGTAGGTTTTTTGATCGAAACGACCCTGGCAATATATTCAAAGGTAAAAAATATAGTAATGACCCATTCTGCATAATATAAGAACTCATAAATATCGATAGGAAGTCCTTTCACGCTTTCCAGCATGACAAATATAATGCTCAACACAATTAGGATAAGCAAGATGACATCAAAGACTTTTCCCATTGGAGTATCAGCCTCATAGATGACTTCATGCAATTTGTTTTTCCAGGTTTTATGTGGCGTGTCTTTTGTCAAACTAAAATGTTTTGCTTAAAAATACTAAAACTAGTTTATTTTTTTTATTGATATGACAGTATCTCTTTCAATGTCTACAATCAAGTTGAAAATTTCTTTCAAACTTGGATAATATTCTATAGGGTAATAAGGTGCATTAAAGCTTATTCTGTGGTTAATTAGTAATTTTTTACCATTATTTTGATAATTAATTGTTACCGTAGCTAACTTATTAGGAAGAGCATATCCTTGATTTTTTGGGAGATCTACAAATTTATAATCTTCCCCGATATTAATGGAAACCAAATATGTATATGAATCTTTAAAACCAAAATCTACCGGAAAAGTTCTTTCATTTAATGTAAATGGGTTTTTACTAAAAAAAGCTTCAGAAAAAGGTTTGACATAGATGATATTTTCAATTTGTTCTGTTGGAGCATTAAAATAAAACTCTTCAAGATATGATTTTTCGGTGTTTTCTTGGTTTTTGATAGTAACGTTGGTAATGATGCGATCAGGATATTGTTGTTGGATAGTTTCTCCTAAATTTTGAGAGGTATTAGCATACATTTTTTTTCTTTTAAAGTATGCGGGATATCCTTGGAAAGCATGAGTTACTTTACCAGTTATCATTAAATCATCATTCAGTGTAATGTCTTCTTTGTAAAAATGAGAAGAACGAAGTTTTGGTTCAATATCGATCCAACTGCTGCCATTTTTAAAATCCAGTAATCTCCCATATTGATTTAAGCATCTGAATGGGACTTCACCAAAATTGAGTGTTTTTTCTGTAGCATCCAAAAGGTAAGAGTTGTTTTCTGAAGATAAATGCACAATCAGGTAATTAAAGTCGGTAATTACCGGATATAATTTTGTAACATAGCCATTATCTCTGGTAGACATTAATATAGGTAACACATCAAACCCTTGTTGTTTGAGCACATTGTGAAGCAATATGTTGATACTCGAAACATTTCCAACTTTAGTGGCGATTACTTTTTTAATATCGCCATCAGTAAAAATTCTGTTTTTCTTATTCCACGTATAGTGTTTTGCGATGTAACGATATATAGCTTTCGCTTTGTCAATGTTGTTGGGTAGTGATTGGATTTCAAGAGGTAGTAGGTTCTTAACTAAATTTACTTTTTTGAGTTGAATACCAATACTAACTTCCTTTTTAATTTTGTTATCTACATCTTCCCATGTTTCGCTAAACTTTTTATTGACCCCATCAAATCCTTGATATTCCCTCAACTCAAAGTCTATTCTTGAAAAATAATTTTCTTTTGCGGTCATGTATTCTTCCTCAATGAACGCAGGAATGTCTTTCATAATATATACATTATGTGAGCAGTTAGAATAGCCGCCATTAGCAACTTCTAGACATTGTTTGATCAGGCTTTCATCCTTTGAATGAAGTTTTAGAGGTCCTACTAATTTGATGTTGTATAAATAGTTGCCAGGTAAATCAGTGATGTATTCACTATAAATTTTTGGAATATCATCTTGAAAATCCCATCCATTGAATTTAAATATAAATGGAGATTCTTGCTGGTACTTATAAGTTAATACAGAGCCAGGTTTAACATCAGGAAAAGTAAATTTGATGATAGAGTAATGCTCGTCGTATTTTTCTTCATAAACGTTCTCTTTTTCCAGTTTGGTTTTTATTACTTTCCCGTTTTCTAAGTTGTAGGTATATGCAACCAAATCTCGGTATGTTTCTCGTCTTCCTTTGTTATTGTAGAGAAAAATTTTGATGGTAGCCTTATCAAATCCTTGAGGGTTCAATATTTTGATTTTGGCCTCATAGTCAGTTAATAGATTATAGTTGTTACCATTTTCTATTCTACTATATCCTTTTTCATAGATATACAAAGCGTTAGCAGTACTGTCTTTAGGATAACTGTTATTTTCTAAATCAGCCTGGCTTACAACAAGATTAGTGCTGTTATAGGTGTTTTGTGCGCTAAGAAATAAGGTAAATAAGTTGAGAGTTATTAGAAGAAAACGTTTAATCATTCCTGTTTAATTTGACAATCTTTAATTTTTTATGCTGGCGAATGTAACTCTGAATAATATGTTGAGCATCTCGATTATGCTGCATAGGGGTAATGATCGTACGTAGTATTTCAATATTGTTGATTTGATGATTCAGATTGAAGTATCCAAACCCTTTAAATTTACCATCTTCAACCAAAATAACTCCTTGTTCATCAACATCTCGACCCCGATCAATGATAATCATATTCTGAGCTTCAAACGAGTTTTTATGAATTAATTTCTTTACTCGTTCATTATACTCATCCTTACTCTCGCTTCCAATACAAGCTCCTTCGCATTGTTTTATCGTATAATTAAAACAATTCCCTTTCCCATTAACCAGTCCCATTAATCGTTGGCAGAGATTAAATTCTTCTGTCCAACGATGCATATAGCTTTTTGCCTGTTGTCGATTAGTAAAAGTGGTAATGCTCTTTTCGCGACCATTGGCTTTGCCTACTTTTAGATTGATGTATCCATCATCGTCGACGAATTGATATAATGCCTGGTCAAATTTTGTTTTTCGTAAAGCTCGGTTGTACTTTGGCTTGTTTACTTTTATCTCTTCACTTTCTTTTAGCAAGGCAAGTAATTCGCTACCTGTAATTTCATACGATACCGATACTACTTCTTCTTGTATGCGTCTGGACTTTCTATTGTCATTGGTAAAGTGCTGATTGAGGCGTTTTCTAATATTCTTGCTTTTGCCAATGTAAATGATATCTCCATTGTCATTATGCATATAATACACTCCCGTAGCGATGGGAGCTTGCTCAATCAATCGGAGTAATTTATCATCGATCTGACGCTTGGGATCAGCTCTTACAGTATCGGTGATTATACTCTTTTCAGAATCTTTGGTGAGAAGTAACTTAAAAAGCTTTACCGTTGCAAGGGCGTCACCATTTGCACGATGCCTATCTGATAAGGGAATACCTAGTCCTCTTACCAATTTCCCTAGGCTGTATGATTTTTGATCAGGGATCAATTTTTTTGAAAGCTCTACAGTACATAAAGAATGTCTTTCAAAATCAAACCCTAATCTTGAGAATTCGGTTCTTAGTATTCGGTAATCAAAACTGGCGTTATGAGCAACAACTACACAATCCTCTGTAATTTCTACGATTCTTTTGGCAACCTCATAAAACTTAGGCGCATTGCGAAGCATGTCATTGTTAATACCAGTAAGGTTAGCTACAAAGGGTTGTATAGGACGTTCTGGATTAACTAAACTTATAAACTGATCAACAACCTGTAAACCATCAAATTTGTAAATAGCAATTTCAGTAATACCTTCTTCATTATATTTTCCTCCTGTTGTTTCTATATCTAAAATTGCATACATAGTTTACTGTATAGGCATTTGTTTTACTGTTAAGATGTTTTTGTGCTTTGAGTTTTCCTTTGTACCACTACTTAAAATGTAGTTTTTAAAATACTAAATTAACCCTTTTATTGATAGATCAAAATTAAAAGGGTGTATTGCTATTATACCTTTTGATATTAATGGTAATTTCTGGCACCAAAAATTGAACTTCCAATTCTTACCATGGTACTACCAGAAGCAATAGCGATTGCGTGATCTGCACTCATCCCAATAGATAGTGTTGTCAAGTTTGGATATTCTGGTCGTAATTGGTCAAAAAGACGTTTGATACCTCCAAATTCTGATTTTATTTGCTGTTCGTTATTGGTAAAAGTTGCCATTCCCATCAATCCTTTAATTTGTACATGAGTTAAGGAATTTACTTCTTCAGAGGCTAACAAAGTAATGGCTTCTTCTTCACTAAGACCAAATTTACTGTCTTCTTCTGCAATTTTGATTTGGATAAGGCATGAGATTATTCTATCATGTTTTTTTGCCTGTTTGTCAATTTCCTTGAGTAATTTCAAGCTGTCTACGGCATGAATCAAGTTCACAAACTCAGCCATATACTTTACCTTATTTGTTTGTACGTGACCGATCATATGCCATTGAATATCTTTTGGCATTTGTTCCCATTTTTCGGTCATTTCCTGAATTTTGTTTTCTCCAAAAACACGTTGCCCTGCCTTATAGGCCTGCATTAATTCTTCAACGGGTTTGGTTTTTGAAACCGCAACAAGGGTAACTTTTTCCGGAATTTCTGTTCGAATTCGTTCGAGATTATGTTGGATATCGCTCATAGGCTGCAAATATATCTAAAATCGACGAGGTAAAAGGTGCTATCCTTGCACTTAGAAGTGTGTTGGATATCAAAATTCGTAGATGGTAATACCGCTTCTCAATTTGGGTTCGATATAGGTGCTTTTTGGAGGCATTTTTAGCCCTTCATCCGCTATTTTTTTCATCTGCGAAACCGAGGCAGGGAATAAAACAAAACCTACTTGAAATTCTTGATTATCAATTCTACTTTTTACAGGAATAATATCGTTTTTACCGTGAGAATATTCAATTCTAGTATCAGTACGTAAATCTTCGATCCCAAGAATCGGTTTCAAAACGGTTTTATACAAAATTTGTGCATCTAATTCTTCTAGTGCATTGTCGAATTGATAAGTTGTTTTCCTGAGGTAAAGCGAATAGAATTCTCCATCCAGATACATGCTAAAATGATGAGGTTTAGAAGGTTTGTAAGCTTCTATTCCTCTGTTCTCTATACGAAACCATTCGTCTAACTTGATCAAAAACTCTTCTTTGGTCAATCCATTAAGATCTTTGATCAACCGATTGAACTCGTATATCCTCAGGTCGGACTCCGGAATCAAGTAACTCATAAAAAAGTTATAAGGCTCTTCTCCAGAATGATCGGGATTGTTGACTTTGAGGTCTTGAGCAAGCAGGTGAGAAGATGCAGAACGATGATGACCGTCTGCAATGTAAATAGTATCAATAGAAGCAAAAGCATCTTTTAGAGCTTCTATGGATTTGGAATCTTCGACCTTCCAGAGATAGTGTGTGTCTCTGTAGGTGGTCGTAAATTCGAATTCTGCTCTTTCCTTAATTTTTTTTGAAATCACATCTGATATGATATCATTGTCAGGATAGGTAAGGAGTACAGGTTCTGCATTAAATCCTACTGTTTTTAGATACTCTTTAAACGTGTTTTCTCTGTGTTGAAGCGTATCTTCATGTATTTTAATCACATTATTTTCGTAATCATCAGTACTGGCAGCTGCTACAATACCAGAAAAAGATTCTTGTTCTCGATTTACAATTTTATAAACATAGTAACATGGTGTCTCATCCTGAACAAAAATTTCATCTTCTTTGAATTCCAGATAGCGATTGCGAACCAGTTTGTAGCGTTCTTCTCCAGAGATTTCTTTTTGGTACTTATATCCCGGGTTAACAATATGCAGAAAAGAGTAGGGGTTGTAATCCATTCTTGAATCACGCTCAAAAGCCGTATAACTTTCATAAGATCTTGAGGCTACCAGACTTACTTTGTCTCTGGTTGGGCGAATTGCTTTAAACGGGTGGATTTTTGCCATAAATTAATTTACTATTTAAATAATTCAGTTAGCTTGTTTTTAAGCTCCTGTCCTCTAAGATTTTCGGCGATAATGACTCCTTCTTCATCAATCAAGAAATTATAAGGTATTACATAAATCGAATAAGCTAATGCCGGGAATGTATTGAATTCTTTTAAATCACTAACCTGTGTCCATGGTAATTCATCAGTTTGGATAGCTTTTATCCATGGTTTTTTTTTGGAATCTAACGATACACCTAAGATTTCAAACCCTTTGTCTTTAAATTGAACGTAAGTCTCTACTAAAAATGGGTTTTCTTTTCTACAAGGGCTACACCAAGATGCCCAAAACTCAACTAAAACATATTTTCCTTTGATATTAGAAAGCTTTATCAAATTTCCACCAATATCTGGTAATTCGAAATCGATATAATGATCTCCAATTTTGGGTTTTTCTGGTATTGCAAGATACTCTTTAACAGATAGACCATAGCTGGAGTTTTTCATTTTGTCTGAAAGTCCTTCGTACAATTTTGATACTTCTTGTTTATCCCAAGAAGTCTTGATATCACTCAATTTTTGTACACTAACATAGGAGTCTGGATAATCTTTTATAAAATTCTTTTCAATAGATCCCAGTTCATCCAATATTTCTTTACTTCGGTGACTTAGAGAGTCAAGATATTTTTTAGTGCCGTTGTTCTTCTGAAGCGGTTTTATAACTTCCATATATTCTTTTTCAAGAACTTTCTTTTTTTCTGAAAGTATATCAAATTCTTCTTGAGATTTGCCACCTACAACTTTAGCTGTATAGAGATTACTGTTCTCTACAGAGACCGTTATATTTTGATTTTCAAGCCATAGATAAGTAATACCTTGATTAAAATCTTTGGTGTGAATAAAAATCCTTTCTGGCTCTTCGACTTCACCATCAAACTCAAAGCTTTCATTTATAACCATTATAGAATCTTTATTTTTATTAGTACCATAAAATATCAAGGTGCTATCAGGAGTGTTTTTCATAGTGACTTCTACCTTATATCCAGAGGAGCTGGAAGTAGATTTGGTGTTTTGTTGTTTTTTATTTTCCTGTTTGCAAGAAAAAATGGAAAATACAAGTATAAAAATTAGAAATGATGTGTATGCTTTAGCAGCCATAGTTCATTTTATTAAATAATTGTTGCTAACAAAAAAGTTGGAGAATCATCTCCAACTTGTAAATATATAATTTCTGTATTCTGAAAGCTAGTCTTTATGCAAATTGCTTGGCAACTTTTTCTGCTTTTCTACTTTCCGAATAATCGTAAAATCCTTCTCCGCTTTTTACACCTAATTTACCAGCCATTACCATGTTAACCAATAGTGGGCAAGGCGCATACTTTGGGTTTTTGAAGCCTTCGTACATTACATTAAGGATAGAAAGGCATACATCAAGACCAATAAAATCAGCTAATTGTAATGGACCCATTGGGTGCGCCATTCCTAATTTCATCACAGTATCTATTTCGGTTACTCCGGCAACTCCATTATATAACGTTTCGATAGATTCGTTGATCATTGGCATCAGGATTCTATTGGCTACAAATCCAGGGTAGTCGTTTACCTCTACTGGGATTTTGCCTAACTGCTTAGATACTTCCATGATGGTTTGTGTCACCTCGTCAGAAGTGTTATATCCTCTAATGATTTCTACCAATTTCATGATAGGCACAGGATTCATAAAATGCATCCCAATCACCATTTCTGGACGATTAGTAACCGCTGCGATTTGTGTAATCGAGATAGAAGAAGTGTTTGTTGCCAAAATCGTGTCATCAGGACAAGCGTCGCTCAAATCTTTGAAAATCTTAAGTTTCAAGTCTACGTTTTCAGTAGCGGCCTCTACTACCAATCCTGCGTATTCTACACCTTCTTTTATACTAGTGTAAGTAGAGATGTTTGCCAAAGTAGCTTCTTTATCAGCTTCAGTAATTTTTTCTTTGGCAATCATACGATCCAAATTTTTGGTGATCGTTCCTAAACCTCTATCCAAAGCTTGTTGTGAGATATCAATAAGTTGTACTTTAAAACCTTTTTGCGCAAAAGTATGTGCAATACCGTTGCCCATAGTTCCTGCACCAATTACTGCTATGTTTTTCATGTGTATATTCTATTTTTTATGATCATAGAACTTGCCAAATTTCATTTTCGATGGTTGGTCAAAAACTTTGTTATGGCTTGTTTCATATGAGTTATTTGAGTGTATTGAAAGTTTAATTGTTTAGTGTTTGAAGCAATCGATAATTTTTAGAGCTACTTCCAAAGCTTTTTTACCTTGCTCTAGCGATACGATAGGAGTAGTGTCGTTTTTGATAGCATCTGCAAAAGTATCTAGCTCATCAAGGATTGCATTGTTTGACGGTATCGATGGATTATCAAAATAAATTTGCTTTCGCACTCCTTCGGCATTCTGCAAAATCATAGCAAAATCATCAGGTTGCTCGGGTGCGTCTTTCATTTTTACGACCTCACATTTCTTTTCAAAGAAATCAACAGAGATGTAGGCGTCCTTTTGGAAGAACCTTGATTTACGCATGTTTTTTAATGAAATACGGCTGGCAGTCAGATTAGCAACACAACCATTTTCAAACTCGATTCTGGCGTTAGCAATATCAGGAGTCTCACTGATCACAGATACTCCGCTTGCACTGATCTGTTTAACTTCAGAATGTACCACGCTCAAAATAGCATCGATATCATGAATCATCAAGTCCAGTACAACAGGTACATCAGTTCCTCTTGGATTGAACTCAGCCAATCGATGCGCTTCAATAAACATGGGGTTATCGATCTTTTTAGCTACAGCAGTGTATGCAGGATTAAATCGTTCTACATGTCCTACTTGTCCTTTTACGTTGTTTTGATTGGCCAGTCGTATCAATTCTTCTGCTTCTGCAACGGTATTGGTAATAGGCTTTTCAATAAAAACATGTTTGCCAGCCTCGATGGCTTGTTTGGCAACGTCAAAATGAGCAAAAGTAGGAGTAACTATATCCACCACATCAACGGCTTCAATTAATTCCTCGATAGAATTAAAAAGATGATATCCGAATTCTTTTGCAATTGCATTGGCTTGTGAAGAACTGGTATCGTAAAAACCAGCAAGTTCATAATTCTCGGATTGTTCAAGAAGACGTAAATGGATTTTACCAAGGTGTCCCGCACCGAGTACTCCGGCTTTGAGCATATTTCAATATTTTACACAAAAATAGTATTATTTATAAATTTTAAACCTTAAAAATATCTAAAAAGCAAAATTTAAGAATGGATTAGAAAACTGTGTAAGAACTGCTCTGTTTTTGATAAAAAGGTAATTGCTAGAATACTGCGTTTTTTTTTAATAGTTTTTTGAAATAAAATATATTCCAACGAAATGTTTGTGTAATTTTATCGGGCTAAATAACCCCTAGATAATAGTGAAAGATACCCTTAGACATGCAGGAAAAAGAAAACAACTTGTTGATGTTTTGATTCGCAAAGGCATCAAGAACAAGGCTGTTTTGGCTGCTATTAATAGAATACCCCGACATCTCTTTATGGATTCTGGCTTCGAAGATCATGCCTATCAGGATAAAGCCTTCCCGATTGCCGCAGATCAAACTATTTCGCAGCCTTACACTGTAGCTTTTCAATCCGAATTATTGGAGGTTGGGAGTGGAGATAGGGTACTAGAGATAGGAACAGGGTCGGGTTATCAAACCGCAGTGCTTTGCGAATTGGGAGCAAAGGTATATAGTATCGAACGTCAAAAGGAATTGTTTAAAAAGACCAAGCTCTTTTTGTCTAAATTAGGATATCGCCCAAAGCACTTGTCCTTTGGAGATGGATATAAAGGACTAGAAGAGTATGCTCCGTACAAAGGAATTATCGTAACGGCAGGAGCTCCTTATGTACCCAAACCCTTGTTAAGTCAATTGGCTATCAATGGTCGATTGGTAATACCGGTTGGAGAAGATGTTCAGATTATGACTCTTTTTATTCGTAAGACTGAAACTCAATTCGAAAAACACGAATTTGGGGAGTTCAGATTTGTGCCTTTACTAGAGGATAAGAATTGACTATTTGTAATTCTTTTTAATTCGATCTAGGGCTCTTTTGTTATCTCGATCTTTGATCGTTTCTCTTTTGTCGTACATTTTCTTACCTCTGGCTAAAACAATGTCGAGTTTAGCCAATCCTCTATCGTTAATGAACAGACGGGTAGGGATAATCGTTAATCCAGTATTTCTTACTTCTTTTTCAAGCTTTCGTAGTTCCTTTTTGTTGAGTAATAGTTTACGTTCGCTCTTAGGGTTATGATTGAAGTAAGTAGCGTGAGAGTATTCATCAATATGCATATTGATGACAAATAGTTCTCCATTATTGAATTCGCAAAAACTCTCTGCAATACCTGCTTTTCCTTCTCGAATTGCTTTTATTTCGGTACCTGCAAGTTTGATACCCGCAGTATACTTATCGAGAAATTCATACTCGAACTTTGCTTTTCGATTTAATATGTTGATTTTATTCTGATTCATTGTTTCAAATACAGGCCTACAAAAGTACAAAGCTTTCTGAAAAGAAAGCTTTGTTCATCAAAAAATGAATATTTAAAATTTTTTAAGGTTCTTGAAATTGGATGGTAGCTATTTTGTTATCCGTACTTAACTGAAGCTCCATGACCAAACTCATTTTTTCGAATTCTGCTTTATAACTATTAATGCCTTCTGCGGTCTCTATAAATGTTAGTTTTTTTAAAGAACCGAATTGCTCATAACAACCGTTGACAAAACGTGAGACTCCTTCTTTGGTCATTGCCTCCTGCATTTCAGAGGTGTATAAATTAAAAATGTTATCTACGTTTTGAGTATTAAAATTTTCCTGAAAGCTTTTGGTGACTTCTTGATAATTCGTATTATCCTGAGCCAAAAGAGTAGATGAGCAAAGGAATACTAAAAGTAGTAAAGCGTATTTCATAGCGATGATATTTGGGTTTAATGCATATGCAAAATAAATATCTTTTTTAAAAGAAGGAAACATACGTTCAAAAAAACTTGGATTTTGGATGGAGCGCAGTTTAACAAAAATGTCACAGTTATTGGTTTTTTAAAGTTTAATTTAGCCGTCCAAAATGCTATAGAAATGAAAAAATATTTGATTGTTGTATTGGTAGTAACGCTTTCTTCTTTTACAATTTATAATCAGTTACAGGTTCAGGAAATTGTGGATAAAGCAATAGAAAATGCAGGAGGATCGAGATATGATCATGCGGTTATCCATTTTACTTTCCGAGGAAAACAATATAGCAGTAAACGAGATGGGGGAACATATCAACTGGAACGCTTCGTAGAAGGCCCAAAGGGTGTGGTCCATGATATAGTAAGTAATAGCGGATTAGAAAGAACTATTGAAAATTGTAAAGTAAAGGTTGCAGATTCGTTGATTACCAAAATAAGCGATGGGGTAAACTCTGTTCATTATTTTGCAGGACTTCCTTATGGATTAAATGCGGGTGCAGTGAATAAAGAACTGGTTGGAGAATCAACAGTTCTCGGAAAACCGTACTATAAAATAAAAGTGACTTTTGATCAAGAAGGCGGAGGAACAGATTTTGAAGATGAATTTCTGTATTGGATTCATAAAGAAAACTATACTGTGGATTATTTGGCATACAAATATGCGGTGAATGAAGGCGGCATTCGATTCAGAGAGGCGTACAATCCAAGAGTTGTAAACGGTATTCGTTTTGTGGATTACAACAATTACAAAACGGACGATTTAAAAACTCCTTTATCAGATTTGGATCAATTGTTTGAGAACAAAAAGCTGAAATTACTTTCTAAAATAGCTTTAGAAGATATTTATGTGTATATCGATAAGGTTGCTGCTAATTGATAATTAGCATGTGATCGACAATCTCACCGTTTTTTAACGTTACTATAAATAGCTTTCCGTATACTTTTTCGTCTATTTTATCGTACTTTTTTGTACCCAGAATGGTATTAACAAAGGTAGGAGTAGAGTTGCTGTGCCCTACAATAACACTGGTTTTTCCTTTTGTTTTTTCCTGAAACTCTGGTTCGTTTAGTTTTTTGTGATCATAAATCAATAAAGGAGCATTTTGCGCTTTTACGATAGGTTCGGCAGTATGTCTTGTCCTTATAAAGTCTGAAGAAAATACGAAATCAATTTTTATATCAGCTAGCACTTTTGCCCAATTTTGAGCACGTTCTTCACCTTCTTTTGTAAGTTCTGGGTCTCTGTTATTTGGATCGCTAAGCTCTTTTTCGGCATGACGAATAAAATAATAGGTAGTAGTTTCTGCAGTGTCAGATTTTTGTGCAATAGCAGAAAAAGACAATAGAAACACTAATAGACTTAGAGTAAATCTCATGGCTAGCTTGTTTTTTTGATAAATATAAATAATTAATCCAACATCCCCATTTTCCAGATAACAACGATCATAGAAAGAATAGCAATGATGAAGAATCCTATATATATGTAGTAACTTCTCTTTTTGTGAGAAGAGCCAAGATCTCCGGATGATTTCATATGGCCAGGCTTTAGGTGGTTGTATGTGCTTATAAGACTGCCAAAAACCATAAGTGTTACACTTTTTGTGGTTTTAACTGTAAAATTCTTTCTTCAAAATTCTTTACCGATAATGGCATTACCACATTTTGAAATAATTCGGACAGTTCAGGTTGGTGATTCCATCTTTTTTGTTTCAATAGGTTGAAGTGTACAAAGGTGCTCCACATCACAGCCTTAAGTTCTGTTTTTTCATTATTCCACATTCTGATTTCTACATGAAGCTGGTTCTCTGTAAAATGTATTAATTGAGAATCAATAACGACTTCTTCCATCACAAGAGCAGGTTTCAGATATGCAATTTGATTACTGCCCACTACCCAGCTTATCCCTTGATTTTTGGCAAGCTTAAAGATGTCAAGGTTGTAGTGTTTTTCGATTTGATCTTCTCGGGCATTGATCATGTAGTTGATATAAGCCGCATTGTTAAGATGGTTAAAAGGATCGCAATCTTGAAATCTGATTTTTGCTTTACTTTCTAATACTTTTAGTAATTCCATAGTCTTGTTTATTATAATATACCAATCGGTATATTTTCGGTTAAAAAAATTATTTTTTTAGTTCAATTCGGATCATATTATCAATTTGATCCATAGTGTCTAGCATATATTCATTATCATCCATCGTATGGGTCATAAAAATAGCTCCGGTAATCATGCTGTATAGTCGTTTGGAATATCGCATGGCGTTTACCGTCTCTTTTATTTCACCTGCTTCTTTTCCTTTTTCTATGAGCTTTGCCAGGTTGTTTTGAATTTTATTAATTGAAAATCGAGCAGATTCAAAAAGGATATCATTTTGATATTTTGAATCTATAGACATGTTAATCACCGGGCATCCTCCAATCTCTTGAGTATAATTGTAATAATTTCTATAAAAATCTGTAACCAGGTATAATTGTTCCAAAGGAGATTCGCTAAGGGATTGATGCTCAGCGATTCGTTTTAGCATCTTTTTTTCAGTCATTCTAAAAGCAGCAATAGCCAGCTCTTCCTTGTTTTTGAAGTTACCATAAATGGCCCCCTTGGTCAAGCCAGTAGCTTTGGTAATATCACTCAAACTTGTTGCAGCATACCCATTTTTATTAAATATGGGGGCCACAGTTTCAATGATAAATTCTGCTGTTTGTTCGGCTTTGGTTAACATTAGGATTTAGAATTATTAATTCAAAGATATAAAAAATATACCAATTGGTATATTTTGAAGTGTTTTTTATTCTTAATTTAGAGTTTTAAGATTTAATTGATTCCTGCGCTACTATAAATAAGGTTGTGAATTTCGCTGTCTTTGATGCTTCTTGGTAGATCGCAAGCATCAGCTACATGTTGTTCTTGATATCCTACAAGAATGTCAAATTTTTCCAGTGCTTCTTGTGCTTGTTCGCAGCCAATGTTTTTGTTCCGAACATGTTGCGTCTTTCTTTGTGGAGAATTACTGCGATTTTCGAAATCTTTAAACTGGCATTTGATCACCTCTCGATCTTTAAAATAGAAACGTTCTTCCAGCGTTAACGTCACGTTTACTAGTTTGCGTTTGCCGCTTTTTGTTTTTTCGTAGTCCTTATACCAAATGTTATGTATAGCATATTGAAAAAACAGTTGGTTATCCCACACATAAAATTCATCTCTAAACTGAACATGTCCTTCTTTATAGATGTGGACGATGTGTTTCAATTCGGTGCCATTATAGTAAAAGGTTAATGTGCCTTCTTCAGCAGTTTCTTCACAAGAATAATTGGTATGATGTTGTCGTAAAGCATTAGAGTCTACCAATTCACGAATTAACTGATACTTATTTCGGATATCAGATAGCGGACCCTTTCGGCTTTGACCAAAACAGATACTAGAGGTGAGAAGAAGTAACAAAAAAGTTGGTTTCATTGCAGTTGCAATGTAGCTAAAAGCATCTTTTTTTCAAGATTTAGTTATCAACCGTGTAGGAATAAATTTGTTAATATCTACGGTAAAACCGTAATTTAGTGAGGTTTGTAAGAATATTCAACCTGTTTATTTTTTTTAAAATGAGAAAATAAAACAGTCTATAACTTATTATTATAGACTGTTTTATGGTGTTTTTAACAGTTTTTTATGTTAACTAACCAGGTTTTCTTGGTTCCTAAAAACCAGATTATCGTCAAATTCATCCAGTAAAATGATACTATCTGTTGAAACTTTACCGGCTAAAATTTCTTTAGATAACTTATTCAGTACCTCTTTTTGAATGGTTCTTTTGATAGGTCTTGCTCCAAATTCTGGTTGAAATCCTCTTTCTGAAAGATATACGATAGCTTCTTCGGTAGCATCCAAAGTGATACTTTGTTGTTTCAACATTTCAGAGACATTTACAAGCTGAAGTTTTACAATCTCTTCGATATTGGATTTGGTCAATGGTGAAAACATTACTATATCATCTATTCTATTCAGAAACTCCGGGCGAACCGTTTGTTTTAATAGACCTAAAACTTCCACCTTGGCGGCTTCCATCGCGGTATCCATATCTTTGATTCCTTCTAGCTTATCCTGAATAATATGACTACCCATATTACTAGTCATGATGATAATCGTATTTCTAAAATCAGCCGTTCTACCTTTATTATCCGTAAGTCTACCTTCGTCAAGGACTTGCAACAGAATATTAAAGGTATCTGGATGCGCTTTTTCTATCTCATCGAGTAGAACCACAGAATACGGTTTTCTTCTCACTGCTTCTGTAAGCTGCCCACCTTCATCATATCCCACATATCCAGGAGGCGCTCCTACCAATCTGCTCACCGAATGACGTTCTTGATACTCACTCATATCTATTCTGGTCATGGCACTTTCGTCGTTAAATAAAAACTCAGCAAGCGCTTTGGCTAATTCGGTTTTACCAACTCCGGTAGTACCCAAAAACAGGAAGGAACCAATCGGTTTTTTCTGATCTTGCAATCCAGCTCTACTTCTTCGTACAGCATCACTTACAGCTTGTATCGCTTCTTCTTGCCCTACAACACGTTTTTGAAGCTCTTCTTCAAGAACAAGTAGCTTTTCTCTTTCACTTTGTAGCATTCTCGTAACAGGAATGCCTGTCCATTTGGCCACCACTTCGGCAATGTCATCATTGGTTACCTCTTCCTTGATTAAAGAAGTACTGCTTTGTTGTTGTTCTAATTGTTTTTGAAGTTGCTCAAGCTCTTGTTGCGCTTCCTTAATTTTTCCGTATCGTATTTCGGCTACTTTACCATAATCTCCATTTCGTTCTGCACGTTCTGCTTCCAGTTTATACTCTTCGATATCTTTTTTGGTATTCTGAATGCTATCTACAACTTCTTTCTCACTTTGCCACTTCGCAAAGATTTCATTTCGCTCTTCTTTTAGATTTGCCAAATCACTGTTTAAAGCACCTAATTTGGCTGCATCATTTTCTCTTTTGATGGCTTCAATCTCTATTTCTAATTGCATCACCTTACGGTCTAGTACATCCAGTTCTTCAGGTTTAGAATTGATTTCCATTCTAAGCTTAGAAGCAGCTTCATCCATCAAATCAATAGCCTTGTCTGGTAAAAATCTATTGGTAATATAACGCTGAGAAAGCTCTACCGCAGCAATGATTGCTTCATCTTTGATTCGAACTTTATGATGCGTTTCATATTTTTCTTTGATTCCTCTTAAAATTGAGATCGCACTTTCGGTATCGGGCTCGTCTACGGTTACTTTTTGAAATCTTCTTTCCAGAGCTTTGTCTTTTTCAAAATACTTTTGATATTCATCAAGAGTAGTGGCCCCGATAGCTCTCAGTTCTCCTCTAGCTAGTGCAGGTTTCAGGATGTTAGCTGCATCCATAGCTCCCTGCCCACCTCCGGCACCTACCAAGGTGTGGATTTCATCTATAAATAATACGATATCTCCATCGCTAGAGGTTACCTCTTTTACTACCGCTTTTAATCGCTCTTCAAATTCTCCTTTAAACTTTGCTCCGGCGATAAGGGCTCCCATATCCAACGAGAAAATCCTTTTGTCTTTCAAGTTTTCTGGAATATCTCCTGCGATGATTCGATGTGCTAGTCCTTCGGCGATTGCCGTTTTACCCACCCCAGGCTCTCCAATCAACATAGGGTTATTTTTGGTTCTTCTGGAGAGGATTTGGAGTATTCTTCGGATTTCTTCATCTCGACCAATTACAGGATCCAGTTTTCCGCTTTCTGCCAGTTCATTTAGGTTTTTGGCGTACTTGTTTAGGGATTGATAAGTGTCTTCCGCACTTTGCGAGGTTACGCGTTCTCCTTGTCTGATCTCATTGATTGCTTCGTTCAAATCTTTTTGAGTTACTCCCTGATCTTTGAGAATCTGAGCAATTTTACTCTTCGATTTAAAAATGGCAATTACCAAATGTTCTATAGAAACATATTCATCATTCATTTTTTTGGCAACGATGCTAGCTTCATTTAGCGATGTGCCTGCTTCTCGAGATAGTTGTATATCTCCTCCTGTTACTTTAGGAAAACTTTCTAATGTGCTATCCAATACTTTTTGAAGTAAAGTAATATTTACATTCAATTTCTTAAGCAAGAATGGAAGTACATTTTCATCTACCGTAAGAATAGCTTTGAAAATGTGTTCATTCTCAATTTGCTGATGCCCGAAACTTTGAGCAAGCTGTTGCGCTTGCTGTATCGCTTCTTGTGATTTTATAGTGAAATTATTAAAATTCATTGTTGTTTATTTTGAGTTCGTTTCCATAGAATCAAATTGTATTCCTATTTAGTTTTAATGTCAAAATGTCTTGCAAACTGTTGGTTTTGCTGACTTTTTGACGTTTTGTAATATTTTGTATTGTGTAGCGACCAAAAGGAATACCCTATTTAAAGATAGGAATCATTTGCGTAAGTTTGTAACAAATTAAAACAAAGAAATGGGATTATTCGGAAAACTATTTGGATCTGGAGAAAAAGAAGGTAAGGAAGAAAAAGAAGCGTTGCCATGGCAACAGATCACCAGACTAGATCAATTGGATGTTATTGCCAAAAGATCAAAAACGAAAACTCAGGTGATATTCAAACATTCTACACGATGTGGAATTAGTAGAATGGTAATTCGAAATTTTGAGAGTAGTTTTGATTTGTCTGCGGATCAAATTGATCTGTATTATTTGGACTTATTGAACTTTAGAGATATTTCTGCCGAGATAGCAGCAAAGTTTCAGGTATTTCACGAATCACCTCAAATGATCGTGATAAGAAATGGAGTTGCAGTGCATCATTCTTCTCATAGTATGATTACACCGCACGTGATACATCAATTTGTATAGTATAAAAAAAGGGAGGTTCAATAACCTCCCTTTTTTATTTTGATTTATTGAAATCTATAACTCGTAATAATATTTTTCAATTTATTTTTCAGATCCTCACCAGAATCATAAACCATTTGTTCATTCGATGGGAATCTTACGGCTTGTAATCCTAAGAATCTGACCAAATCATCATCCAAGGCTCTTTTATCACCATTGTAATTGGCATAGATATGTTCAAAAACATATTCGCTTGCCAGTGGGAACGCTTCCAGAAGCTGTCTTGTTCTTAGGTTCTTGTATTGCACATTACCGGTAACTCTGGCAGATTTGAATTGAGTAAACTCATAGTATTCACAAAATACTTTTACCATCTTATCTACCTTAACCTTGTTTCCTTCTTCATCTTTAACCACTTCGCCATTTTCATCCAAGAGGTATTCCCAACCATCTTTGATCAACTTTTCTTTTTGTAATTGTCGTTCTCTAACCTGCTCTGGAGAAATTTGAATATCTCTGAAAGTTACTTCCATTGCATAATCATAATTTACCTTGTTTTGAGGTTGACTATGATATACGGTCCATAGATCATTTAGTCCGTAGGTTCCAAAATTAAGTAGGTCCTCTTCTAATCTTTTTGGGATGATTACATTGGTACTATTTTTCATATTCACTTTTACAAAATCAATACCCTTATAATGCGCTTCCTCGATTAGATTCAGCGTATTCTTATAATTAGGATTAATTTTGTCTAGATATACCAAATCGTCATAAACCGCACGGTAGTCCGCTTTTTGTCTTGCATTAGACAGTAGGTTTTTTGCATTGTTATATAGGTAATCAGATAGTTTTTCTTTGGTAGATATGATTTTTTGATCATAATTTTCCATTAAGAAGTTGGCATTACGACCTTGTTCTATAACATAAAGTGGTAATAAAGGCTTTATCCTTTCCTGTCTTTTTCTCATGGACTCCAGGGAAGTATAAATTCGTTCCAGATTTGCTGGATTCCCTTCTTTTTCCATGTAGCTCACAGCATTCTTATCCCGATCCACGACCTTTGCATAGGCCTGTTCTAACATTAAGATATAAGGCTGCTTACCTTTCTTTTCTTTATTTGTTCGAAGCTTGTTTAAAGCAATATTAATTGCCTGGTCATAGTTTCCGGTATTCAGTGCCTTTTCTGTTTCTTTGACACTACTACAAGAAGATACTATAACGAGCAAAGAGAATAAAAGTAGTAGTTTTTTCATGTCGTTTGTTTTTTAGATTTGGGATACAAAATCAATTTTGATGCCACAAAATAACAAAAAACCTCGAAACCTTTGTTTTCGAGGTTTAAAAGATGTTTTTTGAGTTCTTATTTTTTGAAGATAGGCAGTAGTTTAGTGGATACTTCTCCAAATCCAATACGAACTCCCGAGTTCTCACAATACCCTCGCATGATAACGGTGTCATTATCTTCGATAAACTTTCGACTTCCACCGCTTTTAAGCTGTACGGGTTTTTCTCCTCGCCAACTTAATTCCAGCATCGATCCATAAGAATCTGGTGTTGGTCCAGATAATGTACCACTTCCCATCATGTCTCCAGAGTTCACGGGACATCCATTAATGGTATGGTGTGCTAGCTGTTGAGACATATTCCAGTACATATACTTGAAATTACTCTCGCATACGATAGTTTCTTCTTCGTTTTCTGGTTGGATCGCCACTTCCAGGTTGATATCAAAACTTTTCTTTCCTGTAGATTGAAGATAGGGTAGAGGTTCTTTTAACAGCTTAGGCCCATCAGTTCTATAAGGTTCTAATGCATCCAAAGTTACAATCCATGGCGAAATGGAAGAGGCAAAGTTTTTACCTAAGAAAGGACCTAGCGGCACATATTCCCATTTTTGAATATCTCTAGCACTCCAGTCGTTAAATAATACCAAACCAAAAATATAATCTTCAGCTTCTTCAATAGGGATAGGTTCTCCAAGCGCATTGGCATCTGTGGTGATAAATGCCATTTCAAGTTCAAAGTCCACTAAACGAGATGGCCCAAAAATAGGCTCTGTAGCTCCATTGGTTAGCTTTTGTCCTTGTGGTCGATGGATCGGAATTCCTGAAGGAATAATAGAACTACTACGACCATGATATCCTACCGGAAGATGCAACCAGTTTGGCATTAATGCATTTTCCTTTCCTCTAAACATAGTACCTACGTTGGTAGCGTGTTCTATACTACTGTAAAAATCGGTATAATCTCCTACACTAACCGGCAATTGCATTTCAATTTCATCCAAGGAAAAAAGAACCGCTTTTTTATGATCTTCATTATTTTTTAACGCATCATTTTTTGCGTCAAAGATTTCTGCAATTCTATTTCTTACCAGTCTCCATGTTTTTTTACCATCAGAAATAAAATCATTTAGTGAATCCTGAAGAAAAATATCATCGGTTAGGGGGATTCCATCAAAGTATCCCAATTGATGTAGAGCACCAAGATCTATTGCTGTATCACCAATTCTTGTTCCTATAGTAATAATATCATCTCTTGTAAGAAACACTCCAAACGGTATGTTTTGTATAGGAAAGTCAGTATTTACTGTAGTTTCAATCCAGGTCTTTCTATCTGGATTATTTGCAGTTATTGGCATCGTTGTTTTTTTATGTTATTGCTAATTCGAATAATCAAATATATAATTTTAGAACGGTTCTTGGTTTTTAATTCTGTGAAAAATAATTAAAAGATTCTTAAGGAATGATAACCCTCAATATTATGATGTTTTTTTGATAAATGTTCTATGATTATATCCCCAAAAATTGTGTTTTAAAACGGATAATTTCTGGAAGAACATAGAACTCTCAAACTGTGAACAAATTGTTCATATTTATTAAGGATTGTTTAGGTAATTGTAAAGAAAGGATTCCCTATTTTTGCTTTTTTATTAACAAACTAGGAATACATGCAACGCGACGAACAAATTTTTGATTTGATTCAAGACGAAAAAGAACGTCAGATCAACGGATTAGAGCTTATAGCTTCTGAGAACTTTGTGAGTGAACAAGTAATGGAGGCAGCCGGATCAGTATTAACCAATAAGTACGCCGAAGGATACCCCGGTAAAAGATATTACGGAGGGTGTGCTGTGGTGGATGTTGTCGAACAAATTGCTATCGATCGTGCCAAAGAATTATTCGGTGCGGCCTATGCTAATGTTCAACCTCATTCTGGATCTCAAGCCAATACAGCGGTATATCATGCTTGTTTGAAACCTGGAGATAAAATACTAGGTTTTGATCTTTCTCATGGTGGACATTTAACCCATGGTTCTCCCGTGAATTTTTCAGGAAAATTATACAATCCTGTTTTTTATGGAGTGGAGAAAGAAACCGGACGTTTAAATTATGACAAGATCCAAGAGATCGCCGAAGCAGAGCAACCACAATTAATCATTGCAGGAGCTTCTGCGTATTCCAGAGAAATAGATTACAAAAGATTCAGAGAAATAGCAGATAGCGTAGGTGCCATTCTTATGGCGGATATTGCACACCCTGCAGGTTTGATCGCTAAAGGAGTAATATCAGACCCTGTTCCTTATTGTCATGTAGTTACTACAACTACTCATAAAACACTTCGTGGACCAAGAGGAGGATTGATCCTAATGGGAGAAGATTTTGAAAACCCTTTTGGAATTACTTTAAAAAGTGGTAAAAAGCGAATGATGTCTTCGATGTTTGATAGTGCTGTTTTTCCTGGTAACCAGGGAGGCCCACTAGAACATATCATTGCAGCAAAAGCAATCGCATTTGGAGAAGCATTGACCGATGAGTTCTTACACTATATTGTACAGGTGAAGAAAAATGCCGCTGTGATGGCAGAAGCGTTCGTGAAAAAAGGATATGAGGTGATTTCTGGAGGTACAGATAATCATATGATGTTGATTGACCTAAGAAATAAAAACGTGACCGGAAAGCAAGCTGAAGAAGCTTTGGGTGTTGCGGAAATTACGGTGAACAAAAACATGGTTCCGTTTGATGATAAATCACCATTTGTTACTTCAGGGATTCGTATAGGAGTCTCTGCAGTTACTACCAGAGGTCTAAAAGAAGACGATATGCTTAAGATTGTAGAATTAATCGATAAAGTAATCGTTAATGTAGAAAATGAAGAAGAATTACACAAGATAGCTGATGAGGTGAATGCGATGATGGCCGATAAGCCATTGTTTGTAAGCTAATCAGTAAGATTACAAATTTTGAGAACCAGTATCGAAGTATCGGTACTGGTTTTTTTATTTTAAAAAATTACACAAAACAATTTTAAGAATGTTCCCAGTTATCTGGATCAGCGCTGTCATTAGGGGATAAGCCAATGATATCACCTTCAGTGTTTACGCCAAGACCTACCACTGTTCGGTTTACATAATTAAAATAGCTAACCACTTGGTTGATTTCCAGAATCTCCCCATCCGTCAAATTTTGATCTCGTAGCGCATGAATATCTGATTCGGTAATAGTGTGATGCGCTAGCGTAAGTTTTTTGGCATATGCTAATCCAGCAAGGAATTGATATTTAAAATGTGCTTTTACATCATCATTGAGAAGACAAGTTTTAATCTCCAGAAATTTATGGTCGTCTTGTAATAATCGTTTCAAACCTTCGGCATGATGATCCACACAATAACTACATTGATTCAACGAACTTACATATACACCTAGCGTTTCCAAATACCATTTGGGCAGTGTGTTGTTAGAATTATGAAGTACATTTTTGTACAACCCCATATGACCTATTAAAGAGTGAGGTCTTAAGCTATGTATGGATAACACATTATCGATATTGTTATTCGGACCTTTTACACGATCGTAGATCTTTTTTAATTGCCCGATGGCTTGATCGTACGGAATTTCTTTTATCCAACTCATGCTTTTTACTTTTTAAATAAGATTTCGTCTTTGTTTATCAAAACACTGAACAATACCAGAATAGAACCAACCATAATCGAAACATCGGCAAGATTGAAAATCTCGGTTTTGATAAGCCCGAGATCCAGAATTAGGAAATCGGTAACAGAGTTATGTACAATACGGTCAAATAGATTCCCAATACCACCACCTATAATAAAGGCAAAACCTACAACAGTTTCTTTTTTGTATTTTGTTTGTATCAGTATATGGCGAAGTAAAAAGACCAACACCAAAGTCGGAATGATTTGTAAGAAAATGACTTTCAATATAGGAGATAAATCAGATCCAATACTCCATGCCGCACCTTCGTTTTCGACTTTAGTCAATACAAAACTATTTTGTATTACATGAATTCTTTCTTCCTTTGCTATCGTTTGTCGCACTACGTTTTTTGAAACCTGATCACAACTTACGTTGAGCAGCACTAAAGCTAATATTAAAGTAATTCTTAGTTTTTTAGCAATTTTTATGGACATATTAAAAGGATGATTTATATTAAAATTAGGCAAGAGTAGGTTTTTTACTGTTTCCAATAGTCTTTGAAATCTGTAATAGGAAAAGCTTCTTTATATTTTTCGCCGTTGATGGTTCTGTTCTCGTTCGAGTCGTAATCCAGGGTGATTTTCCAATTTTTACCTTCTAACTTTAATAAAAGATGAAATTGTCCATAAGATGTTTTTTCTTCATTGTTTTTATTGGTGTAATACACGCGATAAATACCTCGGTCAGAAATCAGCGAATCCGATAGGATTCTTTCAAAAAGTCTGAAGCTGATTTTTGCAGGTTTTCTATCGGGTTCGCTCCATCTTTTTTGATATCCTTCCAAATATTGAGAAACTGTTTTTATCTCTCCACCATTTCCTGAAATTCGTATCATTTCTTTGCTATGTATAGAAGCAAAAAGGTCATAATCCAATGTTTCAAAAGCTTTGGAAAAGTTCTCGTAAATATCTGCATTGATTTTGTCGTGTATGGTTGCTTTTTGGGCAATACTTTGTTGCATTCCGCAGATCACAAGTGAAAGCAATATAAAGTTCGGAATATATTTAGATAGCATGAGGATTAAGATTTTGACTTTTTATACAAGACACAAGATAACAATTCTGGATAGTTCTCCAGTTTAGGATGCAAAAAGGTTTCTATTCTTTCCATTCCTATTTTTTTCATTATGAGTTCTGATTTCACATTAATTTCTGGTGCAACAGAATATATGGTATCCAAACCAATTTGATGATAACCATAATCCAAGCACGCTTTAGCGCCTTCTGTAGCATAACCTTGATTCCAAATACTTTTTTTTAAGCGCCATCCGATATCTACAAAGGTTCCAAGTTTTGTTAAATAAGTTTGTTCGGATAGCCCTATAAACCCTATAAATTCCTGATTTTCCAAAAGGTCTACGGCAAAATAACAAAACCCTTGTTCCTTATACATGCTTTGCATTCTTTTAATAAAATCCTCAGTATCATCTTTTGAGGGTTTAAAAGGGAAAAATTCCATAACGTCATCATCATTATTGATGTGATACAAAGCTTCAAGATCATCTGTTGACCATTCCCGAAAACCAAGCCGTTGCGATGAGAAAATATAAGTGTTCATAAGGTCGTTGCTAAAGAGAAGACTAAAATATGTTTTTCTTTCAAAAATGCTTTCTTTGTATACCAAACATTATATGTATTTTGTGATATGCACCCATTACAGCAACACTTATCCAAAGAAGTTGATCTTACCAGCGCTGAGTTTGAGAAGGTTTTAGGCTATTTCGAACCCATTTCTTTTCAAAAGAAAGATCAAGTGATGCATTCTGGCCAATACATCAATCATCAATACTACGTGATAAGTGGATGTTTGCGTACGTATTTGTTGGATCGAGATGCAAAAGAGCATACTTTGCAATTTGCTGTGGAAAATTGGTGGTCTAGTGATTATATAGCCTATTACACTGGAGCTAAATCTATCTTGAATATTGAATGTATAGAAGATACAGAGCTACTACGTGTCAATAAAAAAGATATTTTATTGCTGTTTGAAGAGGTTCCTAAATTAGAACGTTTCTTCCGTAGACAACTTGAAAATGCTTTTGTTGCCTTTCAAAAAAGAATACTTTCCAATTTAAATAATACTGCCGAAGAGCGTTATGATGCTTTTTTACAAAGTTATCCAAATATCGAGCAACGCGTAAAAAATTATCAGATCGCCTCTTATCTTGGGATTACTCCGGAAAGCTTAAGCAGGATTCGAAAACAAGTCAAAAAGAGCACTTAAGCTACTATATACCTTTCTTATCATACATCAATTTTTAGCAGACACGTCGGTTATACTTTTGAAATCAAATAGTACCTCAGAATTAGAGATGTACTTTAAAATGTTTGATTTTAAAATTTATGATTATGAAACAAAATATGTTATGGATGAGCATTATGGTATTAATATTTACCAATGTAAGTGCTCAGAAAGTAAAAAAGATTTGGGAGGTAAACGGTTTGGAAGCGCCAGAATCTGTTGTTTTTGATAAGGAAAACAAGGTGTATTATGTGTCGAACGTGGCTGGGCAACCTGCCGAGAAAAACGGATTGGGATATATTTCCATGGTGACCACCGATGGTAGCATCAAAACAAAAAAATGGATTGCTGGGTTGAATGCGCCAAAAGGCCTTGGGTTGTATAACAACCATTTGTATATCGCCGATATCGATGTGGTGGTAATAGTAGATATCAGTACCGGGAAAGTTCTAGACCGACTCACAGCAGAAAAAGCTACTTTTCTAAACGATATTGAAATAGATGCTAATGGCACCGTGTATGTTACGGATACCTTTGGCGGGAATGCGATTTACAGCATTAAGGATAAGAAAATTGAACTTTGGTTAAAAGATGAAAAATTGGACTATCCCAATGGACTCAAAATTGTAGATAATAAACTATATGTGGCAAGTTGGGGGGTGGTCACTAACCCAAAAACTTTTGAAACTGAAGTTCCGGGAAAATTAATGTCAATAGATCTGTCGACCAAGCAAATCAAGGACATTACTGGGCCCAAAGGAAATTATGATGGTTTGATAACATATGATTCCCAATTTCTGATCTCAGATTGGATAGCAGGAGGGGTGTATGCGATTAATCAAAAAGGAGAGGTGTCTGAAATTTTGGATTCAAATCCGGGTGCTGCAGATATTTTCTTGAATGAAGAAGAAAAGCTGTTACTCGTACCGCAGATGCTAGATGGAAAGATGACCGCGTATCAATTATCAGAATAGAAATAAAATGATCGTGTAATAAAAAAGCGCCTTCAATTTTTTGAAAGCGCTTTTTTATACATTGTATTTCATAGTTAATTCCCATCCTCAAAAACGGTACTTTCGTACGCACCAATATCCGGGGCCGTAGGATTTCGTGTTGTACCCAAAATATCGGTTCCCGAAGTAGGAGTACTGGCTCTGCCATTGGCAGCAGAATTATCACCAATATTCAGCATGTTATCAAATGGTGCTTTGAAGTCGGGATTTTCATTAAAGATGATGTTCTCAAAAAGAGATGTATTGTCAAAATCGTATAATGGATCATCTACAAACCGATCACTAAAGTCATTAAATCGAATCAAGCTATTTTGGAAATTGTAATTAAAAGCTGTACCGTCTACACGACTAAATAAAAGTTCTAAATCTTGATTTCCGTAAATAATACAATTCGTAAAATTAGCAGCCAATAAATCCGCGACTACAACTTCGGTATCACTGATTTGCAGATTATTATCAATCAAAACAGATGGCAGTTGTCTAAAACCAGTTCCTATACTCGAGTAATTCGTAAAAGTACAATGATTAAAATTGTAGGTGCCTCCTAAGGAACAATTTAAAGCCACCTGTCCAGCATTATTGATGACAATATTCTCTCCGAGAATGTTGGCCGTTCTGGCCAATAAGCCAACGTTTGAAGAATTATATATCTGCGTATTCGTTATGGTGAGAGTAGGGTCAGGACCTCCATCATTAGAATCCATCAATATACCTGCTGTAGCATTCTTTATGGTTGCATGATTAATAGTATGTCCTGTACTTCCAGCTGTTAACCAAATGGTACCCCATTGTCCTGGGATATCACTAAAACCGGGTTCTAATCGATCTCCTTCAAAAATGACTTCATTTTCCATACGTTCGGGATCTGTACTCAACTCTCCATTAACTTGTAACGTGGCATTATTGGCTACAATCAATCCGGAATTAGCATGAAAATGGATTCTTGCACCAGGATCTATCACCAGAGTTTCACCACTAGGTACCGCGGCATATCCATAAATTACGTAGGGCTTTTCGTTGGTGAAATTGAGTTGATCATTGTCGAGAAAGAACCCTTCTATACGGATCTCATTATTTTCATTATCGACTCCTAATAGTAAAGTCTCGACTTCTCCGGTCATCGCATCCCGAGAAGGGAATAGAAAAATGGCATCTTTGACCAAGGTGACCAA
Organism: Aquimarina sp. AWH4_224; assembly: GCF_056160245.1. Classification (NCBI taxonomy): domain Bacteria; kingdom Pseudomonadati; phylum Bacteroidota; class Flavobacteriia; order Flavobacteriales; family Flavobacteriaceae; genus Aquimarina; species Aquimarina sp. AWH4_224. The sequence goes on along the minus strand of NZ_JBSWWU010000005.1, from coordinate 284,156 downwards.
ATCTACATCTTGCGGACTTCCTCCTGCATCAAAAATAATACGATCAGTATATAAAAACTCCAGATCATTAGTTTGTGAGGTAATATCCGTAGTGGTTTCTACAAAGATGAAAATACTGTCTTTCGCCAAAACTTGAATATCTTCAAAGGATTTTCCAGGGATACCATCTACATTAAGTCTGTAATTAGAACTCTCTCCACGTTCAAGGGCTATGGTTGGAATAGTGAAATCGTCATTTGTTCTATTATATACTCTAAAACTATAAGTACTCGAGCTGATGTTTGTAAAAACGGTATCCAGAAAAAGAGTATCTACCGAAAATTCTAGATTCCCTATACTTGGTCCTGATTCGAAATCCTTACGACAGGAACTCCAGAAAACAATCACTATAAGTAAGAAAAGTGCTGATAAATAGCGCATTATGTTTTGGTTTTTTAGAGCAGAGATATCTCTTTGCAAATCAAGTCATACTTTGATCGAAATATCAATATCTAATTTGAGTTAAATGTATAACTTTTTATGTAGTCTTAATATTGCTTTTTGGCAAAAATTTCAGAATCCCTGTACTTCTGTAAGAAATAAAACATTCGTACATTTGTTGTTCACTATTAATACGACAACATAATAATCTATTATGAGTACATATGATGTAGCCGTGATTGGCTCTGGACCTGGTGGATATGTAGCTGCTATTCGATGCGCACAACTAGGTATGAAAACTGCAATAATCGAAAAATATTCAACACTTGGCGGAACTTGTCTTAACGTAGGGTGTATCCCTAGTAAGGCATTACTCGATTCTTCTCATCACTATGAGCATGCAGTAAAGCATTTTGCTGATCATGGAATTGAAATTCCTGGAGAAGTAAAAATCAATCTCGAAAAAATGATCGCTCGTAAGCAAGCAGTAGTAGATCAAACTACAGGTGGAGTGGATTTCTTGATGAAGAAAAATAATATCGAGGTGTATGAAGGTGTTGGTGCTTTTAAAGATGCTACTCATATCGATATCGCAAAGGCAGACGGAACAACAGAAACCATCGAAGCGAAAAATATAATCATCGCCACAGGCTCAAAACCTTCAACATTACCGTTTATCACAATAGATAAAAAGAGAGTGATTACTTCTACAGAAGCGTTAAAGCTAAAAGAAGTACCAAAGCACATGGTGATAATAGGTGGTGGTGTTATAGGATTGGAGCTAGGACAGGTATATCGACGTTTGGGAGCTGAGGTTTCTGTGGTAGAATATATGGATAGAATTATTCCAGGAATGGACAAAGCTTTATCCAGAGAATTACAGAAAGTATTGAAAAAGCAAGGTGTGAAATTCTACACTTCTCATAAGGTTACCGAAGTAAAAGCTACTGCAAAACAAGTAACTGTTACTGCCGATGACAAAAAAGGAAATCCGGTACAGTTCAAAGGTGATTATTGTTTGGTGTCAGTAGGGCGTCGTCCTTACACAGATGGATTAAATGCTGAAGCTGCCGGAGTAAAAATTAATGAAAGAGGACAGGTTGAGGTAAATGATCATTTGCAAACCAATGTGCCTAATATTTATGCTATTGGAGATGTGGTAAAAGGAGCAATGTTAGCCCATAAAGCCGAAGAAGAAGGAGTTTTTGTGGCAGAAACATTAGCAGGACAAAAACCACATATCGACTATAACCTAATACCTGGAGTGGTTTATACCTGGCCAGAAGTTGCTGCAGTTGGTAAAACTGAAGAAGAGTTAAAAGAAGCTGGAGTAGCCTACAAATCAGGTCAGTTTTCGTTTAGAGCCTTAGGAAGATCCAGAGCAAGTGCTGATCTAGATGGATTTGTTAAGATTTTGGCTGATGAAAAGACAGATGAAGTGCTAGGAGTACACATGATAGGAGCACGTTGTGCAGATATCATTGCCGAAGCGGTGACTGCCATGGAGTTTAGAGCATCTGCCGAAGATATTTCACGTATGTCGCATGCACACCCTACTTTTACAGAAGCGGTAAAAGAAGCGGCCTTGGCAGCTACAGATAATAGACCTTTACACATGTAAGAGAATAAGACTATAAATAAAAAAAGGCGAGCTTAAGAAACTCGCCTTTTTTATTTGATGAAGTTATAGCTGTTCGAGTGTTTTTAGAACCTCGGTCTTATAGTTCCTGCTGATAGGGAGTGATTTGTTGCCTACTACAACTTCTTCATTAGAAAAAGAATCTATTTTAGATATAGCCACAACAAAAGAACGGTGAATACGAATAAAGTCTTTAGTAGGAAGTTTGGACTGCATATTACTAATGGTCTCTCGGGTTGTGATCACTCCAGAAGTACAATGTATTTTTAAGTAATCACTATAGCTTTCGATATATAAAATATCAGAAAAATCTATTCGTTTCATACGTCGGTCCGACCGTACAAAAATATAATCTGTATGCAATGAATTCTCTTGGATATCCTTAGTAGGTTGTTGATACACTTCAAAGTAATTGTTCAGTGATTTCAATAAGCGTTCAAAAGAGATTGGTTTTAATAAATAATCTACAGCATGCAAGTCAAAACCATCGATAGCATATTCTCTGTAGGCAGTAGTAAAAATGATTTTGATGTTTTTATTAATGGATCTGGCAAATGAAATACCAGAAATACCGGGCATGTGTATATCCAAAAAAATCAAATCCACAGCTTGTTCATTAATACAGCTAAAGGCATCCATAGCATTGGCGCAAATTGCAATAATTTCGATGCGATCTATTTTGCTTAAATGATCTTTGATGATATCCCGTGCCGTAGGTTCATCGTCTACTATGATGCAGGAAACTTTAGTATTCATTAACCGAAGATTTTGAAATGTTTAATTGTAATTTGGAAGTATACCACTCGCTGTCTTTGTGCGTTTCTAATTGATAGTTATTTTTGAATAGAAGCTCAAGGCGTTTTTGGACATTGCTTAAGCCAATTCCTGGCGGATGTTCGGCTTCGTCATTTTGAATCGAATTTTTGATATGAAAATACAATTCGTCGCCAGTAAGTTTAAGTTTGATATAGATATATAATTTATCATTTCGTATTTGCCCATGTTTGAAACTGTTCTCTACAAAAGGGATAAGTAACATAGGAGGGATTTCTATGGTGCTATTTACTAGAGGTAGGTCTACTTCAATAGCCAAGCTATCTCTGAAACGCATTTTTTCTAGAGCGACATAATCTTTGATGTGCTCTATTTCCTCTTGTAAAGGAACCAAAGGTTTGTCACTTTGATACAGCAAGTAATCCAGGAGATTTGAGAGTTTTAGAATAAGTTCTGGAGTTTCTTCAGACTTTTTGATGGCAAATCCATACATCGTATTTAATGTATTAAAAAGAAAATGAGGATGAATCTGCATTTTTAAGTACTGAAGTTCTTGTTCCTTCAACTTTAATTGTGTCTCCAGAATTTTATGAGTTAGCTGTTGATTCGCTGTAATGGATTTGTAGTTGCGATATGCAAGGTTTAAAGCACTGGCGATGAAAACCACAAAGTATACCGCGATAAAAAGAAATAGGGGACTTCTTGTCATGGGAGCCATATCGGCAACTTTTGTTTCAGTAAGAAATATCAGCCCATAAAAAAAGGAAATTACAATAAAGTAAGCAGAAACTATGATGGTGTAAATACAGTATAAGACAAAGAGCAAATACTTCTGCTGAAACAGATATTTAGGAATCAGCAGTTCGATCACCGTATATGTTGTTCCCACGGTTACTGGCATCAAAAACAAAGAGAACGAAAACACATAATGAATGTCATTAGTATTGTATCCAAAGAAATAGGTATAACAAAACAACACAATCGTCCAAAAGGCAACGTGTAATATTATTTGCGCGATTTTTTTGAAAATAAATTCTTTTGAAATCATCTCTTTACGGATACGCTTCTAATATCCGTATATTTTTTAAAACAGCATGATTAATGAGGTGAATAACTGAATTGCCCCCTGTTTTGACATTTTGAACAACATTTGTAATTGGATCTGCTATACGCAATGCTAATTTGGTCATTGATCGAAATTAAAAATATTGAGGTCTCTTTGATCTTAGTTTTGTTTCCGAATCAATATCAAAATCATTCTTCAATGCGAATTTTAGAGATTACTTTTCTACTGAGTGTTATTGCTTTTTTTGTCAGCATTTTTCTTAAGAACTCATCAATTAAAAAATGGATCTTATACAGCGAGACACTATTTCTGGTACTGCACTTACTCATAGAGGAGAGCAGATGGCAAATGTATTTGGGATATGTCTCATTTGTAATTGGAATACTTTTTTATGTTCGTCCCAGGATCAACCGATGGATAAGAGGAATAGGATCGGGTTTGGGGATGTTGTTATCTATTGTAGCATTTGTTTTAGGTATGGTCATGCCAGTAATCAAGTTTCCAAAGCCAACTGGGGATTATACCGTAGGAGTAGATACTTTGTATTTTGAAGATCAATCCAGACCCGAATTGATTACAGAGGAAGAGGATGATAGAAGAAAATTAACGGTTCATATCTGGTATCCTTCTTCAAAAAAGATTACCGAACCCGAACGATATCTGGATGATGGATATGCCGAAGTATTTGCACAAAGTAAAGGTATGCCTACGTTTATGGCCTCTCATTTTAACCTTACCAAAACGCATACTCAACGACTTTTACCCATAATCAAAAACAAGCGATTACCAGTAGTGGTATTGTCTCATGGCTTAACATGGAGTGCCAAAATGTATACCACCCTTGTCGAAGAAATGGTAAGCAAGGGGTATGTGGTTGTGGGTATTGATCATATGTATGAATCATTTTTGACAGAATATGAAGGAGAACGAATCCGTTGGAGTGAAGAGAACATCCAAAAAATGAATGAGGGCGTTGATTTTAAGTTTGTAAATGAAACCAATGAACTTTTCAAACAAGAAAAAGACACCACCAGGAAGTACGAACTGTTAAGCAAGGTGGTCCAACATCTGCCATATTTTGAAAGTTTAGATCGATGGGCGAACGATATTTCTTTTGTACTGGATCAAATCGAACTGCTGAATAACAATCCGGATAGTGTGTTTTTTCAAAAATTTGATGTGGATAACATTGGTCTTATTGGGCATTCCTGGGGTGGAGCAGCGGTTGTTCAAAATGCAGCAGTAGACCCAAGAGTTAAAGGAGTGATTAATTTGGATGGAGCACAATGGGGAAGAGCAATCGATACAACTCTGAAGGTGCCGTTGCTAGTCATGCATGCCGATAGAAATTATAAAGAATTCTTTACTCCTAATTTTTACATCTACGATCGTATTACTAGAGAGGATTACTACCTAGCTACTATTGCATCCAGTGCGCATACTAATTTTGGAGATCTTTCGTATTGGACCAAAATTAATGCCTTAACCGAAACAGGAACCATTGTACCCAAACGAATGAGCGACATTACCAATCAATTGGTTTTGGCATTTTTTGATAAACATCTTCGGGGTAAGTCGATTGCACTTGCCAAAGAGTTTTCTTCAGAACAGTACCCTGAAATAGAAATGATCAAGAAAAAATAACCTTCGAGCATTATCGCTCACATATTATTTATAAATTAAACACCAGTTATTATGATATCACTATTTTTTATTCAATCTCAAGATCAACCCGCATCATTCCCCGTCTTTCAACTCTTACATGAAGGAGGTCCATTTTTTATGGTACCAATTTTGATGGTTCTTTTAGTAATACTGTTTTTGGTCATAAAGAGTATATGGGTATTCTATCGAGAAAAGCGTTGGTCTTCAAAATACATAAAACTGATTAACTCTTTAGGGTTATTGATTTTGGTTTGGGGTATTTTGGGGCAACTTATTGGGCTTATTGAAGCATTTGATCGTATAGAAATGTTAGGAGATATTTCTGCCAGCATGCTGGCTGGAGGATTAAAAGTATCTGCTTTGCCTACCTTATTCGGCTGTTTTGTATTTGTGATTTCCAGAGCAGCGACAACAGTATTCACCTGGGTACAAAAAGAAGAATAAAACACAAATATCATGCAAAAAACGATCACTACTCTGTTATTATTTGTTACAGTTATCACACAGTCACAAATAGTCAATACACAAAAACTCGATAGTTTTCTTACTCATTTATCGCAAAAAAATAAGGCAATGGGAAGTTTGTCCATTCACAAGGCGGGTAATGAAGTATATGCTCGGTCTATTGGTTATGCCGATGTAGCTGAAAAATTGTTAGCCAATAGTGAAACAAAATACAGAATAGGTTCAATTACCAAAACGTTTACGGCTACGCTAATCATGCAATTGATAGACGAAGGTAAGTTAACTCTCGATACTCCGCTTAGTACGTATTTTCCGCAAATGCCAAATGCCGAAAAAATTACTGTCGAGCACCTTTTAAGACATCGTAGTGGTCTTTTTAATATAACAGGAGATAAAGATTTTAGACAATGGATGCTAAGACCTAATACCAGAACCGAGATGTTGGACCGAATGGTAGAAAAAGAAATACAATTCAAACCCAACAAAAAAGCAAAATACTCGAACACGAATTATCTACTACTGGGATATATTTTGGAGGATATTGAAAACAAGAGTTATGCAGAGATTTTGAAATCACGAATAGTGATGCCTTGTAAATTGAAAAATACGAGCTATGGTGGCAAAATTGATGTAGCCAATAATGAAGCGAATTCCTATGTGCTACATGCCAATTGGGTGGCACAACCAGAAACAGATATGAGTGTTCCGGCAGCGGCAGGTGCTATTATATCTACACCAAAAGATGTTGCCATTTTTTATAATAGTTTATTCAAAGGGAAATTAGTCTCTGATAAATCGTTAGAAGAAATGAAACGATTGGTAGATCGATTTGGTTTGGGGCTAATGGAATTTCCATATACAGATGGAGAAAATTACGGGCATTCTGGAGGAATAGATGGTTTTCAATCCATCGCGATTTATATTCCTGAAAACGAGCTGATCATCACATATTTGTCTAATGGAGTTGTCTTGGGGCTAACTGATATATTAATGGGAGTAGCCAAAATATACTTTGGAGCTCCTTATGAGTTCCCAGAGTTCAAACCTCCTTTAGCCTTGAAAACCGAAGAGTTAGATTCGTATTTGGGCGTATATAAGGCAAACAAGTTTCCACATCAAATAAAAATCACCAAAGAAGATACGCTATTGATTGTTAATGCTAAGAATGGACCCACATTTCCGGTAGAATCTTACGAAAAAGATGTGTTTAAATCAGATCAGACAGGAGTGCAAATTCAATTTTTTCCAGAGCAAGATAAAATGGTATTACACCTGGGCGCCAAAACCACAGAATTAATAAGAGAATAATATAAGATATGAAGCTCTAATTGAAGGAAAAAAATTAGAGCTTCATAATTTTAGTTTTTGTGAGACCCGTCACAATACGGAGGGTTTTTGGTTTGTTTACAGGTACATAAATACGCTTCTTTAGCTTCTTCAACCTTAAAAATCACTGGGTCGGTGCCGTCTTCTTTTTTATGGTTTCCGTTGCAAAAAGGTTGGTCAGAACTAAAACCACAACTACACCAGGCATAATTTTTATCTGCTTCTAATTGACAGGGAATAGGAGCATCCCCGGCTTTTCTTACATTTTTCATAGCTAAACGATTTTTTGTGTATTTAAATGTATTAAAATGAGCATTAAGACTGGTTCTAAATACGATCATTTTTCAATAGAAAAAGGAGTCATCCAATTATGAGGGCGTTCTTTATTTTATTAGAGTAACCTCAGGAAAAGCAGCTTTGTAACCAAACCAAAACGCATTGTGGGTAGGAACTCTTTTTAAAACTTCTTGTGTTTTCGTATTTATTAATTCTTCTTCTTCCAATTTCCAGGAATTACCTTTACTATCGGTTGCTGTAGATTGTCCATCATAACCTACAAATTCAATAGTTTTGTTGAAATATACCCGATGTGCTCCACTTTTATCCGTAAATACAATAAAGTTTTTTTGATGGATTACACCGGTATGTATAGGATTCTTTCGTAGATATTTGGAAGAAATGGCAATATTCTCTTCAGTTACACTAGGTAGTCGTATGGCCAGAATCTCTTGCTTGTTTTTTAATCGCTTGTCTTTTTTGGGAATATTAAACATTAACTCATCTGTAGAAAAGTAGTCTTTGTAGGCAATCCCTTCGTCGTAATTACGATCATGCCCTGTTTTAAGAGACAATACTTTAGTTTCCGGATGCCTCTTTTTCCATTCACCCCAAGTCGTGGTGACTACACTAAGGTATTCGAGTTCAATCCCTTTATCTACCAAAGGGCCAATAACTGGCTTTCCCCATAAGGTGTTCCATAAAGATTGTGTTTTTTTATCATACATTAATTTGTTAGAACGATATAAAAAACCACTGGTTCCCATTTGGTATTTCACGCCATTTTGTTCGGTTTTATAGAGAATAACGGTACCACATAATGTACAATACACCCCAGCTACCGGAACTCCTCCAACCTGATCGGTAAACATTTCGTGCCAAGCCAAAATTCGTTTGGGATAAGCCCGTGTATCTCCATTGATCGATATCCCAAATACGATATGATCATCTTCCAAATAAGAGGCCTGATTGGCGTTGATCATATTGGGATTTCGCAATGGAGGAATCCCATCCTGGATAACACCACCCCAACGTACTTCGTCTAATCGGATTGTGGATTGATCTTGACGACTCAAAAAATATTTAGCAAATCTGGAGTCTATTGCTCTGTGCAAAGCAGCTTTAAAAAAGTAATATCCCTCATTATACGTAGCATCTTTGTTCCAAAGATATTCATACCATTGATTGAAATCGTAGGTGTAATTTTTACCGGTCTTTTTTTGCAAGATATTCAAAAGCTTACTTGAGGTAGAAGGACTTTTTAAAAAATACAAGCTCTCTATAGCCAAAGCTTCAAAATCTTCAGACCAGTTATCGTTAATGTATATCAACGCTTTTTGATGTGTATTACGATCTCTGGTGGCAAAAAAATCTAAAAAATAATCATAATCCTGTTTGGGAAAATGATTACCATTTTGAGCTTCTAAGGTTCCTAATTGCAGACATGTCAAAAGGATAAACACAATCTTTTTCATAGACTTACTTTTTAGGTAAGTCGTTATGGGTAGCGGATATCAACAGATTTTAAGGAAACTTTAGAGAATTAAATTCGCGCTTGGTAGGTATACAAGTCAAAATACCTGCCTTCGGCTTTGATTAATTCATCATGAGTTCCACGCTCCGCAATGTTTCCAGATTCGATAACAAGTATCTGATCTGCTTTTTTTATGGTGCTTAATCTGTGGGCAATCACAAATGTGGTACGTCCTTTCATGAGTTCGGCAAGACTTTTCTGTATCAAGGCTTCGCTTTCGGTATCCAGATTCGATGTGGCTTCGTCTAGAATAATAATTTTTGGATCGGCCAATATAGCTCTGGCTATCGCGATACGTTGGCGTTGTCCTCCGGATAATTTCACCCCTCGTTCTCCAATTAAAGTATCTAATCCATCTTCAAAGCGATCTGTAAATTCATTTACGTAAGCCGCCTTTACTGCAGATTGTAATTGTGCCTCGGTAGCATCAGGACGAGGGAAAAGAATGTTTTCCCGAATAGTGCCTTCAAACAAAAATTCATCCTGAAGTACCACTCCCAGATTCTTACGGTAACTCTTGAGTTTTACTTTAGAGATATCATGACTATCTATGGTAATGATCCCGGATTTTGGATTGAGAAAAGTAGCCGCCAATCCTGCAATGGTAGATTTTCCAGAACCTGAGCTTCCTACCAAAGCAGTTACCGAACCGGACTGTGCCCTAAAGCTTATGTTGTGCAATACTTCTTTTCCTTCTTCATAGGCAAAACTCACATTGTCGAAAATAATATCACCATCGATTTGATCCAAAACAATATTTCGGTCCTCAATCTCTTCTTCGGTAGTCATGTTCATCAATTCTTCAGTCCTGTCCAAACCAGCTAGGGCTTCGGTTAATTGACTTCCAATATTGCTCATTTGTACGATAGGGGCGATCATAAAAGCTAAGTACATTGTAAATGACAAAAATTGCCCCGTTGTAAGACTACCTTCCATCATATAATAACCTCCGATCCCCATGATTCCTGTAGAGGCAATACCTGCCAAAAGGAAAGTAGAAGAACTTGTCATTAACGCAGTGGCGGTCAAACTCTTTTTTACATTTTGAAACAATCGATCAACTCCTCTTTCAAAAATCTTATTCTCTTGTTCTTCGGCATTAAATCCTTTGATGACTCTTACACCTGCTAGCGTTTCAGTAAGTCGACCTTTTACTTCGGCATTAATTTCACCTCGAGCTCTAAAAATAGGTCGAATATATTTGAAGGCTTTAAGAGCGATGATGCCAAATAAAGTAACAGGAACAAGCACAAATAAGGTCATCCAGGGATTGATATAAATTAAAAGAATCAAAGAAACAATGGCTGTAAACGTACCGCCAACCAGTTGCACTAATCCTGTACCGATCAAATTTCGCACTCCTTCAACATCACTCATAATTCGTGATACAAGAGAGCCGGACTTGGTGTTGTCAAAAAAACTAATAGGTAAGGAAAGCACCTTTTTTTGCACTTGGGCACGTAATTCTGAGATGAGGTATTGCGCCTGCACACTCAAAATTCGAGTTAAAAGAAATGACGTGGTCGCTTGAATCAATATGGCCAACCCTACTATGATCAATAGTTCGTATAATTCACCCATATCTTTACTAGGGATTACTTCATCCAGTAAAGCTTTACTTTTCCAGGGTAAGATTAAACCAGCGATTCTATTAAAAATAATTAAAACCAATCCAATAAAGACCAAATTGCGTCTTGGCCAAATAATAGTTTTAAATGCGGTGATCATGCTCACCTTAGGTTTCTTTTTGCTCTTTGTTTTATCTTTTGTATTCATTGGTTTTGGTTAGTTTGAAATAAGGAAATAGTATAATCCAGTAATGTGCTATCTCCATGCACTCCATGACCTGGGATTACAATGGTAACTTCAGGATAAGCCTTTTTGATGTTTTGCACCGTAAGGGGCCATGCAATGACATTGGCATCGGCTAGATTTCCTTTTCTTGCCTCAAGACTTTTGATCATACACCCTCCGAAAATGATCTTCTCTTTTGGGAAATACGAAATGATGTTATCAGCTGTATGCGCTTCTCCAAAAAATCTATTAATGATAGTCTTATTTCCAAGTGTGAGCTCTAGGCTATTTTCGAAGATGCGATCGACGGATCCTGAATTTTCTTGTTGCATAAAAAATGCGGTTTTTTGCGAAGCAATAGATGGGATATTGTATTGTTTAAAGACATCCATTCCTTCGATACAGTCATTATGATGATGATTAAAAACTACTCCTTTTATAGATAGCTTTTGATCATCCTGAAGCCATTGGATGAGCTCTTTGGTTGCAGTATCATTTGCAGGAGTATCAAAAACATAGGCTTGTCCCTCATTTTTGTATACAAAACCATTACAAGGAAATAGGGCTCCATTTTGTAAAGTAATATTAGAAATATGGATATAAGCGTTATCGGTGATTTTGAGTAGTTTTAGATCCTCCGAAACAATAATTGTTTCAACATCTTTATGAGTTTGGCAAGAAATCAATTGAGCACACAGAAATACAAATAAGAGTGCTTTACTCATTGGATTGATCCTCATATGGTTGGGTGGTTTTCTTCTTTTTGATTAATCGTACAACTAAGATATAAATCCCAACGGGAATTCCGACCCAAATAAGTTCACTTAACAATACTTTAATGCCCCAAATTCCAAAAAAGTTACTGGCTCCAATAGGCGATACCATGATTGGGCGCCAAGGAAAGAAATATCGGGTATCATCAAATGGTGAGAAAAAAGCAATACCCAATCCACCTGTTGTCATAGCATCCAGAACTCCATGAGAAGCTGTACATAGCGTAAAGTATAAGGTCAAAAGTAACCCGGTATGCGAGAAAAAGCGTCTTCGATAAAAAATGATGGTAACCAGAAATCCTAGCAAGACCGCAAAAACCAGTGAATGCGAAAACCCTCGATGCCCCCAAAAATCTTCATAAGCAATACCAAATTTAAACCCCACTACATCCGCATCTGGTAACATAGCACATAAGATACCAAGGATCCAAAATTTTGTGTTGATTATGGATTTGGGAAAGGTCTTTCCAATGCCATATGCCAAGAAACCATGTGTAAATATAGAAGCCATAAATAACAATTGTTTCTAAGCGCTTAATATCTTGAATTATCGCTTCTTTCGTTTTTTATTCTTTTGATTAAACGTCTTATCTCCACGAGTTTTGGGTTTTTTGTACTTCTTTTTGATCTCTCGTTTATACTTTCCACCCAGATTTACTTTTTTGTTTTTTTCCTTTTTTTCATGAAAGGCTGCGCCCGCTTCATCATCGTTAGGGCGTTTATGAGGGTTGTAAATTTCCTTGATTTTGGGTTGCTCTTCTGGAGTAAGTTCTTCCGAAATTTCTACAGCTTCCGGAAAAGAAAGCTGTTCTATCTTCATTTCCATTAAAGCTTCAATGGTTTCGAGAGATTCTTCCTCTTGCGAAGTGACCATGATGATAGCATTTCCTTTCTTTTGCGCTCTACCGGTTCTACCGATACGGTGCATATAATTCTCTGGGTATGCAGGAGTATCTACATTGATTACATGAGAGATATCATCTATATCCAATCCTCTGGCCATAACATCTGTAGCAATCAAAATGCGATGTTCTCCACTTTCGAATTGTTCAATGCTTCGAAGACGATAATTTTGAGTTTTGTTAGAATGAATAACAGCGCATTGGTCTGGGAATGTTCTTTCAAACCGCTCAAACAAACGATCTGCCATACGCTTGTTGGCTACAAACAGCAGGGTTTTTTGAAACTCTTCGTTGTCTTCGAGAAGATATTCCAGGAGATTTACTTTGGTATAAAAGTTTGCTGTACTGTAGGCGTATTGTTTGATGTTCTCTAGCGGTGTACCACTTTTGGCAATCGATATTTTTTTAGGATTGATAAAAATATCTTTGATGATTTCTTCGACCTGTTCGGTCATTGTTGCCGAGAACATGATATTTTGCCGCTGCTGCGGAAGGATATCAAAAATATTCATCAGCTGATGCCTAAATCCTAGGTCCATCATCACATCTACCTCGTCGATTACTAATTTTTGTATAGATTTTAATTGCAGTGCTCTACTTACAGCAAGATCATACAAACGACCTGGGGTTGCTACGATAATATCTAGCCCTTGCGAAACGATTTGTTTTTGTGTGTTGATATTAGTTCCTCCGTATACACCAGCGATGCGGACGTTAATATAGGTGGATAACTTTTCAATTTCATCTGATACTTGTACTACCAGTTCGCGAGTAGGAACGAGTACTAGAACTCTTGGATTTTGTTGAACCGAATACTTAAGCATTCGCAAAATAGGAAGCATGTAGGCATAGGTTTTACCTGTACCGGTTTGTGCTATCCCCACCACATCTTTACCAGACATGACTACTGGAAATGCTTTTTCCTGAATTGGAGTAGGAGTGGTAAACCCTAAATCGTCTAGAGCGTTTAAAAGTTGAGTACTTAAATTAAGATCTTGAAAAGTCAATGGTATTTATTTTGATGGTACAAAGGTAGCCTTATTTTGTGACTGTATACATTTTGGTTAATTTTGAAATCAAAATCACACAAATATGAAAAAGATTCTCGCTTTTGCCGGGTCTAACAGCAGCACATCGATCAATCACAAATTAGTAAAGTATGTAGCCTCAGAGATTAAGGAACATGAAATTATGGTCCTAAATTTAAATAGTTACACTATGCCTATGTATAGTGAAGATGAAGAGAAAAAAGGGTTTCCTGCCATGGCGATGGGTTTGAAAAAGGAAATTTCAGAAGCGGATGCTTTGATCATTTCGGTTAATGAGCACAACGGAAGTTTTGGTGCTTTTTTCAAAAATATTATAGATTGGTTATCTCGATTGGATCGTAATTTTTTAGAAGGAAAAAAAATATTATTGATGAGTACTTCTCCAGGAAAAAGAGGAGGATTAAGCTCCTTAGAATACGCAAAAGGTATTTTTCCGCGGTTTGGAGGTGAGATTATCGAGAGTTTCAGTTTTCCTTCTTTTTATGATAATTTTTCTATGGAATCTGATGCCGTATCAGACGAAACACTTTTGTTGGGATTAAAACAAGTTATAAGTACTTTTGCACATCAAATTAAATGATGCCGTGCGAAGTACCCAAAAATATGCTTTAACAGATCCCGCTTCTTTCAAAAATCAAATGTTACAATGGGCGCAGACATTTGATGAAGTCATTCTATTAGATTCTAATTCGTATCAGCAACTGTATTCTAGTTATGATGCTGTTTTGGCTGTTGAGGCCTTTACTACACTAAAAACGGATCACGTAAACGCTTTTGCAGAGTTACAAGAGTACCAGGAGAAAACGGCTGATTGGATTTTTGGATATTTATCTTATGATTTGAAGAATGATGTGGAGCATTTGATTTCTCAAAACAAAGATGGTCTGTTATTTCCTGATCTGTATTTTTTTCAACCCAAGAAATTATTGTTGCTGAAAGGTGACGAATTAGAGATGCATTATTTGCGTATGGTGGATGATGAGATGGACGATGATTTTCAAGAAATTCAGAAGTTACCGGACACGATTCAATTGCTGGAAAAAGAAGATAGTGATTGTGGTAAAGTGAAAATTAGCCTGGGAATGACCAAAGATGTGTATAAGAAAAAGGTCGGGCTGATGTTGGATCATATACATCGGGGAGATATTTATGAAGCGAATTTTTGCCAGGAATTTTTTGCCAAAGACAGTTGCATTGATCCTTTACAAACCTACCATCATCTCAATGCCATTTCGCAACCACCTTTTGCTACATTTTTGAAGTTCGACAATCAATATTTGTTGTCCGCATCACCAGAGCGATATATTCGAAAAGAAGGAAAGAAAATTATTTCGCAACCTATAAAAGGAACTGCCAAACGAGCCGAAGATAAGATAGAGGATAAAAAGCTTGCAACTCAATTAAAAGCAGATTTAAAAGAGCGTTCAGAGAATATTATGATCGTGGATCTGGTGCGTAACGATTTGTCCAGAACTGCGGTCAAAGGTTCGGTGAAGGTAGAAGAACTTTGCGGAGTATATAGCTTCAAACAAGTACATCAAATGATTTCGACGGTTGTCTCTGAGGTGAAGGAAACAACCTCTCCGATAGAAGTGATCAAGACTACATTTCCTATGGGGAGTATGACCGGAGCACCTAAGATTTCTGCTATGCAAATTATTGAAAACCTGGAAGAATCTAAACGCGGATTGTACAGTGGTGCGGTGGGATATTTTACTCCTAAGGGAGACTTCGACTTTAATGTAGTGATACGTAGTATTTTGTATAATGCTGCAGAGAATTATATATCGTATACTGTTGGGGGAGCAATCACAGCCAAATCCGATCCCGATAAGGAGTACGAAGAATGTTTGCTAAAAGCAAAAGCAATGCGCGAAGTGCTTGAAGGTGTTTAATTGATTTTTAGAATATTGTTTTAGTCAAATAAGATTTTTTCTAAAGCTTTTTCTAACATTAATAATAGTTTCCTTTACATCATTCGCAGTGATTTCCATGATGGAGGCAATTTCGTCAAAATTAAGTTTGCCAAACACAAATAAATCGATGATTTTGGAAGTCTTCATCGGTAACCAACTGTAGAATTTACCTAAGAGTTTCTGTTTCCTAAAATCTGTAGAGGGCTCGGCGTCAATGATACGAAGGATTTCAGAATCCAGGTCATCATAAATGAAATTTTGCTTGTTTTCAGAAGATTGATGGTAGCATATGTCATTCAGATCTTCTTTCATGATTAGTTCGTTACCTTCTGTCGTATACACTTCTTCTAGTTTCTCCAATTCGTTTTTTAGGAAATGGTTCGTACTAATACTTCGCTGATGCCAACCTTCTCTTAGATACAATTCATCGATAAGTTCGTCGGCAATTTTGAAAAGTTGTAATTCCAGTGATAAGGTATCCATATGGATATCAAATTCATCCTGGTGTAGTTTTACAATAGCATCGTCTATAATACCGTTAGAACAATACATGTTTTGTGGCAAAATACCAACGCTTTCAGCAATGTATAATCGGTGTTTTACATATGGATGTAAGTGAGGAACAATAGAAAGTAATTTTTTACTAAATTCCCTTTGATCATCAGCCCTATAAAATTTCTGCAATTCATCTGTCCTTGTCATTGGTCCTTGATTTAAGAGTTGTTGTTTTAAAAATAACGAAAACAAACCAAATTTGATGTTAAAAACTTGAAAATCAATGGATAAATCAATGTTTTGAGTCTAATGTTATTGGTAAATCAAAATTGTATATTTGGAAAACCGTAAAAAAAGACAAATATCTTGTTAGCACAGGAATTTAAAGAGCATATTTCTACACAACTCCCTTTTTTGATGGGGAGCAGAATATTGATTGCCTGTAGCGGAGGATTGGATAGTATGGTGCTTGTAAAATTATGTGTTGAAACCTCTTTTGAAACAGGAGTTGCACATTGTAATTTTAAGCTTCGAAATGAAGAGAGTGACGGGGATGAAGCTTTTGTAAAAGCATATGCTCAGCAATTACATATTCCTTGTTTTACAACCTCATTTGATACCGAAAAGTACGCGGCGACTCATAATTTGTCGATACAAATGGCAGCTCGGGAGTTACGATATCGTTGGTTTGATGAAATGGCAGAACTCCATCAATACGATTATATTCTTACTGCGCATCACACGGATGATAATCTCGAAACCTTTTTGATCAATTTGTCAAGAGGAACGGGAATAGAAGGGCTTGCCGGTATTCCAGAAGTAAATGGGAAGTATATCAGGCCTTTACTTAATTTTTCGAGGGAGGATTTGCTAAAGTTTGCTAAGAAACGAAAATTACAATGGAGAGAGGATAGTAGTAATAAGAGTACCAAATACCTTAGAAATAAATTGAGGCATGATGTAATCCCAGAGTTGAAGATGATTAATCCAAGCCTACTTAAAAACTTTCAAACTACTGTAGCCAATATACAAGCCAGTACTAGCTTTATCAAGTCACAAGTTCTCTTGCTAAAAAAAGAGCTGTTCCTCTTGGGGGAAAATGGTGTTATAAAAATTCCGATTAATCGATTACAGAGTTATGGTAATTCAAAGAGTAGCTTATTTTTCTTATTAAAGGATTATGGGTTTACAGCTTGGAGCGATATCGAACAAATGGTAACTGCGCAATCCGGGAAACAGATTTTTTCTGCAACCCATCGTTTAGTAAAGGATCGAGAACATTTATTATTAAGTCCAATAATCGAAGAATTACCAGATCATGTGTATTCAATTCCTGAAGAAGAAACCATGTTAATGTTTCCTTCCGGAACGATGCGTTTTAAGGAGGTTGACGAGATGGAAAGTGCAAATTTGAAGACGATTTTTGTAGATAAAGAAAAGTTAAAGTACCCTTTAAGTGTAAGAAAATGGAAAGAAGGCGACTACTTTTATCCACTGGGAATGAAAGGGAAAAAGAAATTAAGTAAATATTTTAAAGACGAAAAATTATCTTTGTTAGCCAAAGAAAGAGTGTGGTTGTTGTGTTCTGGAAAAGAAATTGTTTGGATTATCAATTACAGAGCAGACAATCGATATAAAATTATGCCCCAAACTAATCAAATACTAAAAATAACTATAACCTAATGCGCTATCTACTACTATTTATAACCCTATTGTCTACATCTGTTTTTTCTCAAACCCTCGATCCAATAGAATGGAATGCGGGAATTGAAAAAGAAACAGAGGATACGTATGTCTTAAAATTTACAGCCAAACTGGACAAAGGATGGCATCTATATTCAATACACGAGGTAGAAACCGATGAAATAGCTCCTGTACCCACAGAGTTTACCTTCTATCCAACACCAGACACCTATGAGCTAATTGGAGCGACTATAGAGCCTAAGGGAATTGAAAAGTTTGATAAGATTTTTGAGATGGACATAAAGTACTTTGAAGAGAAAGTTACTTTTACCCAAAAAATAAAACGCATTAACCCCAATTTAAAAAGCGTTAAGGCAGAGGTTTTCTTTTCTATTTGTGATGACGAGCGTTGTTTGGCTCCAGAAACGGTAGAGTTTGATATTAGTTTTTCTGGTGCAGCTTCCGAGAACAAAGGAGATGCTTCTGCAATAACTGATAATGATCGTAATAAGTCTAATGCACTAGATATCGGGATTCAAGGGAAAGAAAAATTTCCATCAGAAGAGGTAGAAAAGAAAAGTTATTTCAACATCTTTATTTTAGGTTTTTTAGGTGGTTTGATCGCACTGCTTACACCTTGTGTGTTTCCAATGATACCGCTCACGGTATCGTTTTTTACCAAAAGTGCCAATAACAAGAAAAAAGGAATGTTTAATGCTATTTTGTATGGCTTTTTCATTTTTGCGATATATGTATTACTAAGTTTACCATTCCATTTGTTGGATTCTGTAGACCCGGAGATTTTGAATAATATCTCTACCAATGTGACACTCAATATTTTGTTTTTTGTCATATTCATTGTTTTTGCAATTTCCTTTTTTGGATATTTCGAAATTACTTTACCTGCATCTTGGAGCAATAAACTAGATAGTAAGGCAACCAGTATAGGAGGAATTGTAGGTGTGTTTTTTATGGCACTTACATTAGCTTTGGTTTCCTTTTCTTGTACAGGACCGATTTTAGGATCGTTGTTAGGAGGATCCCTAAGTACCGATGGTGGAGCGATGCAGTTAAGTTTTGGTATGGGAGGTTTTGGATTAGCCTTGGCATTACCATTTGGTTTATTTGCCTTGTTTCCAAATTGGTTAAACTCTCTACCTAAAAGTGGAGGATGGTTGAATACGGTTAAAGTAGTACTTGGGTTCATTGAGCTAGCCTTAGCTTTCAAATTCTTGTCTAATGCTGATCTTGTAGAGCATTGGGGACTATTGAAGCGAGAAATATTTATCGGTATCTGGATTGTTATCGGAATAGGGATGGTCTTGTATTTGTTTGGGAAAATTCGTTTTCCACACGATGGCCCGTTACAGAAATTAAGTACAGCAAGAAAAACACTGGGAGTAGTAACCCTGGCCTTTGTGATTTATTTATTACCTGGCCTTACCAATACAGCTTATGCAAATTTAAAGTTACTAAGTGGTTTCCCGCCTCCGTTATTTTATAGTGTTTATGAAAAAGAAGCGCATGGCCCTCTAGGATTAAATGCATATACTGATTTTGAAGAAGGAGTGAAAGCGGCCAAAGCCCAAAACAAACCGATTATGTTGGATTTTACGGGATGGGCCTGTGTAAATTGTAGAAAGATGGAAGAGCAGGTTTGGAGCCACCCAGAAATTATTGAAATATTAAAAGATAAATATACATTGATTTCATTGTATGTAGATGATCGAGAAAAACTATCCAAAGAAGAACGATTTAAGTTCTTGAAACCTGATGGAAGAGTAAAAAATATAAAAACTATTGGGGACAAATGGGCAACCTTTCAGACCCTTAATTTTCAGAATAATTCGCAGCCGTATTATGTTCTTTTGGATAGTGATATGAATATGCTGAACCGTACTACAGCATACACTCCCGATGTCAAGGAATACCTAAAATGGTTAAAGACCGGCTTAAAGAATTATAGTTCAAAATAATCGTTTTTGATATTGTTATAAGTTTTTATTATAGCTATCGTGTAAGTACGTTTATTTTTTTCGACTTACTTAGTGTTCAAACCCTAATACAATGAAGAATGCTAAGTGAAAAATTAGAACTTTCCAGATGTTTTCCGTTTATCGAAAAAGAGCTTGAAGATGAAATGCTTTCTTTTGGGCAATTAAAAAGTATTCCCAAAGGTGAGTATGTCGTAAAACAAGGTAGTTACCTTAACTTTCTTCCCATCATATTAGACGGTTTGATTAAAATGTACGCCGAAGAGGAGGAAGTAGAATTTTTGCTATACTATATTCATCCAGGACAATGCTGTATTCTTAGTTTTAATCATTTGTTCGGACAAGAACCTGTTCGTTTCTCAGCAGTTACAGAAAAAGAAACAAAGGTGCTATGCCTACCCATTAAAAATGTAAAAGAATGGTTTTTTAAATATCCATCATTCACGCAAATTATATTAAAAGACTTTCAACGTAATTACGAGGATCTATTGAATACTACAAAACAAGTAGTGTGTTATAAAATAGAAGATAGATTGGTGAATTACCTAACCGAAAAAGCGAAGCTTCAAAATTGCAATATGATACAAATGTCTCATCAGCAAATAGCTTCAGATTTAGGAACTTCAAGAGAAGTAGTTTCGAGGCTTACCAAAAAATTACAAGCTACGGATTTACTGATTCAGCATAAAAGACATATCGAACTAAAACAATTGCAAGTAAGCTAAAATAATAGTTTTTCTACCCTTTGCTTTTAGGTGCCAAATTGGTGCCTAAAAGTGTATGTATTTTTGTTTGTAATCATTTGATTATCAATTAATTAAATAACAAATTTTTAACAATTTACGGTGACTTTTGTCACCGTTTTTTGGTTTTGATTGCGATTAATTTTGTCTCAAGTAAAATGAACAAATAAAAGTATATATCATGAAAAAAATTAATCTTTACTTTTTTATTGCTTTAATAGCATTCGCATCGTGTAGCGATGACGACGATGTAGTGACACCTCCGGATAATCCGGATCCTGTCGAAAATAATGTTGTAATCAACGAAATTAGATTTCTAGGTACCGACTTGGTAGAAATTTTTAACCAAGGAGATCAAGAAGCAGACCTTAGCGATTATTGGTTATGTTTAGGACCTGGTACTTACCAAAGAATTGGGGAAATCACTCCAGAAAGTGGAAGTGTTGTAATTCCTGCAGGGGGATATTTGGTATTACCTTATAATTTACCTGATACTGATGCAGGTTTAGGATTGTATTCTTCAAACGAATTCACCAATGCTGATGCACTTGTAGACTTCGTGCAGTATGGATCTGGTGGTAGCGCTAGAGAAGATGTGGCTGTAGCCGCTGGTTTATGGACAGCAGGAGAGTTTGTTCCTGCCACAACAGATGCGGACAACAGTATCATCTTTGATGGAGAAGGTAATGGTGCTGCAAATTGGGCAGAAACTACTACTGTGACATTTGGAGCAGAAAACGTATTAACAATGCCTGTCAATGATGTACGTTCTATCGTATTTAACGAGGTAAATTATGGTGAAGACAAATTAATCGAGTTATGGAATAATGGTACTGTATCGGTAGATTTGGCACCATACTGGTTATGTCTTGGTCCTGGTCAATATTTACAGATTGAAAACGCAACCGTAGTAAGTGGTAATAGAGAACTTGCACCAGGGGAATTTTTGGTAGTAAACTGGGATATGTTAAGTAATAATGAAGGACTGGGATTATATTCTACAAATACCTTTGCTAGTGCTGATGCTATCGTTGATTTCGTGCAATGGGGATCTGGAGGAAATCCTAGAGAAAATGTTGCGGTTGAAGCTGGAATCTGGACTGCAGGAGACTTTATTCCAGAGGTAAGACTACCAAGTTTCAGTATCGCGTACGATGGAGAAGGAGATGCTTCTACAGATTGGGAAGAGAGAGTTAATCCAACTTTTGGACAAGGTAATGCTACTGCGGTAACCAACAGAACATTTGCTGTTACCATCAGAAATACCGTAAATTACTTATATGCAGCTCCATTTGCAGAAAACGCACCTGTAGGAGCTTTGAATGGAACATTAACCAAAACATTTAAAGCAGTTCCAGGAGCAAAATTAAATTTTGCAACAATGTCTGCAGCTACAAATGACTGGTTTTTTGGACCAAGAGGAGTAGGGATAGATTTATTTAACGGACAAACAGCGGTAACCGGAGATATTACAGATCAAGTTTTACTTTGGGATCTAGGTACAGAAGAAGAAGAAGCGGCCTTTATCGCTACCGTACAATCGGGACCAAACATGGGGAATCCAGATGATGACAATACCGTTAGAATCATACAAGAAGATGTAAGTGCTGATATTCGAGTAGAATTAGCATATGATGAGCCAACTAGAGAATTTACATTAACCATTACTAACTTACAAGGTGCAGGAAATGGAATCGTTATTACTCCAGGATTAGTTGTACTACATGCTCAAAATAACCCTTTATTTACTCTAGGGCAGCCTGATAGAGGAGTAGGTCTTGAAGCTATTGCAGAAGACGGTCTTCCTGCCGAATTAAATGATTGGTTCAATGAATTAGGAACGCAAGGAACACCACTTAGATTATCTTCTTCATTAACACCTTTATCTCCTTCGTTTATCTATGCTTTTAATACAGACAGGGATCCATGGTTTACCCAAGGAGAAGCAGCAAAAGCGTCTAGTGGATTAGAAGAGATCGCAGAAGATGGTGATAGAAGCGTGGCATACAACTACCTAAAAGATTTTGGTATCCCAACAGCTTTACCAACCGAGGCAGGACCAATTATGCCTGGTGGTGTACATACCTTCACAATAGAGGTTCCAGAAGGACAAGATTATAAATTAGGTTTCGGTACTATGTTCGTTCAATCCAACGACTGGTTTATCAGCACAAACAATGTTGGATTGGTATTGTTTAACCCAGATGGATCTGCTTTCTCTGGAGTAAGCGAAAGTTCAAATACATACTTATATGATGCAGGTACAGAAGATGATGAGCCAGTAGGTTTTGGACCAAATCAGGTAATGAGACAAACTGCACTTAATACAGGACCTGCAGATGCTGATACTTCTGTAAGAAGAGTTTCATCTATAGAAGATGTTCAATTCGGAAAAGGAGTGATCAATAGTGGGCCTGGAGTAACATGGTTTGGAGATCCAAGAGGAGGATATAACCTTATTGAAGTTGAAATCACGCCACAATAGTGCTTACCCCAAAGCCAAAATATCTATATAAGGGGATATAGATATAATAATAGATCGCGGGAAAAACCTTTGGCATATTAGCCAAAGGTTTTTATTTATGATAATATCTCAGAGATAACTAGATAATATCGCTGAACCTGTGTTAAAATCTCCTTAAAGATATCTTTATGGCTACACCATTTTTTTATCTTCAGCGACAAACTAAATTAACATCAATGCAAGTCTTAAAAATTAACTATTTTACTTTATTCGTACTATTTGTTTCCTTTATAGGGTTTTCTCAACAGGATAATGCATACGAAGTAAAAGATCACTACACAAAGAAAGAGGTTGATATCGTAATGCGAGATGGTACCAAGTTACATACAACCATTTATTCCCCAAAAGATACTTCAAAAAAGTATCCTATTCTAATGCAACGAACCCCATACAGTTCTAGACCATATGGAGAAGGACAATTTAGATCTCAGATTGGTCCTAATAAATATATGATGCAAGAAGGTAATATCATTGTTTATCAGGATGTAAGAGGTCGTTGGATGAGTGAAGGAGTTTATGATAATATGCGGGCTTATATCCCTAATAAAAAAGGAAAACAGTTCGACGAAGCCAGTGATACTTACGATACTATAGATTGGTTAGTAAAAAATGTGGCTAATAACAATGGAAATGTTGGTGTATGGGGGATTTCGTATCCAGGGTTTTACGCCACGTATTCCTTGTTAGATTCACACCCAGCGTTAAAGGCAGTTTCGCCTCAGGCGTGTATTGGAGATTTCTTTTTTGATGATTTTCATCACAATGGGGCATATCTTTTAAGTTATTGGAGAGCAACTGCGGTATTTGGTTATGAAAAAACACAACCTACAGACAAAGGATGGTATAGTTTTCCAGATCTTAAAAGCAAAGATCAATATCAGTTTTTCTTAGATGCCGGTCCTTTAAGTAATCTTGATCAATATTATAAAGAGGATAATGTGTTTTGGACACAATTAAAAGAACACCCTAATTATGATGAGTTTTGGCAAAAAAGAGGAATCATTCAACATCTTGAAAATATTAAACCCGCTGTAATGGTAGTAGGAGGACTTTTTGATGCTGAAGACTTATATGGTCCGTTTGAGACCTATGAAAACATAGAAAAAAGAAGTGATAATTATAATATTATGGTTTTTGGTCCTTGGAGTCATGGAGATTGGGCCAGAAGTAAGGACCGTCAGGCTATAGGAAATGTATATTTTGGAGATAATATTTCTGAAAATTACCAAAAGAATGTAGAAACCAGGTTCTTTAACCGTTTCCTGAAAAATGACACCAAAAAAGAAGCTCTACCAGAAATACAGATTTTTGATACGGGAGCGAAGAAATGGGATGCTTTTGAAACCTGGCCACCAAAAAATACAGAAAAGAAAACATTTTATTTGGCAGACGGTCTTACCGAAGCAAAAGGGGATGGCGCTTCAGAATTTATAAGTGATCCTAAAAAACCAGTTCCTTACTCAGAGGACGTGAAGATGGTGTTTACACCAAGAAAGTATATGACCGACGATCAAAGATTTGCTGCTCGTCGTCCAGATGTTTTGGTATTCGAAACCCCGGTTTTGACTGAAAACGTAACGTTATCTGGAGAAATATTAGCCAAATTAAAAGTAGCTACTACAGGTACAGATGCGGACTGGGTGGTAAAATTGGTGGATGTATTTCCTAACGACGCCGAAGATACTCAGGAAACTCAGAAATATTTAAAAATGGGGAACTATCATATGATGGTTCGTAGTGAGGTAATGAGAGGTCGTTTTAGAAACGATTTCAGCAAACCAGAACCTTTTACTGCTAACGAAAAAACAGCTGTGAATATTAAATTACAGGATGTACATCATACTTTTAAGAAAGGACATAAAATTCAAATTCAGGTACAGAGTACTTGGTTTCCATTAATTGATTTGAATCCGCAAACTTTTGTACCCAATATATTTAAGGCAAAAGCATCAGATTTCAAAAAGCAGACACATAAGGTATTTCATGATTCTGCAATCGAAGTTTCAATTTTAAAATAAACCATCACCCTAAATACATGTGTAACATGCAAAATATTTTAAGAACAAGTACTCTTGTAATGTTTGCAGCGTTTGCTTTGGCAAGTTGCAAACAAGAAAATAAGGAGACCGCTACCGAAGTTTCGAGTGCTGAAAGTATAGAGGAACATTCCAAAAATTTGAATGATTGGTTTGAAGCTCAATTTCAGGAAGAGGTGAAATTATCTCCAATGACTCAAACCTACTTAGGAGTTAAAACGGAAGATTATGGTAAATGGGATGACATTTCTTCAAAGAGAGAAGCAGAAGACTTAGAACGGGTAAAACGACGCTTAGCATATCTGAACGATTCTGTTGAAATATCTTTGCTCAATGATGCTACCAAGTTGAGCTATACTTTAATGAAACAAGATCTTGAAGATGAAATTGAAGATTTTCAATATCGTTTCTATGATTACCCGGTAAATCAAATGCACGGTATGCAAGCCGAAATACCTGCGTTTATGATTAATATGCACCGAATTTCTGCAAAGAGCGATGCAGAAGCTTATATTGCCAGATTGAATGGGATCGATGCGCTGTTTACGCAACTCGTAGAAAACATGAAAATACGAGAGAAAAATGGAATTTTACCTCCAAAGTTTGTATTTACAAAAGTTTTGGATGATAGTAAAAATATTATCACGGGTAAGCCATTTGATGAATCTAAAGAAGAAAGTACATTATTGGCCGATTTTAAAGGTAAGATTTCATCGCTGGAATTGTCAGATGAAGAAAATCAAGAACTCATAGCAAATGCAAAAAAAGCATTACTAGAAGGTGTAAAACCAGGGTATGAAAAACTGATTACTTTGCTAGAAAAACAACAACAAAGAGCAACTACAGACGATGGAGCCTGGAAATTTCCAAAAGGAGATAAATTCTATAATATAGCATTAAAAAGGACAACAACTACTAGTATGACAGCAGACCAAATTCATGATTTGGGGCTAAAAGAAGTAGAGCGTATACATGGTGAGATGCGAGATATTATGAAGCAGGTAAAATATGAAGGTACGTTGCAAGATTTCTTTAAGTATATGAAAGAGGATAAGAAGTTCTATTATCCTAATACAGAAGAAGGAAAAGCGGCCTATCTAAAAAAGGCTGTAGGACTAATCGATAACCTGAAATCAAGATTGGATGAGTTGTTCATCACAAAACCCAAAGCGGATATCATAGTGAAAGCTGTAGAGCCTTTTAGGGAAAAAAGTGCTGGTAAAGCGTTTTATCAGCGGGGTACACCTGATGGATCTAGACCAGGAACCTATTATGCAAATCTTTATGACATGGAAGCCATGCCTATATATCAAATGGAAGCTTTGGCATATCATGAAGGAATCCCAGGACATCATATGCAGATATCGATAGCGCAAGAGTTACAGGATATACCAAAGTTTAGAAAGTTTGGCGGATATACTGCCTATATAGAAGGTTGGGGACTTTATAATGAGCTCTTACCAAAAGAAATAGGCCTTTACAGTGATCCATATTCAGATTTTGGTCGATTAGCAATGGAACTTTGGAGAGCATGTAGATTAGTTGTAGACACTGGGATTCACGCTAAAAAATGGACGAGAGAAGAAGGGATAAAGTACTATGCCACAAATACTCCTAACGCGGAAAGTGATGCTATCAAAATGGTAGAAAGGCATATTGTGATGCCTAGCCAAGCTACTGCATATAAAATAGGAATGAATAAAATTCTGGAATTAAGAGAAAATGCAAAAAAGGAATTAGGAGAGCAATTTGATATTCGGGAGTTTCACGATGTTGTGCTCACAAATGGAGCAGTCCCCCTTAATGTGCTGGAGAGTTTGGTAGATGAATGGGTAAAGAGTAAAGCAACAAAATAAGAATACACACAAGAGCGAAATGCTTTGTTGAGAAAGTAGATTGTTTTCATAAACAATCTACTTTTTTTATGCGGAGTTTTTTTGAAACCAAACGTAAAGTAATTTTAATAACAATACTTATGATTAATCCACGATATGTAATGGTAAAATGTTTCCTATAATTCAAATATAATTGTGAAAGCCTTGTCTTGGTTTTTTAAAAATAAACAATTGAAAGTTAGTAGTTTATTTTCTCTTGTCTATTCATTGTCTGTCTCTTTTAAAGACTAGTTGCCATAGGTCTACTTAATGTATACTTCTATTTTGGGATGTGTATCCATGTGCTCTTTATATTTATAAAAACAATATATACCAATGGATAAATTAACTCAATTTTTTAACGAATTATCGACCAATACAGACCAATTGGATCGTTTTAATTCAGGCTCGAATAAGACCGAAATGATCAGTAATCGACAGCGTATGTTGGACGTATCAGGAGTGCAACATACAGAAGAGATAATTGACATGAATCTAGAGGATTTGCAAAACTTCATGAACAAAAACCTTGCTCAAAAAACAGACAACAATTTGGAAACAACAATTTGTGGTTTGATCGCAAAGCAAATGCTCAAACATCCAGAACGAATAGCAATTATTGATAGAGAGACAAAAATCAGTTACAAGGACCTAATGAAACGGGCTGGTGAGGTTGCCGGAGAACTCATTAACCGAAAGGTAACACCAGGATCACTGGTAGGCGTATGTATGAATCGAACCTGGGAGTTGGTAGCAGCTCTAATTGGTGTAATGCAAGCTGGATGTGCATATGTGCCTTTGGATCCGGCATATCCACAGGATAGGGTAAAATACATGTTAGAACATTCTCGTGCCGTGGCAACTATTGTGGATAATGAGGTTTCTGCCGAACTATGTAGTAGTGTGCAAGAACAATTACGGATCAATAAATTAGGTGAACATATCGATCATTCGGTAAGAGCATCAGGAAACGATTTGGCTTATGTTATTTATACTTCGGGTTCAACAGGGAAACCAAAAGGTGTAGCGGTAGAGCATAAAGGTTTTGTTTGTCTTCGTCAATCTATGCGAGAACTATTTAGTGATGAGGAGTTGAAAGGAGTTTTTGCAGGGGCTTCGGTTTGTTTTGATACCTCGGTAATGGAGATTATGGGAACCTTATCCCTGGGGGGAACTATCATTTTAGCGAAAAATGCATTGGAGTTAACCAAGCTTCCTGCTGTAGATCAGATCAGAGTTTGTGTAATGGTTGCCTCGGCAATGCAAGCTTTACTAACAACAGAAAAATTACCCAAGGGCTTGAAATGTTTAGTATTTGGTGGCGAGGCACTAAAGCCCTCACTAGTCGCGCAAGTGCATAAACAAAGACCAGATGTACGTGTTTTGAATGCATATGGACCTACCGAGGATACGGTCTATTCTACCATCGCTGAAGTTTCTCCTGGGGCAGAAGTAGTCACTATTGGTAAGTCTGTGCCTAACTCACGTGCTTATATTTTGGATGAAGCTTTGCAACCTGTTCCCACTGGAGTAGGAGGAGAATTGTACCTAGCGGGAACCAAACTTGCCCGAGGTTATTTGTATGATGAAGTTAAGACCAAAGAGCGATTTATTGACATAGAACCAAATAATCTGATTTCAGATAATCGCTTATACAAAACGGGCGATTTGTGTTGCTGGACAGAAAATGGAGAAATCGAGTTCCTGGGAAGAGTCGATCAACAAGTAAAGATCAGGGGTTATAGAATTGAATTAGAAGAAATCGAGTCCACACTCGAGTCTATGGAAGGTATTGATGCAGCTGCAACGGCAGCCGTCGATGGAGGTTTTGGTCAGAAAATATTAGTGGCCTATATTGTAAGCAAAGATAAGGCGGTAACTGAGACCGAAATTAAATCGTATATATCACGACGATTACCAAAATATATGGTTCCTCAAGTCATAAAATACCTAAAGGCTTTACCACTGTTACCAAATGATAAGCTAGACCGCAAGAAATTAATAAGTTTAGAAGGGAAAGCTTGTGTCAAAAAAGATTCCGAAAATCAGACTGTCGTGCAAAATTTGATAGTTTCAAAGGATGAACAACAAGGAAAGATATTGTCAATTGTTCAGAATGAAGTAGCGTCTCTACTCAATTTGGATGATCCGGAAGGAGTATCACCAGAGGATTCATTCGATAATCTAGGACTCGATTCTTTAACTACGTTGGAGTTTAGCTGTAGACTTACCAATTTACTGGGGCAAGAGCTATCCGCTCATGCTATTTTTGAGCATTCCACTCCAAATGCATTAGTTAATTATATTACTAATATGAAGGGGAGTGGTGATGCAAATAGCTCTACAAATGGGTCAAAAACTGTATTCACTGATACATTAGCTAGTTTTCAAACACATATTCAGTCAAGTCATCCTACATTTCAGGCTGCGAAAGCACCCGCTTGGGACGCGACGGATAAAAGTAAGCTGGTTCAAGAAGTCCTTCATATGGTCAATAATGATCGCAGAAACCCGTATAGCAAAGTATTACGAACAGGAAGTGCCACCAAAGGTATTGTGGGCGATGCTTATAATGATGAAGAGCAAGAGGCTATTATATGGACAACGAATCTGTATCTTGGTTTGAATCGCGATCAAAAAGTTATGGAGGAAGCTTCTGATGCATTAGCACGTTTTGGTACCGGAATGGGAACCTCTGCTGCGGCTTCAGGAATGACGAATCAACACTTAGAGTTCGAAACTGAGTTTGCCGATTTAGTTGGCAAACCTAGTGCATGTTTGTTTCCAACAGGATATACCGCTAATGTTGGAGCAATAGCAGGATTATTAGGAAGAAATGACGTGGTAATTATCGATCAACTCTGTCATGCATCTATAGTAGATGGCGCACGTCTTTGTGGAGCTACGGTTCGAACGTTTCAACATAATAGTGCATCTGATTTAGAGGAAGTCCTTAAATCTGAAATGTCTCCATATCGTACAATTTTAGTAGTATTAGAAGGGGTATATAGCATGGGAGAAGGGGCCGCACCAGTTGCAGAGATCGTTCGAACAGCTAAGAAATATAATGCACTCGTTCTGGTGGATGAAGCACATTCTTTTGGCTTTTACGGTGAAAATGGAGCAGGTATTTGTGCAGCTCAAGGTGTTACTGAAGAGGTAGATTTCATTATGACGACACTCAGTAAAGCCTTAGGGAGTCTTGGTGGAGTAGTAGCTGCCAGTCAGGAACACGTTGATCTTTTGAAGTCGTCCTCTAGAGCTTATATCTTTCAGGCCTCAATTAGTCCGGCGGATATGGCCGCAGCGCTTACTGCATTAAGACGTCTTCGCTCTGATGATGCGTTACGAGAACAATTATGGGATACTACTCGTTACATGCGTAAACAATTTGAAGATGCTGGGTATGATTTGGGAACTGGAGATGGCCCTATCGTTACTCCACACTTTAGTGACAAAGATAAACTGTATGCTATTGTACAAAACATGTATCAGCAAGGTGTTCAAACTTCTGCGGTAACGTATCCGATTGTCGAAAGCGGACGTGGGCGTTTGAGACTCATCTGCTCGGCAGCCCATACCCGTGAAGATGTAGATAGAACCCTGGCGGCTCTTATTGAGGCAGAACGCAAAGTAGATGAACAACTTACCATTGAGCAAAATGAAACAAAAGATTCGAATATTTCAATATCTGATATCGAAGCTTGGGCCAAAGGATTTTCCTTGTATCTAAAACGATCGATGGCAGTAGTTGCTGCCCCGACTCCAAACCTGACCATATCTGTTAGGACTTCTGAAGCATCTAAGCCAATCGCAATCTTAGTAGAAGATGGAAAGATTACAATAAATTCAGATGAGGATTGTGATTTGCCTTCTTGCTCATTGGTCATCACTGATAATGATGCAGTTTCTGCATTGCGATCGTCTGATGTACAAGGATTACTTCATTGTATTTGCAAAGGAACCTGTATTTTGAAAGGACAAGTCGAACCATTTATTTGGTTTATAGGAAGAATGGTAGATCATAGAAATAGCACGCAGAACTAGATCAATTAAAAGATTAGTGGTATTAAATATCTATAAATGGGTTAAAGGCCTTTCTCTTTGAAAGAAAGGCTTTTAACCAAATTAAAATTCTATTTTTATGGTAAAACCACAAAAAAATGAAAGAATAATACTACAAAATTATAGATAATTATAAAATTTGTGTATTTTGTGGACTAAATATGCTTTTTGTCATGTTTAACCCCCAAAATGAACACAATGAAGAAGATAACTTATCTACTAATCTTGTTATGCCTTGCATGCCTATCTGGTTTCGCCCAAAACCAATGGTCTGCGGTAGACCTTTCCGAAATAGGGAGTGTAAAAGATTCCGTACTCTACGACACAGCAGTCAATAATTTACAAGAGTTTGTAACTCAAGATCAATTGGATAGGGCACAACCTCTGGCAGATCAGCTAATTCAGTTAGGTTTTGATATCGACTATAAAAGAGGATTAGCTATGGTGTACCGACAAAAAGGACTGATTAGCAATAAACTATATAGAACTACAGAATCCGAAACTAACTTCGAAAAAGCCTCTAAATACTTTAAAGATATAAATGACCTTAACGGCTTAGCCTCGGTTCGTAATGATAGATTTATTATTGAGCAGAGTAAAGGAAATCTTGAGAAAGCTGCAGATTATCTAATGGAAGCGAAGTTGTGCAGAGAACAACTTAAAGACAGTATTGGATTATCCAGTATTTACAACAATCTGGCTATTGTATATAAGGATCTGAAAGATGTTGCTTCTTCAGAGGAGTATTATTTAAAATCTATAGCGCTAAGAAAAAAATTAGGACTGGGAGGACTAGGGTTGGTACTGAACAATTTAGCACTATTATACACTGAAAATGGTAAGCTTTCTGAAGCTAAAAAACTACTTTCAGAATCGCTCCAAATCAATAAAAAAGAAAAAGATCTTAAACACGAGGCTCAATCGTATAGTATTATGGCTAAAGCTGCTATGTATAGCAAAGAATATACAACAGCAAAAAAGTACTATGATACTACGCTATGCGTTGGAACGCGAGCTAATTATAAGTTGATCGTAACTAATGCCAAGCAACAGTTGGGTATCATTGCTTTGGAGCAGGGAGATTTTGTAAAATCAGAAGCTTTATTAAAAGAAGCAAGAGCCAATTTTGAAAAAGCTAACATTACTGCATTAATATTAAAAAACTATAAATATTCGTTCAAACTGGATTCTACCAAAGGGAACTTGCTAGGAGCCTTGGGGTGGCAAAAGAAATATCTGGAACTTTCGGATAAGAGAATGTATGATATTGCAGCAAAAAAGATTGAAAAAACAAAAGCACATTATAAAGCGGAGTTAGAACAACTTAAACTAATTGAAGAACAGGAAAAAAGAGAACGGGAAACTGCAGCGCAATTGTTTCAATTTCGTTTGATTGCTTATATCGCTAGTGCGGTTGTGTTGGTGGTTCTTATCTTTTTGATTATGATCATAAGAACAAGAAATGAGAGAAAAAGACTTATAGCCAAGCTGGATAATTCCAATCAGGTAAAAAATAAGCTGTTTTCGATTATTTCTCATGACCTTAAGAATGAGATTAGTGGCCTAGAAGGAACTTTAAATCTTTTGAAGGAAAATTCAATAAGTGATAAAGAATTTAAAGAGGTGGTTCCGCTTTTGGCAAGTGGTGCTCATCAAACTTCTATCTTATTGCATAATCTATTAAATTGGTCAAAGTCTCAGTTAAAGGAATTAAATGCTAATCCTACTACTTTTGATATTTCTGAAGTGATTTCGGATAAGTTTACATTTTTTGAACAAAAAGCCAAGCAAAAGAATATTCAGTTGATCAATAACTTGAATCCAACAAAGATTTATGCCGATAGGGATATGTTTGGTATTGTAGCCCAAAATCTTATTGCCAATGCTATCAAGTTCTGTAATCCAGGAGATTCGATTTCCTTACTTTCAGAAGATAAAGACAATCATTATGAGATTCGATTTAAGGATACAGGTGTTGGTATTAATCCACAATTTATTGATAAGTTGTTTGCCGAAGACACTTTTACCACTCCTGGTACACAAAATGAAACTGGTACAGGTTTGGGATTACGTATTTGTAAGGAATTAATAGAGCTAAATCGAGGTAAAATTGATGTAACCAGCGCTCCGGGAGCAGGGAGTACATTTCTTATTTCATTACCTAAAGCTGCATAAATATTACCAGAAAGGAATTATTTATCCATTAAGTTTCTGAATTGATAGAAAAACCGTTCTATCAATCGCAGATCCTCGGTAACAATTTCGACAACACCTCTCATTTCTTGCCTAAAAGGAATCTCCTTATCATAAGTAGTAATGAGTTTGTCTGGAAGCGCAACATCAATAAGATATAGGCCATCCTTGTCTGGCAATAGTGAAATATAACTCACTTCACCTTTTAAGGTCCCAAATTCGTCGTCTGGAAAATTTTCCAATCGAATATTGGCTGTTTGTCCAATTTTAATTTTTCCAGAGTTTTGAGAAGGAGCTTTGATTCTGGCCAGATACGATGATTCTTCTATAGGAACGACCACAAAAACCACATCCCCAGCGGTTACGGTTTGGTTGGGGTTACGGTAATTTAGAAATGAAACACGACCATCCATATCCGATTTCAGGACATATTGCAATTCCCAATCTCTTATACTTGTTTTTAATTGATCAAAAGATTGAAGTACTTTCTTGAATAAATTAATTTCTTCCTTTTGTTTGTTGATTTCCGTTCCTTTAGAATTTTTGGTAGCATTACTAATGTTCTCCGTGATTTGCGATATTTGAACGTCATTGTTTTCATAGTCACGTTTTGCTCTCAAATAATCCAATTCTTTGTTTTCATAGGTTTGCTGAGAAATCACTCCTTTGTCATAAAGATCTTTTTGTCTCCCCAAATCTTCCTTTTTTAAGTTGAGCTCTTTACCACCGATTTTCTTTTGTGCTTTAAGGCTTTCCAATCTTCTATAGGATTCTGATAGGGCTGCCGCATTGGCAATAACTTCATAATTAAAGGGTTGATACTTCTTATTTAATCTATATTCAGAATAACTATTTTCAAACAAAGCAAAATTGGTCTCGATATCCCCCAGAAAAAGTATTGGTAATTGATCCACAGGGAAATAGAACGACTGATTGTCTAATTTTGTGGTGTCAATAATAGATTTTAAGTAAAAAACGTCTTGGTAATTGGCTGTACTTCGTAATATAGCCAGAGGGGTATCCTTTGGAACAATTTGATTATCCTCTACCAATATGGATTCTATTTTTCCATTGATCTTGGCATACTCTTTTTGAGGGGGGATTTGAGTAGTTACAATGGCCTCTGCGGGAATTACATCAGGATACTTGATTAACCAGGATAAAAACAACAAAAGTATCACCAATCCTAGTATCAATAGATTTCCCCATCGAATCATCCAATGAGGAACTCGAGTTAAAATTTCTTGTACTTCTTCGCTTCTTAATTGTATGTCGTCTAAGTCTTCTGGCATCTTACTTTCCGAGTTCTAATTGATTTTTAACTAAATGATAATAGTTTCCTTTGTTTTTGATCAGTTCTTCATGATTTCCAACTTCTACTATTTGTCCTTTATCCAGAACCACAATTTGGTGCGCATTCTTTACGGTGCTCAATCGATGGGCAATGACCATTACAGTCTTGTTTTCGAAAAAGGCATCAAGGTTTTCCATAATTACCTTTTCATTATTGGCATCTAGGGCAGAGGTAGCTTCGTCAAAGAATAAAAACTTGGGGTTTTTGTACACCGCACGAGCAATAAATAAACGCTGCTTTTGTCCAGTACTTAATCCAACACCTTCCATACCGATTTTGGTATTATAGGATAGAGGAAGAGACTCTATAAATTCTTGAATATTGGCCACTTTTACTGCATGCGCAAGTTTTTTCTTATCTACATAATCTTCTCCTACTGCAATATTATTGGCAATAGTATCATTAAATATATATCCTTCCTGCATTACCACTCCAAAATGATCTCTCCAGGATTTTTGTGAAACTTGTTTTAAATCATACGGACCAATAAAAATTTGTCCTTCATCGGGTTCATAGAATTTTAGTAATAGTTTCATCAGAGTCGTTTTTCCACTACCACTAACTCCCACGACCGCAGTGATCTTGTTAGCAGGGATCGAAAGGCTTAGTTTTTCTAAAACAGGTTTATCTGATCCAACATATCTAAAATCTACTCCTTTTACATCAAAACTTGAGTTTTCGGGAATTTCTCGAATCTTTTCATCACCAACTTGTTCTTCATCTTCCTTATTATGGATTTCTCCCAAACGTTCTAAAGAGATTTGGGCATCTTGTAGTTCTCGTAAAAAATTAATCAATTGGGCTATAGGAGCGTTTAACTGACCCACAATAGCCGTAATGGCCAACATCATACCCAAGGTAATTTCTCCATCGATGACGAGTTTGGCAGAAAATACTGTAATAATGATGTTTTTAAGTTCATTGATGAATGATGATCCAACACTTTGGTATTGCTCAAGAGCCAGATTTTCTATAGAAATTTTAAATAATTTGGCTTGTACAAACTCCCAATTCCATCGTTTTCTTTTTTCGGCATTGTGCAGTTTTATTTCCTGCATTCCATTAACAAGTTCAATCACTTTACTTTGTTCTTCACTAATTTGTGAAAATCGCTTGTAATCTAGTTTTTTTCGTTTTTTAAAGAAGATTAGTATCCAGGCAAAGTAAAACACACTACCAACTGCAAAAATCCCAAAGATAGTTAAGCTATAATAGATAAGTACAATGCTGAATACAATGAGGTTTACCATCGAAAACAACACGTTTAATGAAGACATGGTAAGTATCTGTTCAATTCTTTTATGATCGTTGATACGTTGCAACAAATCCCCGGTCATTTTTACATCAAAATAGGAGATAGGTAAATTCATCAACTTGATAAAAAAGTCAGAAATTAGTGAAATGTTAATACGAGTACTTAGATGTAATAAGATCCAACTTCGTAACACTTCAATTAAGGTTCTACCAATAAATAAGGATAACATTGCGATCAAAACCAGATACACAAAGTTGAGGTCTTGATTTTTGATACCGACATCAACTATACTTTGTGTTAAAAAAGGAGTGATAAGCTGTAATAAACTTCCAGCAGTTAATCCTAAAGCTAATTGAAAAAGAAACGCCTTGTATTTGAAAATGTATTTGGATATGAATTTGAAACCAAATTTTTCATCATTTTCATCGATATTATCACTGTAAAAATTTGGTGTTGGCTCTACCAGCAGGGCTACTCCTTCTTCGGTAGTTTCATCTGCATTGTTTCCAATCCAGGCACGGATAAATTCTTCTTTTGTATAGGTAATTAAACCATGGGCGGGATCCGAAACATAGATAGTCATTCCACCATTTCTATGGTTTTTGATTTTGTATACTACAACATAATGCACTTTGTTCCAATGTACAATGCAAGGCAAGGGAACTTCATCCAATTTATTTAAAGATAACTTCACGCCAAGAGATCTAAACCCAATTGCTTCTACTGCTTCACTAAGTCCTAACAATGAACTTCCTTCACGAGTGGTTTCGCTTAAAGTTCTTAGTTTTTCGGTATTAAGAATTCTCCCATAATGCTTAGCAATTATCTTAATACAAGTGGGTCCGCAGTCTTTGGATTCGGCTTGTTTGTAAAAGGGAAACTTTGGCATTAAGTACTTTTAAATTAAATTGATTTTGTGTAATTCATGATCTACAAAGTAAAGTAAATCTTTTTGATTTTACTATCTTAATAAGAATAGTGGGACAAAAGATAAAAATAATGAAGAATATACTTTCTGAAAAATGAAAAAAGAGCGCTAAAAAAGCGCCCTTTAAACATTATAGTATTAGCTAACTATTAAAAAAAGAATCTAAGTATTATTCTTTGGTAATTGACCATACAGAATAACTTCCAGGAGGTGCACTCAAAGTAGCATTTCCTTCAGCATCCGCAGTAGGAGTAGCTCTTGAGTTATCGGTATAATCAACTAATTGTTTACCAGCCCAATTGGTCTGTACGGTGCGTTGTTTTGTTTGTCCACTGATATTCATATAAAGAATCAAACCAGGATTATCTCCGCTTCCGCTTCTTTTCATAATGTACTCATCTTTGCTGGCTTCAATAACTTCTACATCACCAACAGCTAATGAGTTATAAATTTGAATTAAAGTATTGAGTTGACCTTTGAATGCCTGGTAATCCAAGTAGAAAACAGTAGGATAACCGTCATGAGTAAGAATATAAGAATACGCTAATAGTTTCTTACCATAACTAATTCTGTTGTCCGGATTTGGATCTTTCTCTGTATCATGATTTGCAGTAAAAGTAACAGCATTACCTGGATCCAATTTTCTCAACATATTACCAGCATCGCCTAAAGCGGTAAGATCATTGGCTCTATCCAGAGTTTCATCTAATCTGTAAAAGCAAGCGAAATCAAATGCGGCAGATCCTGAAGCATCAACCCAGTCTTTTAAGACCTGTTGGTTACCATCAAAGTTTTCTCCTACCGAGAACCCTCCAACTTTGTCGTTCCATGCCGTTACCCATTTAGGAGCAAAACTCTTTACATAGTCAAAACGCCATCCGTCAAAACCAAGAGATCTATAGAATTCTGCTACAGAATCGTCTCTACCCCATAACCATTCTTGTACATAAGGTACTACGTGACTAAGATCTGTTTCTGGGAAAAATAAAGCTTCTTCATCAGCATCAACAACTCCATTAGGGTGGAAATGATCAAAAGTTCTATTGAATTTACCAGAAGCATTTCCATTTTCTTCATTGAATAAAGTAAATACTTCTGCACCTCCTCTAAATGGATTTGCTTGTAATCCTCCACCAGAATTATGACCCATAACAACATCAGCAACAACCTCAATGTCATTGGCATGTGCTTTTTGGATTAAGTCTTCTAATTCTTGTCTTGATCCGAAACGAGTTTCCACGTTTTTAGAACCTCTTTGACTGAATTCTCCTACGTCAAAGTAGTCCATTGGGTCATATCCCATAGAAAATTCACCTGAAGCACCTTTACTTGGAGAAGGTAACCAAATTCTATTTACACCGGCGTCAGCCCATTCTTCAATTTCTGAAGCAACTTGATCATACCATCCTCCAATAGGTTCTACATCCCAATAGAAAGCTTGCATAAATACTCCAGCATCTTCCTTTTGTAGTTCAGTAAGATCCATTTTTAAGGATTGACTGGTAATGATTGGTTCTCCTGTATTGGGGTTATCATCATCTTCACTACAAGCTGTGAAACCAAGAACCATTCCCCCTATAAGGAGGATGGTTTTGGCTGATATATTTTTAATGTTTTTCATTTCAACGGTTTAAATTTCTAAAATTTAATTTCTAGGAACAAAGATGTAACGTCCATCTAAGTCATTGAACCAGATGTCATAAGTTCCTGCAATAACTGGAGTATCAGGAGGGTTTCCTTCTGTAGTTGCCTGTCCTGTAAGTGGAGTAGAACCACCCCAGTTTCCTGGCCAGTCATTACTGTGTCTAAACTTAAGTGCACCATCGAAAAGTGTTACATTTTCGGCGTACCAAATGTGAGGATTGAAAGGAGACTGGATCAAGTCTGTATCATCTCCACCCCATCCGGTATCATCTCCAGTTCTTGCAGAACCAATGAAACCGATAGTTGTATATTCTGTTGCTCCAGTAATATCAATAGCATTTAATTCGTGAGTAAGCTCATCGGTATTCACGATTAACTCATAGTATCCAGAAGATCCAATAGTAAACGCTCCAGGATCACCACCAAGAATATCACTGCTGGTAAATCCACCACCATCAAGACCCCATTGTGGTTGCCAAGCTCCTTTGTTTTCTAATAACTTGAATTCGTTTTCACCGTCATTGAATTCAAAGAAACCTCTGAAATAGAAAATGTTTGAGTTATCAGGATCTCTAAATAAGTAAGTATTAGTAGCTCCGTTGTTCCAGTCATCGTTGTTAGCAACACCATCTTTATTGGTGTCAACAGTATTTCCTACTAAAAATAAGTTCCTTGTAACAATTATCGTAGAATAAGGTGTTACGGTTAAAGCTACTGGATTAGAGATAATTGAAGCCCCTCCATTAGTTCCTAATGAAGAAACAACTCTTAGTTCAAAAGAAGCTTCATTATCTGGTTCTAATTCTAAAAGGATTGCCAAACTGTTTAGCTCACCAATAGTCCAAGAGTAGAAACGATCTGTAGTTACAGCTACTTCTAATGGGTTGGCAAAATCTGTTCCCGCAGCAGCGGCTTGAATGGTATAACTAATCGGTGTATTTACATTATACTGAGCGTCTTCCCATACTAAAGTAAATCCTTGTAAGTTCTCATTCTCTTTGGTTAAGGCGATAGTAGAATTTGCAGATACTATAAGTGGTCCTTCGGTTTGTTCTTGTTCAAGAACAAATGTTGGGTCTTCATCTTCGATACATGCATTGAAGCATAATGCAGCTACAAATGCAAAGAGTAAAATTGATATCTTTTTCATGACTGTATAATTTGAATTTTTCATAGTTTAATTTTAGAATCCAGGGTTTTGTCCTAAGTTAGGATTTGCAGACCTGCTCGATTCTGGAACAGGGAATAATCTTAAGTTTTCAGAGATAGATGATCCATTTTGTGGTCCACCTTTATAAGACCAGTTATAGGTTCCACCCGTGTAAAGGCCAAAACGTATAAGGTCTTGTCTTCTGTGTCCTTCCCAATGCAATTCTCTTGCACGCTCGTCAATAAGGAAATCAAGTGTTAAATCGGCGTCAGCAATGTTTCCTGAAGTATCTCCGAAGGCTCTTTCTCTTAGTTGATTTACCAATCCTAGCGCAGTAGTACGATCACCACCACCACCTCTTAGTTGTGCTTCTGCATACATTAAGAATACATCCGCCAATCTAAATAATGGGAAATCAGTATCCACAAATGTAGCATCCTTTCCAGGCTCTCCTGTAGAAGTAATGTTAGAAAACTTAGCTAATAAATATCCTCCGGAAGTGTCAGAAATATCTGCAATTTCAATTGGACGTTCTTCATCGGTAACTACATTTCCGTCATCATCCAATTCTATGTCTCTAGAAACTACTGTATTTCGGCCATCATTGTTAAAAAGAGCATCATTAACGAATAACTCTCCAAATTGTCTTCTTATACGATATAAGTTTCCAAATCCACCAACACCCAGTGATTCTGGAGTAGGTTGAAACCCTGCTCTTGCATTCTGTTGTCCCTGAATAAGAATACCAGCACCTCCAAAGTTTCTAACCGATGTACCATCGGCGATTACAGGGAAAATAACTTCATTTTGAGCACCATTAGTATCGTTATCTGCGTTAAAGTTGTTCAGATATACAGGATTTAATGAATATCCACTATTGATAATTTCTTGACATGTCGTCAAACAATCTGCAAAACGTTGGTTTTCTGCACCAAGATAAACTCCTGCATTTAAGTATAACTTTGCAAGAATCATTTTAGCCACTCCTTTATTCGCTCTTCCGTATTGAGAAGTATTCCCTGGAGCAGCGTCTAATAGATCAGCATCTACAGCTAGCAGCTCAGATTCGATATAATTGAATAATTCTTGTCCAGCGATTTCTGGTACTCTTGTAAATCCAACGGCATCATCTTCTGTAGCAAAAGGTGCTCTTCTGAAAAGATCTAATAAATGATAATTAGCCAATGCTCTTAATACCCTAGCTTCGGCTCTGTAGGCTCTTATTTCATTTCTTAACTCACCAGATACTCCTCTTTCATCAAGTTTGGCATCTGTAGTTTGACGTAAAAACTCATTAGCTAAAGAAATCTGGAAAGTTGCTCTGGCCCAAAAACCAAGAACTACTACATTATTAGCATCCCAGCTATTTCTTTGTACCTGACGAATTCCTGGGTCATTTTCAAAAGTCCAGATCGTTTCGTCAGTAGATAAGTTTTGAAGGTTAAACAACCCTCTTATATATTGTCCGGTTCCTGCATCAATCCCTGCAATGTTAGACTGTCCAGGACCATCTAAACCTACTACAGAAAGGTTTGCATACACACCGGCGATAGCACGATCATAAGCGTCTGGAGTACTAAATACATCCTCTGCCAGTAAATCATCATCATCTTCTAATTCGATATTCAAATCGTCTTCACAAGAAGCGAACATACCGATGAAAAGAAATGCGTATAAAAATATCTTATAAAATTTCATTTCCTTAATTTTTTAGTATTTATAGTTAATTCCTAACAAGTACGTACGTCCTCTAGGGAAGATCGTATTATCGACACCATTATTCTGTATTTCTGGGTCTAGACCAGAGTAGTCTGTGATTACAAATGCATTTTGTACACCTGCCCAAAAACGAAGACTAGAAACACCTTTCATCACATCTCTAAGCGTATATCCCAGGGTGATGTTATCCATTCTCAAGAAAGAAGCATCTTCTACATAAAAATCTGATAGGATTACATCTGACGTGTTTTGGAAATTAGTGTCTAATACACTCACCGGAGTATTGTTGAATACATTTCTAAATACATTTCCTAGCTGCGCGTTTGAGGAAGCTACGTTATTGTAAATTTCGTTTCCTAAACTCGCTCTCATATTGAAACTAAGGTCAAAGTTTTTGTAGTTAACAGTTGACTGTAGTCCCATGGTTACGTCTGCTACTGCGTTTCCTGAAACGTAACGGTCATTGTTATTAATCACGCCATCTCCATTTAAGTCAGCATAAGCTCCTTCAATAGGTCTTCCGTTTTCATCATAAACTTGCGCAAACGTAAAGAAAGAGAAAGGATCCTCACCTTGTCTCTGGATCTGGATGGTGTTTCCAGTTCCTCCGCTAATACCAGTAGTTAAAATATCCTGACCAAATGCTAATTCTTCAATTTCTCGGTCAATGTAAGTCGCATTAAAACTTACATTCCAGTTGAAATCATTTTTTCTAATAACATCTGCGTTGATAGCAAATTCAATACCTTCTGTAACGAACTTACCAATGTTTTGGAATCCTTGGTTGGTAAAGTTAGCAGCATCTGGTACTGGTGCTTGAGAAAGTAAGTCATCTGATTCTTTTCTAAATACATCTATAGAACCACTAATACGATCATTAAAAAAACCATAATCTAGTCCAATATTATATTCTGAAATTTTTTCCCATTCGATATCTTCATTTCTAAATTGAGCTTGAACTATGTTCACTACTTCTCCGTTAAGAATGTATTGTGTGTTTGGACTACTACCTCTATATCTTTCTAAAAATTCGAAAGCAGAAGGGATGTCTTGCTGTCCTGTAATACCATAACCTAAACGAAGTCTTAAGTTACTCAATACATTAGAGTTTCTAAGGAAATTCTCTTCACTAATCTGCCATCCAAAAGAAGCAGAAGGGAAGTAACCAAATCTGTTGTCTTCACTAAATCTAGAAGTACCATCACGACGAATAGATCCAGTAATAAAATATCTATCGTTAATTTTGATATTGGTTCTTAAGAAGTATGCTAATAGAACAACATCTGGACTAATCGTTTCCTCTGGTTCGATATTAGGATCTCTTTGATCACCTGTCGTAAAGATTTCTGTTTCGAATTTTTGATAAGAATAACCTCCAGTGGCTTCAATATCGAAAGCACCTACTTTTTTGTTGTATACTAAATAAGCATCTAATAATCTGTTTTCTGTAAGAAAATCGGTATCCGATTTAAAACCGTTGAATTCTCCTTGTGCAGAGTTAAATGTATTCGCACTTTCTGTAGAACGTTCCTCAAACCTGTCTGTTTCACTAGAATCTAAACCTAAGTTTAATACAGCGCGTAGGTCAGGAAAGAAATGCAACTGATAATCAAATTTTGCATTACCATAAAACCTTCTTACGTTGGCTATATCTCTGGTTTGTAATAGCTGAGCTACTGGGTTTCTTTGTACGTTTGCCTGTGCAAAACCTTCACTGTTTATATATTCAAAAAATCCTCCATAAGGTGAAGTAGCATCAAAAACAGGTTGTGTAGGGTCAAAAGTAATCGCAGAACCTTCAACACCAGGGGCAAATCTGTTTTTCTCAAAACTTAAATTTGCATTCACATCAACTTTTAAATGATTATTGAATAATCTTGGGTTTAATGCAAGAGACATTGCAGTTCTTTCAAACTTTGATGTTCTTCTTAATCCTTCCTGATCAGATCTACCTAATGTGAAACGGGTGGGTAGTACCTGCATGATTGATCCACCAACAGACAAGTTATGATTTGAAGAGAATGCATCTCTGTAAATCTCATCTTGCCAATCTGTACTTGCCGATCCAAGATCAGCTAGTCTATCTGGAAAATTTTCTGCAATAAATGCTCGGTACTCATCAGCAGAAAATACATCAACTACTTCATTTGCCGTAGTAATGTTTGTTTGCGAATCCAAGCTAATTTGTAAATTCTTTTTTCCCTTTTTAGTAGTAATAATAATTACTCCGTTTGCTCCTCGGTTACCATAGATGGCCGCTGCAGAAGCATCTTTAAGAATCGAAAATGATTCGATGTCATTTGGATTAATTGCAGATAATACAGATCGTGAACCATTATTAGTATCTCTCGGGTCGTTTAATGGTAAACCATCTACTACAATAAGTGGATCATTTGATGCGTTTAAAGAGGCACCTCCTCTAATTCTGATTTGTGAGTTTCCGGCAGGACCTCCGTTGGTGTTAATGTTAACACCAGCGACACGACCGTTAAATAAATTTTCTGCGGTTACGTTATTACCAGTATTAAAATTCTCTGATGTAACAAGAGCAACTGACCCAGTAAGATCTTTCTTTCTTGCAGCACCATAACCGATAAGAACAACCTGTTCTAATTCCGCAGCATCCTCTTCTAAAACCATGTCTATGGTAGCTTGACCTGTATACGTCACTTCCTGAGGTATAAAACCTACATAGGAGAATACGATAACATCCCCATTGTTAACATTGCTCAAAGAATAAAGACCATCAAAATCGGAAGAAGCTCCGTTTGTGGTCTCTTTGACAATGATATTTACACCCGGAATGGGTTGACCACTTCCCGCGTCAGTAACTGTTCCCGAGACAGTCGACTGGGCAAAAAAGCTCATTGGTATCAACCACAATAAAAACAATGCGCTTTTAGTTAATGTTTTCATAAAATTAAATTAGTTTTTGATTGTTTTAAGTCTTATATTTTCACTTTCTGCATCCAAAGTATGTAAATTTTACGTTAAATCTTCAATGCCAGTGTAGTCGAAACCTTACGAAAACGTTTGCGTGTGGAAAACTTTTAAAATTCCCTTAAAATTTTAAGTTTTATTGTGCTCATATAGCATAATTTCGCCCCAAAATTTAGGGAGTAAACAAAAAAAGGAAGAAGGGACAATAAATATTAGAACGTGTTGACGCTTTTGATATCTTTAAATACGTAATTGGATTGGGATCATTTTAAAGGGGAAATAACCGCTAACAAAAAACAAAAACAATGAAACAAAAAGTTACACTAAAACAAATTGCAAAAGAACTGGATGTTTCCATCTCTACAGTGTCCAAAGCCCTAAAAGACAGTGTGGAAATTAGTTTGGACACTCGTCAAAAGGTAAAAGCTTTCGCCAAGCTGTATAACTACAAACCAAACAACATTGCATTAAGTCTTAAGAACAGAAAAACTAAAACGATTGGGGTTATCATTCCTGAAATTGTGCATCACTTTTTTACAACGGTAATTGGAGGAGTTGAAAAAGTGGCTAATGAAAAAGGGTATAACGTAATTATATGTTCTTCTAATAATTCTTTTGATAAAGAGGTTATCAATATGGAAATGTTGGCCAGCGGCAGTGCTGATGGTTTTATTTTATCTGTGGCCAAAGAAACCCAACTCAAAAAGGACTATCATCATATAGAGGAAACAATGAGCCAAGGGATGCCAGTGGTGTTATTTGATAGAATAATTGATGAGGTAGTATGT
The DNA here is from genome assembly GCF_056160245.1 of Aquimarina sp. AWH4_224. NCBI lineage: Bacteria > Pseudomonadati > Bacteroidota > Flavobacteriia > Flavobacteriales > Flavobacteriaceae > Aquimarina > Aquimarina sp. AWH4_224. The sequence continues at coordinate 239,172 of NZ_JBSWWU010000005.1, read as the reverse complement.
GATAAAGTAATTATAGATGATGCCAAAGGAGCGCAAACAGCCACAAATCATTTACTCTCATTAGGGTGTAAGAAAATTGCCATCTTGACCACAGTGGACTATATAAGTGTGGGTAAGCTAAGAACAAATGGGTACTTAAGGGCTCTCAGAGCCTATGATATTGAAGAAAATGAAGAGCTTGTGTTGAAGATAGAGGATATTGATAATTGTGAATCTGAAATTCACGATTTTTTTGAAAATAAAGAGGTGGATGCGGTCTTTGCGGTGAATGAATTATTCGCAGTTTCAGCGATCAAAGTATTACATGCGCAAGGTAAGAATGTACCAGATGATGTAGCTGTTATAGGATTTACAGATGGGATTCTTTCAAAACATTTTATACCGAGTTTAACTACAATTAGTCAACACGGAGAGGACATGGGGATACGAGCGGCCAAGCTGTTAATAGATAAGTTAGAAGGAGATGAAACCATGACAGAGGAGTACCGAACTGTAATTATAGATACGAGTTTGGTCCAAAGAACATCCACAAAAAAAAGTAATGACTAACGATTTATAATTAAAAAAATGTAATATCTTTGGAGCCTATCAGAACTTATATTTTCACTTTCTACATTTAAATAAGTTTTGATAAGTCTTGCGCTTATCAGTGTAATAATTAAATATTCACTTAATGAACAAGCGTAAATTAAGTTTCTGGGAAATCTGGAACATGAGTTTCGGTTTCCTAGGGATACAAATGGGATTTGCTCTTCAAAATGCAAACGCCAGTAGAATTTTACAGATTTTTGGTGCTGATGTACATGAGCTGTCCTGGTTTTGGATTGTTGCTCCCTTAACGGGATTAATCGTTCAACCTATAATAGGATATTACAGCGATAAGACATGGACCAGATTAGGTCGCCGAAGACCTTATTTTCTTACTGGAGCTGTCTTGGCATCTTTAGGACTATTGCTTATGCCTAATGCCGACATGTTTACAGCCTTTATGCCAGCCTTATGGGTAGGAGCAGGAATGCTAATGATCATGGACGCTTCGTTCAATGTTGCTATGGAGCCTTTTAGAGCTTTGGTTGCAGATAATTTGCCATCGGATCAAAGAACACTAGGATTTAGTGTTCAGACGGCACTTATCGGTTTTGGAGCCGTAATTGGGTCGTGGTTACCCTATGCATTTGTAAACTGGTTTGGGATTTCTAATGTTGCCGAGGTCGGAAAAGTACCTTTTCATTTATTACTTTCCTTTATTATAGGAGCAATTGTTCTAATCGGGAGTATTTTGATAACAGTTTTTACTACCAAGGAGTATACGCCAGAAGAACTCAAAGCTTTTGAAGAAGAATCTGATAATGAGGAGCCGGAAGAAACGTCTTCCTTATTAAATATCTTTTCGGATTTCAGGAAAATGCCTTTGACCATGAAACAATTGAGTTGGGTGCAATTCTTTTCCTGGTTCGCATTATTTGGGATGTGGGTTTTTTCTACCCCTGCGATAGCACACCATGTATATGGGTTACCTGTAGAAGATCATAGTAGTAAAGCTTATCAAGATGCGGGAGACTGGGTAGGTTTCTTATTTGGTGTATATAATGCAGTTTCTGCAATTTTCGCTTTTTTCTTACCAGCAATAGCATTTAAAATAGGAAGAAAGCTTACACATTCTGTATGTTTAGTCATAGGAGGTGTCAGCTTCATATCCATGTATTTCATTTCTAACGAAATGTTGTTGATCATTCCTATGATCGGAATTGGATTTGCCTGGGCCAGTATTTTGGCAATGCCTTATGCTATTTTGGCAGGAGCGATCCCAGCGAGAAAAATGGGAGTGTATATGGGGATATTTAATTTCTTCATTGTATTACCTCAAATAGTAAATGCATTAATAGGAGGTCCATTAGTGAAATACTTTTATAATGGAAATGCTATGTACGCCTTAGTAATAAGTGGAGTGTCCTTTATTATAGCAGCCTTATTGGTGACTAGAGTAAAAGATGTAGATGATAAAGTAATTTTGAATAAAAGCTAAGATAAAATAAACATGAAGAAAGCATTTATTTTTGATTTGGATGGTGTTATTGTTGATACAGCAAAATATCATTTTTTAGCCTGGCAAAATCTAGCCAATAGCCTAAGTATTTCTTTTTCTGAAGAACAAAATGAACAACTAAAAGGAGTTAGCCGAGTACGATCTTTAGAAAAAATTTTAGAATGGGGTAATAAGACCATTTCAGAAGAAGAATTTACAAGATTAATGGCCGAAAAGAATGAGGAGTACCTAGCCTATATTTCCAGGATGGATACCTCAGAAATCTTGCCAGATGTCCCAAGAATACTTAATTATTTGATTTCAAAAAATCAAGCAATTGCTTTAGGTTCAGCAAGCAAAAATGCACGAATAATTTTAGACAAAGTAGAACTAACCAATAAATTTAATACTATCGTAGATGGTACAGATGTATCCAAAGCTAAACCGGATCCAGAAGTGTTTTTGATCGGTGCAAAAGCTTTAGACATTGCTCCAGAGGATTGTGTGGTTTTTGAAGATTCTGTTGCAGGTGTACAAGCTGCAAATATTGCCAATATGATCAGCATCGGAATCGGAGACGCCAAAGTGCTTCATGAGGCAGATTACGTTTTCAAAGACTTCACCGAAATCAAAGAAGAGTTTTTGGATACATTACTAACTACCGAAAAAGTTTAACAATTTTAGAAGAAGATGAATCAGGATTATATAAAACCAGATAACTGGTCGATTATTGAAGAAGGATTTGATGTAGAACGAGTTAAATCCTCAGAAAGCCTTTTTAGTATCGGTAATGGTGCTATGGGACAACGAGCAAATTTTGAAGAAACTTATACAGGTCCCACTTTCCAAGGAAGCTATATTGCCGGAGTATATTATCCAGACAAAACCCGAGTAGGATGGTGGAAGAATGGGTACCCAGAGTATTTTGCAAAAGTTCTTAATGCACCCAACTGGATCGGTATAGATGTCGAGGTGAATGGAGAAAAACTGGACCTACATCAATGTAAGTCAGTTGCCAATTTCAGGAGAGAACTTAATATGAAAGAAGGATGGTACCAACGTTCATTTACCGCAGTACTTACTAATGGCACAGAAATAGAAGTAAAAGCAACACGATTTCTTAGTCTGGATCTAGATGAGGTAGGTGCTATTCGTTATGAGGTAACTCCAATCAATCAGGAAGCTAAAGTGGTATTTACACCATATTTGGATGCCGGGATTACGAATGAAGATACCAACTGGGATGATAAGTTTTGGGATACCTATGACTTGTCTCATAATGGCAATACAGCTTATATTCTATCAAAGACCATGAAAACAGAATTTCATGTGTGTACAGGAATGCTAAATCAGTTGTTTGTTGCCAACGAACAAGTAAATGCTAGTCCGAAAGCCGAGACCAGTGGTACCTCTGTAAGATTGTCTTATGAAGCTCAAGTAGCTAAAGGACAAAGTACACATCTGGTGAAATTTGGAGGGTATACAGTATCGCTAAATCATAAAAATGAAGATCTGGTTTCAGCCAGTGCAACTGTGCTGAAGCAGGCTTCGGAATCTGGTTTTGATGCTTTGTTAGACTTGCAAAAGAAAGCCTGGTCCAAGATTTGGGAAATGGCAGACATTGTTATTGAAGGAGATGTAAAAGCACAACAAGGGATTCGTTTTAATATATTTCAGCTAAACCAAACCTATTTAGGAAAAGATCCTAGATTGAATATTGGCCCAAAAGGATTTACAGGCGAAAAATATGGCGGGAGTACCTATTGGGATACCGAAGCATATTGTCTTCCTTTCTATATGGCTACCAAAGATCAGATGGTGGCAAGAAACCTTCTTACTTATCGTTACCATCATTTGAATAAGGCGATAGAAAATGCAGAAAAACTTGGATTTACCAATGGAGCAGCCTTATACCCAATGGTAACCATGAATGGAGAAGAATGCCATAACGAATGGGAAATTACTTTCGAAGAAATCCATAGAAATGGGGCAATGACCTTCGCTATTTATAACTATGTCCGATACACAGGAGACTATAGCTATATCCCAGAAAAAGGATTGGAAGTAATGATTGGTGTGGCACGTTTTTGGCATCAGAGAGCAACGTTTTCTGAAGAGAAGGAGAAATATGTTATTTTGGGAGTAACCGGTCCAAACGAGTACGAAAATAACATCAACAATAACTGGTATACAAACTATTTAGCCAAATGGTGTATCGAGTATTGTATAGAAAGCCTCAATAAAGTAAAAGGAGAATATGCTGTAGACTACAAAAGGGTTATAGAGGCTACGAATTTGCATCAAGAAGAAATTGATGGAATGTTGAAGGTAGCAGAGCATATGTATTTTCCTTACTCAGAAAAGCATCAGGTATTTTTACAGCAAGATGGATTCTTGGATAAGGAACTTATCACAGTATCCAATCTAGATGCTTCTCAGCGACCAATCAATCAATATTGGAGTTGGGATAGAATTTTACGTTCTCCTTATATCAAACAAGCGGATACGTTACAAGGGATGTATATGTTTGAGGATAAGTTTACCAAAGAAGAAATGGCAAAACACTTTGATTTTTATGAACCATATACGGTTCACGAATCTTCTTTGTCTCCTTGTGTTCATAGTATTATAGCAGCTTATCTGGATAGGATGGATCAGGCGTATACATTTTACTTGCGTACATCCAGACTAGACCTTGATGATTACAATAAAGAAGTAGAAGAAGGACTACATATTACTAGTATGGCGGGAACCTGGATGAGTATTGTTGAAGGTTTTGGAGGATTAAGAATTAAGGAGGATAAACTTTCTTTTACTCCAAGAATTCCTAAAGAGTGGAAAGGATATACTTTTAATGTGAACTTCAGAAATCAAATCTTGAAGGTAAGTGTTTCTCAAGAAGGAACATCTTTTACTTTAGAAGGAAATCAGGAATTGACTATTTGTGTGGACGGTAAAGAATTTACCATTTCCCCAGATAGTTTAATAACGGTGTAATCAATACCAATTGATTGAATATAAAAACACCTCAAGAGCTTTGGTTTTTGGGGTGTTTGTCTCTAACCAATTACCATAATCATTTTAAAAACTTAAAACAATGAAGAATATAGTACTAGTTCTATGCTCTTGTTTATTGTTTTCAATTACTTACGGACAAATAGACAAAATAGAACCTCCTTTTTGGTGGAGTGGGATGCATCTTGACCAACTGCAGTTGATGTGTTACGGAAAAGATCTTTCTAAATATGATATACAGATAGAAGGGCTTACCATAACAGAGGTGAAAAAGACCGAAAACCCAAATTATGTGTTTGTTACTATAGATACAAAAGGAGTACAACCAGCTACTTTTTCTATAGATTTTAAAGAAAATAATAATACTGTGTTTTCTCAACCTTATGAATTGAAACAAAGAAGAGAAAACTCCAAAGATCGAAAAGGCTTTGATAGTAGTGATGTTATGTATTTGATCATGCCAGATCGATTTGCTAATGGAGACTCCAAAAATGACTCTCATCCAGATACTGTGGAGAAGGCCGATCGATCAAATCCAGGTGGACGCCATGGGGGAGATTTACAAGGGGTAATTGATCATTTGGATTACCTCAAAGATCTTGGAGCGACGGCCTTGTGGAGTACTCCGTTGTTGGAGGACAACGAACCCGTATACTCATATCATACTTATGCGCAAAGTGATTTATACAAAATCGATCCAAGATACGGTACGAATGAAGATTATAAACGCTTGGCTTCAGAAATGCACAAGCTGGATATGAAACTAATTATGGATTATGTTACCAATCATTGGGGATCCAAACACTGGATGATTCAGGATTTGCCAACCAAAGATTGGATTCACCAATGGCCAGAAGGTTTCAGAAGAAGTAATTATCGAATGACTACGCAGTTTGATAACAATGCAGCTCAAGTTGATGCCAAAGGCTGTATGGATGGCTGGTTTGATACCACGATGCCGGATATGAATCAAAGTAATCCTTTATTACTGAATTACATTACACAAAATGCAATTTGGTGGATAGAGTATGCAGATCTTGATGGGTTTAGAGTAGATACCTATTCCTATAATGATAAAGACGGTATAGCACAATGGACCAAAGCAATTATGGAAGAGTATCCTAATTTTAATATTGTAGGTGAGGTTTGGATGCATAACCAGGCTCAGATTGCATATTGGCAAAAAGACAGTAAAATAGGAGCAATTAATGGCTTTAATTCACATTTACCGTCGGTAATGGACTTTACCTTGCACGATGCACTAATGGTAGTATTTGATGAAGATGAAGGCGCATGGGACAAAGGTATGATCAGAGCTTATGAAAATTTTACAAATGACTTTTTATATCCAGATATTAATAACATTCTGTTGTTTGCAGGTAATCACGATACCAATAGAATCAATGAGATCTATCAAGGAGATATTGATAAGTATAAAATGGCCATGACCTTGGTATTTACCACACGAGGTATTCCGCAGATTTATTATGGAGATGAAATTGGAATGCTAGGAAATCGTGATAAAAAAGGGGATGGTGATATACGCAGAGATTTTCCAGGAGGCTGGGAAGGCGATCAACAAAATGCCTTTTTGCCAACGGATCAAAATAAGGGAAGAACCAAAGATCAGGAAGCCTTTCATTCATTTACCAAAAAAGTATTGAACTGGCGTAAAAATGCTTCTGCCATTCATAATGGACAATTACTTCAGTTTATCCCATTCGACAATGTATATGTGTATTTCAGATACAATAAGGAGCAAACTGTGATGGTCATTATGAATAATAGTACCAAGGATCAAAATATCGATGTAAACAGATTTAAAGAAGGAATACAAGCTTTCAAAACTGGTGCCGATATTATTACTGATAGCAATATTGATATTACCGAGGATTTTAATATTCAGGCTAAAAAATCCATGATACTAGAGTTGAAATAAAAGAATAAACCTAATAGAATTAAAGAGATAATGAAAAAACTAGCAATAAGTTTAGTCACCCTGGGAGTATTGTTTTCCTGCGGAAAAGAAAAAAAGGAAACCGTAGCGGCCAAAACCGAAGTAAAAGAAGAAGTAAAACAAGAACTTCCTCCGGTAGATAATTCAATGATGGAGAACGCGGTGATATATGAAGCTAATATTCGTCAGTATTCTGAAGAAGGATCGTTTAAAGCATTTACCAAAGATATCCCTGTATTGAAGCAATTAGGAGTAAAAGTGCTTTGGGTAATGCCAATTTATCCTATTTCTACCACCAAAAGCAAAGGGCCTTTAGGAAGTTATTATGCGATTTCTGATTATACCAAGGTAAATCCAGAATTTGGAACCTTAGAAGATTTTAGAGATTTGGTAAAAACAGCACATGATAATGGTATTTATGTGATTTTGGATTGGGTAGCAAATCATACGGGATGGGATCACGTATGGTTAAAAGAGCACCCGGATTATTATACCAAAGATAAAGAAGGAAATATTACGCATACTGTAGATACGGACTGGACAGATGTTGCTGATCTCAATTATGACAACCAGGAGATGCGTGAGCAGATGAGAAAGGATATGATGTATTGGGTAAAAGAGGAAGGCGTAGATGGCTTCCGATGTGATGTGGCCGGAATGGTGCCTGTAGATTTTTGGGAAAAAACAGTAACTGAGCTAAAGAAAATCAAACCTGTATTTATGTTGGCAGAAGGTTGGGAGCCTGAATTGCTGGACAATGCCTTTGACATGGGATACGGATGGGATACGCACCATAAAATGAATGATATCGCGCAAGGAAAAGCAGATGCTAAAGAATGGGATAAAAGAATGGCGCAGATCGACTCTTTGTATGAAGAGGATGATATTTTGATGAACTTTACTTCCAACCATGATGAGAATTCCTGGAATGGTACTGTAGATGAAAGAATGGGAGATGCCAAAGAACTGTTTGCTGCACTTTCGTATGTAGCACCAGGTATGCCTTTGATCTATTCGGGTCAGGAATATGATATGGATAAAAGATTACTCTTTTTTGAAAAGGATACCATTATTAAAAAGAAAGGGAAATTCTTTCCATTATATGAAAAACTAGGAAAGCTTAAAAATACCAATCCTGCTTTGCATGGAGGAAAAGAGGCAGCATCATATACCAGAATTAAGACTTCTGATGATAAAAAAGTGTTGGCCTTTGCAAGAGAAAAAAATGGCAACAAAGTTGTGTTTGTAGCCAATATGACCAAAGAGCCTGTTACATTTACCTCGGATTATGTGGGTAAATTCAAAGACTACTTCTCTGGAGAATCTATGGAAGCAACAGCAGACCAAAAATATGAACTGGATGCTTGGCAATATTTAATTTTGATTCAAGAGTAATCAAAAAACGAAGTGTTAATTTATCAAACGGTCTGTTTTTACAGACCGTTTTTTGTTATTTATACATTTTTGAACAAAAGTTGAGGTCTATAGATCAAAATAATAGTAAAAAACGATCCGCTTTGATATATTACTTTAATCTTAACGATATTCCTGAAAATGTGTTAAAATATCCTCTTTATTGTCGGTAAATACTGAATTTATTAACCGAAAACGTTTTAGTTTTTTAGCAAATTAGGTTATTATGGTCATTAACGATAGTTTTGGCTGTAATGACAAAAAAGGTTAAAAATATCGCAGTATTAACTTCGGGAGGAGACGCTCCTGGAATGAATGCAGCCATTCGCGCAGTGGTCCGTTCTTGTAGCTTTTACCAGATCAATTGTTTTGGTATCTATAAAGGATATGAGGGGTTAATTCATAATGAAATTGAAGAGCTGAATGCACGTTCGGTACGAAACATTATTAATAAAGGAGGAACTTTCCTGAAATCAGCACGGTCTGCAGCATTCAGAACTGTTGAGGGCAGACAAAAAGCGTATGACAATCTGGTAAAAAATAATATAGATGCTCTTGTAGTAATTGGTGGAGATGGAAGTTTTACCGGAGCGCTTAAATTGTCTGAAGAGTTCAACTTTCCTGTAGTAGGTATTCCTGGAACTATCGATAATGATATAAACGGTACTGATTATACGATTGGATATGATACAGCACTGAATACCGTAGTAGAAGCCATTGATAAAATTCGGGATACGGCAAGTTCTCATAATCGCTTATTTCTTATTGAAGTGATGGGAAGAGATGCCGGAGATATCGCCCTTAATGCAGGTATAGGCGCAGGGGCAGAAGAAATTCTTATTCCTGAGGAAGATATGGGAGTAGATCGATTAATAGAGTCTCTCAAAAAAAGTAAAAAGACTGGAAAAACTTCTAGTATCATCGTTGTAGCCGAAGGAGACAAATCTGGGAAAAATATTTTCGAACTCGGGGAGTATGTAGAAGAAAACCTTGAAGAGTACGAAGTAAGAGTTTCGGTTTTGGGGCATATCCAAAGAGGAGGAGCACCAAGTTGTTACGATAGGGTATTGGCCAGCAAGTTGGGAGTAGGAGCAGTAGAGGCTTTGCTAGAAGGCAAAAGTGAAGTCATGATAGGAATTGTACACAAGCAAGTAACCATTGTTCCTTTGACTACGGCATTGGATAAAAGGCTTCACAAGCATGATGGACTAATTAAAGTAGCAGATATCACTTCGGTGTAACTATATAACCACATTTAAATCAAAATTAAAACAACTAAATTATTAGATATGAGTACGTTAAAAATTGGAATTAACGGTTTCGGAAGAATTGGAAGAATTGCTTTTAGAATAGCTTCAAAGCGAGATAACGTAGAGATTGTAGCCATAAATGATTTACTAGACGTAGACCATTTGGCTTACTTATTAGAATATGATTCTGTTCACGGTAAATTTGATGGAACAATTGAGGTAAAAAACGGAAACCTTGTTGTAAATGGAAAAGAAATCCGTGTAACCGCAGAACGCAATCCAGAAGATTTGAAATGGGATGCAGTTGGAGTTGATGTAGTTATGGATTGCACAGGAATATTTACTACACTGGGAACAGCAGATGCTCATCTTAAAGCAGGGGCGAAGAAAGTTGTGATTTCTGCACCTTCAAAGGATGCTCCTATGTTTGTAATGGGAGTAAATCATAACGACGTAAAAGATTCTGATACTATCGTATCTAACGCTTCTTGTACCACCAATTGTTTAGCGCCGTTAGCCAAAGTTATTGACGATAATTTCGGAATTGAAGAAGGATTGATGACCACAGTTCACGCTTCTACCGCAACACAGTCTACAGTAGATACTCCTTCAAGAAAGAATTATAGATTAGGTCGTAGTGCTTTAAATAACATCATTCCTTCTACCACAGGAGCTGCAGTTGCCGTAACCAAAGTAATTCCAGCGCTTCAAGGAAAGTTAACCGGAATGGCATTTAGAGTGCCAACTGCAGATGTTTCTGTAGTGGATCTTACAGTAAAAACTAAAAAGGCAGTGTCTTACGACGAATTGAAAGCTGTAGTAAAAAAGGCTTCAGAAAATGAATTAAAAGGTATCTTAGGATATACAGACGAAGATGTTGTTTCTCAAGATTTTGTTGGAGAATCACAAACATCTGTTTTTGACGCTAATGCAGGAATTGCACTTAATGATAATTTCTTCAAATTGGTGTCTTGGTATGACAACGAATATGGGTATTCTACAAAATTAGTGGACTTGTCTACTCACGTAGGTAACTTATAGGACATAATATTTTCATGCCCCAAACCAATTTTGGGGCATTATTTTCTTGCTAACAACAAATAAATTTTCAAAATGATTTTATTAGCCGACGGAGGTTCTACTAAATGCGATTGGATTCTGCTAGATGGATCCGGAGAAATTGTTTTTAAAACCCGAACAGAAGGGTTGAATCCAGCTGTATTCGAAAAATCTCTACTCGAAAAAAGAATTCGAAGTAATAAAGAACTTTCTTCTAATAAAGAAAAAGTTGATACGGTGCATTTTTATGGAGCCGGTTGCGGTACTCCAAAACCAGCGGCTATGCTCAAAAAAGTGTTTGAAGAATTTTTTGTTAATGCAGAAGTTGTAGTTAAAGAAGATATGGTGGCTGCGGTCTATGCAGCTACTACAGAACCAGGTATTGTTTGTATTTTAGGTACGGGTTCTAATAGTTGTTACTACGATGGGGATGATATCCATATGTCTGTGGATTCTTTAGGGTATATCCTGATGGATGAGGCCAGTGGTAATTATTTTGGAAAAAAGTTGATCAGAGATTACTACTACAAAAGAATGCCTCCAGAAGTTGCAGCAGAGTTTGAGAAACGTTTTGATTTGTCTTCTGATGCGATCAAAGAGAACTTATATAAAAGAGAAAACCCAAATACTTATTTGGCGTCTTTTGCCGAGTTTATCTTCACCAGCGAACGCAATGGATACTTTTACAAGGTGCTTACCGAAGGTATTCAGGAATTTGTAGAAAATAGAGTACTGTGTTTCCCTGAAGCTCAAAACGTACCGATTCATTTTATTGGTTCTATCGCACATTTTAGTGAGGATATTATTCGTGCTGCGGTATGGCCTTACCATCTTACCGTAGGTAATATCGTAAGAAGACCGATTGATGGGATTATTGATTATTATCGCAACGAAGTGATCAAAACGAAAACCGATAAAGTATAGAAAGATTGTTACTTTTTTACTAGACTGGAATAGGGTAGTTGAGGGTAACTCTGGTGCCTTGACCAGGGATAGAATTTAAGAAAATGCGGCCATTGATATAATTCATGCGCTCTTTCATAAAAAATAACCCCATACCACCTTCTGCGTTGTTTACTGGTTTTGCAGGCACTTTACTGATGTCAAACCCTTTTCCGTTATCATCAATGGTAATACTCAATAGTGCTTCTGAATGATTGAGGTTAATCATCACAAATTCAGAATTAGCATACTTGATAGCATTGTTTACTGCTTCTTGAGTAACCCTATATAAATTGGTTTCTACTAAGGTGTCAAATCGTTGGTCAAAGTTAGAGGGATTTTCAAAAATAATGTTCTTACCCGTAAGCTTAGAAAGCTCTTTTGCCATTTTTTGTAGGGCAGTAGGGATTCCATAATCCTTTAACTCAGGTGGAGTAAGATTAAAAGTAGCCATTCTGATTCCCTGAATCAGATCATTTGATAATTGTTTTAGCCCTTCAATTTTTTGTTCAGATTTTTCAATGTTAGATAGATTGATGGACTCAATATTCAGTTTAAGAGCTGTTAGCATTTGCCCGATGCTGTCATGGATTTCTTTTGCAATTCTTTTTCGTTCTTCTTCTTGTGCCTCTACGATTTGGCTGGCATTCGATTTTTGAAGCTCCTCTTTTTCTTTATAGCGGGATGCATTAAGTCGTTCAATTTCAATTTGAGCTTCTTTTCTTTTTGAAATATCAGAGCATAATACCAGCCGTTCTGAATTTCCAGATTCCTTAAAGACAGTAAGTATGGAAACATCTAACCATATTTTTTGTTGGTTGTAGGTTTCGAATTCAAATTCTTCATTGAAGACACCTCCTTTATTTTGAGCAATAAGCCGTAACAACCTGTTTTTTTGTACTTCGTTAAGTCCAATAAGATCCGCTAGGTTTTTCTGTGAACTATCTTGTTCGACACGTAAAAGTTTAGCAAAGCGATCCCCTATATTTTTTACCATCCCTGATTCATCTGTACGAGCATATAGCAAGGTTTGATCAATGGCTTTGGTAAGGGAAATTAACTCTTGTACATTTTTCTCTTGATTTTTTCGCAATTCCTCTGCTCTGGATGCCATCTCTTCAGATTTTTTTTGAGATTGCAAAAGTTTTGAGATGGTGTTTTTTATGCTAAATGTAGTGGGTCTAAATAGCAGGAAAAATTCAGAGATAAGGATAAGAATTATAAACCCGAATAAGATATATTCAATTCGCTTAAGACTGGATACTTTTTGTTGAGCTTCTTTTTCGTATTTAAAAACAATAGCATCCATTTGCTCTAGAAATAGAGGCTCGTTAGTAACAATAGCATTGAGGTGATTCGTGAATTGATCAGGTTGTATCGAATCTTTTCTAGCAAGATCAATGGCTTGTATGCTATTGATATAAATGGTCTCAAACGAAGGTTGCAAACGAGCAAACATTCTTTCAATTTCTGTACTGTCGGTATTTTTTTTGGTCACAGATGCATTATACTGTGTCAGTATTTCATGAGATTGTCGCCAGAGTTCAAGAGTAGATTCTAGATTCTTGATATGTTCTCTTCTGGTGTTGGACGCTTCTACATTAGAGAGTATCAACGCCTCTTTGGTCAACTTCTGACTCAACATTCGTTGTCTTCCAGAGATATTGATGATTCTTGAATCATCGATTTGCGAGTTGAGGTACTGTTGAATAAAAAACTGCCCTCCAATTGTAAACAAAGCAATCGCCCCTAGAGCAATAATATAGATTTTACTTAGGCGATTAAAAGTTTGATGATCTAAAGAATCTCGTTTCAACGGTAAATTAGGCTATAGCTTGTTTAACCAAAGCTAAGGCTTTTTCTGAATATGATAGTTTTAATGCGGCTTCATGTCCTTTGTCAGACATCTTTCGCCACGTTTTTTGTAAAATATCGATTACCTTTTCATCAGAGTGCTTTACCATAAAATCCTCATAATAGTAGGATAAGAATACCAGGCAAATCACATCTTCCAAGGTTTGAGTACCTTCATCTTTCTTGAGTTTTTTCTTTTGAAGTAAAAAAGAAACTCTTTCTATGACTTCTTCATCATAACCTACTTTGGTTAAAATTTGAGAAGCCTTTTCTGCATGAAATTTCTTAAGTTCCTCTCTCCATTTCAAATATCCAACACGATCCATAGGGTAGCTGTTTCTGGGAATTTCCCATCTGCAGATGTGTTGTGCTCTAGCTGCTAGTTGTAGCGCTTCAGAAGCATCAGGGTCAAAGCTGTCCAAGGTTGTAGACATACGTTGCCCATAGATTAGTTCTTTGGCAACCCATTGTCCATTTACCTCTTCCTGGTTAGGGTCTTTGGCATTGGCTTCATCAAACAGAGAAAGTGCTTCGGTTAATTTATTGGTCGGCATAAAAGTGATGTGTTATACTACAAACAAATTTATGTTTTTTCTGAATTAAACAAGCATTGTTCCCGAATATCTTTATTCTGAAAAGCCAATATAAACAAAGCCATCTTCTATTTTTACCGGGTATGTAGCAATAGGTTCCAAATCACCATTTAGATTTTCACCGCTTTCCAAAGAAAATGTTTTTTTATGCATTGGGCAGGCTACTTTGGGAACGCCGCCTTGATCGCCGATCATTCCTCTGCTCAATACCATTTCCATTTTGTGAGGGCAAACATTTTGGCAAGCGTACCATTCTTGCTTTCTTTCAAAATTGAATACGGCTATTTGTTTGTTGTTGTATTTGATACATGCACCTCCGTTTTTAGGAAAATCGCTTACTTTGGCTGCTTTGAACCAAACCGCTACTTCTTTGACAGTAGTGGTTTTATAGATTTCTAAAATTTCTTCCATGATACTTTTCTTTTATTTCCAGGGCTCAGGCATTTTTTGATCTCTTAAAGGAACAAAAACCAGATTGTCATCAGTTTCTTCACTATTTACAAAGTGATTGAAGCGTTTCATAATTTCTTCATCTTGTATGGCTTGTGTCCATTCACATTGAAAAGAACCTACCAATCCACTCATTTCTTTTTCCAGATCTTCTGCCAAACTTAGAGAGTCTTCAATAACTACTTGTTTTAGATATTCAATACCTCCTTCTAATTTATCCAACCATTTTGCGGTTCGTTGCAATGGTGCTGCCGTTCTGATATAGAACATTAAAAACCGATCAAGATATTTGATCACAGTTTCGTTATCGATCTGCTCTGCCAGTAATTCGGCATGCTTTGGATTAGCACCACCGTTACCGCATACGTATAGATTCCATCCTCCTTCTACCGCGATCACTCCAAAATCTTTACAACGGGCCTCTGCACATTCTCGAATACAACCCGAAACTCCGCCTTTTAATTTGTGTGGAGATCTAAGGCCTTTGTAACGCTCCTCTAGCTCGATAGCAAAGCTTACGCTTTCATCCATCCCATATCGACACCAGGTAGATCCTACACAACTTTTTACCGTTCTTAATGATTTCCCGTAGGCGTGACCGCTTTCGAAACCATGATCGATAAGATCTTTCCATATTTTGGGCAATTGATCCAAACGCGCACCAAAAAAGTCAACGCGTTGTCCTCCTGTAATTTTGGTATATAGATCATATTTCTTTCCTACTTCTCCCAGTACGATTAGTTTTTCGGGAGTAATTTCTCCTCCCGGAATCCTTGGGACTACAGAATACGTACCGTTCCTTTGGATATTTGCTAAAAATCGATCGTTAGAATCTTGAATGGGTGCTTCTTCGTTGGCTGTATCTGCATAAATACTAGCCATAATAGAGGCAATCACTGGTTTACATGTTTCACATCCATCACCTTTTCCAATATGATCGAGCGCTTCGTCGTATTTTCTGTATCCTTTCAGTTTAATGATGTCATACAGTTCTTGTCGGTTATATTCAAAATGTTCACAGATCGTATCTTTTACTTCTTTACCCAGAGATTTTAAAGTAGCGTCTACTAGGTCTTTTACCATAGGCTTACATCCACCGCATCCGGTTCCTGCTTTTGTGCAAGAAATAACATCTTCTAGATCATTACAGCTTCCATCTTGTATAGCTCCGCAGATAGCTCCTTTGCTTACACTTTCGCACGAGCAAATTTGCGCATCATCTGGTAAATCCATAACATCTCCTAGCAAAGAATCTCCATCTCCGCCACGACTACCTAGAATCAAATCCTCCGGATTTTCAGGAAGAGCCATTGCCGTATTGTATATCTGAAATAAAGCATTATAATCTGAAGAATCTCCGACCAGAATACCTCCCAACAATTGAGTGCCATCTTGAGATACATTTATTCTTTTATAGACCCCTTTGCGTTTATTTTCGTAAACAATAGTGTCAATATCTTCATTTTCGGATAAGGCATCACCAAAACTTGCTACTTCGGTTCCGATCAATTTTAACTGAGTAGACATATCGATATGATCGGCCATGTATTTCTTTGTACCCGAAGTGATATGGGATACTGCAACATCTGCCATGTCGTATCCGGGTGCTACTAAGCCATATATCATGTTATTGTATAAAGCTACTTCGCCAATGGCAAAAATACTATCATCAGAGGTTTTCATGGTGTTATCAACAATCACACCGCCTCTGATACCTGTCTCAAGTTTACATTCTTTGGCTAACTCATCTCTAGGACGAATTCCTGCAGAAATGACTAACATGTCTACATTGAGTTCGGTGCCATCGATATATTTGAGACCTTCAATGGCCTTTTCTCCTTTGATATATTCAGTTTGTTTGCTTAGATGCACCTCTAACCCAAGTTCTTCAATTTTGGCTTGTAACATATCGCTTCCTCCCTGATCAAGCTGTCTGGGCATCAATCTAGGAGCAAACTCTACAACATGTGCATCCAGTCCAAGTTCTTTTACAGCATTTGCTGCTTCTAGTCCTAATAGACCACCGCCAAGAACCGCGGCTTGTGTTTTTCCTTCTGATTTAAGTTTTTTGGTATAAGCAGCAATAGCTTCAAGGTCTTCGATAGTACGATATACAAATACTCCTTCTTTTTCTACTCCTGGGATAGGAGGTACAAAAGCTGAAGAACCTGTGGCTAAAACCAAATAATCATAAGCGTATTTTTCTCCTCTATGATTGGCAACCGTTTTTTCTTCCCGGTTGATTTCTGTGATCATTTCAGAAATATGGAGATCAATACGATGTTCTTTATACCAGGTAGCAGAAGACATGCTGAGATCTTCTTCAGTTTTTCCAGCATAATACTCGCTTAAATGTACACGATCGTAAGCTCTTCTGGGTTCTTCTCCAAAAACGGTTAATTGAAAATCACTGTAGTTTTCAGAGGCTACAAATTTTTCGCAAAACTTATAACCCACCATTCCATTACCTATAACTACTACCTTCTTCATAAATTACGTATTTAAAGAACAAAATTAAGTATTAATACGTATTTTATTAGTGAGAATTACGTAATTATCCGTAGGGAAATTTGAAAATTCCAAAAAAATAAACACCAATCCCTGCCAAAAACATTTTTTGACAGGGACTGGAAACTGTAACAAACTTGAAAATTTATAAGTTCTCGGGAGCGGGTTTAGGACTCCATTTTAATAAGTTTGGTTTTACCACTAGCATCGCCCATGCCCAGTTTTGTGTACTTGCTGGGTCAGCTACACCTTTTAGGATTTCCATAGAATCCGAAGCAAACATATGAGAGTATCCTATCTTTAAAGTAGCAAAAGGAAGTACTTTTTGAGTGTATACCAGATCTACTTCAGTTCCCAGATAGTCATCAATTCCTTCACCTAAGCTTTCTGCAGCTGCAAAATAGTGGGCTTTGATCAAAAGACTTGATTTTTCTCCGGTTTTGATCACTGTTTTTCCGTAGAGGTCATTCAATCCTACGTTATTGGCATGGTTCCCTACAAAGAAGTAATCCATATACCCATTAAACTTATGGTTGGTACCAAAAATTGGGAAGAAAGATTCTATTTTTCCATCGGTTCCTCCATTTTCATCTCCGCTTAAAGTCTCAAACCCAAGCCCAAATAATGTTTTACCTGGCTTATAGGTAAGTTCTAATAATGCATTGTAAGCAGATAGCTCGATATCCTCGGTAAAATCTCCAGTTTGTCCATAGATATTGGCTGCAATAGAAAATCCTTTTGCAGGTTTGGCTACCAAATGCGTACCAAAAGTTTGTCTACGTACAGTACCATCTACAGGTGTTTGTCCGTCGTTAGGATCCAGATTTTGGTAAGAGTTATTGGCAATTAATAAACTTCCAGAGAATTTCTCCCAGTCTTTATGCAACCAGGCATAGATCATTCCTTTATAATCGAATACTGCTCTTGCATTTCCTCCATTATTAGGATCAAATAGGGTGGTTTGTGTTCGAACACCATTTTGATTAAACGCAAGACCTATATCTAGTTTTAATCCTTTGTCATTGGCATACTTTAATAAGGCTGCGTCATGGAATCGACCTTGCATTGCCCAATCTAACCCTCCAAAGATTCGTTGATCATCATAAGACAAGGCTTGCCTTCCTAGTTTGGTAGACCATCCTTTTCCGAATTTGAAATCAATCCATGCTTGTGCCAATGAGAAGCTATCATTACCATCGGTAGGTGCAATTTGTGGGGTATCTCCCCAGATACTAACATCTTGCACACTAATAAAGGCAGAGAATTTTTCTTGTTTGTATCCTAGTTTTAATCTAGAACGTTGTTGTACAAATGTTCCGGCATCCACACCATCAGGAATTAGCGTACCAAAACCATTTAAATATTCCAATCGAGGTCTGATATCTGCGTCGATACTGAATTCTTGTGCTTTCCCCTTTGTTGCCAAAATGAATAATAATAAGGCAAAGTATAATTTGTTTTTCATTTGAATAGTTTTTGTTGGCATACTATAAAAGATATGCGATTGTTGTTCTGTTAGTTCTATTAGTGGATTATATTATCATTAAAAATACGATGTAAAACTAAGTATTAATACTTAATTTTTAAGTTTTTATTAGATAAAAATACGTACTTTTAATTTTCATTTTTCTAATTTTTTGTATCAACTTTTGAAATATTCATATATTTGATTTTGCGTTTATTGAGGTAAACGCGTAAAAAAAATAAGTCAAAGTTTATGGTTAAAATAGTTTTAGTAGACGACCATTTTATGGTAAGAGATGGGATTCGTGCCATCCTTGAAGAAGAGGATTTATACGAAGTGGTTGGCGAAGCCGCCAATGGTTCCGAAGCTCTTACTCTAATTAACTCCTTACAGCCGGATATTGCCATCTGTGATATCCGAATGCCTGAAATGTCGGGTATTGATATGGTGCAACAAATGGTGTCGAAGGAATTACCTACCAAAACTATTATGTTATCTATGCACGACTCAGATGAATACATTTTGCAATCTATTAATGCTGGAGCAGATGGATATTTGTTGAAAGGAGCGAGTAAAGAAGAGTTCCTTAAGGCTCTTACCGTGGTTAGCAGTGGTGAAAAGTACTTTAGCGGTGATGTCTCTTCTATTCTGGTTAAAAAGATCAAATCCGAAGGTATAGTAGATATGATTCCACCTGAACAAGGAGAAACATCGTCTAATATAACAGAGAAGGCCGACAACAATCCTTTTGAACTTACTAAAAGAGAGCGCCAGATTTTGCAGTTGGCGGTATCTGGTAAAACAAATAAAGATATTGCAGAAGAGCTTAATATTAGTAAACGTACTATAGAGGTGCATCGATTTAATTTAATGAAAAAAATGGGTGTCAAAAATGTACTTGAGTTAAGTAATAAGGCCAGATCTTATGGTCTGATTTCTTAGAAACTTATATTTTATTTTCCCGCTATTACTTCATAAGTTCCTGTAATTTTATTGAAACTTTTGGTTAGGTCGTTGGTAGTGTTGTATACCTCTTCAAGAGGAAATCCACCATCTAAAAAAGATCGTTTATTTAATTGGAACTTTTCCCATACAGACATTACTAATCCCAATTCCTCTTCAATTTCAGAATTGTTGTAACTACTAATTAACAAATCTCCTATTACACTATCGAATTCATCAAATACAGAAGTCAATGTTCTTCTGAATTCTGCCTTTTTATCGGCAAACATGGTAAGTCCCGTATAATACAAGCATAATCGTTGAGAAAGCATACGCTGTTTACCGGATACATTAATAGTATTTGTCAGTTCTTGGCTTTTGTTTTTGAAAAATTGATTACTATAATTTGAACTGGCTTCTATGCTAAGTACCAGGTCATGACAAGCTTTCAATAATCTAGTGTTAAGGTTCATAATCTGTAAAGAAGTGGCAGTACTTGGTGTAGACTCAATAAGAGGTTTGAATTCTGTCCAAATTTTTTGAACATTCTTAATAGATAGTTTTACAGCTGATCCAGTAGCATTTTGATTGAGAATGGAAAGTTGTTTTTCAAATATAAATTTACTGGAGTTCAATTCCTTTTTAATACTCTCGTTAACAATTCCTTTGGAGATAAGTAAGTATGCTTTAGACATCTTCTGGGAGAGCATTCGTTGTTTACCGGAAACGTTAATGGCTTTATTGTAAGTAATCGATCCAAAATTTTGGGATTGAGAAAAAAGAAACAATGGAGATACTAAAGTCATTAACAGAACAATACATAAAGTTTTCGTTTTCATAAGCAGTAATTTAATTTAAGGGTTATAGCTATTTTAAGTAGTAATACTTATTTTGTTTGAGGTAAGTAAATACTGAGGTCTTTGTCAGAATTTGGAGGCAAATTAGGAATTTATCTTCAGATGTCTTGATGTGATAACCGCATTATTTTTGCGTAAATAGCTTATTTGTAATATTTTATAAATTAATTCTGTTTCTCTATTTAAAGATGCATAATTTTTCAAAGTTAAAATTATTGAATTTGTAATTAATGATATTGATAATTTGTATATACGTAATAATTTGTTAAATACTTATTTTTTAAAATTAAATTTACTTTTAAGTAAGTAATAATACTTAGTTTTGGTATGTTCTATTAGCGAATTTTACAAAACACAGAGTTATGAAAAAATTACATGTCAATATTATGATGCTTGCTGTAGCCATGTTTATGGTAGCATGCGGAGGTAAAAAAGAAAAAAGTATTGCTGCTAGTGATACTAGCGAAAAGGAAACTTCTTCCGAATTACTTATAGAGAAACCTCAGTTAACATTTGGGTTTATCAAACTGACGGATATGGCACCATTGGCCATCGCCAAAGAAAAAGGATTCTTTGAAGATGAGGGGCTTTTTGTGTCTGTAGAGGCTCAATCTAACTGGAAAAATGTTTTGGATCGTGTAATAGACGGACAATTAGATGGATCGCATATGCTTGCGGGTCAACCTATTGCTGCTGGAGCTGGATTTGGAAGACAGGCAGAGTTAGTAACTCCGTTTTCTATGGATTTAAATGGAAACGGGATTACGGTATCTAATGATGTTTGGTCAAAAATGAAGCCTAATGTACCCGCGGATGAAGATGGGAAACCAATTCACCCTATTTCTGCAAAGGCGTTAAAACCTGTAATCGATGGGTATAAAAATGATGGAAAACCATTTAAAATGGGAATGGTATTTCCAGTATCTACACACAACTACGAGATCCGTTATTGGTTAGCCGCTGCAGGGATTCACCCAGGGATGTATTCAAAAGATAATATACAAGGACAGATAGATGCAGATGTATTACTTTCTGTTACTCCTCCACCGCAAATGCCAGCAACTCTTGAAGCTGGAACTATCTATGGGTATTGTGTTGGAGAGCCATGGAACCAACAAGCGGTTTTCAAAGGTATTGGAGTGCCAGTAACTACAAACTATGATATCTGGAAGAATAACCCAGAAAAGGTATTTGTAATGACTAAGAAGTTTATTGAAAAATATCCTAATACAGCAGTAGCAGTAACCAAAGCACTAATTAGAGCGGGTAAGTGGTTAGACACCCCTGGGAATCGTAAAGAAGCGGTTAAAATTTTATCAATGCCTGAGTATGTAGGAGCAGACGAAGTGGTGCTTGCAAATTCTATGACAGGAACTTTTGAGTTCGAAAAAGGGGATAAAAGACAAATGCCTGATTTCAATGTATTTTATAGATATGATGCTACCTATCCTTTTTACTCTGATGGAATCTGGTTCTTAACACAAATGAGACGTTGGGGGCAGATACCAGAAAGTAAGCCTGCAGAGTGGTATCACGAAAAAATAAAAGAAATCTACAGACCAGATATTTGGACCAAAGCGGCAAATCTATTGGTAGAAGAAGGGCATTTGGAAGCTTCAGAATTACCAAAAACAGATGGGTATAAGCCTGCTACAACTGATTTTATAGATGGTAAAACCTATGATGCCAAAGATCCGGTAGGATACATCAACAGCTTTTCAATAGGAAATAAAGAAAACAACGAAGGAGTAACAAGTGTCCAATAATAAAAGGAGCTTCGGCTCTTTTTATTTTCCTTCAGAAGAAAACATTAAAAATAAGACGGATGAAAGATAAATCGATTCATATACTGAATTTTGTAGGACTAGGTTTTTTTGAACCTGCAATACGTTTGGCTGCTGGAGAAGAGGTCAAGAAAAATATAATTGCACTGCTTAAAAAGGTATTATTACCTATTGTGTCTGTTGGGTTATTCCTTATTCTTTGGCATTCTGGAGCAACGTATTTGTATAATGTTGAGAAAAATGCCCGAATCGAAAAAGCTTTGGCGGATAGAGGAGAAGCAGCTGCTCTGGAAATGGAAACTTGTATAGATTCTGGTGATATCAGTTGTCAACCAAATACATTACCGTCTCCTGCCCAAGTTTGGACTGCTTATAAGTCTTTATTGGTAGATCATAGAGTGATTTCAGAGAAAAAAGATGCTTTTTCTGAAAAAGTTGCGGCCACCAATGCCAAGAGAAAAACTCAAGGATTGGCGCCGATCAAATATACGGGTAGACCTTCTTTTGTGGATCAGATTTTTACAAGCTTAAAAACGGTATTTGCTGGTTTCTTGTTAGCGTTTTTGATTGCAGTACCTATTGGCATTATGCTAGGGTTAAGCGCTACATTACGATCTTCAGTAAACTGGCTGATACAGATTTTTAAGCCGGTATCTCCTGTAGTATGGTTGTTACTGGTCTTTATGATCGTTAAAACACTAACAAAGAATTCGGATTCTGATAGTTCTTTTATCATTTCATTTATAAGTGTTGGCTTGTGTTCTATGTGGGCAACTCTGGTCAATACAAGTATGGGAGTGTCATCTGTAGATAAAGATTATATTAATGTAGCCAAAGTGTTACAGTTAAGTGTTGGGCAAAAAGTTTTTAAAATCATACTACCATCGTCTTTTCCGTTGATTTTTACTGGACTACGTATCACGCTTTCTGTAGCTTGGATGGTGCTTATTGCAATCGAGTTATTGGCACAGAGTCCTGGATTAGGATCTTTCGTTTGGGAAGAGTTTCAGAATGGAGCCAATGATTCTAATTCAAAGATTATCGTAGCCATGTTTGTTATCGGGATCATTGGATTCTTGTTGGATCGCTTAATGTTGACGATTCAGAAGTTTGTGACATTTACAGAAGAAACCGCATAATCTTATTGTTATGGCGTATATAGAATTAAGAAATGTATCCAAATCATTTGGTACAGGTAAAGATAGAACAGAAGTTCTGTCAAATATTAATCTTGAAATAGAAGAAGGGGAATTTGTAGCCATTGTTGGGTTTACCGGAAGTGGAAAGACAACTTTAATCAATTTGATTTCGGGATTAATGATGCCAGACGAAGGACAAGTACTGTTCAAAGGAGAACCAGTTACAGGTCCAAGCCACGAACGTGGGGTAATCTTTCAAAATTACTCGTTACTTCCTTGGTTAAATGTGAGGAATAATGTTGGGATGGCGGTAAAAGAAGCGTTTAAAAAGATGACCAAAAAAGATCGCTCCAAAAGGGTAGAAGATTATGTAGAGATGGTAAATCTTTCTCCTGCGATTAATAAACTTCCAAAAGAGCTTTCTGGAGGAATGCGACAACGAGTTTCCGTAACCAGAGCTTTATCAATGAGTCCGGATGTGATTCTTATGGATGAGCCCTTAAGTGCTTTAGATGCATTAACTAGAGGGAATTTGCAACAGGAAATTCTAAAAATTTGGAATCAGGATAAAAAAACTGCATTACTCATCACCAACGATGTGGACGAAGGTATTTTGATGGCGGATCGTATCATTCCGCTAAAACCTGGTCCAAAAGCAACCTTAGGTCCGGAATACAAAATCAATCTGGAACGCCCTAGGGATAAGACCGCTTTAAATCACAATGAAGAATATAAAAAACTTCGAAATGGTATCATGGAGTATCTGATCCAAATAGGAGAGCAAAGAGCTTCCAAAAAAGAGAATAATTACACTTTACCAGATATCAGTCCAAAAATTAGATTTAAGCCTTTTAGTAAAATTAGTTTTAGCTAAACAAAAGAATGTAGCATGGAAACACTAGAGAAAAATATCATAAGACGAACAGATAATGGACTGTTTGAAGATAAATATATGTTGGATATATCAAAGCTTACAAAGATTTATCCAACTCCAAAAGGAGACTATGTGGTATTAGATGATCTGGATCTTAAAATAAAACATGAGGAGTTCATTTCCATCATAGGTCATTCTGGTTGTGGAAAATCTACGTTGCTCACCATGATCGCTGGCTTAAATCCAATTTCTAGAGGCACTATAGTGGTTAATAATCAAACTGTTCGTGGTCCTGGTCCTGATCGGGGGGTGATCTTTCAGTCTCCAAGCCTTTTGCCATGGATGACCGCCTACGAAAATGTAATGCTAGGCGTAAAACAAGTTTTTGCTCATGGGACCAAAAAAGACAGGGATGATATTGTTAAATATTACCTGGCAAAGGTGGGGTTAGAAGATGCTATGCATAAAAAGGCAAAAGAGTTATCTCAAGGAATGCAACAACGTGTTGGTATTGCTCGAGCATTTGCTATCAAACCCAAAGTGTTATTGCTTGATGAACCTTTTGGAATGTTAGATTCTTTAACTAGAGGAGAGCTACAAGATGTGCTTATAGAAGTGTGGAATCAAGAAAAGATTACTGCTATTATGATTACTCATGATGTTGATGAATCTATATTTTTGGCAGATCGGGTAATTATGATGACAAGCGGACCAAGAGCCAAGGTGGGTGATATTCTTGAAATTGATTTTGAAAGACCTCGCTTGCGAAAAGATGTTCTGGATCATCCAGATTACTATAAGTATAGAGAGCATTTGATTAACTTTTTGGAACACTAGTATTGATCAACTAACAAATTCGTTACTTATTTTTTTACTAATTTTTTCCCCCTTTCTTATACTATTTAAGTATTATTGGTATATTTAGAATAGAATTGGGGAAATATTTGTATTTGGAGCTGTACACATTTATATTTTTTGGATATGAATGGTTTTGTATGTCTAAGTATAAAACCCGCCCCGATAGCATTAAATAGACAATAATAACGATACTATTTTTTACCCTGATAGCATAAAAATATTTTAAGACTTAGTGTTGAAACCTTAAAGAACAAAGTAGCTTTAAGTGTTTCTTGTGTTGCCGGTTACAATTTTGTTGTAACCGGTTTTTTGTGTCTTTTGATGAGATAAGGAAGTAGGGATATGGTAATGAATACTATGAGTACCACAAAAATCCAATTGGGTATAGGAAAGGCGTCTCCTTTGGCGTACGAGTGGAGCCCAGATAGGTAATAATTTACCCCAAAAAATGTCATTAGGATAGATGCTATTGAAAATAGCGAACAAACATTATAGATGTGGATATAGTTTTTTGGAAATATAATTCTGATATGTAACACAAAAGAATAAATAACAATGCTTATTAAAGCCCAGGTTTCCTTAGGATCCCATCCCCAATACCTGCCCCAAGATTCGTTTGCCCAGATACCACCCAAAAAAGTTCCGATGGTTAACATAAAAAGACCAATGGTAGAGGTGATTTGATTGATATCTGTTAGTCTTTGGATTGAAGCATTTATGGCATCCTTTCGTATTGAGTGAATAGAACCCAATGAAAGTAGTGTCAGGGTGATAAATGAAAGTAATGAACCTAATCCTAAAAAACCGTAGCTCCCAGTAATCACGGCAACATGAATAAGTAGCCAATACGATTTTAGAACGGGTACCAAGTTGGTGATTTCGGGATTCATCAAACTTCCATGTGCGATACCTAGTAAACAAGTTGCTATAATACAGGATACCGCTGCAGTAAATAGATCTGCTTTAGAAAAAAACAAACCTGCAAGAAGTGTAATCCAGGATATAAAAATTGAAGCTTCGTAACCATTGGTCCAAGGAGCATGACCAGAAATATACCACCTCAAAACTAGTCCGAAGCCTTGATAGCAAAATAGGATAAATAATAATAGTAATAAAGTGTTATTGATCCATCGCAAGTGTTTGGTTTTTTCTTGAATGAAAATGTCAATGAAGGCAAATACCAAAAGTATTACACCTAAAAGGGAGTATCCAATTAAACAGAAAAGAAAAATTGGGTGATCGTTGTACCGGATTTCCCAATTTACTTTTGAAGTGGGTATTAAATGACTTTTTGCTTTTTGTTGCTGAAAACCTTTTACTAGCTGAATTGTTTCATTAGCGTCGAACCAATTTTGTTGTTCGATACTTTCTTGAAGTTGATTAAAGTACTTTTTTGAAAAGTTTTGAACGAGAATAGCATCTTCTTGTTCAAAAAATACATCTTTATTAGCGGGAGAGTACCATCTATTATCAGGGTCATCGTCTTTAGGAAAAACCTTTAGGAAATGACCACCAAAAATACCAAGAGAAATATTGATGCGCTCGTCGATTTTGATAATTTCTTTGTCAAATGTAGTTCTCTTTCCGGGAGCTTTGCTGTACGCATGATCAACAAATGGCTTTATTTTGTAATTTCCAGAAAAGTCAAAAAATTGAGAAGGAGAAGTATATCCGTTTTGATTTATTTTTAGTTCTTTTTCTAAGGTATGTATGACTTTTTTGTTGATTTTAATGTATTCGAGAAGCTGCCAGGAGTCTGGTTTAAACTGCATTCCCAAAAACACTTGAACTGGAGATAGTTTTTGTTTTTCATTGTTATCGTTGCTATAACTAAAACTGCTTTTCCCATGTGTTTTTCTCAAAAGTTCTAATGCCAACGTGTGGACAGGCTTAATTCTGCCCTGAAAATCCTGAACTTGAAGCGTCGCAAATAATGCTGCGTGATCTGGATTTACATATTGCCTTTCGATCAGTTGCTGAGGGGTTAAACCATGTAATTGCTGTGCTACACTAAGAGAGCTAAACATCAAAATCGGAATGAAAATATATGTAAAAACCAATGCTCTCAATTTTTCTGTTTTAGGGTAGTGAGTATAGTACCGAAGTGAGTGCTTTTCCATAATAGAGAACATAGCATTCCGGCACCTAGCATTGCATATCCGATATAGGTAATCAAGGTTCCCCAGTAATCGTGATTTACCGACAGAATAGTTCCTAATTCGTCTGGAGTATACGCAGATTGAAAAAATCGATACCCTTTATAATTGAGTACATTATTCATAAAAATGGTATACTCAAAAGAAGAGGTGTTGTCTTTAACCTCCAGGTTGCTATAAAAAGCAGAGGGGCTATCTGATCCAGGATATCGCTCCAGGGTAAAATCTGAAAGATAAAGCGAAAACGGAAGCTTAATTATTTTTGATCCATATCTAAGGCGTAAGTGAATCCCATTAATATAGGTGCTTAATGGTGAATTTACGTAACCTGGACCTCCAATAAGTGTGATTTCTTTTGTTTTGTTTTCTGAAGAAAGTTCCAAAACAACTGCAGACTCTTTATTTTTTTTATCGCTATTCCGTTCAGTAGAAATTAGTTTTTTCTCTGTATTCTCAACGATTTCATTGAATACAAAAGAAGTTCCGTTGCTATTATTTAGTACTTTAAATTGTAAAGGAATCAAACTATCGATAGGATACGTGCCTGATTTGTTTGCGATCATGTCAAAATAATCAGTTGTTTTTGGGTATTTAATATGCCATTGGTTGCTTTCTTTTTGGATTACAATATCATCTGCCAATACATTTTCGGAGTCGAAAGAAATAGCGATACCATGGATCGTTTCCCGAGTTCCCTGAGTCACGTAGAAATCCTTTCTTTCTTGGTCTTTCGAGATGACGAGATGTAGATGTGTCTTTCCGGATTGTACATTTTCTAGCACGTACTTTGCTCTGGGAATGAACTTCTTTAATTGTATCTTGATTTGTGAATTGCCAATGTCTATATTTTCATTCAATTTATTGGTGCCAAGCTCGCTCATCAGTAAGGGATTGCTGATAAAATTTTTGGTAATGATGCCATTATTCGCCTGGACCTGTAGATAATTGTCTATAGAAATCATCTCGTCATTGGTTTCGCCTTCTCTGATGTTTATCAAGGCTTCATATCCCCTATACCTGGTTACACCTGCTCCAAGTATGATAATGATAAACGCAAAGTGGAATAAAAAAATTGGTGTTTTTTTCCAACTTAAGAGGTTGTATTTATAAATGTTTCCAACGAAGTTGGCTCCTAGCAACAAAATCAAAATTTCAAACCATTTTGCATTATAGATTAAAGCCTTGGCTGTTTCTGTGTTGTAGTCATTTTCTATAAACGTGGCTACTGCCATAGCTATGGCTAAAACAAGTAATAAAACGCCAGTTACTTTGTTTGAAAACAATAGGTTAAGGAATCGGGTTGCAATCTTCATTGTATCTATTTCTTCATTCCTGTTGCGACCCATTTTTTGATCAATTCGATATCGCAGCTATCGATTTTTACTCCCTTTCGGTAGGGCATCGCAATGTATCCCTCTTGGTGAGCGATAGAACCCACCAACTGTCCGCTTGTTCCCATTGCCTTTAAGCTTTCGTAAGAGAAAATTTTAACTCTGGACGCTTTCTCTTTGTAAACATCTTCTGCATGGCACAAATAACACTGGGTTTCTATTAGAGGTGCGATTTGCGAGGTGTAAGTTATTTGATCAGGGATTGGGCAAGAAGGAGTGTTATTGCAACCAATCGAGAGTGAGAGTGAGCCTATGAGCAGATAGCGAAGTGATTTTTCTTTTTTCATACAAAAATGTTGTTACTTGATATCTATATATTTCTTCTTTAATGCTAACCACTGTTCTTCAGATAAAGGCTGGTGAGTCTTTTTATCAGAAAAGGGGTCAATACCTCCTTGCAAATAATCTCGGATTTTTTCGAGGGGAATAGTGTCCTTCATTTTGATAGCAACCTGATATACGTGGTTACCATGAAAGTCATGACATTGAAGACAGGTACTCCATTGTTTTTGGGCAACTAATACATCATGAGGGACGTCTATCGGGTCATTTTTTACCTCCAGATCATAGTGGCAGTTCATACAAAAAATTGCATTTTGTAAAACCACTCTAGTGTCGTTATGTTCTCTATGACAAGTCTCGCATTGAGTAGCATTAATGTTTGAAATGGCTTCTTTAAATCTAGGTTCCAAAAAACGGTGAGTGGGGTGCCTGTCGTTGGGGCGGTCATGACATTCCAAACATTTTTTGTTATCCACATTTTCTGTTCCGAAATCTGCTTGAGAGTTTCGCATGCCAAAGGTGTAGGCAATGTTGGATTGTAGTTGTTGCCATAAATTTCCTTTAGCATCAGTATGACAAGCTTCACAAGATAAGCCTTCATGCCCAGTATTAAGAGGGCCTAGGCTTAAAAAGGTTTCAGATTGTTTTAAAGGAAGTACAATATAGATCGCTATTCCAATACTAATCCCGATTAATGATCCGATATATTGTCTTTTTCGTAATGGGTTTTTTGAAAACATAAAAATTAATCATTCATAAAACTTATTCCAACATTTTGCGATCTGGGAAAGCTAATGCAGGTGAGCACTTGACCTTCTGCTACTTCTTCTTCGGATAAAAGATGTCCATCAATCATTTTTATATCTCCGGTCACACATTTTGCTTTGCAACTGCTGCACATTCCAGACCGACAGGAGTAAGGGAGTAGGATGTTATTAGACAATGCCGCTTGAAGTATGGTTTTGTCTCCAGGTACATCAAGAGTGTGTTTTTTGTTGTCAAAGTACAAGGTGACATTGCTCACTAGGTCTTTGACATTACTTGAGGTTACAAAATCAAATCTAAATGCTTCTAGTTTAATTTTGTCACGAGAAATACCATTATTACCCAGTATTTTTTTTGCTTGATCCATAAATCCTTGTGGTCCGCACATCATATACTTTCCTTCAGGAAAACTCAAATTATGCTTTGCTAGGAGCTCTTTGGTGAGTTCTTCGTTAAGTAGGTCTTGATGATAATTATGGATTTCTATTTCATTTTTTTCAAGAACATGTTCTACAGCAAAATTGTTTGGGTATAGTTGACTTAAATCTTCCAGATGTTTTTTGAAAATAATCGATCGTTCATCTCTATTGGCATAGATCAATAAGATTGAAGATAAAGGTTCTTTTTCTAGGACGGTTTTAATGATAGAAAAAATAGGAGTGATTCCACTTCCTGCAGCAAATAGAATGTATTTGTGCGAAGCACTTTTGTCTGGCTCTACATAAAAGCTACCAGCGGGTTTTTCAATTTCGATTTTTTGCCCAGCTTTCAAGGAATTACATATGTAATTGGAAACCAATCCTTCTCTAACCTTTTTTACCGTTATTTTTAAAAATTTATCGGTTACCGGACTACTGCTGAAAGAGTATGCTCTTTTTTCAATTTTGTTTTTTATCGGAATTTTTACCGTTAGAAACTGACCTGCTTTGTATTTGATTTTATTAAAAAAACTGTGATTTTTAAGTACCACGCTTACTGCGTCTTCGGTTTCCGGAATAATCTCTTTGACAGTTAACATCATAATATTCAAATTTTATTCATAATAAAACACCACACCAATGTGAAACATCGTAATGAATGTAATCACAATAGACAAAGCTACATGGATGATCATCCAAGATTGGAAAATCCAGTTTTTTTGGCTTTTGATCACATCTAAATTTATGGTTCCTAAAATCATATTGGTAAAAAAGATATACGATAGAAGAGCGAGATATCCATATCCAAATTCTAAAGCATGTAGATAGAAAAAGATGGGGGAAATTACGCCAATCCATTTGTGTAATTGGGTGTATTTTAAAGAATGAATTCTTAGTTTTTTCGAAACTCTCACTACAGTCAATACCCATTGGAAAGCAATTAGAATTGTGATCAATAGTCCCGACCATCTTTTATAAGTTTCGCTTAGTTGTACTGTGTAAAGCCACTCCCATTTTAGATCTAATGCATATTGTAAAATGTACAGAATGAAAAGTAGGATACCTGTATAAAGAAGACTTTGCGTCCTATTTGTCATTCGTTTGCTTAATTTAAGTTAGCTGCTATTTTGATGTCTTTTTCTGATAACAAAAGCTCAAGAGTTTTGTAAGAGGTTAACTTTCTAACACTGTCTATAAAAACTTCTGCTGTGGGTAGGTAAAAACCTTCTGATGGCCATTTCGTACCAATTTCCGGTTTTGTGCTATCTACCTTGAATTTTGAAATTTCAGCCAGATAAGCGTTGTAGATTGCTTTTGTTCCATTTCTATATGCTTTGACAACGGCAATAGTTTCTTTTAATGAAAGTGAATCTGAAGGATATTGCCAGGTAGTGGCACCCATTACATCACCTAGTTTCCAGTCGGTTTTGGTGGTGTTTTTATGATCATTATGACAATTTACACAGGGAGCAGCAACCGCTAAATCTGCGAACATCGAAGTGTATAGCTTTTGATCTTCTTCGTAAAAATGTTGTGGTTGTTGATCCTTTTTAATTTTCTGAAATAGTGAAGCCTGTTTACCTTGGAACTTATTTGAGGCGTTAATAGGAAAGTCTGAACCTAAATATAATCCAAGTGGGACAGGGCTTTTTCTGATGTCGGAAGAAATTCCTCGTAAAAATAACGCTGGTAAAGGCCCAGCCTCTACATCTTCGTCCTGCCAATCCTCGTCAAATTTCAAACCTTGTTTTTTACCTGCTCCAACTATACCTTTAGTGTATAAGGTTCGGGTGACATCGTTTTCTTCGGCAATCATAGTAAGTACTTCCTCTACCTTGAATATTTTGTTGGATGTTAAGGAGGCTGAAGGCTCTTCGGGAACACCCCCGCAGGATGTCAATACTATTGATAAAAATAGAGTTAAGTTTGATAGAAGACTTGTTTTTTTTAGAAGATTCATTGTGTGATTGTTTTTATAGTTAGCTATTTTTCAAATGATGGGCAAGCTGTTTTAGGAAACAGTGTCATAGGCTGCACTTTTCATTACGGTAGCCATTGTTGTGTAAACATCAACCCAAGCTTGTTTTACTTCCGGAGTGAAGTTTTCTTTTAGGCCAATCTCTAATGTGTCTAATAATGCTGTGCCCACGGTATCGTAATGAGAAGGTTCAACCTTGTATTCTACATGTCTTTTTCCCAAGCCTTCAAGAATCGGAACTAGTTTGTCCAATGCGTTTAAACCTGCAACTGCAGAAGCGAGCATGGTCATCAATTTATTTCCTTGTCCCTTCATGGCTTCTTTATTGTCAGAAGGGAATAAATCTTTCAGTGCTGGATCAAGTTCGAAAAGACGGTTGTAGAAAATTTCTGCAGCGGTGTCTGCAATAGGGGCAACTTTACTAAATGAGCTTTGTACTAATTCAATGGTTTCTTTCTTCATGACTATTATGTGTTTTAATTTTATAAGTATAAATACTTAATTATTGATTAAAAGTATAGAAAGAAAACTACTGAAGCAAATATGATATTTTTAATAAAATGCGATTTATGGTGTATATATTAGTTTAAAATATGCTTAAATTGTATTTTTTGTTTATTTTTTAACTTTTTTGTTGATTATTATCTAATGCTGGTATTTTGATTTTGAGGTCTTCATAAAAATAAGTATTTGTGCGTATTTTTTAATTTTTATGGAAGTATAAAAAATTAGAGGTGTTTTTTGAGAATTTTTCATGGAGTTATGAAATTATAAATGTGTGAAGTCTTCAAGTTTTGTTTGATCAGTAGTTAGAAAACTGTTTGGTTTTTAATTAATAAAGGAGCTTATTTTTTTAGGTATTTATTTTATTTTATCAAACTTTTACCAATTTGATAATTCTATTTTAATTCAGGGTGGTTGTTTGCTGAAAGTTAATTTTTTTAAGTAATAATACTTAGTTTTGTGGTGATCTATTAGTTTAAGAGACTTATATGGCGTATAAAACTTACAAAACAACTTGTTCTTATTGTGGGGTGGGTTGCGGTATCATTGCAAAAAAAGATCCTAAGGGAGTAATAACCGTTGAGGGGGATAAAGATCATCCTGTTAATCGTGGTATGTTGTGTACCAAAGGGATGAATTTGCATCATGTGGTTCAGGATAAAAGTGATCGAATTTTATATCCTGAGATGAGGTGGAGTAAAGGACATGAACGTCAAAAAGTGTCTTGGGATCAGGCAATGGATAGAGCTACTGCCGTGTTCAAAACAATGATCGATAAATACGGTCCGGATAGTGTTGGTTTTTATGTGTCTGGACAGTGTCTTACCGAAGAGTATTACTTGGTGAACAAATTGGCAAAGGGTTTTATAGGTACTAACAATGTAGATACGAATTCGAGATTATGTATGAGTTCTGCCGTGGTTGGTTACAAACAGGCACTAGGAGAAGATAGTGTGCCAATTTCATATCAGGATATTGAGCTTGCGGATTGTTTTATGATTGCTGGAGCAAATCCGGCATGGTGTCATCCTATTCTGTTCAGGAGAATCGAAGCACACAAAGAAAAAAATCCGGATACCAAAATTATCGTTGTTGACCCTAGGAGAACCCAATCTTGTGATATTGCTGATCTTCATTTGCAGATTCTTCCTGGGACCGATGTGGTGTTGTATAATGCTATTGCAAAACGATTGATTGATAAAAGGAAGATTGATAAAAGTTTTATTGCTAACCATACGGATAATTTTGAAGCGCTCAAGGCATCGCTTCAGGACACTAGTCTAAGTGAAGCTGCCAAAATCTGTGGAATTTCAGTAGTGGATATCAAAAAAGCGGTCGCTTTTATTAGTAACGCAAAAGGATTCATTACGCTTTGGGCGATGGGACTGAATCAAAGTTCTATAGGGGTGAATAAGAACAACGCACTCCTTAACCTGTCCTTGTTAACCGGACATATCGGAAAACCGGGCTCAGGTCCTTTTTCCCTTACTGGTCAGCCCAATGCAATGGGAGGGAGAGAAGTAGGAGGTATGGCTAATCTATTAGCGGCTCACAAGGATTTGGCTAATGAAACGCATAGAACCGAGGTGGCAAATTTTTGGGGAGGAAAAGAAATATCTCCTAAACTTGGATTGACTGCTACCGAAATGTTTGATGCTTTGGAAAGTGGTAAATTAAAAGCAGTTTGGATAATTTGTACCAATCCATTGGTGAGTTTACCTAATGCGAATAAAGTAGAAAAGGCTTTAAAAAATGCAAAGTTTGTGATTGTACAAGATATCTCTTATCGATCAGAAACCACAGAATATGCGGACCTTCTCTTACCAGCCGCAGGTTGGGCAGAAAAGGAAGGTACAATGACTAATAGTGAGCGAAGGATTACATATTTAAATAAAGTAATTGATCCACCGGGAGAAGCACTAGCTGATGCTGAAATTCTTTGGAACTTTGCACGAAAGATGGGGTATCATGGATTTGATTACAACTCTGTTGAAGAGGTGTATAAAGAACATTGTGCACTAACCAAAGGAACCAATATTGATATTTCTGGATTGAGTTATAGTCGTTTGAAGGGAGAAGGAAGTTTTCAGTGGCCGGTACCTACAAATAACCATCCGGGAACATCACGTTTGTTTTTGGATAAAAAATTCTATACCGATACTGGAAATGCTAAGTTTGTGGTGCCTCGATTTACAAAGCCTACATCAGAATTGCTTACCGAAAAGCATCCATTAATTTTAACTACAGGTCGTGTAAGGGATCAGTGGCATACCAGAACCAAAACAGGTAAGGTGAATAGATTACTTACGCATATTCCTGACCCTTATCTGGAAATGAATCAGGTAGATGCCTTTTTGCGCGAACTTAAAGATGGAGATGTTGCTGTTGTAGAAAGCAAAAGAGGGAAGGTGCAGGTAAAAATAAAAGTCAGTGATAGTATCAATAGAGGGGTTGTTTTTCTTCCAATGCATTGGGGGAAAGTACTCGGGAATGACTTTGGTAGAGCCAATAACCTTACCACAAGCATTGTAGATCCGATGTCTAAGGAGCCTGATTTCAAATTTTCGGCTGTGCAGGTTTCTAAATATATCAAACCAAGACAAAAAATATGTGTGATAGGAGCTGGTACCGCTGCATACCGCTTTATACAAACCTATAGAGAGCATAATAAGGAAGATGAAATCATAGTGTTTTCAAAAGAACCTTATCCTTTTTATAATCGAGTGTTGTTGCCAGAGTATGTGAGTGAAGAATTGAAATGGGAACAACTTCAGAAAATGAGGGAAGGGAGTATGGAGTCTTTGAATGTGACCTTGCTTACCGGTAATCCTATCGAAGAAATTAATCGAGAGGAGAAATATATTGTAGATGGTAATGGAGAAAAACATACTTATGATGTGGTGTTGATGGCTACAGGAAGTAGAGCGTTTGTTCCCAAAGAAGTACCGATTCATCTTCCAGGTAGGTTTACAATGCGAAATAGAGGAGATGCTGATCAATTGAAGAATTATTTAGATGAGACAGGTTTACCTGAAAATCAACAGCATGTTACCATAGTAGGAGGGGGGCTTTTGGGATTGGAATTAGCTGCTGCTCTTCGGAAAAAAGACATCAAGATTACCATTGTGCAACGAGGAAACCGTCTGATGGAACGTCAATTAGACATTGTGGCTAGTAGGTTATTGGCAGAAGATGTGATAGAAAAAGGGATTCAAATTCATTTTGATAATGAAGTTGATACGGTGTTTAATCTCGAAAAAGGAGATTTGCAGGTCAACTTAAAATCTGGAAAGTCATTTAATTGTAATGCGGTAGTGTATTCTATTGGAACTATCCCTAATATTGATTTGGCCAAAAAGATTGGTGTGGATTGCAGACGTGGTATCCTGGTAAATCAGTATTTGCAATCTAGCGATCCAAGTATTTTTGCGATTGGCGAAATCGCAGAGTTTGAAGGTAATTTGTATGGTATAACAGCCGCGGCCGAACAACAAGCAGATATTGTAGCCAAATATTTGTTGGGAGATTATGCTGCTATTTACAAAGGTTCTGTGTTCATGAATATTCTAAAGTTTGAGGACCTTGATTTATGTAGTATTGGTAATATCGATATGCCAAAAAATGATCCTCAGTACGAAGAGGTTGTTTTTATGGATGTTAGAAAGCGGTTTTACAAAAAGTGTATTGTAAAAGATGATCGGCTGCTTGGTGCCATTTTGATGGGAGATAAAAACGAGTTTGCAGATTTTAAGCGTCTGATTGAAGAAAAAATAGAACTCTCTGAAAAGAGAGAAGAATTACTTCGTTCTACGCATTCTGGAGAGCCGGTAATCGGTAAATTAATTTGTTCTTGTAGTCAGGTGGGAGAAGGTAATCTTGAGCAAGCTATAGCTTCTGGATGCTCTAATTTTGCAGATCTTTGTAATAAAACAGGAGCTGGGTTAGGATGTGGAAGCTGTAAGCCTGAAGTAAAACAGGTGTTGAATGGTATGTTGCAAAATGCATAATTATGGGAGAAAAGGTGTTATTAAATAGAATTGATGTAAAAGGAGGTGTATTATCACCAGTAGAGTTGCAACATATTATAGAATATGCTGAAGAGCTGGATCTGGATATGTTTCATTTCGGCTCAAGACAAGATATTATTTTCCCATTAAAAGATAAGCAAGGAAATTTAATCAGTGCTCATGCTTCCTTTGATGCTTCCTTTTTTGCGTCAGAGAAGCAACAGAATATTAGTTCTTCATACGTATCAATGGATGTTCTGAATGCCACAGTTTGGTTGAGAGGAACTACTTATCTGTATATCCTTGAGGAATTCAGGTATACTCCAGGATTAAAGATCAATATTGTTGATCCAAAACAACAAATGGTTCCTTTATTTACAGGGGATTTGAATTTTATAGCCTCAGAACATGAGGATTATTGGTATTTGTTTTTGAAGCTTCCAGGATGGGAAGAAGTATACTATCCGGCACTTATTTACACCTGGGATATCGCTAAGATTGCAAAAGAAATAGAACGTGTTTATGAAGAAGTGGGTGAAGTAGACGCTCTTTTTCAACAGCTTAATAGTACCGTAAATACCAATAATAGAATCATAGAGAAACCTTTACAAGTACAGTTTAGTCCTTTTCCGTATTATGAAGGAATGAATAAAATGGGGATCAATCAATATTGGTTAGGCTTATATTGGAGGAATAACCAATACGATCTTAAATTTCTAAAGGCGCTTTGTGAGTTCTGTGTGGAACATAAGATTGGTAAAATATGTCTTACTCCCTGGAAATCCTTTATAATAAAAGGAATACCTCGAGAAAGTAAGCTGACCTTAGAAAAATTACTGGGACAATTTGGGATCAATGTTCGTCACTCTGCTTTGGAGTTAAATTGGCATTTACCGGTGGATAACACAAAGGCCTTTGATCTTAAGAAATTTTTGGTCATGAATTTTGATCAAAATGACATTAGTACTTATGGATTAACTTTTGGCATTACCGCAGATAGAAATCAAAGTCATTATTTTGCTTCTATTATGATAGAAGAAAATAAAACACCACAAAATTTGACAGACTTTGTAGTGAGGCCTACCTATAATGTATTGCATGCCAAAAATTTTGATCCAAATACCAGAAAATATATCGCATACGCTCAGGATATTGATCAAATGGATTTGCCTGGGTTATTGTTGGAGCTTACAAAAACTTATTTCCGAAACCTGGGAGTTCCTTCTTCAGAACAGTCTTCAAGTTCTGATGCTAATAAAGAGGTGCTAGAAATAGAGGTGTATCAGTGTGGTAATTGCCATACGATTTATGATCCTTCTGTGGGAGATGTGGTTCAGGAAATTGAAGCAGGAGTGGCATTTGATGACTTGCCTGATGAGTATTGTTGTTCGGTTTGTGAATCCCCGAAAACATATTTTAAAAGCATGATCTTGGCGATAAATGCCTAAAGGTGGGTGTTGTTGTTTGTTTTCGGAAAAAAGAATAGTTTTTGCTTTTCTAATTGTTCCTACCTCTTATTTTTAATAGCTATTTGTTTGAAAAAAATGAAATTTCTGCATTTGCAAATTAGTAAATGCATAATTTAGAGTATTTATTTTTTTTCAAAATTTAATAATTTGATAGATACCCTATATTTGTTAGGGTATTTTTTATAAATAACCTTTAAATATATAAATTTGCTATATAAATAACAGGGGTATGGCTAATTAAAGTGTGTTTTTTTAATGCTAACCCCTAAAATTTAAAGGGTATGTTTTTTTTAGATAATGTATGGTTTCAATAAAAAAACATAGTAATCAAATACAAATTAGTAACCAAATTTTATGCTTATGAATTTAGAAGAAGTTATTATGGCATCAATCGCAGAGTTTTTAGATGTAGAAGTTCATAGAGATACTGAAACATTGGATTTATCTTCCAAAATAGAAATTGTGCAGAAACGAATGGTCGATAAAATAAAAAATAACCCCAATTTACCCTTTGTAGGAACTACTACCTCAAATTATGAATATGAGATGTTTTTCAGCAGTAATCCAAATGATATGATTAAAATCGATGGTTGGATACCTATCGAAACAGACAAAATTGGTAAAGCCGATAAGATATCAGAATATATCGAAATAGGGTTATTACGAAAAATAGAAGCAAGTTATAGCTAACAAACATTAGTTATACCGGTTTCTGAAAGGCATGCAGTTTTACATTATATCAACCACAATAAATATTAAATTGCATAATTAGTTTTTAAGTTTTAGGTCATAGTATATACTATGACCTTTTTTATTACCAATGAAAATCTCTGTCTTTTACAGTGATGTTTTCGGGTACAAAAGTATCTACAAATGTGCTGGTCGTAGAAAATTGCTTGTGTCTAAATTGAATTTTTAAAGTATCCTTCTCTAATTGTAAAATCTTAAAGTATTTGTAGTTTTTATCAATCTTTAGGAGTTCAGGAAACTGCTCACTTGTCTGTTTGATATACGAAATCCCTTCTTTGTTTTGAATGAATTCCCACTGTCCACTCAAAGTTGGACCGCAATTTTCTTGTTTGCCGTTGTTATCTTCAAAGGTTTTGTTGGATTGGTAAGTAATACGATAGGTTAGGAAACAACCCGTCATATTCATTCGTACCCCATCGTTATAGCGCCAGGCAAGTTTCCAGGTCTTTTGAGTTTCTCCAGAAAGTACTTGTACTGCATTATCGGGTAAGATAAAAGGTTTCTGATTTGAGCAAGAAATAAGGATTAGACTCATAGCAAGTAATAGGGATCTGTATATAAAAGGATATTTTTTCATAGAGATACAACTAGATTACAGTAGGTAATGATCAGTTTAGTTATTTTTGGATATACGAATTGTTAATACTTCTGTGTAAAAGTATTCTTCATTTACCAAAAATCAAATCGGTAATACTTTATTTTAGCTGATGAAAAAATGATCTCATATGACAGAATATGTGCTTTTAACCGAAGATCAAAATTATTTTGTAGAATATTTAATCGGAGAATTAGTACTATCTAGCAGTATTAGTGAAGCTATGAAATTTGACGATGAACATCTAGCGTTACGCTTTAAGCAAATGTTACATTCTTCTTGTGAATTGGTAACTAGTGTGAATACCTATATAGGGTAAAACATCCTTTCAATATCCTCTTACCAAACGACAGATATAGTCCAAAATACGATCGTTACCTTCTATAAGATCTTCCACAGTAATACCTACATATTTATCAGGTGGTGTGCCAGAACCTTTAGGGATGGTTTTGTCGATTACATAATTATCGATTTTTTCCATAAAGAGCATAAAACTAATTTTAGAATTAGGAAGTTCATAATATACCGGAAACTCTCCGTTATGTGAATAGTAACCCCCTCCCATTTCTTCCCCTATTACCGTAATGTCTGGGTCATTTTTAGCATTTAACGCAAAAGCAGCTGCACTAGAAAATGTAATTCCGCTTGTGGTTACATATACTTTTCCTTTAAAGCGGTTTTCGCTAGGAACCATGATGGTTTCTAAATCGTCAAAATCTATTTTCCAACCATCATAAATAGGATGATTTTTGAATTTGTAGGTTAAAAATGGTTTTTCATCCAAAAATCTTCTGCTTACATATTTCTTCTCCGG
Source organism: Aquimarina sp. AWH4_224 (assembly GCF_056160245.1). Lineage (NCBI taxonomy): Bacteria > Pseudomonadati > Bacteroidota > Flavobacteriia > Flavobacteriales > Flavobacteriaceae > Aquimarina > Aquimarina sp. AWH4_224. The sequence continues at coordinate 199,056 of NZ_JBSWWU010000005.1, read as the reverse complement.
AATAGTGATCGAAGTAACATATTCACTAGTAATTTGTTTGAAAGGCTTATCCGTGATGAAAGAAAATAGATGAATTGCATTGGGTCTAAAACCTCCTTCATTTTGCCGGATATCGATCACTAAATGCTTTATTTTTTTCTTGTTGATCTCTTTGAATATTGAGGTGAGATCAGATTTAAATTTTTGAATTTCTCTTCCGAAAGAGTTGACTACCAATACAGCTAATTGCAAGTCATCTTTGTAATACACAAAAGGTGCTTTACTACCAATGTGTTGATCAAAAAAGTCAAACCCATTTTTCTTACTATGATAGTTGGCAAAATACGATTGACGCCTAGTATTCCTTAGTTTCACTTTTACAAAAGATTCGGCATCTACCATTTTTGTTTGATGAGTCCCGTTGGGTTCTATATATTCGATTTTAAATTTTCGAGTAATTCCATATTCATAGATATAGTATAATCCGAATTTTAATTCGATATCTCTGTATTTTTTAGTAAGATTAAATCCATCTGTAGCGGGGTACTTTTTAAAATCTTCTAGAATTCTGCTAATATTTTGATTGTTGATGGTAATGATTTTAGATCCAACAGGAATATCAAAATCATCGGTATCTGTATAGAATTCGGTATTTATAATTTTAAGAATTAAGGGGAAGTAGTATTGGTCACTCTTCAATGTATTAGGAGGAAAAAGAAAGAGGTGTCCGTCTTTAATTCTATCGGTTATTCCCAACATGTTCTTGAACAAGTCAATATCTGTAATCGAGTCCTTCAAATGCTCTTTAGTATCCTCAAAAACAAATTGTAAAGAATCTTCAGAAACGTAATCATAAAGACTAGGATGCCCTTTTTTCAAAATTCTTTCAAAGATTTTTAGATCTTCTTTTACATGAGCAGAGTCCAGTAGTTTCTGAGCAAATAAGGTATGCGCAGAGATCCAAAAAAATAAAATAAACCATGTTTTTGGCATCTTTAAATTCTGAAATCGAAAATGTATTCTCGTACTAATGACTAATTATAAATAAATATTGTTGCATTACCTTTGTTTTCCCTAGAGTAAAAGTAGCAAAATTACAACGTTCATTAGTAAATGAATATTATAAATTATCACATAAAAAAAAGAATGCACATTGTGCATTCTTTTACTTTATTCTATAAAAAGATGTTTTAGTTTAGTTTTCTAAGTTGTTTTTGAATTTTTTTGATTGCAGATTCTATTGATTTTTCGGGTTCGATCACATTGTATTCTCCCCAAAATCTTGGATCGGAAAACCCAGAAGCTTCATCATTAATCACTACAGATGATTTTAATCGATCTTTTACCCTTATGGTTTCGTTATTGTTGTTCTTTTTCCAATCTGTAACGGCCATTTCAACATTTAGTTTATAAACCGAGTTAAACAGTTTCTTTTTCCAGTTGATTTTGATAGCAAGATCAATTCTCCCATAACCATAGTACCACTTTCCATCTTTTTCTCGATAGTCTATGTTATACGAAGCCTCTGTAGGTTGCACTCTAGCATTTCTTGGCTTCTTTCTTACAAACATTCTACGCACTTCTTCTTTATTATCCATATTAAGACTGAAAACAGCTTTGGTCATTGCTAGAGTCTCGGCATCGATATATAATTTTCCACGATAAAGAGGTTCAACAATGTGAGGTCGTTGCTTGAATTTTAGGACATAAATATATTTGTCATTGATCTTGGTGGATTTGTCGAAACTAAACTCATAGGTTTCAATCATATTCTCAGTAAAAAGAATTTCTGGATTCTTCATAACATCAATATACAATGTGCTGGTTGGTCCTCCTTGTAGTTTCACGGTAAGCGTATCCAGTTTCTTATAGTCTGCACTTTTCCTAGCTTTATAGAGTTTTATCGCGTCTGTTCTGGCAGATTTATAAGGGTTTTTGTATACATCTACAACAGCTTCAGAAAGAGAAACATAGGTTCTTCTTTTTTTAATAGTTTCCCGATAAAAGGCAGTCATTATGGTGTTGTCACTTAGGTAATTGGTGCCTTTCTTTTTCATCACGGCCCGTATCAAAGCCTCTGGATCTCTGGGATCGATATTGACCTCAGATAACTCGGTAATGGTTGGATCCAATTCGATGGTTAGTAATTGACCATTAAAGGCTGATAATTGAACACTTTGGTCATTATATCCCAAGTGAGAAACGGTAATTTTACCATCAGCTTTGTCTTTAGGTACTTTTAAAAGAAAATCTCCTTCGTCATTGGTAATTGTCGAAATGTTGGTGCCTTGCAAAGATATCGTAGCAGAAGAAATGGGTTTGTTGGTGTTTTTGTCAACAACCAATCCTTCGTACTCATTGTAATTTGCTTGATCAACTTGATAGGCTTGTATATTTGTTGAATATCCAATAATCAAAAATATAAACAAGGAAAAGGTCAGGTAATTTTTACGTATAAGCATACTTTTTTTGTTCATAGCTCCAGTTTTTAGGTTCTACATACTCGATCATGATTGAGATGACTCTCCAAGATACGCATTTTTGAGGACCTAAAGTTTTATAAAATAGTTAAAAAATACCTTAAAAGGAATGCTATTACTGGGATTAATGGATGTTATGGTGATTTCCAAACCAGTTTTTTAGCTTGATATTCAGAATTTCTGTCGTAAAAGGCTTGGTGATATAATCATCCAACCCTTTTGCTATAAAGCGCTCGGCATCCCCAGGAAGAGCATTGGAGGTAAGTGCAATGATCGGAGGAACTTTTTTGTGATTTTTTCGAAGCTGTTCGCAAGTTTGTACCCCATCCAAATCGGGTAGATTGATGTCCATTAGGATTAAGTCATATTTACCCTCTTCAAACATTTCTACTGCCTTTTTTCCGCTTTTAGCAACATCTGCGGTGCATCCTAAATACTTCAATATCTGGTTGGAGACCAAAATACTGGTTTCAGAGTCTTCTACCAATAACACATGGAGATCGTATTTTTGATCTTCGTTATCTATGGAGGTCTTGTTAGGCTTTTCAGGATCGATGTCAGAAATCTTAGTCTTGAAGGTGAACCAAAAATTACTTCCTTTTCCGAGTTCACTTTTTACACCCAATTTACCATCCATAAGGCTCACCAATTTTTTGCTAATAGTAAGCCCAAGACCGCTGCCTTCACCAGCCAAAATAGCTTCATCATGAAACTGGCTAAATCGGTTGAATAAAGCCTCTTGATCTTTTTTGCTAATCCCAATACCAGAGTCAATGACCTCTATCTTGACATGGATTTCTTTTCCCTTTTTTGCGTGCAAAGAGGAAACTATTTGGATAGTGCCTTCGTCGGTAAATTTAATAGCATTACCTATTAGATTAGATATGATCTGGGTTAATCGGTTACCATCGGCAATAATATGCTGAGGTAATTTCTCAGAATAGTCTTGTATGATTTGAATTCCTTTTGCTCTAGAGGTAGCAAGAAAAAGATCAGAGTTTTGTTGAATAAGTTGTTGCAAGTCAATATCCTTTGGGAGTAACTTGAGTTTGCCTTCTTCTATTTTGGATAAATCTAAAATTTGGTTCAGAATTTCAAGTAGATTTAAAGAAGATTGGTGTATGGTATTTACGTATTCCTTTTGCAAATTATCCAATTCAGTGTTTTTGAATAGAAGGTCGATCATTCCAACAACGCCTACCATAGGAGTCCTGATTTCATGACTCATATTGGCTAGAAAATCCTGTTTGAATTTTGAAGCTTTTAAAATTTGATTATTTTTTTCTTTTAGTTTATCAAGATTCCTTCCTCCAAACATGGCAAACAAACCAAGGAAAAATGGGGCTGTATCAATGATATAATGAATAGGATAATTTTTTTGAACAAAGACTGCAGATTCCAAAGAAAACTCTAAACCTAATTTTGCAATATCAAGACAAGTGGCTAGTACCGGGAATAGACATCCAAAGAATATCCCGTATAACGTATATTTAGTGGTTTCAGTTTTCAACCAAGAGGTTTGCATAGTACAACTTTTTGGTTTAGTTCTTTACTTTAATGACTCTAAAAGTAATACAGGTATCAGGGGGTATCAATAGAGGATTACGGGCTAAATATAAGTTTTTTTTTGAAACCTGATCGTTTGTCTCAATTTGAGGACCTTTTGAGCGAGAGGAAAGAACAAGAAAAATCCGTGGTAACGCATTACCACGGACTTGTATTACCTTACTTTTAATGATTGTGTTATCCTTTGAAAACGTATTTTTTAAGCTTATATCCTTCCACTTTGATTAAATAAGTTTTAGGATCTACTAAGTAGTGGATGTAATCATCCACCTGACCTTTATCAAGAAGTCTTCCATCCAAAGTATACAGAGAATATTTCAAACCTTGCGGTACTTCTATGATATGTCTGAACGTTTTTTGATCTGTAGTTTGTTGGCAGGTGTTATCAGCCAAAAATCTGTTGATAAAAGTTATTCTTCCTTCTTCGTTTCCTTCAAGGGTAACTGTAGCAGAACTGTCTACATCAATAACTCCATTACCGGTTAGGTCTCCCAGAATTATTAAACAAGCATTTCTTATTTTAATCCGTGCTCCATCTTCAATATGCAGACTCTCCGTGATGAAAATTACGCCTTCGTCAGTGTTTTCATCCAAACCATCGATTACAGTATTTTCTGTAACAGACATCAACTTATAAGAGATGTCAATTTTTGTATTCGCGAATACAACGCTTGTTAAGAACAAGGCAATTAGGGGTAAAAGTGTTTTCATAAAGTTTTGTTTTAGGGTTAAACCATTGTTTTAGTAAGTAAAAACTTACAAGTAATGATTTTTTTTCGTTGTAAAACACAAAATCAACGACAATATACAACATTTTGGATTAAAATCATACTTTTGGTCGGATTAAAATTGAGTTTTTTAAAGATGGTTTAAATGTAGTTACGGGAAAACCGCATTGTTACTAGGATTGTCAGTAGTGACTTTTTTTTGATTTTTTTAACTTTTTTTTAGTAGTTGGGGCTTATTAGATTGATTTTTAGTAGTCAAAGTGCTTCAAAGAGCATTATTTCAAAAAAATAAAAAATGTGCATTTTTTTTGGACTTTTTGTTCTAAAATACTGGTAATGAATACTACAACTTCATGAATCAAATCTTATTTTTTCGTTAAAACTTCAGTCAATAGCATTGAGGGAATAGCATTTTGTATAAATTACGCGCCATAAAAACGTAACGAATTCGCAATTCTTACGTCATATTTTAGATAACTAATCTTAATTTACTAAAAGAATGAGTGTAAAAATGAAAAATGTTTATTTTTTGGTAGCATTTGCAATTGCCTTTGTGAGTTGTAAAAATGAAACAAAGCAAGAAGAAGAAGTTGCCAAAGTAGAAAAAATCCCAGGTATTGTTCTTGAGAATATGGACACTACTGTAAACCCCAAAGATGATTTCTACAATTATGTAAACGGAAATTGGATGAAGAACACTGAAATCCCTGAAGATAGAACCCGTTGGGGAGGTTTTGGTGTACTTCGTAAAAAGACAGATGATGATGTTTTGGGTATCATTAAAGAAGCTAAGGAAAGCGGAAAATATGCAGCTGGAACAGATCAGAACAAAGCGATCTTGATTTTTGAAGCAATAATGGATACTGTTGCCAGAGATAAAGCTGGTATAGAACCTTTAAAACCAGTATTGGCTAAAATAGATGCTGTTAAAAGCATAGAGGATCTTGTTAATGTACTTACAAGCGAACCCGCAGCCTCTTCTCCTTATGTTGGTTTTACTTCATTTCCTGATTTAAATAACAGTGAAATCAATGCTCCTTATGTGTCTACAGGAGGACTAGGATTACCAGATCGTGATTATTATTTGGATCAGGATGATAAGTCCAAAGAAATAAGAGGACAATATGTAGATCATATCACTCGTATGTTGCAATATCTAGGAGATTCTGAAGAAGATGCACGTAGAGCTGCAGAAAAGGTATTAGCTATTGAGACTAAATTGGCTGAGCCTAGGTTGGATAAAGTTCAAAGTCGTGATGCTAGAAACTTTAATAACCCAAGAAGCATAGCGCAGCTTACAGAAATGACACCTGCAATAGATTGGAATAAATTCATAAAAGATCTTGGGGTTACCAAACAACTAGACACTGTAATGGTATTACAGCCTAAGTACATGACAGCGCTACAAGAGGTGATTACAGGAACTGATATTGAGGACCTTAAAACAGTAGTAAGATGGTCAACCCTTAATAGCGCGGCAGGAGCTCTATCTACAGAAATTGAAAAAGCAAATTGGGATTTCTATAGCAAAACCCTTAGAGGAGCTTTGAAACAAAGACCACTTAATGAACGTGCTTTGGCTAGAGTAAATGGTTCTGTTGGAGAAGCAATAGGACAGCTTTATGTAGATGCTAAATTTCCGCCAGAAGCAAAGGCTAAAGCGGAAAAAATGATAGCAAATGTTATCAAAGCTTACCAGAAAAGAATTGAGAAATTAGACTGGATGAGTGATAGTACCAAATTAAAAGCTATCGAGAAACTGGATAAATTTACAGTTAAGATAGGATATCCAGATGAATGGGAAGACTACTCAAAATTAGATATCAAAGAAGGAAATTCGAACTTTGATAATATGATTGCTGTCAACAACTGGAATTTCAAAAAGAGTATGGCAGAGATAGGTGAGCCAGTTGATAAAACTGAGTGGGGAATGTCTCCACAAACGGTGAACGCATATTTCAACCCATTATTTAACGAAATTGTGTTCCCTGCTGCTATTCTTCAACCTCCATTCTATAATTATACTGCCGATGAAGCTGTAAACTACGGTGGTATTGGAGCAGTAATTGGTCATGAAATTTCTCACGCTTTTGATGATTCTGGAGCTCGTTTTGATGCAGAAGGAAATCTTAAGAACTGGTGGACAGATGAAGATTTAAAAGCTTTTACCGAAAGAGGAAATGCACTTGCAGAACAATACGATAGCATTGAGGTACTTGATAGCGTATTTATCAATGGGAAATTCACTTTAGGAGAAAATATAGGTGACCTTGGTGGTGTTCTTGGTGCATTTGATGGTCTTCAGTTGCATTTTGCAGAAAATGGAAAACCTGAGCCGATAGATGGATTTACTGCAGAACAACGTTTCTTTATGTCTTGGGCAACAGTCTGGAGAACTAAGATTCGAGATGATGCGTTAAGAACTCAAATCAAAACAGATCCTCACTCTCCTGGAGGTGTTAGAGCGATTCAGCCTTTACTGAACGTACAAGCATTTTACGATGCCTTCGATATAAAACAAGGAGATCAAATGTATCTTGAGCCAGAGAAAAGAGTTAGTATTTGGTAAGATAGAGCAATAGAAATAAAAGTAAAACCCCGTCATCATGACGGGGTTTTTTTAGTTCTCTTTAATTTCATTCATCAACAAGAAGGCTTTGTTTACATAGTCTTTTTCCAGAAAAAGTGTAAAGTAATTAGAAGTTGATATAACTTCGAATACTGGAATACCTTCATAAGCTAATAGTTTAAATATATAGAAATAGAGTCCTATCACCTTCGAGTTGTCCTCGGGAAGAGCAATAGACATGGAAGATAAGTTGTCAGCAACAGAAATACAGGTTTCTTTTTTAAAATGTTTTTCTACAGTCTCTTTCAAAGATGAAGAGACCAGAATATTGCTCTCCTGAAAATTACTCGAATAGGTAAAATAGGCTTTGGTTTCGTCTTTCACACTATTAAGTAGATTAGATTGACTCGTTAAAATGGTATTTGAGTTCAAAAATGTATATTCGGTAATTCCAGATCTGACTACAATATCTCCAAGATTCCTTAAATTATCGATATGTTTGATACGCCTGGGGTGGTAACGGCGTAAAGCCATTACTATAGATCCTGGTTTTACAGGTTTTCTCATTATTTTTTCTACCTGTGGTAAAAGATCAACCGCAAGAGAACTAAAGTTGATGATATCTCTCGAAAGCGCATCTTCTAAGAAAGGTTGATGTCTAAGTATATTATGGACGCAATCTGTAATAGTCTTCATTGTTATATATTTAACATAATGTACAAATTTATGCTTTTTCTTTTAAATTATTTACACTGTGTGCGGAATTAACTAACTATGCACTGTTAAACAATTTACAAAAAGAATAGACGATGAAAATTTTAAAGTTTGGAGGAACTTCTGTAGGATCTGTTGAAAATTTACATAAGATCAAAAACATCCTTACTTCAGATGAAGATGAAAAAATTGTGGTGTGCTCTGCAATGTCAGGGGTGACAGACCATTTAGTGCGTCTAGTAGAGAGTGTAAGGTTAAAGGATACCGAAGCTATTACTAGAAGCTTACATCGTCTAGAGAGCAAACACAGTGATGTGATTGATGAATTGATCAAAAATCAGGAGGTTAAAGATGAATTAAAAGAAGGTTTATCTTCTATGATCACGGAGCTTTTCGAAATTGCTAATCAGGATTATTCTGAAATTGTAAATTCTCAGATCATCACTTACGGGGAGACGATACTTACTTTTATATTTTCGGGTTTTTTAAACCAAATTGGCGTTTCGAATGTGCTGTTGGATGCTAAGCAATTTATGCATGTAGGTGCCGTAGAAAATCCCGATATCGCTTTGGTAGGTAAGAAGATCAACAAAGTGCTATCAGATAATCTTCAATCCAGCATTTATATCACACAGGGATTTGTTTGTATTAATGAAGAAGGTAATTTGAGTCATCTGAAAAGAGGAGGGAGTGATTATACGGCTACGATTATTGGGGCTGCTATAAATGCATCAGAGGTTCAGATCTGGACCGATATTGATGGGTTGCATAACAATGACCCTAGATATGTTGATGAAACACATCCAATATCACACCTTACTTATAATGAAGCAGCAGAGCTTGCTTATTTTGGAGCCAAAATTTTGCATCCTCAAACGGTTTCTCCCGTAGTAAATAAGGATATTCCGGTTTTGCTGAAAAATACTTTTGATCCTGAAGCTCCAGGAACTATTATTTCTAACAAAACATATAGAAAAGGACTGAAAGCCATATCTGCAAAAGATGGGATCACCGCCATCAAAATTAAATCCAACAGAATGTTGATGGCTCATGGGTACTTGAGAAGAATCTTTGAGGTTTTTGATAATTATAAAACCTCTATTGATATGATTACTACTTCAGAAATTGCAATTTCTTTGACTATTGATGATACCACTAATCTTGATAAGATCGTGAAAGAAATTGAGAGTTATGCTGAAATAACGGTAGAGCAGAATCACAGTATTATATGTATCGTTGGAGAATCTGTGATCAATGATAAGAATTCGTATAAACTATTCGAAATATTAAACTATATACCTGTTCGTATGGTTTCTTATGGAGGTAGTAATAACAATATTTCAATTTTGGTAGATACCAAAGACAAAATACCAACATTAAGATTTTTGAACGAAAAACTATTTCAGGTTCAGCATGAAATAGTTGTATAATTGTTTGTTATGTAATTTGTACAAAAGCAAGGTAAAGGTTTTGATATCCATACGTAATATAAAATTCAAAGCTTGATCCTTGCTTTTTTACTCTTTTTCCATTCTTCCTACCTGTGTAGCAACTTAATGGTAGTAATATTTCGTTTTTATATCGATTGATTACATAGGTTAATATTTATAAATCTGTACTACCTTTTGTTGTATCTTATCTCTTACAGCACTTCCTTTGTTATCGAATGTGGTACTCTAGTGTTTGCCAAAAAGTATTTAGTATCCCGAAAAGACAAAGCGCTTTTTTTTGATTTTCTTAAGAAAATTGTAGGCAACCTTTTTAATTTATAGGGTCTTAAGGGTAATAAAAGCGTTAAAGCCAATTCTAGATTACAAATTTTACTTGTTAAGGTTATGTTATTTTAATGTAGGGGAGGTTTTAATAAAACTTTATTGAACTATATTTAAAATTCGAATAGTCAGGGAACAACCATAGTCATAACATTTCTTTTCTCTTGTATTGATACGTATAGTAGATGTGCAATGATAAGTTTGTTGGACTACACCAAATCAATTTTATGTGCGTGAATAATACTTACTCTTTTCTTGTCGGGCTACTTTTTTTTTCATTGTTAACTCCTGGGCTTACCACTTTACAAGCACAGACAGATTCAGAAAAAAAGTCTTATTACAAATGGTTTGATAATTCTGTTGGAAATCAAAACACAGATCTGTACAACGGTACTATTTTTATTAATAGATATCGTACCATCGGAGAGAAACATCGATTTTTTGAAGTTGAAGACTTTTTAGAAGGAAATGTTACTTATGATGGAAATAATTACTATGACTTACCCATGCAATATGACGTGTATCAAGACCAACTTATCGTAAAGTTAAAACAAGGATATGCTGATATTGCCTTACAATTGATAAAAGATAAAGTAGACGCTTTTGAAATTGGTAAAACTCCGTTTGTTCGAGTTGCAAACGATAGTATGAAACAGATTGGATCAGACGGTTTTTACGAAGTGTTATTACAAGACCCTAAAATCACCTTACTAAAAAAACATAGTAAAGGTCGACAAAAGCGGGTAAGAAATGGACAATCTTATTACGATTTTGTAAGTAAAGTGAATTATGTGATTTACTACAAAGAGAAGTACTATCCTGCAAAAAGCAAAAGTGATGTTTTGGATGTTTTTCCTGAACTCAAGCAAGATGTAAATGATTATTATTCTTCTTCAAGAAAACTTCTTAAAACAAATCCAGATGCTTTTCGATCGGCATTATTCAAAAAAATGATAAGCCTAATTTCTAACACAAATAATTCTTAATTTATGAGAAAGTTACTATATACTTTAATTCTTCTTTCATTTCAAGTAACCTTCTCACAAAATCAAAATACAATTTCGGTAAACTTTACCGATGCTAGTATAGGAGAGGTGATCCAACAGATTGAAGCCAATAGCGATTATCATTTTTACTTTGTAGATGAATGGCTTGGAGATAAAAGAGTATCCGGAAACTATAATAACGTATCTGTACAGGAAGTGTTGGATGCTATTTTCAAGGATACTGTACTCAATTATTATCTTCTGGATAACAATGAGATCGTACTGATTAGAAACAATGTCATTTACGATGAATTGCCAGAAAACTTCTTTGGTAGAGAAAAAGTAGTAGAAAATACGGTTACCACAAGAAAAAAGAATATCAATCCATCGTTTTATGTGGAGCAAAAATCTTCAACCAGAACAGAGACATTTAGAATTGGTAAAGAAGATATCAATAGTACAAGAGAACGATATTCTTTAAGTGGATATGTTACCAATTTTAGAACTGGTAGACCTATCGGCAATTTGGCGATAGTAGTTTCAGGAACAAGTATTGGAACACAGACCGACAAGAATGGTTTCTATCAAATAGATTTACCCCCAGGGCAAAGTATTTTGGAGACCAGTTCTGTGGGTATACAAGACTCAAGAAAACGAGTTATTATTTATAACGATGGGGAATTGGATTTTGAGCTAGACGAAAGTTTAGAGCAATTGGATGAGGTGATTCTTGAAGGAAAAGTGAGTAAAAATGTTACGGAAACTATAACTGGAGCAGAAAAAATAGATGTTGAAGAGTCTAAGAACATTCCATTGGTGTTGGGAGAGCGAGATGTATTTAAGGTAGCAACGGCTTTACCTGGAATTTCTACTGCTGGTGAAGGTTCTGCTGGATTTAACGTAAGAGGAGGTAAGTCTGATCAAAACCTGATATTGGTAGATGATGCAGTAATCTATAGCCCACAACACTTTTTTGGAATCTTCTCGGCACTTAACCCTTTTTCTATAGAAGATGTAACAGTGTATAAAGGAAGTATTCCTGCTGAGTATGGTGGTCGATTATCTTCGGTTTTTGATATTAAATTAAAAGATGGGGATACCAAAAAATTTGGAGGAGAAGCATCTATAGGGCCTGTTACCGGTAATGTTGTTCTTGACATCCCTGTGATCAAAGACAAATCAGCGCTACAAATTGGAGGTAGAGGAGCATATGCCAATTACATATTGAGATCTTTGGACGACGAATCTTTAAAAGATAGTGAAGCTTCGTTCTATGATGCGAATGTAAAATATACACATCGATTTAATGATAATAATAAGCTTAGTGCTACGGGGTATATCAGTAGAGACGATTTTAGTATTACCTCAGATTCATTGTATATCTATAACAATAGACTATTATCGTTGAAATGGGATCATACCTTTAATGATAATAATAAAGGTAGTTTGGTTCTTTATAATAGTGAGTATAAGTTCAATATTGAGTTTGATGGCGGAGCAAATAACAACTTCGATTTGGGATTCTCTGTACAGGAAACAGAAGCCAAACTCAAAATGAATCATGCTTTCAATGATAAATATAGTCTGGATTATGGAGTGTCTAGCAAGTTGTATTCCATCGAACCAGGAAGAATAGACCCTTTTGATGAACAGTCTATTGTGACCCCATTAGCTATTCCCGAAGAACGGGCATTAGAATCTGCAGCATTTATTTCTGGTAAGTTGGATTTTACTGAAAAGTTTTCTGTAGATGCGGGATTCCGATTCTCTGTCTTTAACGCACTGGGAGAGGGGGTGCAACGTATATATGAAGATGGTAGACCTAGGAGTGAAGCCACTTTATTAGAAACACAGGAGTTTGATAAAAATGAAGTTATTGAAACTTACACCGGACCCGAAGCAAGATTGTCTTTGAGATATCTATTAAGACCTGATCTGTCGATAAAAGCAAGTTTTAATAATACGTTTCAATACATACATCGTTTATCCAATAATACAACCGTATCTCCCATTGATACCTGGAAACTTTCAGACCTAAATATAGAACCACAACAGGCAAATCAATATTCTTTAGGACTCTACAAGAATTTTGAAGATGATTTATACGAGTTAAGTATCGAAGGGTTCTATAAAGAGTCAGAAAACATTCTGGATTTTAAAACAGGAGCACAGATTTTATTGAATGAAACTATAGAAGCTGAAGTATTACAAGGAGAGGGCGAGGCCTATGGAGTAGAGTTTCTCTTGAAAAAAACCAAAGGAAAATTAAATGGATGGTTAGGGTATACGTACTCTCGTTCGTTTATCAAGTTGGATAGCCCATTCCCAGAAGAACGGGTAAATAACGGAGAATTTTTTCCTTCCAACTTTGATAAGCCTCATGATTTTAGTATGGTGGCCAACTATAAGTTTACCAAACGATTTAGTCTTTCTGCCAATTTTGTATATCAAACAGGAAGGCCGGTTACATTTCCGGTAGGAAATTTCTTTTTTAATGGATCGGAAACCGTAGTGTTTAGTGATCGTAATAGATTTAGAATTCCAGATTTTTATCGTTTGGATTTAGGATTTAATATTGAAGGAAATCATAAGAAGAAAAAGTTAGCGCATAGTTTCTGGACCATATCGATTTATAATGTGTTAGGACGTAACAACCCATTTTCAGTATTTTTTGTAACGGAAGATGGAGAGGTGAAATCTTTGCAAAGTTCTATATTTTCGATACCAGTACCATCGATAACATACAACTTCAAATTCTGATGTTTTTTTGATATGATGGTTAACAAAATATATCGATTGCTATTGCTGTCCGGGCTTGCCTTGGTATGCAATAACTGTGTCGAAGAATTTGATTTTGGAACTCAAAATTTTGAGGATATCTTGGTGGTAGACGCAAGGATAACCAACGAGGTGAAACTTCAGGAGGTTACTCTTTCTAGGACTTTTCGACTGGAGAATGAGGGGCCAGCGCCAGAGATTGGCGCTTCGGTTAGTGTTACCGATGATCGACAAAACGTATTTCAATTCTCCGAAACAACAGAGGGGCAATATGTTTCAAATGTAGCTTTTGCTGCAGAGTCGGGAGTGAATTATCAACTTCAAATTACCACATTAAATGGAAAATCATATACGTCTAGAGCGGTTACTTTACCACAACCTACGCCGATTGATGAATTGTATGTAGAACGTATCATTAATGATGATGGAGAAGAAGGTATAGGTTTTTTTGTGGATAGTTTTGATCCTACGGGGAATGCATTCTTTTATCGATACGAATATGAAGAAACCTATCAAACCATTCCACCACATTGGTTTGATCTGGATATAAAGGTGATTTCTAGAAATCCTCCTCAAATAGAGTTGGTAGCTAGAGAAAGAGAAGAAAGAGTTTGTTACAAAGCTGAACGTTCTAATCAGTTTATACTTAATACTACAAGTGATTTGACGGAGAATAGAGTGGAGCGTTTTATGGTACATTTTTTAACACCGTCAGACGTGAAATTAAGAGATCGGTATAGTATCCTGGTACGACAGTTTGTGCAAACACCAGAGGCGCATGAGTTTTTTGATACATTAAGTAATTTTTCGGATTTAGAAAGCTTGTTTTCTCAATTACAACCGGGTTTTGTAACGGGTAATATTCTGTCAGTAGAAGATCCTAATGAGAACGTTTTAGGTTTTTTTGAAGCCACTCCAATTTCAGAAAAAAGAATATTTGTCAATAGATTGGATTTGTTTCCAGAATCATTACGCCCAGAGTTTCCTGGAACCTGTTCTTTTTTTGAAGAATCAGACAGAGATGTAGCAGGAGTTATTGATGCTGTGGAAAGAAGGGGGTTAAAGTTAATTGCTGTTAGAGGTTCCTTTAGCACCAATGTTTATGATTTTACTAATAAGCTTTGTGGCGATTGTAATGTTTTAGGAAGTAATATTAGACCAGATTTTTGGGTGGATTAATGTTTTATGTTTTAAAGTGATATCGAAACAATTTACATATCGATTATTAATTCTTACTGTAGTTATGCAAGTGAGCCATAGTTGCGTAGAAGAATTTGAATTCGGTACCCAGAATTTTGAAGATATTTTGGTGGTGGATTCCAGAATCACAGACGAGCTAAAACCTCAAGAAGTTGGTCTTTCTCGTACCTTCCGTTTAGAAAATGAAGGGCCTCAACCCGAGACAGGTGCCACAGTTAGTATTGTTGATGATCAGCAAAATGTCTATTCCTTTTCAGAAACAGAAGCAGGAAACTATGTGTCTGATGTTGCGTTTAGAGCAATGTCTGGGATAAACTATCAGCTTCAAATCACCACAGAAGGAGGAGCATCCTACACCTCCAAACAAGTTCGTCTTCCACAGACTACTCAAATTGATGATTTGTATGCAGAGCCTATTGTTAATGATGATGGTGAAGAAGGCATTGGGATTTTTGTAGATAGTTTTGACCCGTCTGGAAATGCTGATTTTTATCGGTATGAGTATGAAGAAACCTTTCAAATTATTGCTCCTTTTTGGAGTAATCAGGATATTAACGTGATTTCTAGAACTCCTCCTGTATATGAAGTTGTGCAAAGAGAAAGAGAAGAGCGAGTATGCTATAAATCGGAGTTTTCTAATAGAATTATTTTAACCGAAACTACAGGGCTGAATGAAAATAATGTAGAACGCTTTATGGTAAATTTTGTTCCTACTTCAGATTTTAAAATCAGGGATAGGTATAGTATTTTAGTAAAGCAATTTGTGCAGTCCCAGGAGGCTTACGAATTCTTTGAATTGTTAAAAGATTTTTCGGATTTAGAGAGTTTATTATCTCAAATTCAGCCTGGTTTTGTAACAGGAAATTTAACTTCAGTAAACAGACCTGATGATAAAGTATTAGGCTTTTTTGAAGTAACCTCCGTTTCAGAAAAAAGAATTTTTATCAATAGAAGAGATTTGTTTCCTAGAGCAGACCGCCCTGCTTTTCCTTTAAATTGCACGCTTACAAGAATAGATAATGATAATCCTCAACGTATTGTGGATGCTGTAGAGCTTAGAGGTTTGAAATTAGTTGAGGTAGGAACGAATGGTGTTGTGCTAGTTTTTAAAAGTTGTAGTGATTGCACGGTTTTAGGGAGTAATATAAGACCTAATTTTTGGGAGGATTAAAAGCGTCATATTTGAAGTGATATCAAGAAAATACACATATCGATTATTGATTCTTACTGCGATAGTTCAGGTAAGCGATGGCTGTGTAGAAGAGTTTGAGTTTGGTACGCAAAATTTTGAAGATATTTTGGTGGTGGAATCCACAATCACAAACGAACTAAAATCACAAAAAGTATCTATTTCCAGAACTTTTCGCTTGGAGAATGAGGGCCCGGTACCAGAACAAAATGCTAGAGTATCTATTTTGGATGATCAAGGAACAACATATACATTTGTAGAAGAAAATCCTGGAGTGTATTTGTCTTCGAGTACTTTTACGGCAGAATCAGGGAGGTCCTACCAATTGCAAATTACTACGCAAGACGATAAATCGTATGCATCTCAATTCGTTACTTTACCGCAAGTAACCCAAATAGACGATATCAAGGCAGAGCGTGTTATTAATGACCAGGGAGTGGCTGGAGTTGGAATCCTGGTAGATAGTTTTGATCCAACAGGTAATGCAAATTTCTATCGCTATGAGTTCGAAGAAACGTATCAAATTATACCTCCTTTCTTTTCTTGTATACAATTAGCAATTATCTCAAATGACCCTCCAGTGATAGATATAGCTCCTCGTACACGAGAAGAACGGGTTTGTTACAGAACTGATATCTCTAATTCTATTATCCTGAATACGACAGGAGCGCTAGCCGAGAGTAATGTAAAAGACTTTGTGGTTCGTTTCATACCTCCCGATGATGCGGTGCTTCGTAATCGATATAGTATTTTAGTGAAACAGTTTGTGCAATCTGCAGAAGCGTATGAGTTTTATGAAACCTTGAGTAATTTTTCAGATTCTGAAAGTCTGTTTACTCAAATTCAGCCGGGATTTATAGAAGGTAATGTGCAATCTGTGGATAATCCAGATGAGAGTGTTTTAGGTTTTTTTGAAGCTGCTTCGGTATCCACGGCGAGAGTTTTTGTGGATCTTAAGGATGTATTACCAGGGGTGTTTCGTCCCGATTTTCAAGTAAGATGTGCTTTATTAAATCAACGAGGGGTAACAGATAACGAAATAAGAGAAATAATTAGATTGGTCGAAGGAGGATTTAGGTTGTTTACTTTTGATGCTACAACAAACGTATATTCCTTAGCGACGCCTATATGCACAGATTGTAATGTATTAGGTACAAATGTTCGTCCCGATTTTTGGGAAGATTAATTTTATGTAGACAATAATGATATTAAAAAGAAAAATAACTTGGTTTTTGATCATCATAAGTTTTGGTCTTATGATTAGTAGTTGTGTAGAAGAGTTCGAATTTGGGACCCAAAATTTTGAAGATATCTTGGTGATCGAATCAACAATTACCAACGAGGATAAAGCTCAAGAAGTGTTCTTGTCCAGAACTTTTCGTTTGGAAAGTAATGAGCCTGTTCCAGAACAAAATGCAACGGTTACAGTAACTGATGATCAGCAGACTTCCTATACTTTTGTTGAGGAAAGTCCAGGAAGATATGTTTCTTCTTCCACATTTGCTGCCATAGCTGGTCGAAATTATCAATTGCAAATTACAACGGCCGATGGGAGATCATATGCTTCCCGTTCTGCAACTTTACCACAAACTTCGCAAATTGATAATTTGTTTGCAGAACGTGTAGTTACAGATCAGGGGGTAGATGGTATTGGTATTCTTGTGGATAGTTTTGATCCTACTGGGAATGCTAATTTTTATCGTTACGAATTTGAAGAGACGTATCAGATCATACCTCCATTTTGGTCAGAGATAGAGTTAGATATTATTTCTTCAAATCCTCCGGAAGCCGAACTGGTGGCTAGATCAAGAGAAGAACGTGTTTGTTATCGCACACAGTTTTCTAATAATATTATTTTAACTACGACAAGTACATTGGCCGAAAATAGAGTGAGCGGTTTTAGAGTGCATTTTATAGAGCCCGATAATACCGTGCTAAGAAATAGATACAGCATCTTGGTAAGACAGTTTGTCCAGTCTGCGGAGGCGAATCAATTTTTTAATACGCTTAAAGAGTTTTCGGATTCCGAAAGTTTGTTTTCTCAGGTGCAGCCTGGTTTTGTTAGTGGTAATATACTTTCAGTAAACGATCCTGATGAAAATGTTTTAGGTTTTTTTGATGTAGCATCAGTGTCATCGGCAAGGATATTTGTTGAGTTGAAAGATTTTTTTCCGGATGCATTTCGCCCGGATTTTCCAATAGAGTGTATTTCAAATACTGAAACTGATTTAGGAGAGGTTATTCGTAGAGTAGAAGGCGGGTTTAGAGTTTTTGCTTTTGATCCTAATTCAGGTGAATACTTTTTGACTACACAGATTTGTACAGATTGTAATGTTTTAGGAACCAACGTCCGTCCAGATTTTTGGGTGGATTAAAATTTATACTAAATGACTAGACTTATTGTTTTATTAATTTTCATGGCGTCTTTGTTTGTTCAACAAACAATATATGGTCAATCTTCAGATAATGCGTATCAATCTATCCCAGAGGAACGTGTTTTTGTACATCATAATACTGCTTTTCTTTTTACTGGAGAGTATCTGTATTACAAGGTGTATTGCTTGGATTCCAAATCTAAAAAGCTTAGCGATCTTAGTAAGATGGGGTACGTCGAATTAGTAAATGAAAAGAAGAATGTCATTTTTAGGCATAAAATCAAACTAGAAAAAGGACAGGGACAAGGAGACTTCTTTATTCCGGTTTCTTTACCATCTGGCAACTACAAGTTGATTGGGTATACGCAATGGATGAAAAACTTTGGAGTAAGTGTATTCTATCAGGGAGATATAGCGATTGTTAATCCTTATCAAGGCGATCAAAAAGCGGTTTTGGTGGATACTATTTCTGGGCCGGTAACATCTAATAAAGAATCTCTTTTACCCAAAAACACAACCGGTTTGGAGTTGGTTACCAACAAAGACGCATTCAATAAAAGGGAGCAGGTGAGTTTGCTAATAAAAAGAAAGAACGGAATGCTGTCTAACGGAAGTTATTCTCTTTCTGTTAGAAAATTAGACACCATTGCTATTCCGAAAAAGAATACAGCATTGGATACTTATCAGGAGTTGTCTAATAATGTTTCCTTAAAAGATGGTTCAGGAGCAATTGTTCTTCCAGAGTTAAGGGGAGAACTAATATGCGGAGGTATTACAGCAAAAGAAACGAATTACAGTGTAGAAAATCAGAAAATAGGGTTTTCTGTTCCTGGTCAAGACTATGATATCAAGGTAACTACAACAGATGAAAATGGAAATTTTTGTTTCAATTTGGATAAACAATATGCAGAGGATAACGGATACATCCAGGTATTGGGGAATGAAAATCAGTATGATATTACACTGCAACCCGCTACTTCTTTGGACTACAAAGATTTGAAGTTTGACCGTTTTCAAATCACTAAGGAAATGAAAGATATGATTGTAAAACGTAGTGTTTATAATCAAATCCGAAATAGGTATTTTAGTGTGAAGCCGGATACCTTATATCCCGCCAAAGAAATCGCTCCATTTTATGGTAGTGATGTAGATGTTTATGATCTTGACGCCTATACCCGTTTTCCAACGATTAGAGAAACATTTGTTGAAGTTGTAGAAAATGTATGGATAAAGAAAATCAACGATGAAAAGTATGTGTTTCAAGTTCGATATAAGCATCCTCCGTATAATGAACCAGAACACTTGCCGTTGGTAATTATGGATGGGATGTTAATCCAGGATCATACAGATTTAGTAGAATTGGATGCTAGAAGAGTGAAAAGAATTTCTGTTTCAAGGGATAAGCACTATCTAGGATCATTACTTTTTCAGGGAATCGTAGATATTGAAACAGAAAAGGGAGATTATTACCAATCCATGTCCAAAAGTTATATACAAAAGGTGCCTCTTTTTAAACCATTACAAAAGAAAAAGTACTTTCAACAAGCCTATAAAGATGGCGTGCAGGATAGTCGCACTCGTATTCCAGATTTTAGGAATCAACTCTTATGGCATCCAGAAATAGCACTCCAGGAAGAAGAAACTAAGATCGATTTCTTTACTTCCAATAATACTGGAACTTTCGAAGTTGTCTTAGAGGGTTATTCTGATCAGGGGATACCAGTTTCAGTGAGAGAACGGTTTACCGTTCAATAGTGGTAGCGAATTTCATAGTTCCGTTTTTTGAAACTGTCGTGTACTAGTTTTGCTGAAAAGCAAACTATGTACATATGCTGATTAAGGTTTTTGGAAGCGCCGTTTTTGGGGTAGAAGCTACTACGGTTATCGTTGAGGTAAATATTAATAAAGGTATTGGCTATCATTTGGTGGGGTTACCGGATAATGCAATTCGGGAAAGCAGTTATCGTATTGCGGCAGCACTTCAGAATACGGGATTTAAACTTCCGGGTAAAAAGATCACCATCAATATGGCTCCGGCAGACCTTAGAAAAGAAGGATCCGCTTACGATTTAACTTTGGCGATAGGGATTTTGACAGCAAGTGATCAGATCAAAGGTGATCGGGTTGCTGATTATATGATTATGGGTGAGCTTTCTTTGGATGGAAATTTACAACCCATTAAAGGTGCTTTGCCTATCGCTATAAAGGCGAGAGAAGAAGGTTTTAAAGGCTTTATTTTACCTAAACAAAACGCAAAGGAAGCAGCTGTAGTGGATAATCTAATGGTCTATGGTGTGGAAAACATAAAGGATGTTATTCGCTTTTTTAATGATGAAGGAGAGTTGGAGCCAATTCAACTCGATACAAGAGATGAGTTTTACGCAGCTCTGGATAATCCTGAATATGATTTTGCAGATGTAAAAGGTCAGGAAAGTATCAAACGATGTATGGAGATCGCTGCAGCGGGAGGGCATAATATTATTTTGGTAGGACCTCCTGGAAGTGGTAAAACTATGTTGAGTAAACGATTACCGAGTATTTTACCTCCAATGTCCTTGCAGGAAGCGCTAGAAACTACCAAAATCCATAGTGTAGCGGGTCGTATAAAGGACAATATTGGCTTAATGGCACAACGTCCATTTAGGAGTCCTCATCACACTATTTCTGACGTTGCACTGGTAGGAGGTGGGGCTTATCCGCAACCAGGTGAAATTTCGTTATCTCATAATGGTGTTCTTTTTCTCGACGAACTCCCTGAGTTTAAAAGAAGCGTATTGGAGGTAATGCGCCAACCTTTAGAAGATCGTGAAGTAACTATATCCAGAGCAAAATTTACGGTTACTTATCCGTCCAGTTTTATGTTGGTCGCTAGTATGAATCCAAGTCCTGGGGGGTATTTTAATGATCCTGATTCTCCGGTCACCTCTTCTCCAGCAGAAATGCAACGTTATCTTAGTAAGATTTCTGGTCCATTGTTGGATCGGATAGATATACATATAGAAGTAACTCCTGTTCCTTTTGATAAATTGAGCGAAGAGAGAAAGGGAGAGCACAGTATAGAGATTAGAAAAAGAGTTATCGTAGCTAGAGAAATCCAAAGTCAGCGATTTTCGGAGATGAAAGGGATTCATTACAATGCGCAAATGGGAGTACAACAAATTAGAGCGTTTTGCAAGTTAAATGCTTCTTCCAAAAATTTGCTGAAAACGGCTATGGAAAGACTCAATCTGTCAGCTAGAGCTTATGACAGAATCTTAAAGGTGTCTAGAACCATTGCGGATTTAGAAACAGCCAAAGATATCCAGGAGCATCATATTTCTGAAGCTATCCAATATAGGAGTCTGGACCGCGATGGTTGGTTAGGATAGATTTTATGAACTATTTAAGGTTGTTATTAACAATCTGATTCGTAACCTTTTCAAAAATGATATTTTTAGAGATAAATGTTCTCCTATGTTACGAATTTCAAAGTGGTATCCAATGCTTTTTGTCATTTTAATACTTGCGTCTACGAGTTGCAAAAATGAAAACACACCAAACAATGAATCATCCGATAAACCAGAAGCTATTCCAAAAGAAGATGTAAATCCAATTCAAGCACCATTAGAGCTTACCTTGGATCAAGCAAATACCCTAGCCAATTTACCGTTGGATTGCATACAGGTAGAGTATCCAAATAAACTAAATCAAACCTTGGGAGGTAAAGAAAACCTTGGTGAGCCTAAAGCATTACACCCTGCTTTCTATGGTTGTTTTGATTGGCATTCTTCGGTTCATGGACATTGGTCTTTGGTGAAATTATTGAAAAAATTCCCTGACTTAGAAAAAAGAGAAGAGGCCATTGCAAAATTGCAACAGAATATTTCGGAAGAAAATATCGCCGCAGAAATAGCTTATTTCAAGGATAAGCATAACAAATCCTATGAGCGCACATATGGTTGGGCCTGGTTACTCAAGTTGGCGGAAGAATTACACAATTGGGACGATCCTGTTGCCAGAGAGCTAGAGGCGAATTTACAGCCGTTGTCTGATCTTATCGTTCAAAAATATATAGATTTCTTGCCAAAATTAAGATACCCGATACGAGTGGGAGAACATACAAACACTGCATTTGGGTTGTCTTTTGCCTGGGATTATGCCAATACGATTAATCACCAAGCACTTAAAAATAGTATAGAAAAGAAAGCTCGTGAGTTTTATCTGGATGATCAGGAATGTCCGATTACCTGGGAGCCTAGTGGATATGATTTTTTGTCTCCGTGTTTTGAGGAGATTGATATCATGAGAAGAGTGCTTGGAGTCGAAGAATTTGAACAATGGATTTCAAACTTTATGCCTCAGTTAAAGGAAAAAAACTTCAATATTGAAGTGGGGGAGGTTTCGGATCGAACAGATGGAAAACTAGTCCATTTGGACGGGCTTAACTTCAGCCGGGCATGGGTGTTGTATGGTTTAGCAAAACAGTATAAAGAATATGAGCATTTGTTCTATGTGGCAAACACACATGTCAACTATTCGTTGCCTAATTTAGTTGGAGATTCGTATGAAGGAGGGCATTGGTTAGGGTCATTTGCTATTTATGCACTTGATATTAATTCGAACTAGATGAAGAAGTTATTTTCTTTTATTGGACCAGGGACTCTAGTTACGGCTGCTTTTATTGGACCGGGAACGGTTACCGTCTGTACACTGGCAGGAGTACAATTTGGATTTACTTTATTATGGGCACTTGCACTTTCTGTAATTGCTTGTGTAATACTTCAGGAAATGGCAGCTCGACTAGGAGTGGTAACACAGCAAGGATTGAGCGAAGTGGTAAAAAATCAGTTTGAAGGTACTCCCATCATTAAATGGTTTTTTATCTCTATTATTATTGCGGCTATTTTTGTTGGAAACGCAGCTTACGAAGCAGGGAACATCAGTGGAGGAGTACTGGGGTTGTCTACCATAATAGAAGAGCCTACGATACAACTGGGAGGCTATGCTTTTAATTACCTCAGTCTGGTGATAGGGTTGCTGGCTTTTGTGTTGCTGTTTTTAGGGAATTATAAGGTGCTTGAACGTAGCCTAATTGTGTTGGTGTTGTTCATGAGTTTAGCTTTTATTATTACTGCGATAGCTACTCGGCCTAGTCTATCTGGTATTGTTAAAGGGTTTGTTCCTGATTTTTCTTCAGAAAAATTATTAATGATTATTGGTTTGATCGGTACTACAGTAGTACCCTATAATCTGTTTTTGCATGCCTCTTTGGTAAAGGAAAAGTGGAAAAATGCGGATCAGCTTCCAATAGCTAGAAAAGACACCATAACAGCAATCGTTTTGGGTGGTATTATGTCTATGGCTATAGTGATCTCTGGAGCAGCCATACAAAACACAGAAGTGCAAAGTGCAGCAGATCTCGCCAGAGGCTTAGAGCCAGTTTTTGGATCGGCTGCAAAATATATTTTATCTCTTGGGCTGTTTGCTGCTGGAATTACTTCGGCCATCACGGCACCATTGGCAGCTGCTTATGTAGTAAAAGGGTGTTTAGGGTGGAAAGATGGAGTGAAAAGTACACGGTTTAGATTGGTGTGGATGTTTATCCTGTTTCTGGGAGTGTTGTTTTCATCTTTAGGGATCAAATCCATCGAAGTTATTCGTTTTGCACAAGTGACCAATGGGTTGCTTTTACCTGTGATAGCTATCTTCTTATTATGGGTGATGAACAAAAAGAATATACTGGGTAAATATGTAAATACCACAACCCAAAATCTGATAGGAATAGTCATTGTCATAGTAACCCTCTTTTTGGGAATACGCAGTATCTGGAAAGTATTTGAAAATTTGTAAGAAAAATTTTATGAATTTGTAAGAATGAAGCAAATTGTTTTTAATGCAGACGTTGGAGAAGGAGTAGGTAATGATCATCAAATCATGCCTTATATTTCATGGTGTAATATTGCTTGTGGTGCACATGCTGGTGATGAGGATGAAATTATAAAAACAATCCAATTAGCATTACGACATAATGTAAAGATAGGAGCGCATCCTTCATATCCGGATCGTGAAAATTTAGGAAGGAAGAGTATGCAGATGGATTTTGAAGATTTAGTGGGATCGATTACTGAACAAATCCAGTTGGTGAAAAATCATGTGGAAGAGTTAGGAGGTGTGCTTCATCATGTCAAGCCACACGGTGCACTTTATAATGATGCCTTTGCAAAAAAGAAGGTAGGAGAAGCGATTCTTGAATCTGTAAAAAATGTCGATAAAAGTTTAAGGGTTATTACGCTAAAAGATTCTGTTTTGTCATATCTTTGTAAAGATGATGTTGAGGTTTGTTTTGAAGCATTCGCAGATAGAAATTATAATAATGATATGACTCTGGTTTCTCGTGCGGAAAAAGGTGCGGTTTTGGAAAATAAACTAGATGTTTTTGAACACGTAAAACGAATGGTGGTCGATGGTAAAATAAAAACAAAATCAGGGGAGGAGCAGGCTGTTTTTTTTGATACAATTTGTGTGCATGGAGATCATCAAAATGCTGTGGAAATTATTCAGTATTTACACTCCGGTTTTGTAGCACTAGGATATGATTTGAAGTGAAGTTTATGGAGTATGATTTGAGATACAGGCAATACTCAGAGAGAGCAATTTTGATCGAATGGCCGCAAAAAATTGATCGAAAGATGCTGCAAAACATACTTTTTTGTAAAAAATCCATAGAAGAACATAGAAATAAAGTAATTGTTGAGGTAATCTCATCATATAACTCGTTATTAATTTTTTACCTATCTACTATAGAAAATGTCTATGATGAGGTTTTGAAGCTAAAATCACTTTGTAGCATCAATTTTGAATCATCAGAACAAAAACAACGCTTGTGGAAAATTCCGGTTTGTTACGATCCTACCCTTGCTCCTGATTTGTTGTCTTTTTCAAAGCAAAAGAAACTGAGTGTTGATGATGTAATTGACCTCCATACTACCCCATTATATCAAGTGTATTTTTTAGGGTTTTTGCCTGGCTTTTTTTACTTGGGTGGTTTGGATAAAAAATTGTGTTTGCCAAGAAAAGTAACTCCTTCTAGAAACGTGAAAAAAGGGTCTGTAGCCATTGGTGGAGAACAAACAGGAATCTATCCAAAAGATAGTCCAGGAGGGTGGCATGTGATAGGAGCTTGTCCTATCGATTTTTTTGATGTAAATAAGGTGGAGCCATCAAAGATTTTGCCTGGTGATTTGATTCAATTTATATCGATATCAGTTTCAAAATATAACGATATAAGTACAGAGAAGACTTCTCCGGATTTTGAACTAAAACCTACTTTTTTATGAAAGGGTATGTTGCGGTTTTGAAACCAGGATTGTATACAACAATTCAAGATCGTGGTAGATTTGGTTTTGCTAAATATGGAGTTCCACAGAGCGGGGCGATGGATCGTTTTTCTTTTGAGTTTGCAAATTTGTTGTTAGGTAATGATAAAAATGATGCTTGTATAGAATGGGTGATTCAACCTCCAACTTTACAATTTAATTCTGATACAAGAATTTGTTTAACCGGTGCAGAAGTGGATGCGTTCTTAAATAATCAAAAAGTTGAAATGTATCAACAAATTGTTGTTCGTAAGAATGATGTTTTAATACTAAAAAACTGTAGGAATAGACAATATGGTTATGTAGGAATAAGGAATGGTTTTTTAACTGATATGATGATGGAAAGCCGATCGTTTTATGATTCAATTACTGCTAAACAAAAGTTGGTAAAAGGTGATAAATTAGAATACCATTCAAACATAAACTCTGTTATTTCTTATGCTCATTTAAGTGTGCCAAAGTATGGGAATTCTGATAGTGCAATAGAGGTGTTTAGGGGACCAGAATTTGATCAACTTTCCAGTAGAGAAAAAGAACTTTTATTAGAGAGTAGGTTTACCATAACCGGAGCATCCAATCGTATGGCGATTCAATTTATGGAATCTATCTCAAATTCACTTCCTCAAATGTTGACATCTCCGGTATTACCAGGAACAGTTCAATTAACTCCGTCGGGTAAATTGATGGTGTTGATGAGAGATTGTCAAACTACAGGAGGATATCCTAGAGTGTTCCAACTTACCGAAACCTCGATCAATATATTAGCGCAAACTAGGATTAATGAGCAAATTCAATTTCAATTGGTTGATTTTTAATACAATGTGTGGCAGGGGGTAACACCCCTTAACATGCAGGGGGAAAATCCCCTGGTCTATCTTTTTTTAAGATTTTTTTAGTATATCTAACCCGCTAATTATCAGTAATATGATGTTACGGTTTTCCCGCAGTCACTTGCAGTCAATGGTGATGTATACTTGCTTTGCATCTGGATTTTTGGATATATTAGCGATTATAACCTAAAATAATCTATTGTTATGGGAAAACCTAAAAAATGTATAAGTGTCGAAGAGGCCAGAGAATTACAACAAGTGTGGTGTGATACCAGAACTCCAGAAATCGATAAGTGTCTCGGTTTTGAAGATACTCGAGAGTTTTGGTGGAGTGTTGAAGATTTAATGGAGTATCTTAAGTATGTAAAGAAAAAATCTAGAAAAATGGGGATAGATAATCCTGGTATTAGAGTTTATCTAGGTGCGTATCCGGAAACTAAATGTAAAAAACATAAAGGTTATTCGACCCTTTTCTTTGCTCCCACTGGCGCTCCAGTTGGTAGTTTAGGCAAGGGTGGTGATAGTGCACCAAATAATTACGAAATAGAACCAATGAACATTGGTGGTGCAGGTAGTCCACCGCACAGTTATTAAAAGTGGGTCATTTAGTCATAATTAATATATTTGAATTGTTTGCTGTTATTTCGGCTACAATTTATTTTTATGGAAAACCAGTTAAAGATAAGTTTAACAAATATTTTATTCTATTTTTATGGATAACTCTATTTGTTGAACTTGTTTTTGGTTGGTTACCAACTTTAATTGAAGACTACGAACCCCTTTCTTTTTTACAGGATACTATATGGGCAAAAAATTTATGGATTTATAATGTATACATAATTTTAAGTTTTGCGCTCTATATCAACTACTTTAGATGGAATATAAAAACGGTAGTTTTAAAGAATATTCTAAAAACTCTAAGTACGTTTTATATATTAAGTTCAATTTTAAATTTATTATTGTCCGATATATATTTTAAATCTGTTTCCTCATATTCTTTTTTAGTTGGTTCGATTTTTCTTTTGTTTGGAATAGCACTTTATTTTATTGAGATGTTAAAGAGTGATAAGGTTTTAAATTTTTATAAGTTACTTCCTTTTTATGTCTCTATCGGAGCATTGGTTTATCATTTAATAGTTACTCCAATTACAATTTATAGTAAATATTTTTCTCGTGATAAGAGCCCCGAGTTTGTTGAAGTTTACTTTATTATTTTAGTTGCAGCCAATGTTTTTATGTATAGTTGTTATACTTTTGGGTTTTTAGTGTGTTTACCATGGAAGAAACTATATCAAAAGAGCAGATCTTATTAATTATTTACTTTGTTTTAGTAATTTTATGTTTGGTATGTTTTGCCATAATTTTTTTCGTTGCTTTCCAAAGACGCAAAAACAAACTGCTTTTAGAAAAATTAAAAGCCGAACAGCGTTTCGAGGACGAGATATTTAAATCTCGAATAGAAATCCAGGAACAAGCGCTTAAAAATGTAAGTTGGGAACTACATGATAATATCGGACAACTACTTTCCACAGCGGTTATGCAAATCAATATTCTAGGATCTTCACTTAACGAGAAAACTTCAGAATCTTTACAAGACGTTCGCAAACTAGTAGGGGATAGTTTACAGGAGATTAGAAATCTTTCCAAAACCTTAAATCACGAGGTGATCCAAAATATTGGATTGATTAAATCCATCGAAGCTGAATTAAAGCGATTCGAAAAATTAAATTTCCTGGATACTCATTTTGATATCCAAGGAGAAGAGGTACACATCAACCCCAAAGACGAAATTATTTTATATCGGATCATTCAGGAATTTTTTTCAAACACCATAAAACATGCCGAAGCATCCAATATGTATGTTACCCTGATTTATGCTCCTGAACTGCTCAAAATTACAATCAAAGACGACGGGGTAGGTTTTGATATGAATTCGGTAGAAGCCAACTCTGGATTGTTAAATATGAAAAGCAGAGCTGGATTGGTGAATGCAACATTTGAGTACGATTCTGCTCCAAATAAAGGAGTTTTGCTTACCTTGGCGTATCCAATCAAGCCAATGGATTGATTTAATGCACAGATCATATGAAAAAGAAGACTATAGTAATTGTTGATGACCATCTGTTATTTGCACAGTCTCTGGAGAGTTTAGTTTCTCAATTAGAAGATTACGAAGTATTAGCCATACTTAAAAACGGTAAAGAGCTTACGCAGTACTATCTACACAAAAGAAAAACACCAGATCTCATTTTATTAGATGTAAAGATGCCTGTTATGGATGGGATACAAACCATGCAATGGCTCAAAGAAAATAAACCGGATCAAAAAGTACTGGCCTTAACCATGGAGGATGATGAAGAAACCATTATCAAAATGTTGAGAGCTGGAGCCAAGGGGTATTTATTAAAAGACATTCACCCAGAGAATTTTGAATTTGCCATGAAAATGGTGATCGAACAAGGTTTTTATTATTCAGGTAAAATTGAAAGTGCTTTACGACACTCTGGTAATTATGAGGATAAGAACTTTCATGAGAAGCTTACAGAAAGAGAATGGGAGTTTTTGAAGTTAGCATGTTCCGAATTAACCTATAGGGATATCGCCAAGGAAATGAATCTGAGTCCAAAAACTATAGAAAATTACAGAGAAACGGTTTTCAAGAAATTACAAGTAAAAACAAGAGTTGGCTTGGTAATCTATTGTATGAAAAATAAACTTTTTAAAGTAGAGTAGTAAAAACTGAAATTATTTTCTATATATTTGATCCTAGAAATGAACATAGTAACAAAAAATATCATTGTGGTCTCTATTATTGAAGGTATTATTACACTTCGATAAGGGATCTAATGTATATAACCATATAAATTCAAATCCCTTTTCTTTAGAAAAGGGATTTTTTTGTTTGTAACATGAAAAGATTAAACAATAGAATTATTAACGTCATTAGTATCGTTGTGGTGATTTACTCACCATAGGGGAGCACTATTGATGTATTTTGATAAAAAAAACTCCCTTCTGGTACCGAAGGGAGTTTTTTTATGGATAATGAGTAAAAAAAATAAAAAATTAACAAATAGTGGTTGTAAATGAAAAGTATTTAAAGTATTGAAAATCAGAACTTAAAGATGTTAAAACAACAATTGGATGTTGTAAGGATATTGAATAATGTGTAACAATTTTAGCGTAACGAAATAATTTTATACTAGACACTTTTTATTTGTTGATAATCTGATAAATAAAAGGTTAAGTTTTTGAATAATTCGCAATAAAATAAGAACTCGGATACAATGAGTATTAATAAATATAGTAAACAGGTCACTCAAGATGACACTCAACCAGCAGCACAAGCGATGTTACATGCCATTGGTTTAACGGATGAAGATTTTAGTAAACCTTTGGTGGGTATTGCCAGTACAGGTTACGAAGGAAACCCTTGTAATATGCACCTTAATGATCTTGCCAAGTTAGTAAAGCAAGGTACACGCGAAGAGGATGTAGTAGGATTGATATTTAATACAATTGGTGTAAGTGATGGGATTTCTATGGGAACCCCAGGGATGCGTTTTTCATTGCCATCCAGAGATGTGATTGCAGATTCTATGGAAACGGTAGTACAGGCCATGTCGTATGATGGTATGGTAACTGTAGTTGGGTGTGATAAAAACATGCCGGGCGCGCTTATGGCGATGCTACGATTAAATCGTCCCGCAATACTGGTGTACGGTGGTACTATTGCTTCTGGATGCCATGAAGGGAAAAAGCTAGATGTTGTTTCTGCTTTTGAAGCTTGGGGAGAGAAAGTAGCTGGTACGATTACCCAAAAAGAGTATAAGAATGTGATCGAAAAAGCTTGCCCTGGCGCTGGTGCTTGTGGAGGTATGTATACCGCAAATACCATGGCATCTGCCATAGAAGCTCTTGGGATGTCCTTACCTTATAATTCTTCTAATCCAGCCATAAGTGATGAGAAGAAACAAGAAAGTATTGCCGCAGGACAAGCCATGCGATTGCTTCTGGAAAAAGACATCAAGCCAAAAGATATTGTAAACAAGAAAGCATTAGAGAATGCGATACGTTTGGTTACCGTGTTAGGAGGATCTACGAATGCCGTACTGCACTTTTTGGCTATTGCTCGAGCTGCAGATGTAGAGTTTACACTAGCTGATTTTCAAAGAATCAGTGATGAAACGCCATTCCTGGCGGATTTAAAACCAAGTGGGAAATATTTGATGGAAGATGTTCATGCGGTAGGAGGTATTCCTGCCGTTCTTAAATATCTTCTGAAAAAAGGATTACTGCATGGAGACTGTATGACAGTAACCGGGAAAACATTAGCGGAAAACTTATTGGACGTGCCTGACCTTACCGAAGGGCAGGATGTAATAAAGCCATTAGAGAGTCCTATCAAAGCTACGGGGCATTTACGAATTATGTTTGGTAATCTAGCCGAAGAAGGTTGCGTTGCCAAAATAACCGGAAAAGAAGGGTTAAAGTTTACTGGAAAAGCCAAAGTATTTGACAGTGAGTATGATGCAAATGATGGAATCAAAGCAGGAAAAGTAAAATCTGGCGAAGTCGTCGTTATTCGGTATGAAGGGCCGAAAGGAGGACCAGGTATGCCAGAAATGCTAAAGCCAACAGCAGCGATAATGGGTGCAGGTCTAGGGAAAGAGGTGGCCTTGATTACCGATGGCAGATTCTCAGGTGGAACCCATGGTTTTGTTGTGGGGCATATAACGCCTGAAGCCCAGGAAGGAGGAATGATTGCTTTGGTAGAAGATGGAGATATTATCACTATCGATGCCGAAACAAACACCATTGAAGTAGCAATAGATGAAAACGAACTAGAGAAGAGAAAAGCTGCTTGGAAACAACCTCCATTGAAGTTTAATAGAGGAGTATTATACAAATATGCAAATACGGTTTCGTCTGCATCCAGAGGGTGCGTTACAGACGAATTTTAAACAATACAAGCGTATGGAAACACAAACGCAAACCAGAACTAAAAAAACCGAAACGGTTACAAAAAGAATGACAGGTGCCGAAGCTGTAATCCGTTGTCTCTTGGCAGAAGACGTAGATCTAATCTATGGATATCCGGGAGGAGCTATCATGCCGGTTTATGATGAATTATATAAATTTCAAGATCAATTGCACCATGTGCTTACCAGACATGAACAGGGAGCAACACATGCGGCTCAAGGATATGCCAGAACTAGTGGTAAGGTAGGGGTGGCCATAGCTACTTCCGGTCCGGGAGCAACTAATTTCGTAACAGGAATTGCCGATGCGCAAATTGATTCGACACCAATGGTATGTATCACTGGACAAGTGGGATCTCATCTTTTGGGATCAGATGCTTTTCAGGAAACGGATATTATTGGGATTTCTACACCAATCACCAAATGGAACCATCAGGTTACCAAAGCAGAAGATATTCCTACGGTATTGGCAAAAGCGTTTTACATTGCAAGATCCGGCCGACCTGGACCGGTATTAATCGATATTACCAAAGATGCACAATTTGGAGAGTTGGATTTTGCTTATGAAAAGTGCAAGGGTATACGTAGTTACATGCCAGTTCCCGTGACAGATCCTAAAAGTCTTGAAGAAGCTGCCAAATTAATCAATGAGGCCAAAAAACCAATGGTGGTTTTTGGACAGGGCGTGATTTTGGGAGAAGCTGAAGAAGAGTTAAAGAATTTCATAGAAAAATCCGGCATACCCTCTGCCTGGACCATTTTAGGGTTGTCGGCATTACCAACCGCTCACCCTTTGAATGTAGGGATGGTAGGAATGCATGGAAATTATGGACCTAATAGATTAACCAACGAATGTGATCTTTTGATTGCCATCGGAATGCGGTTTGATGATCGGGTTACCGGGAATTTGGAGACCTATGCTAAACAGGCAAAAATTATCCATTTTGAGATCGATCCTGCTGAAGTTAATAAAAATGTATTAGTAGATGTTGCGGTAATGGGTGATGTAAAGTATACATTGAATCAAATACAACCTTTAATTAACCCTAATACCCATGAATCTTGGGTGCAGGAGTTCAAAGACCACGATGCCATAGAATTTGAAAAAGTCATTAAAGAAGATTTGTACCCTACCAAAGATGGTTTGTCTATGGGAGAGGTATTACGAAGAATTAATAACGAAACCAAAGGGGATGCAGTGATCGTATCAGATGTAGGACAACACCAAATGATTGCTTGTAGATATGCAGAATTTGCGCAATCAAAAAGTAATATCACTTCTGGAGGATTAGGAACTATGGGATTTGCACTTCCGGCTGCAATCGGAGCTAAAATGGGTGCGCCAGAAAGAGAAGTAGTAGCAATAATCGGAGACGGAGGGTATCAAATGACGATACAAGAATTAGGTACCATTTTTCAGACCAGAGTACCCGTTAAGATCGTGGTGCTTAATAACGACTTTTTAGGAATGGTGCGTCAATGGCAACAGCTATTTTTTGATAAGCGTTACGCATCTACAGAAATGGTAAATCCTGATTTTGTAAAAATTGCAGAAGGATATCATATCCAGTCTAAAAGAGTTACCAAAAGAGAGGATTTACAAGAAGCAATTGCAGAAATGATTGCGAGTAAGGATCCATACTTCTTGGAAGTGTGTGTGGAAAAAGAAAATAACGTGTTTCCGATGATTCCAACAGGAGCCTCGGTTTCAGATATAAGATTAGAGTAGTTATGGAGAAGGAGAATTTTACAATTTCGGTATATACCGAAAACAATATCGGTTTATTAAATAGGATATCTTCGATTTTTTTAAAGCGCCATATCAATTTGGATAGTATGACGGCTTCACAGTCTGAGATCAAAGATGTGTTTCGCTTTACGATTGCAGTAAAGGTTACCGAAGAGCAAGTGAAAAAGATTGTAGGACAAATAGAAAAGCAGATCGAAGTCATCAAAGCTTTTTATCATAAGGAGGAACAGATTATTTATCAGGAGACAGCACTTTTCAAAGTATCTTCAAAATTACTCTTTGAAGAACGTTCGATTCAGAATGTCATAAAGAATAGCAATGCAAATATCGTCACGGTAACTCCCGAGTTTTTTGTCATCGAAAAAACCGGAAGAAGAAGAGAGGTAGAAGCATTATATAGAAAACTAGAGCCGTATGGATTAATGCAGTTCACGCGATCTGGTAGAATAGCAGTTACCAAAGAGAAGATGCACATATCGTCCATTTTGGAAAGCTTTGCTACAGAAGAGACGGTGTCAGTATAGTATAAACAAGAATCAAAATCAAATCAAAATTTCCGAAAGGAACATACAACTAATTACGAAGTAAAATGGCAAATTATTTTAATACGCTATCATTAAGAGATCAACTAACACAGTTAGGAAAATGCAGATTTATGGACGCCTCAGAGTTTGAGGATGGAGTAGCTGCATTAGAAGGAAAAAAAGTGGTCATTGTAGGCTGTGGGGCTCAGGGACTTAATCAAGGGCTAAACATGAGAGATTCCGGATTGGATATCTCATATGCTTTAAGAGCGTCTGCGATAGAGCAGCAAAGACAGTCTTATAAAAATGCTACAGAGAATAATTTTACTGTGGGAACTTACGAGGAGTTGATTCCTCAAGCGGATATGGTAATCAACCTGACTCCAGATAAACAACATACCCAGGTAGTAAATACCGTAATGCCCTTAATGAAAAAAGGAGCAACATTATCTTATTCTCATGGTTTCAATATTGTAGAAGAAGGGATGAAGGTACGTGACGATCTAACGGTGATCATGGTAGCTCCAAAATGCCCGGGTTCTGAAGTACGAGAAGAATACAAAAGAGGATTTGGAGTTCCTACTTTGATAGCTGTACACCCAGAAAATGATCCTCAGGCTCATGGTTTTGAACAGGCAAAGGCGTATGCTGCTGCCACAGGAGGACATCGAGCAGGAGTGCTAGAATCTTCATTTGTAGCCGAAGTAAAGTCGGATTTAATGGGAGAGCAGACCATTCTTTGTGGGTTGTTACAGACAGGGTCCATTCTATGCTTCGATAAGATGGTAGAAAAAGGAATTGATCCTGGTTATGCTTCAAAATTGATTCAATATGGTTGGGAAACCATTACTGAAGGAATGAAATACGGTGGTATTACCAATATGATGGATCGATTACCAAATATTTCAAAGCTTAAAGCCTTCGATCTTTCAGAAGAATTAAAAACCATCATGCGTCCGCTTTTCCGTAAACATATGGATGATATCATCACGGGACATTTTTCCAAAACAATGATGGAAGACTGGGCAAACGATGACCATAACCTATTGTCTTGGAGGGCTGCTACAGGAGAAACTGCTTTTGAAAAGACACCAGCAGGAGATGTAGAGATTACAGAGCAGGAGTTTTATGACCATGGGGTGTTAATGGTTGCTTTTGTAAGAGCAGGAGTAGAACTGGCTTTTGAAGCGATGACAGAATCTGGAATTATTGAAGAATCTGCATACTACGAGTCTTTGCATGAAACTCCGCTGATTGCAAATACGATTGCCAGAAAAAAGCTGTTCGAAATGAACCGAGTAATTTCGGATACAGCAGAATACGGGTGCTATCTTTTCGACCATGCGTGTAAACCATTACTAGCTGATTTTATGAAAAATATAGATACCGATGTAATTGGTAAAGCATATCATGCAGGAAAGGTGAATGGAGTACATAACTCTAAATTAGTAGAAGTAAATGCTACACTAAGAAATCATCCTATAGAAATTGTAGGAGCCAGATTAAGAGCTTCTATGACTGCTATGAAACCTATAGTAGAAACCAACTAAAACTATAACCAACCATTTTTTTGTACGGCCGGATCTGTTGAGGTATTTTGAGATGTGTATTGTGTGACCTTTGATGGGTCCTGGCTGACAAAAAAATTAAGAACGTACAAAAGGAATTATGAGTACTATAACCACCACATATTTTCCTGAATTAGAAGATATTCAAAAAGCAGCAACTGTTATTAAGGAAGTAGCTATGGTTACCCCTTTAATGAATAGTATACGCTATTCTAAAAGATATGATGCTAATATTCTACTGAAACGAGAAGATCTTCAGCGGGTACGTTCCTATAAAATTAGAGGTGCTTTCAATAAAATCAGCTCACTTTCTAAAGAAGAACTAGATAGAGGAGTAGTTTGTGCAAGTGCAGGCAATCATGCTCAAGGAGTCGCTTTTGCCTGTAACCATTTGGGAATAAATGGTACTATTTACATGCCTGCAGTTACTCCTAAACAAAAAGTGGAGCAAACGCAAATGTTTGGTGGGGAACATGTGAAAATTGTACTGGAAGGAGATACCTTTGATGATTCTTCCAAAGCCGCAAAAGCCATTTGTAAATCCGAAGGTAAGACATTTGTTCATCCTTTTGAAGACCCTAAAACCATCGAAGGGCAAGGAACTATAGGACTCGAGATATTTAAGCAAAGTGATGTACCTATAGACTATATTTTTGTTGCCATAGGAGGGGGAGGACTCGCATCTGGATTATGTGGCGCCATGAAATCCTTATCTCCAAAAACAAAAATTATAGGAGTAGAGCCACAAGGAGCTCCTTCAATGTTAACCTCAATTAGAAACAATAAAAATACCGAGATTTTTGATATCGATAAATTTATCGATGGAGCCGCGGTGCAAAAGGTAGGTGATCTTAATTTTAATATTTGCAAAGAGTACCTTTCGGACATGTATACCGTGCACGAAGGTTTGGTATGTCAAACTATCCTGGATTTGTATAATAGAGATGCTATTGTAGTAGAACCTGCGGGAGCACTCACACTGGCCGCGCTAGAGGCATACAAAGAACAAATCAAAGGTAAAAATGTGGTTTGCATTGTGAGTGGAAGTAACAACGATATCACAAGAACGGCTGAAATCAAAGAAAGAGCATTGCTATATGCAGATTTGAAGCATTACTTCATTATTCGTTTTCCGCAAAGAGCTGGGGCGTTAAAACAGTTTTTGGTAGAGGTACTAGGGCCAAATGACGATATTACTCATTTTGAATACTCCAAAAAATCGAGTAGAGAGAATGGTCCAGCTGTAGTAGGGATCGAACTAAAGAACCAGGAAGATCTACAACCCTTAATTTCCAGAATGAAACAATATAACTTCTTTGGAGACTATCTAAATGATAAACCCCATTTGTTTCAATTTTTAGTTTGAAAAGTACAATTTAGGTTTCTGCAATAGGAATAATAGATACGAAATTCCCCCATAATTAGTACACTTAATAGTAACCAAATCAATTGATTTGGGTTCGGTGTTTTATCAAATGAAATAAAAAAACTTTCAAAATAATTTGTTAAAATCAACTTTTTATCGATATATTGTGCACTTAAACGATAAAAACCTAAATCTATTATGAAAAAAACTCTATTATTTATCGCAGTAGCATTACTTGGATTTACAGCTACAAACGCACAAGTTAAACTTGGTTTTGGTGTTGGTTACGCAGTACCGTCTGGAGATGTTGCAGATTTTACCGATGGAGGTATAGCTGCTCACTTTGAGCTAGGATATGGCATTACAGAGAATATCGACGTTTCTTTCCTATATGCCGGAGACTTCTTAGTTGGAGCGGATATCGTAGCTGTAGCGGGACAAACAGCGGCAGAAATTGGAAATGTAGCCGTTGGAAGTTACTTGCTTAATGGTCGTTACTATTTTACTGATACTGCTTTCAAACCTTATGGTGGTCTTGGTATAGGTCTAGCTACTATTGGTGCTATCGAAGTTGATGGAACCTCTGCAGAATTAGCAGCTAGTACTTCTAACTTTGCTATTCGTCCAGCTTTAGGATTCAAGTACGGAGTACTTAATGTGCACGCTGCTTATTTGAGTGCAGGTAAAACAGGAGATGCTTCAGTAGGAGATATTTCTTTTAACCTAGGACTATTATTTACTTTCGGAGGAAACTAAAATTCCATATATAAAAAATAAGTTTACAAAGTACGATCTTCTGGGTCGTACTTTTTTTATGTTTTCAGATCAGATCTTCTTAAAAAGAAAAACCCTTGCACTAATTGTACAAGGGTATTGACAAGCGAAAATTAAGATGTCAATCATAATCTAATTCATGCTTTAAACTTACATAACTACACAACATTAGATTTATCTTTGATTTATGGATGCTTTGGTTCTATGAATAATAGAAATAGATGTTTTGGTGAGTTCTGTTATTTTTTGATAGTCAAAAGAACCATCCTGATTTTTTATGATCAATTTGGATCCCATTCCTACACAAAATACACCTGATTGAAACCATTCACTTAGATTCTTTTCGTCAGGTGCTACTCCACCACTAGCCATAATACT
The DNA here is from genome assembly GCF_056160245.1 of Aquimarina sp. AWH4_224. Taxonomy (NCBI): domain Bacteria; kingdom Pseudomonadati; phylum Bacteroidota; class Flavobacteriia; order Flavobacteriales; family Flavobacteriaceae; genus Aquimarina; species Aquimarina sp. AWH4_224. The sequence goes on along the minus strand of NZ_JBSWWU010000005.1, from coordinate 161,193 downwards.
GGTCCAGGGACATGGTGCTTTCACGCTTTTTACAAAACCCGGTCCGCCAACTTGACTAGCTGGAAATATTTTTACAATTTCTGCTCCCAGTTCTTCGGCATAATTGATTTCAGATAAGGTAGCACAACCGGGTAACCAGGATACCTTTTGTCGGTTACATGTTTTTGCAATTTCTGGATTTAAAATAGGGGAAACGATAAAGTTTGCCCCTTTTAAAATATATAGAGATGCTGTGGCCGGATCTACAATAGATCCAATTCCTAATATCATCTCTGGTAATTCTTTTTTGATCCAGGAGGATATCCCAGAAAAAACTTCGTAGGCTGCTTCTCCTCTGTTGGTAAATTCGAACACTCTGGCACCGCCATCGTAGCAGGCTTGTATTACCTGTTTTACGGTATCTATGTCTTCATGATAAAATAAAGGAACAAGTCCTGTTTTCTCTATAGTTTGTACAACTTCTATTCGGGTATATCTAGCCATTTACCTTAATATTCTTCCGTTTACGTTACCTTTTACTATGTTTTTTATTTCTGTTTCTGAAACCAAATTAGCATCTCCTTCTATAGTGTGTTTCAAGGCACAAGCAGCATTTGCAAATTCAAGCGCTTCATAATCATCATAATGAAGCAGTCCATGGATTAGGCCTGCGGCAAAAGCATCTCCTGTACCTATTCGATCCACTACATGAGTAATTTCTAACTCTCTAGTTTCTGCAAATTCTACTCCATTCCATGTTCTGGCTTTTATTTTATGCCAATTCACATTACGAGAAGATCTTGTTTTATCAAAAACTTTCTGTAGTCCTTTATGATGATCCATTACTGTGGAACTAGCTTCAATAAATTGCTCTATTTCATTAGAATAAGAGGTGTCTAATAGCTCATTAATTTCATTTGGACCTCCGATAAAAATATTGGACAATCCTACTAACTCATTTAGCGTTGCTTTGGCATCTCTACCGTACTTCCATAAATTACTTCGATACGCTGGATCTGCCGATACTGTAATGCCTAATTCATTTGCAACTACTAATGCATCCTTTAGTGCCTGATAAGCATTTTCTGATAGAGCAGGAGTGATCCCGGTCCAATGAAACCAATTTGCGTTTTCCAGAATAGCGTACCAATCAATAATTTTTGGATCGATATTACAAAAGGCAGAATGTGCACGATTATAACTTATGGTAGTAGATCTCATTACAGCTCCTGTTTCCATAAAGTATACGCCGAGAGGATGAGAAGAATCTTGAATAGCTGAGGTATTTACTCCATTTTGTTGCAAGTAACCTTTGACAGCTTCTCCCAAAAAATCATTCGATACTGCGCCAACGTGTTGTGTGCTATTTCCCAATTGTGCAAGAGAAATGGCTACGTTGGCTTCTGTTCCACCAAAGTAATATTCTAATTGGTTAGACTGTTTTAATTTTTTATTTCCCAAAGGAGCAATTCTCATTAAAACTTCTCCAAAGGTTACTATTGTGTTCATTATACTATTATTTCAGCTATAATTTAATCTTTATTTTTAAATTCCTAGTGCTTGCCCTCCACCAATTTGAATAGTTTCTGCAGTGATAAACGCAGAGTCATCACTCGCTAGAAAAGAAACCACCGATGCAACATCTTCTGGCTGTCCTAGTCTGCCTAACAAGATGTTATTTTTCCAAGAGGCAAAAACTTCAGGTTTTGTAGATTTAATCTGTGAGTGAAAAGGAGTGTCAATCGTTCCTGGAGATACTGCATTTACTCGAATTCCGTACTCTGCCAAGTCTTTTGCTAACGCTCTGGTAATAGCATGAACAGCTGCTTTAGAAGTTCCGTAAATTCCTGCGCCAGGTCCACCTGCGGTCCATCCTGCATTAGAAGAATAATTAATAATAGACGCACCTTCAGCTTTCTTTAGGTAAGGAATGGCTGCTCTTGAAGCAAAAAAGGTAGAATCTAGATTCAGAGCCATTACACCTCTATAGAATTCTGTTGTCATTTCTTCAAATCTGGATCTTCCTCCCAATCCACCTGCATTATTTACCAGGACATTAATTTTACCATATTTTTCTCCAATGGCTTTAATATTTGTATTTACAGCCTCCTCATCGGTTACATCAAAACCAAAGTATTCTGCAGTGATCCCTTCAGCTTTAAGCTCGGCAACTCTTTCTGCTCCTTTATCATCTTCGATACCGTTTAGAATAACAGTAAATCCATCTTTACCTAGTCTTTTCGCTACGCCGAAACCGATACCACCGGTAGCTCCGGTTACGATAGCAACTTTTCCGTTTAAGTTCATTTTTATAGTTTTATTTTAGTTGTTTTATTTTTCTTCTTTTAAGGGTTTTATCTCTTTGATTAGTACAAAAATTGATAAAACAGATAGTGGTGCTAAAACTGCCAGAATGATAAATGCAGGCGTATATGACACCGTTGTTATTTTGGGAATTACAAAATTCATGATGGCTACCGAAATGGCTCCGATAGTACCAGCAAGTCCAGCGAGGGCTCCAACAGATTTACTCTTTAAAAGATCACTGGATAAGGTCTGTATATTACTGATCGAAAATTGGAAACCAAATAGCACGATAAATACAAAAGACACAAACTTGATGGGTGTATCTGCAAATAGAATAGCTCCTAGTATGGCCAAGAAAATAATTGCTCCTCCTAATGCGATTACCCGCTTTCGTGCTTTGTCTAGACTTAACGACTTCATGAGTCGTTGTACATACCACCCTCCGGCAATACTTCCTATGGCGGCACCTACGTAAGGGAACCATGCGTAAAGACCAATTTCTTTTACATTAAACCCATATTCTTTATTAAGATAAATCGGCATCCAGAATACAAACAACCACCAAATAGGTTCTATAAAAAAACGGGAAGCCAATATACCCCATGCTTCTTTGAAGCTTAATATTTTTAGTAGGGGTAACCTTTTTTCCTGCTTGTTATCATCTTTGGTAGTTTCTTGATCGGATAGGATGTATTCTTTTTCCTGATCAGTAATCCAAGGATGTTGTTTTGGTTGTTTCTTATTGAAAATCAACCACGGAATGATCCATACAAAACCGATAACTCCTATAATGATAAATGTCCATCTCCACCCATAAGCGCCAAACAACTCAGCAATTGTTGGTGCAGCTACTATCGAACCAATAGCAGCACCAGCATTAAAAATACCTTGGGCTACAGCTCGCTCTTTGATAGGAAACCATTCTGCATTGTTTTTTACTGCTCCGGGCCAATTTCCGGCTTCAGAAACTCCTAAAATTCCTCGATATAAACCTAAAGAGGCTAAACCTCTGGCAAAGAAATGAAGTAAGGAAGCCAGCGACCAGAAAAATATAGATAATACAAATCCGATTTTGGTTCCTACTTTGTCATAAACCCAACCAGAAATAAACTTACCTGCAGCATAAGTAATCGTAAAAATGTTGATGATCCAGGCATAGTCTTCTTCAGTTAGCCCCAGATCTTTTTTCATTTCTGGCCACATGATACCTAATGCAGATCGATCTATATAATTGATAATTGTGGCTAGGCAAACAAGGCCAATAATCCACCATCGTAATCCTTTAATTTTCATAGTCTATTTTGGTTCTAGATAGGGTAAAAGAAGTTCTTAGTGATACTCCGATTACCGTAACAGTTTGTAAAACCATTGTTGAAATTGAATACTTGGTTGTAATAACCAACACATTCGGTTGAATGATTTTAAGAGTGTTATGTTTGTTAATTAGTGCTTTGCGTTTTTATTGATTATAGCAGTATTGATATAAAATTTTAAAATGTGCTTTCATCTTTTCTTTAGCCAGCTTAGGGTCTTGAGAGCGAATAGCTGCATAAATATCAGTATGCTCCTGTATCCCTAAAAATGCTTGATTTTTATCACATACGTGATACTTCTCAAAATTGGTGATGATTCCTGGGGTTATAATAAGCATGAACGTATTCATCGAACTGTTTCTACTGGCTTTTGCAATAGCAAGATGAAATAGTAAGTCTTCTTGAACGGCATCTTCACCATTGATTACCTTTTCAGAATAGGCATCCAGTGCTTCTTTAATTGCTTGTAGATCTTCGTCAGTTCTTCGTATGGCTGCTAATTGGGCCGTTTTTAGTTCTAAAAGAATTCTGGTTTCTACCAAAGATTTAAAATCAGGTTCTTCTAGTCGAAGAATATCTTCTATCATTCCATTAAGTGCCGTGATACCAATATTGGCTACAAATGTTCCACTTTGCGGAATGGATTCCAGAAGTCCATAAAACTCCAACTTTTGAATCGCTTCACGGATGTTTCCTCTGCTTACTTCAAACTTTTCAGATAAAGTTCTTTCTGAAGGAAGTTTATCACCAGGCTCTAAATTTTTGTGGTTAATCAAATCGCGAATTGCAGAAATGATCTTTTTCTGAATGTCGTGATTTTCATTATTTAAAATTTCTAATTTCATAGTTTAAATGAGTGTTGAGCAAACTGGTTAACCAGATTGGTTATCCAAATTTATAAAATTATCAAATACTACAAAAGCATATCTATCATCAATATTATTTTTTTTCAGAAATAACTTTCCGGGCTTATTATCCAAGGGGAGTACTGGGTAATAAACCCGGTGTTATGGCTATCTCAAAAAACTGTTCTCATACGGTTGTGGTTTCTAGTTGGTTTACTGGTTAATGAGAAACTTCTAGGTCATAAAATTTAACTTTTGCAAAAGCATTTGGAGTTTTGGTGGCTAGATAATTTCCTGCCTTGAAATAATTTTCAAAAACTCCCCATCTTTTCATATCGTATCCTCTATACACTTTGCGGTATTTGTCATTAAGGATTACTTCCATCTTACCTTCGGAGGCTATGATTTCTACAGTAAATTTTTCGAAACCAACCTTCTTTGGAAAATTATACCCTTCATCATCTCCCCAGGCATCTTTACGCAGTACTTCCTTATCTGTAGCATCAGGATTTTTTAAGAATTTTGATTTTAATCTAATTCTACCATTATTCCAGTATACTTTCATAATAGGAGGGGCGTCGTTATCCTTTTTTCCGATTAATTCTTTCTGTTCATTAGATAATCTGCCATGAATCTGTAGCACAATTACTTTATCGTGCTTCCCTTTTTGGTTCTTCGAAATCTCATCGATTGCAATGGTAGCTTTCATTCTACCACCATCCTTAAAACTCCAATTCACATTGTTTTTACCAGGAACAAGCTGTTCTCTGAGTTCACATCGAGAATATTTGGTGTTTGTAGTGGTTGCACCTGGTGTTGCATAAAACACCAGGGAACCATCTTTGGGGTCATCATACATATACTTTTGTAAAGTAGGATGATTTGCATAATCCAAAATTTCTGGCGGAGAAACGTTAATTGGTTTTGGGCTACCTATTGGTAACGTAACTTTCCAATGACTCAAATCTATTTTGCCAGATTGTGCTGCCTCATTATTTCCTTCTGATTCTTCTATAGTACTAGCCTCTGCAACGCTGCCATTTTGTGCTTGGCAGGCAGCGCTTACAGATAAACATAGTATTATCAAAAATGAGAATATGTTATTTTGAATGATTTTCATTTTCTCAATTAGTTATTAATTGCTGTAATGGTTACAGAATCTAAACGCACTTCTTCATCACCGCTAGAGTAACCGTATAGAGCAAAGTCAGCAGGGTCTTCCGGCCCAGAGTTACCGATACCGCGTATAAATAACGCTACACTATCATTGGCTCCTGAGTTAAAGAAGAAAGTGAATAAACGATACTCTGATGTATCAGGGTTATCTACAGTTTCTAATAATAGGTTGTTAGCTGCGTCTTCGATCTGAGCGATTGAAGTATAACCAAAACCATCCTGTGGAATTTCCACCGTATCTGCATAAGTAGTAGGAGTATATCCATCTACATAGCCTTCTCCAGCTAGTACTCTTACTTCTAATTGAGTAGGTAGATCTCCAGCTTGATCTGATTCGAAACGAATAGGGATTTCGATTCTATAATCTGCATTAGGAGTTACTGCAAATTCTTGATATGCGTGATCTGGTTCTGCATTATCTAACTTGATGACATCAGAACCGTTACCGCTACTAGACTCTCCTTGCTCTCCAACACTTCTATTGATCCACCCAGAACAGGTACAATCTGATCCTGAAGATTTTGGAAGTCTGTCAAAATCGGGGTTGAGTATTACAGGATCTGGCACATCCGGCACATCTGGCTCGATTAACTCTATAGTTTCAGAGTAGGTAGAGGTTTGACCTAATGCGTCAGACACTGTTAAGGTAACAGTAAAAGAGCCTTCTCCTGGGTAAATATTTACTGGGTCTACTTCTGTAGAGGTATTCCCATCGCCCAAATCCCAACTGTAAGAAGTTGCATTATCAGATTGATTGGCAAAAGTTACCCTTGTAAAAGTCTCAATTTCAACCCCATTCGTAAATGTGAAGAATGCCGTTGGAGGTGTCTCATCTGCGATAGAGTTTTCTTCAGGTAATTCGTCTATAAACTCGCAAGAGGCAAATACCGTAGCAAAAACCAGAAGCAGTGCTATGCTGGCTTTTGAAAGTATTTGGTTGTTTAAAATTATTTTCTTCATAACGTTATGTTTTAACTTTAGTATCCTGGGTTTTGTGTTAGCAATCCTTGACTAATAGAAATCTCTGCTCCAGGAATTGGCAGTAGTAGATCTGTAGCTTGAAATTCAAAACTATTTGCTGCAGAAAAAGCAGACAAAACATCTTGCGCCACTCCGAAACGTTTTAAATCAAGAAAACGGTGGTTCTCGAAAGCTAACTCTACACGTCTTTCATCCATCAATGCTTGCTTGGTAATGGTAGTCACAGGGTCCATGATACCTGCTCTTTGCCGTACTGCCTGGAAAGAAGCAATTGCTGCAGGAGCACTAGTTTCTAGACCTCCAGCCATGATCGCTTCAACATGAAGTAATAATACATCTGCATAGCGAGTCACAATCCAATCGTTACCGGCAATTCTAGGATTAGCCGGTGCCGTAGTAACTCCTACAGTTTCATCTACAATTGGAAGGAATTTTACGGTTTGAAACAAACCAGGGTTTCCTGGGTCTTCTCTAAATGAAAATTGCCCTCTATTTCCCCCAAAATTGTTGAAAGCTTCCACTAACTCGGCAGTTGCATAATTTGAACCGGTACCTCGACCTACAGCATCCAAAAATTCTGCAGAAAATCCTTGGCTGTCATTCACAATGGTATCATCAAAACCGATTGAAAATACCGTTTCATCATTAGCTTCGTTATAAAATATATCTAAGAAATTAGGTTCAAGGCTATAATCACCACTACCAATAACATCCTCTAATAAACGCTGTGCTTCCAGGTAATTGGTTCCTAGAGTTAAGTATACTTTTGCAAGAAAAGTTTGTGCAGCGGCTTTTGACGCTCTAGTTCTAAAGCTATTATCTAAATCACTAGCAACTGCAAACTGAAGATCACTTACAATTAATTCGTAAACCAAACTTTCGTCCACTCGGGTAAAAGCAATTTCGGTTTCCTGAGGACCAATTACTCTATCTACTAGAGGGACATCTCCATAAAAACGAACTAAGTTAAAGTATGCATATGCTCTAAGAAAACGAGCTTCTGCTTCAAATCTATTGGCATTTTCTTCAGATGCATTTTCCAGATTTTCTAGTACCAGATTTGCTCTAAAGATGATATTGTACATACTTCGGTAATAGGTGATTACCGCAGCAGTCTCTGGAGTTACTGTAAAAGTTTCAAAGTCAAAACCTTGAGGAGATCCACTTTTGGTTCTGGAATTGTCACTTAGCGTTTCTGCCATTTGGTATTCTATCTGTATCGCCAAATGTGGATTGTTAAAACCGCCATCGCCTTCTAATGGATTACTACCTTGTAAACCATCATATATGTTGATGATTCCTGCTGTTATTTCATCATCATCATTAAAGAAATTATCAACGGTAGTCGCCGATTCTGGCACGGTGTCTAAATCACATGACCATAAACAAGCGGCCAGGCAAAACAATGAATATATTTTTATTAGTTTCATAAGTCTTGTTTTAGGGATGTTAAAATTCAACATTTACACCTAGTGTTATAGTTTGTTGTATTGGCGTACCACCTCTTTGATAACCAAAGGTAAGTGGTGTTAGCTCTCGAACATGTTCTGGATTCCAACCTGTATAATCATCAGCTGTAATGAATAGTAAGTTTTGACCGGTAGCATATAGTCTAAGACTAGATAAGTTCAAATTATCAAGTACCTGATCTGGGAAATTGAATCCTAAACTTACCGTACGAAGCGCCACATAACCAGCATTTTGTACCAGCTGACTGGTGAATATACGCTGTACCAAAAACTCTTGATCTGGTGTGATAGATCGATCAAAATCTACCGTATTACTATTGAAGAAATCAAAAATGTACTGATCTCCCAGGTTATATGTTTTTGCCCCGTGACTACCTTGGAAAAGGAAGCTGAAATCTACATTTCCAATTTGGATATCGTTACCAAAACTCCAAATCAGATCTGGATACGGGTCACCCAAAATGGTTTTATCATCTTCATCGATTAGACCATCACCGTTCAAATCTTTTGCGTAAGCAAATTGTGTTCTATTCCCCACTTGTCTAAATGGATCATTCAAGAATTCGAAAGGAATGTCTCTATCAAATACATATCCATAGAATGAAGAAATCGGTTGACCTTCAAGGTTAATCCATTCTACCAAACGGCTACCATCATTAGTATTTACAACCTGTCCGTTTGAATCTCCAAAATCCACTAAAGTATTCTTGTTAAAAGATCCTATTAAGGAGGCAGACCATTTAAATTTTTCTCTATTAATAAATCGAGTTCTTAATTCTACTTCGACACCTTCATTTTCAACTGTTCCTAAGTTTACAAGCGCCGATGTGAAACCAGTAGTTCCAGAAACCGGGTTGTCCAGTAATAACTCATCACTAGTTCTTTTATAGTAGTCTACAGAACCAGAAATAGCATTATTAAAGAAACCAAAGTCAACTCCAGGGTTAATTTCTTCAGATCTTTCCCATTGTAGTAATGCATTAGGGATATTAACCGGATTAAAACCATTGGTTATAGCTCCGTCGATTACTGCACTAGAAGGCTCCAATAATGCAAGGGAAGGGTAGTTCTCGGTTAAGAAATCACCATTAAGATCGTTAGTACCTGTAACCCCATAACTTACTCTGAATTTAAGTTGGTTGATCCATTCCACATTTTCCATAAATGCTTCATTAGATACTACCCAACCAGCAGATACCGCAGGGAAGTTACCGTATTTAGTGTCTTGTCCAAAAATTGAACTTCCATCACGACGGATACTTGCATTAAACAAGTACTTATCGTCATAAGAGTAAATTACACGACCTAAAAAGGCGTTCAAAAAGTTTTCATATTCAAATGCAGTGGCGTCATTAATAATAGATCCTCCGCCAACATTTGGAATTAAGTCTGAGGTAAACCCACTAGCTTCAATCTGTGACTCTTCAAAAAATCTGTTTTCCAAAGAAATACCTGCGATAGCACTAATCTTGTGCTTTCCTATGTTTTTGTTAAAACTTAAGATATTGTCAGAAATTAAAGCATATCGACTACGTGTGTCATAAGATGCCGTTGCAGCTGCCGCTCCATTTCTGGTATTGTTTACCCCGCGATAATCGGTATTAATTCTATTTTCATAAGTGGCAGTAAACGTAGATTTAAAGCTTAAATCATCTGTAAACTTATAATCTGCATATAAGTTTCCGAAGAAATTATATCGGTTTTCAAAACGCTGACGCTCTAATAATTTAGCTAAAGGGTTGATATTACTTGTATTACTAATATCTACACCACTGGTTACAGGAACTCCTTGAAAGTTGCCAGCTCCGTCAAAAATACTAGTTGCTCCAGTTGGATATTCGAAATCGTCAAACATTCTTTGCAGAACGTAATCTCCAATTTGTGCATCAGCAAATCGACCACCATCACGTACTCTGTTTACAAAGTTAATGTTGGTTTCATCTAGTCGAGAAGGAACCCATGACGGCTGTCTAACCACGTCATAAAGTCCGGTAGCACTAAATCTTCTTCGTTTTGAGTAAGATGGAGAAAAACTAGCTCCTATTTTAAAGTTGTCCGTAACTTTTGTACTTACCTTAAGTTGTGCTTGATACCTCTCAAAACTATCGGTAAGTAATACTCCATCATCCGAAACATAACTCAGGTTTACATTATATTTGGTTTTTTTACTGCCACCTCTTACACTAAAACTGTGACTTTGAATCACACCTCCATCTAGGATAATGTCTTGCCAGTCGTTATCGGCGTTGATCAGTTGTCTAAATTGACTTCCTAAAGAAAGCCCACCAGTAATTCGACGTTCTCTGTCTAACTCAGCCTGAAAATCTATATCGTAGGCATCACTTCTTCTTCCTTCTTTAATCCCGGTAAACGTATTATAAGTAAAGCGTGCTTTACCTTCTTTACCTTGTTTTGTGGTAATCTGAATAACTCCATTAGATCCTCTCGAACCAAAAATAGAAGCAGAAGCAGCATCTTTCAGTACCTCAAAAGACTCTACGTTATTCATGTCGATATTGGTCAAAAAATCAGAATCCACAACGGCCCCATCTACAACAACTAGTGGTCCGTTGTTTGATGTGATCGATCCCACACCTCGAATTCTAATGGTAGGAGCAGAACCTGCTTCTCCTTCAGAGTTTCTAATATTTACCCCGGATACCTGACCGATTAATGCTTCGTCGACCCTAGATACTGCAATTTGATCTAGATCTTCATTAACAACTTTGGAAATAGCCCCGGTTAGTAATGATTTCTTTTGCGTTCCATATCCGATTACTACAACCTGTTCGAGTTCTGCTGCATCTTCCTGTAGTACTATATTTAGTGTTGTTTGATCAGAAATGATTACTGTTTGAGTTACATATCCGATATACGAAAATTGTAATACGTCTTTTTCTTCGACCTGTATCTGATAATTACCATCAAAATCTGTAGAGGCACCTGTATTGGTATTTGTGATGATCACATTTACTCCTGGTATAGGTAATCCCTTTTCATCGCTGACTCTACCAGATAATAAATAGCTCTCCTGGGCCAAGAGTGGTATTTGTGATAAGACCAGGACAATAAAAATTAGTTTGATTTTAAAATTCATTTTAAATATGTTATGTTTCTACAATGAGAGGGATATCGGTAAGGATATCCTAATGAAGAATAATAAAGAAGATGTATTTCCTAATTCCCCTTTGTACTAATCACATAGCCCAAACATAATTGTTTAAATTTTTGTACTTTTGTAGGACATGTGATGACAAGATCATGTGTTTAACTATTACTTCCCTCCGAAAGAAGTAATTGAAGAAAGGATAGGCGCGCACCTGTCCTTTTTTGTTTTAATTATTTCTGACTGACTTCATAAAATGTATTGAGTTTTTTTCTAGTGATTATTTGATTGTTTTTTGTGGTAAACCAAACTGGATAACCAATTTGGTTTACCAAATATATGTTATTTTAATGTTAAAAAAAAATTATATTGATTTTTATCGTTAAAAAATTGAGTGTTTCTCAATTTGAGGTAGGGGAGAATAAATAAATTCGCAATGCGAGAAAAGGCTGCGCTAGGTTTAGTGCAGATTTTTAAGCCCTGTTATTCCATAAAATCTTCTCGTATTGGACTGAAAGTGTCTATAAGAAAACCTGATTCCAGACAAATCGCTCCATGCATTACATTTGGTGGGATGTAAAATGAATCTCCTGCAGTTAATACCTTTTTTTCTTCACCGATAGTCACCTCAAACTTACCACTTACTACGTAAGTCACTTGAGAATGATAGTGTTGATGCATAACACCAATTCCTCCTTTGTCAAACTTTACGTTTACTAGCATGAGTTTATCATCGTATCCCATAATTTGACGATGTACACCTTCTCCTACTTGTTCCCATTCAATTTCCTTTCCTGATACAAATTCCTGACTTGAGCCAAAACTTTTCATTATTTACCTGTTTTAAATTAGTTTGTTTTTTTATATGCATATGGGCCTTTCCATTCTATGGTATTTCCCATAAATTTTACGGTATGCAAAACCTCTTTATTGTTGTTGGTTAGGCACAACAAAAAGGTGTGTTTGTGGTCTGTTGTTGTGGTAATTGTCCATCCGATGTAATTTTTATCGAGGAGTTCAATTTTTTCAACACTTTTGATTATGCTAGAAGCATTTTTGGCAAGTTCGGTAACAGGGCTGTAAGATCCGTGAGCTTCAATAATAGAAATGAAAGTATCGGATTGAGAATCTACTTTTCTATGGATAAGTGCGGGATCTTTTCTAAGGTTAAATTTGGGATCATTAGCTCCAATACGAGTAAATAACAATTGATCTTCAGCATTGGAGAGCATAGATATGGTATAAAACTGGTGATCTGATAACCAGGTAAACTGAGCAGTTTTTGCGGATAATGCATCGCTTTTTCCTTCTAGCCATAGATGCTGATATCCAAAATCATCACCCAAGGGTTCTGGTTTTACTGGTTTTTGATACTTAAAATTAGTAGCTATTATTTGTCCGTTATAATAAAATGGAAGATCAAATTGATGTGGTTGATCTGATTCGTAATGCATAACATCAATGAGCAGGGGAGCATTGAAATCTTTGTTCTCCAGTAGGATCATGGTTCTGTGCAAAGCAGTATTGGGGTAAGCATTTTTTTCTTTAGCACTTACCCATTGAATTTTTGGGTTTGAAACATCGAATAGATAAGGTTCAGAATGATGTGTACTTCCGATTTCATATTTTCCACCAAAATGAGAGATCTGATCTTGAATGATCGTATTGTGAGCTATAGTTTGTTTGGCCCAGGTTTTATTTTCTTTTAAATATCCACCACCGTTTTTTTGTTCGATATTTACAAATCGAGCTAAACCATAATCTTGTAGAATTTCTTTTCCATCGTTATAATAAGAATAAGATAATTTGTCATAATGACCATGGCTTAATCCCTGCGATGTATATTTCATAACCAATTCAAATGGTTGGTCACTAGATCTTAATATACCAATACCTCCTTGTTTTCCGTTAGCACCATCCTTTAATGCTATCGAGTTTTTTGGGAAAGCTTTTACTTTGTTTTCTTTGATTCCTAAAGCTACATGCAATCCAGCTTCGTCTAGCTGAACTTTATTCTGCTTCTTTGCGATACTTAGTAAGGCTGGATCTTTTTGCCCAAAATAATAGGCAATATCAACTGCAGAAACCAATTCGTTGGATAAGTAAGACATTCCTTTTTGAGCATCGTTTAATGGAAAAAACTCACCATCGCTATCGGTTAAATTGAGCAAAGCATAGACCGATTTGATCAATACCTGATCTTTGTATTCAAAAATGTTTAACTCAGGTTTTTTGTTTTGCAAAGCCTGGGCGAATATCATAAATGGATACATGGCATATCTTTGGTAATAGGGGCCCTCGGTATAATATCCATCGGGAGAAAATGGGGCGTCGAGATTAGCAAGAAATCCAGTTTTTTGTCCATCGATCGATATAAAACCTCCATCATTATCTTTAAGGTTTGGATTGGCTTTTACATCCTGTAAACCATGTAATGCTCTTTGTACTAGTTCTTCATTATCTATTACTAACCCAATCATCCCTACAGCGACATTTCCCCAGGTACTGTGATTATGAATACGATTGAAAAATTGCGGAGTTTCTTTGGATAAAAAATCTGCGTAAGGAATAAAAAGTTGTTGCTCCAGGAATTTTCTATCCTTTTTTGATAAATATTCATAAATGCAATCATAAGCTTGACTAACATATACCAACCAGTTAGCATCATTTAAACATTGCCAGAAAATTTTCCCTCGGGCATAAGATCTTTCCTGAGGATGCAGCGGCAAAGTAGGATACATTTTGGCGTATTCTTTTAGTACCTCATGAACGTATGATGCGTATTTTTCATCTTGTAATATCTGATATAATATTCCTGCTTTTTGAAGTGTTTTCCAGTTTTTCTTATGCTGATCATGCGTATATCCTCCAGCCATATCCTTTGGAATTGGTACAAGAATACCTTTTTCCATTTCGATATCAATCTCGGCTTTAACGTTGGCTAGGGTTTGATCAAAAATTGGGACCTGACCAAGATGTTTTCTGATTTCTTGTACTCCTTTTTTTGTTAGGATCAGATTGGGGTGATCTTGAGCATATATAAAGGATATCCCCACAAATAAAACAGGTAGTACGAAGTAATGCCTAATCTTGATCAAAAATGTTTGTGTGTTCATTTATGCGTCCTTTATACCTTATTTAATAAGTCCAAGATGAAGTCCGTCGTCTCCCTTGTTTTGCAGTTCAGAATCTTCCTGTAGCGAATAAGTGGTTTTGTTCAAAAATTTGGGATCCAAAGACCATAATGTATTTACTTCATAGTCCTGATCTCCGGTTACGATCACTTTTTCAGAATCAAAGAAATTGTTATGATGTACTTTGGCAATAGGGCCGCCTACAACCAAATGCATTTGTATTCCCTTACTGTTGTTGAATATGCTATTTTTAATCTCTGCATTTTGCACACCTACCATGGTTATGGATTTTTTGTTTTTATTTCTTTTTCCATTTCCAACATTATCCAGCACATTGTGGTCAAAAGTTAGAAAGGGACCAAAAGTACTTTCGTCACGACCGTCACGTACCAGATTTAAAACAGCTCCTTGAATGTCTGAAAACACATTATTTTTAAGAATTACAAATTCTGCATTAAATATCCCATTCTCTCCGATCTCCTTATCCAAAGCCAGTATATCACCAGTAATGTTTTTGAAAATAGAATTGGTAATACTAATTGTATCTGCAACTGTGTTTTTGTATACCTTGATAGCATTGTAGGAGTGATTGATATTCAAGTTTTTGAATTCGCAGGCATTGATCAGCAATGTATAGTTTTTGTTCATAGAATATTTGCTGGTTCTGATTACTGAATTTCCTGAGTAATCAGGAGCCTCTTTACCATCAAAAATTAACTTATTAAGTTTGAGATTCCCTCCGTTTTGAATATCAAAAAGTGAATTTTTCTCAAAAACAATCGTTGATTTTTCAAGAAATGAGGTGATAGTAATCGGATGATTGATATCGATGGTTTTGGTGACCAGATATCCATGAGGTGAGGTGAGTTGTATGATGTCTCCAGGTGCAGAGTTTTTTACCGCATCATAAAGTGTATTATTCCCAGGGGCAACTTGAATAGTTTTACCAGCATCAAATTTGATTTTCTCATTGGTTTTAGGATACCATGAAGGACCTGTGTTTTCTTTAGTAGGAGTATTTTCCCCGATACTGGCTCCAGCTTGGTTACTTTGGCTTGGAATAAGCAATCCTTGCGCATTTTTCTGTAGGGCTAGTTTTTTGGATACAAATCCTTTTTCGCTGATTGGTTTTGTATTAGGGCTGATAATATTATTCTGAAAATCAATACCACTGATATCATCATATACGGTAAAGGTATCATCTTTTGATTCGTTATAAAAAATGTTGTTTTTCATTTCAGAATTGAGTGGAGTGGCACTACGTTCACTATCACTTCCTGCGCATAACTGTATATAGTTGCAGTTGATAAAAGTGTTATTATTTATTTTGGCATCTTCTACCTGAAAATATCGGTTAAGTGGTGAATTAGGAACTCCATTCATCACCACCAGAGCTCCACCAAAACGATATCCGGTAAGTCCGATTCCGTAGTTGTTTTCAACAGTTTGTTTCCCGTTAATCACACGGATACCTCCTGTACTAGGTATTCCATTACCTATAAATACATTGTTTTTTACCATGGTCTCATTTCCATGCCTCATAGTAAGTGTTCCTCTACATTCATAAAACACATTATTACGGAAGGTGTTTTGGCAAGATTTGTTGGAGATGATTTCGAGTTCCCCACCACAACGATCAAAATAGTTGTTTTCTACAATGGTGTTTGAATTACTTAATGAGTGATGACTTGTTCCTATACGTAATGTTTCTCCTCCATTAGAACCAAGGGTTTGCCTTGGACCGAAGTAATTATGATCGATTTGGTGATGATTTTCTATGAATTTTTTCGAATTTAAACGAACCGCCATGGTTACCCCCAAATTTCCTTTGCCTTCAAAATGGTTGTGGTCGATACGATTGTTTTTTCCGTAGATACCAATCCAATAATCTTGTTCTCTCCTCTCGGGATTGCTATAGTTATCAATTACACATTCTGTAAGACGTGAATGAGAAGCGAAGGTATTTTTATCTTTTTTAAAAGAGATCACTTCTGAAGTAGGAGTGAAGCCATTTTTAAAAACCAGACCGCTCACTACAAGATGTTCGCCAGCTATTCTAAGATTGGAGTTTCCTTCTAGTGTTGTTTTTCCTTTCTCTTCAACAGTTAAGGTAATAGGATTATCCTTTTCCCCTTTGGCTTCAAATAGTAACTCGGTATCTTGCCATACACCAGAAGCTAGGATGATGGAGTCACCAGGTTTTGCTTGTTGGACAGCATCATTAAAAGCTTGTAAAGTTGTAATGGTATTGTTCTCTTTTGTAGTATTCGAGGATTGGCAAGAAGCTAAAAGTAGTACTAAAAGGACTGCGGGATATGTTACTATTTTTGTCATATGAAATCTGGTTAACCAATTTGGTTAACCAAAAATAGTAATATAAATCAATTATCAAAGAAGAAAATTTATTTTTTTATTAAAAAATTAAAGGATTCCTTACGTAATGTATAAATAAAGAGTGTTATTTCTAATCATTTCTCATTGAGAGTTGTCGTAGTAATAGAGTAGTTTATTGCTCACAATATTTATAAAGTTCTTTAAAATGATCTTTTAAATGTTGTACAGCTTCTTCCGGTTTTTGCTCTTGAATAGCATCGACTATGGCTTGATGCTCTTTAACTAATAAATAGCTCTCTTCTTTGTTGCACACTTTATTTGTAATGAAATGAGTAATAATTTCTGGTGTAATAATAAGCATTAGAGAGTTGATCACACTATTATTACTGGCTTCAGCAATTTTGATATGAAACATCAAATCCTCTTCAATTGCAGCAATACCTTTCATAGCTTTTTCGCTGTACGCTTTATGCGCCTTTTGGATTTCTTCCATTTGCTGTTCTGTTCTTCGCTTTGCGGCCAGTTGCACAGCATTGGTTTCTAAAATAATCCTGGTTTCAACAAAAGATTTGAAATCAGGTTTTTGTAGTTGTAGAATATCCGACATCATTCCATTTAATGCAGTAACACCAATGTTGGATACCCGTGTACCGGATTGAGGAAACTTTTTTACAAGACCATAAAACTCAAGTTTTTGGAGTGCCTGTCTAAGCTGATTTCTAGTCACTCCAAATTTCTCAGAAAGTTCGCGTTCTGCAGGAAGTCGATCTCCAGGTTCCAATTGTTTGGAAAGAATGAGTTCTCTTATTTTGGAAATAATAACTTCTTCTTTGCTTTCCTTTTTGTTTTCTGATGTTTTGGTTTTATCGATTGTGTTTATTTTCATAAGGTTTTGGTACTTGACAATTGGGTAATTCCATTTTGGTTTACCACAAAATATTCTTAAAATTATTAATATAATTTTAAAAAACTTTAAATTTTCTAATAAAAATACGGCTATCCCATAAAAAGAGGAATAGCCGTGTTTTCTTAGATTAATTTATTTCCTTGATGTCAAGTGTTTAATGAAATACTTCAAGTTTATTGATACCCACTCTTCCGTAGTCAGAACTCTTGTAACTTTTTCCTTTCATTGATTGCAAATAGTTTCCTGCCTTAAAGTAGTTTTCTTTGGCAGCAACCGATTTTGAAGTATATATAGTACGTACTCTGTTACCGCTATTGTCTAATTCATAAAGTTTTACGATGCTGTTCTTGTAAGTGAGTTCAAGATACATTTCTTCTCCAAGATTAAAATTCCCCACTGTTTTTCCTCCACCTTCGAGGACTTCAGTAACGTAACCGTTAATTCTCATTTTTACAGATCCACTGGTTTGATTAGCGTTTCCTTGACATTGCACTCGAATTACATCATCAAATTTGTCGGTTTTATCATGAATTTGGCCAAAACAAACTTTTCCAGAACTAGGTAATCGGTCTACTCGTACTCTCCATTTCATACGGTGTTCAGTATTTGTAGTACCATCCCAGAATATGTTGCTATTTCCATTGGCTGTTAATTCTCTCAATTCCATTCTAGGGTTTCCAGAACCTGAAGAAGTATCACTTCCTGCCCAAACTTGGAATATTGCCCAATTATTTTGAACAAAGAACCAATCGTCATTAGTGTAGTTTGGTAGATTAGGAATAGCATCGACATATTGGTTGTTTGACGGAGTTCCGCTCAGACCATTAAGTTTCCAATTCTGTAAACCAAGAAGAGCGTACGGGGTATTGCTAGAAGGTGGTGGTGGTGGATTTACCGATCCGTCTTCTCCATAGATTTCTACTTCGGTAACACTATTCCAATCATTGCTGGAGTTTCCAAAACTAGAAATACGTACATATCTTGCAGTGGTTTCCGAGAAATCATATGTTTCTAATTGACGGGTATTCCCACTACTTCCTTCCTTCTTTTTATCTACTACTGTTGATAAGCTCGAGGTAGAATTACCTACTCTTACTTTAAAAAATGCCTTGCGTTGATCTCCTTTGTACCATGCGATTTTGATCCTGGAGATTTTTTTAGAAGAACCTAAATCAAAAGTGATGTATTTTCCGGTTCTTCCAAAAGAAGACCATCGTGTGTTTAAGTTACCATCCAAAGTATTAGAAGGAACGTTACCGTCATCACCATTAGCCGAAACTGAAACAACAGGTAATTCTCCCAAAGATTGTTTTAGATTATTGTCTTCGGTTAGGGATATATCGTCTGCAAATTCAATATCCGTGGTGCAATTCGTAAATGTAATTAGAGCTAATGCTGTAAGAGTGCAGTAAGCAGCTTTTCTTAAGTTTTTCATGATTGTTTGTTTGTGTTAAATCAATATACCTTCTAATTGGTCGACCAATTTATGTTAATTTGTTGATTTTCACAAATTAAAAATTGATAATTAACAAAATTATTGTTAAAAAAATAGAGAATTGATATTTTTAATAGTAGTTTTTGTTGAGTTAGTATTTATTAAAAATGGTGATCTTTCACCATTAATTTTTGCCAAACTAATAAACGAAGAAGGGGGGTGAAAACTAAAATGCTAGAGCTACAGTATTCAGAAATAAACTGTACACAAGGTATTGATATTAGTCCTATATAAACAGATACTTTTAAGCAGTAGGATGCCCTTTAGTTTTTTTATTTGCTTTGGTAAAGTCATTGGTTTTATAATATGTAATTAGTTTAGAAATCTTTTTTGGTTAACCAATACATAAACTATAGAACACTTTTTTTATTGTTGTCTATTTGTCAAAATCTTTCATTGCGTACTATTTAATTTTTAATACAATTTTTTATCATATTCGCATTAATACTAATTTTTACATAATAATTCACTGTGGTACAAAGTTTTTACTTAATATTGCAGTATTAGTTAACGAAAGGGGCTACGGCCGACGATTTAGAGTTACTATTATGAAAACGGCAACATACATTTATTCGGAAGTTAAAGTTCAATCTTTGAACGTATCAGGTAATATTTCAATTACTCCTATACGCCGTTTCCGTCGCCCCTTGGGGGTTTAATTTTCTTCTGAAGTAGGTGCGCCCTACTTCCCCGAGAGACATCCAACTTGATTTTAGAACTGTAACGAATACTACCTCCTATACTAGTTTTTGCACTTTTCTATATCACTTCCTGGATACCAAAAATAAAATCAAAACTAATTATCAAACTTTTGATAAACGCAGCTTACGTTTATGCAAGAAGTACATATTACAATAGCAGACGAAAGTCATTTTCTATACGCTGAAGAAATTTGCAGTGTAATATCGGATTCCGCCAAGGTTAGAGGAACAGGTATTGCGAAGCGAACACCAGAGTATGTGCAGACCAAAATGAAAAAAGGAGATGCAATCATTGCATTATCCGACAATCAATTTGCTGGTTTTTGTTACATAGAAAGTTGGGGTCATGGCGAGTACGTGGCACATTCGGGTTTAATTGTTCATCCCGACTTCAGAAACCAAGGATTGGCAAAAAAGATTAAAGAATTTACGTTTAATCATTCTTTAAAAAAATACCCTACATCTAAAGTATTCGGAATCACCACAGGTTTGGCAGTGATGAAAATTAATTCTGAATTGGGATATAAACCAGTAACATTCTCAGAATTAACAGATGATCCAAAGTTTTGGTCTGGCTGTAAGACATGTACAAACTATGAGATTTTGACTTCAAAGGATCATAAAATGTGTCTATGTACCGGAATGCTGTACGATCCACTGAAAAAAAAGAAAAAGAAAGAGAAGTGGTTCAATCAAAAAGTATTAAAAAGATTAAAAAAGATCAAGCAAACCATGCTTGCAAATAATAAACCATTGTTATTATGGAAAAAGTAGTATTGGCATATAGTGGAGGGCTAGACACCTCTTATTGTGTAAAATATTTAATTCATGAAAAAAACCTTGAAGTGCATACCATTTTGGTAAATACTGGAGGATTTTCGGAAACAGAATTAGAAGAAACCGAAAAAAGAGCTTATGAACTTGGGAGTTCATCTCATATTAATAAAACCATTGTTGAAGAATTTTACCAAAAAGCAATCAAGTATTTGATTTTTGGGAATGTTCTAAAAAACAATACCTATCCGTTGTCGGTAAGTGCAGAAAGAATCTTCCAGGCGATAGAGGTGATCAATTATGCGAAGCAAATAGGCGCAAAGTATATAGCTCATGGAAGCACTGGGGCAGGGAATGATCAGATAAGATTTGATGTGATTTTTCAAACCCTGGCACCAGAAATTGAAATCATAACACCAATTAGGGATCTTAAACTTTCAAGACAAGAAGAGGTCACTTACCTTCAAAGTCATGGAGTGCAGTACAGTTGGGAAAAGGCCCAATATTCCATCAATAAAGGGATTTGGGGAACCAGTGTAGGAGGTAAAGAAACGCTAACTTCTCAAAACCCGTTACCAGAAGAAGCGTTCCCAAGCCAACTCCAAAAAGAGAAAGAAGAAACGATCACGCTCAATTTTGAGAAAGGAGAACTCGTTGGTTTGGATGGGATAAAAGATACTCCGGTAAATAATATACTGAAACTAGAAGAACTCGCAAGTGCCTTTGCTATAGGTAGAGATATTCATGTTGGAGATACCATAATTGGAATCAAAGGAAGAGTTGGATTTGAAGCAGCTGCACCAATTGTGATTATAAAAGCACATCATCTGTTAGAAAAGCATGTGCTGACCAAATGGCAACAATACTGGAAAGAACAATTGGCGAATTGGTATGGAATGCTTTTACATGAAGGCAATTATCTGGATCCGGTAATGAGAAATATAGAAGTGTTTTTAGAAGATTCGCAGAAATCAGTGACAGGAGAAGTAAAGGTAAAATTAAAACCGTATCACTTTATGTTAGAAGGAGTAGAATCAGATTTTGATATGATGAAATCCGATTTCGGACAGTATGGAGAGATGAATAATTCCTGGACTGCAGATGATGCCAAAGGTTTTATTAAGATCTATGGCAATGCTAATAAAATTTATCACAATGTAAACCCAGATCAATCATGATAAAAGTTGGAATAATAGGAGGGTCAGGATATACTGCCGGAGAATTACTAAGACTTTTAGTGCATCACCCAAAAGCGCAGTTGGATTTTGTGTATAGTACTACCAATGCAGGAGTTACTATAGCTAAACAACACCCTGATCTGGTCGGAGAAATTGATTTAAAATTCACCGATACCGTAAACCCAAATGTGGATGTAGTGTTTTTGTGTTTAGGTCATGGGCGATCTCAGGCTTTTCTAAATGAACATAGTTTTTCTGAAGCGACCAAAGTAATTGATCTCGGAAATGATTTCAGATTGAACAAAGATAAAAGCTACCAAAACAGGGATTTCGTATATGGATTGCCTGAATTGCAAAAGGAAAAGATCATAGAAGCAACAAACATTGCTAATCCAGGTTGTTTTGCTACAGCTATTCAATTGGCACTGTTACCCTTGGCATCCATTGATCAATTAAATAGTGCTGTACATATCAACGCAACAACGGGAAGTACAGGAGCTGGTGTAATACCTGGTAGTACTACTCATTTTAGTTGGAGAGATAATAATTTTTCTAGTTATAAGGTATTTACCCACCAACATCTAGACGAGATCCAGGAAAGCATTGTACAATTACAACCCAATTTTGATAGTCCACTGTTCTTTATCCCTAATCGAGGGAATTTCAGCAAGGGGATATACGTAACACTTTATACAGAATTTTCAGGAAGTGAGGAAGAAGCCATTAAGTTGTACAATGATTTTTATAAAGAAGCCCAGTTTACTGTAGTTTCTGATCAAGAAATTCACTTAAAACAAGTGGTAAATACCAATAAATGTATCCTTCATATTAGTAAGAAGAACGGGATGTTACTCATTACATCTGTTATAGATAATTTGATCAAAGGAGCATCCGGACAAGCCATTCAGAATATGAATTTGATGTTTGGAATTGAAGAAAAAACAGGTTTAGAATTAAAAGCAAGTGCATTTTAGTCATGAATAAGATAACCATCATAGGAGGAGGGAACTTAGGGAAATCCATTATTTCAGGATTGGCCAATAGTGACCTTTTTGAAGCAAAACATATTACTGTAGTCGATAAGTCAGAACATAATTTGACCGAAGTAAAAGAGAAGTTAGGAGTATCAACCTCTCAAAATATTACAGAAGCCATCTCAGGTGTGAAATGGGTGATTTTGTGTGTGCAACCTAGACAGTTGGATGTAGTTCTGGAGGAAATAAAAGAAGAACTCACTGCTGATCAGATATTGATTTCGACTGTCACTGGTACGTCCATCGAAGAGATCAATGAAGTGGTTCCTCAAAACAAGGTGATTCGTGTAATGCCAAATACAGGAGCATCAAAAAAGTTATCGATGACCTGTATTTCTGCAAATGAGGATGTAAAAGAAGAGTTAGCCTTTGTTCAAAAGATGTTTGACACCATCGGAAAAACGTTGATCATTGAAGAGCGACTTATGCAAGCAGCTACCGTATTGGGAGCAAGTGGGATTGCGTTCTTTTTGAGGTTTCTTAGAGCAATGATTCAAGGAGGAATACAAATGGGATTTCATCCTCATGAAGCACAGATTATCGCAGTACAAACAGCTATGGGGGCTGCAACTTTGGTAGCCAAGAATGGAACACACCCTGAACGTGAAATTGATAAGGTAACGACACCTCAAGGATGTACTATCGAAGGTCTTAACGAGATGGAACATCAAGGTCTTAGTTCTTCGGTGATAAAAGGGGTAATGGCCTCGTATGAAAAGATAAATACAATAAAATAAGGAGCATTAAAAAGAATATGAGTATGAAATTGTTTGATGTATATCCATTATATAATGTAGAACCGGTAAAAGCATTCAATAGTACGGTTATTGATAAAAATGGTGTAGCATATTTGGATTTGTACGGAGGTCATGGAGTAATTTCCATAGGGCATTCGCATCCTCACTATACCAAAAAAATAAAAGAGCAGATTGATAAAATTGGATTCTATTCTAATGCGGTACAGAATAGTATGCAAACTGATTTGGCACAAAAGCTGGGAGCATTATCAGGATACGATACTTATCAGTTGTTTTTGTGTAATTCTGGAGCAGAAGCCAATGAAAACGCATTGAAGCTAGCCTCTTTTCATACCGGGAAATCTCGAGTAATTGCTTTTGATAATGCATTTCACGGTAGAACGTCGGCAGCAGTTGCAGTAACTGATAACACCAAAATTAATGCTCCGCTCAATAAGCAGCAAGAAGTAACTTTTCTGCCTTTGAATGATATTGATGCTGTAACCAAAGAATTAGAAAAAGGAGATGTATGTGCTGTAATCATCGAACCTATTCAAGGAGTAGGAGGGCTTGATCAACCGACCACTGCATTTTTTCAGGAATTGCAATCGCTTTGTAAAGAGAATAATGTGGTATTGATTGCCGACGAAATTCAATCTGGATATGGGAGAAGCGGAAAGTTTTTTGCGCATCAACATCATGGTATTACTCCTGATATTATTTCTGTAGCCAAAGGGATGGGGAATGGTTTTCCTATCGGAGGTATACTAATAACTCCACATATTCAATCTAGTTATGGATTGCTGGGAACTACGTTTGGAGGTAATCATTTAGCTTGTGCAGCGGCTCTTGCAGTACTCGAAGTGATCGAAACCGAAAATTTGGTAGATAATGCAGCATCAATTGGAGAGTATTTCTTAACCAAAATTAAAGAACTACCAGGAATTAAAAAATGTAAAGGTAGAGGGCTCATGGTTGGTTTGGAGTTTGACTACGAAGTAGGAGAATTACGTAAAAAGTTGATTTATGATGCACATATTTTTACTGGTGGATCTATGAATAAAAAGCTGTTACGAATACTACCGCCACTTACAATCGATAAAAAAGAAATCGATCAGTTTGTAATGGCATTGCAAAACATCTTAATCGCAGAAAAAGTGTAGCTATGGAAGCAGTACTGAATATAGAACAACGAAATGCAGTTTTGCTAAAGATGGCGGAGTTGATTGCTAAAAACAAGGAAACTTTGATCACGGCCAATCAAAAGGATCTGAACAATTATGCAGGAGAGGATAAAGCAATGTATGACCGATTGAAAGTAGATGTCGATAAAGTACAGGGGATGATTGATGCATTAGAACAATTGGCAAATCTAGAGGATCCTTTAGGAGTAGAACGTTTTCAATTTACACATGAAAATGGAATGCATGTTTTTAATAAAACAGCTCCTTTTGGTACGGTACTTATCATCTACGAATCAAGACCAGATGTGACCGTCGAGGCGACTGGAATTGCGTTCAAATCTGGAAACAAAATTTTACTAAAAGGAGGTAAAGAATCACTAAACTCTAATTTGGAAATAGTAAAGTTATGGCATGAGGCACTAGCAAGTGTTGAAGCTACTACAGATTGGGTTACCTACTTGAATTATGATCGAAAGAAAACCCAAGAGTTTTTGGAGCATCCAACACAAAGAGTGGATCTTATTGTGCCAAGAGGAGGAGAAAAGCTTATTGCATTTGTAAAGCAGCATGCTACTTGTCCGGTGATCGTTAGCGGTCGAGGGAATAATTTTGTATATGTTCATGATGAGGCGGATAGCGCTTTGGCTTTGGATAACATCATTAATGGTAAAACCGACAAAATCTCAGCCTGTAATGCTGTAGATAAGGTTTTGATTGATAAAAACTTACCCAATAAAGAAGATTTTGTAAGAAACCTGATTACAGCACTCAAAGATTATGATGTAGAAATTATTGGGGATTCGTCTTTGGCTAAATATGAGGAGGTAAAGACCATTGAGAATAACAACATCTGGTTCGAAGAGTTTTTGGATTACAAAATTGTAATTGGAGAAACCACGAATAACAAAGAAGCCATTGATAAGATTAATGAATATAGTGGTGGACATTCTGCAGCAATCATTACCAAAAACCAACATATTGCAGATCAGTTCATGATGTCGGTAGATTGTGCAGCAGTATATCATAACGCTTCCACTCGATTTACAGATGGGTTTCAGCTAGGATTAGGTGGAGAGCTGGCAATAAGCACAGATAAATTACATCAAAGAGGGCCAATTGGTTTACAACATTTGGTAACCAACAAATGGTATATACATGGAGAAGGGCAAATCAGATAAGAAAAGAATTGTACTCAAAATAGGATCCAATACCTTGACCAAAGAAACGGATCAGATTTCGAGAGGAAAAATCGAGGACATCGGTAGACAGATTGTTGCTTTACAGGAAGCTTACGAATTTGTAATTGTGAGCTCTGGCGCAATAGCTGTAGCCAAACAATTTGTGAACCTGGAAAGTAATGGTAAGGAAATCAATGTGAAACAGGCTTTGGCATCTATTGGTCAGCCACACTTAATGCGAATTTTTCAAGAGAGTTTTAGAGATCTTGGTTTGTTGACGTCGCAGTGTCTGTTGTCTTATTCGGATTTTGAAAGAGAGGAATCAAAACAAAATATTGTCAATACGATCAATGTATTGGTAGCGAATAACTATATCCCGATCATCAATGAAAATGACACTGTGGCTACAGATGAAATCCAATTTGGAGATAATGATAAGTTAGCGGGGTTAACAGCCGTGTTGTTGGGTGCAGATTTACTTGTCGTTGCCACCAATACCAATGGAATTTGTACAAAGGCCTCTATTCAAAATAAGACCTACCAAACCATAACCGATGTAGTAGATGTAGAAGAGCTGGAACAAGAGATCGTGAGTGCAGTATCTTCTCATGGTACCGGTGGGATGCGTTCAAAAATTGAAGCGGCAAAAATAGCCCAGGCTGCTGAGATAGAAACATGGATTGTAAATGGGCTTAACGATAATTTTATTACCGATGTAATTGAGGACAAGGTCCCTTTTACAAGAATAACAAAAGCAGTATATAATGAATAATTACTTTTCAATAGCAGATATAGATAATGTTGAGGATTGGGTGGGTCAAGCCATAGCGTTAAAAAAGGAACCACTACAGGATAAAGAACTGGGAAAGGACAAAACCATAGGGTTGTTGTTTTTTAATCCCAGTCTACGTACTCGATTAAGCACGCAAAAGGCGGCACTTAATCTGGGGATGAATGTGATGGTGATGAATTTTACAGGAGAAGGCTGGTCTTTAGAATATGGTGATGGTACCATCATGGATCAAGGAAATTCCGAACATGTTAAGGAAGCAGCGCAGGTGGTTTCACAATATTGTGATATACTGGCCATTCGAGCATTTGCACATTTAAAAGACAAAGAAGAGGATTACAGCGAAAAGGTGTTAAAAAGCTTCATGGAATACGCGACCATTCCAGTGGTAAATATGGAAAGTGCAACGGGTCATCCATTACAAGCACTTACCGATGCGATTACTATTATCGAACATAAAAAAAAGGAGAAACCAAAGGTTGTATTATCATGGGCACCGCATCCAAAAGCTTTGCCCCAGGCTGTTGCCAACTCTTTTGTAGAGATGATGCAACGAATGGACGCACATTTTGTAATTACCCATCCAAAGGGATATGAGTTAGCCAGTCAAATTACTAAAGAGGTGCCCATTGATTACAACCAGGAGAATGCTTTTAAAGATGCAGATTTTATTTATGTCAAAAATTGGAGTGCTTACCAGAACTATGGAAAAGTACTATCAACCGATACCGATTGGAAAATTACTGAAGATAAAATGAAGCTGACCAACCAGGCTAAATTTATGCATTGTCTGCCGGTAAGACGAAATGTAGTCGTAGATGATGCAGTGATTGAAAGTAAAGATGCAATTGTAATTCAGCAGGCCAACAATAGAACCTATGCAGCACAATTGGTATTGAAAAAAATATTGAAAGGATTGAAGGGATCATGAAGCAGTTATTAGTAGCAAAAATAGGAGGTAATATTATTGAAGACAAAGATGCGCTAAATCAATTTTTGATAGATTTTTCAAAAATAGAAGGGCCTAAAATTTTGATTCATGGAGGCGGAAAGTCAGCAACACAGCTTTCAAAAAAACTTGGGATCAAAACCGAAATGATCGACGGCAGAAGAATAACCTCGGCAGCAAATTTGGATGTTGTTGTGATGACTTATGCTGGGTTAATCAATAAAAATATTGTTGCTGGGCTGCAAAAACATGGTAGTCCGGCACTAGGATTAACAGGTGCAGATGCAAATACAATTATGGCAACCAAAAGACCCGCACAGTTTGTGGATTATGGTTTTGTAGGCGATGTAGAGAAGGTAAATAATAAGATGATAAAAGGGATATTGGATATGGGGATCATTCCTGTATTTTGTGCAATCACTCATGATGGAAATGGGCAATTGTTAAATACCAATGCCGATACGATAGCCTCAGAGATTGCCTCTGCAATGAGCGCCCATTTTGAAGTGTCCTTGTTCTACTGTTTTGAACTGAAAGGTGTTTTGGAAGATATCAATAATAAGGATTCTGTTATAGAACATATTAATTTAGAAAAATATGCAAAGCTTAGAGATGATGAGGTAATAGCCGATGGAATGCTCCCAAAATTACAGAATTGTTTTGATGCATTGCAAAAGAATGTAGCAAGCGTGCATATTGCAAACGCCGAATTTATAAAAGATAAAACCATAAAACATACTACCTTGAGTTTATAAATCAAGATAGATAAAAAAACATTCAATCATAAAATGAGTACTAGTCTACATAAAGAAGGGTTTACGGGTTTCGAGATTTCGACGCTTACAGATAATGCCATTGAGTTATTAAAAAAACTAATAGAAACCCCTTCTTTTTCTTCAGAAGAAGAGAATACTGCTTTGTTAATTGAAGATTGGTTCGATACGCATAAAATTCCTTTTGAAAGAGAGAATAACAATATATGGGCGTACAACTTACATTTCGATGCTTCAAAACCTACTATTTTATTGAATTCTCATCATGATACGGTGAAACCAAATGGAAATTACACCAATGATCCTTTCCAGGCATTTGTTGAAGACGGAAAATTATTTGGTTTAGGGAGTAATGATGCAGGGGGGTGTTTGGTTTCGTTGCTGGCAACATTTGCTTATTTCTATCCTAAAGAAAACCTGGCCTACAATTTGGTGATAGTTGCATCTGCCGAAGAAGAAAGTAGTGGTCCGTTGGGTCTGAAAAGTGTGCTGAAACACCTTAAGAATGTTGAATTTGCCGTGGTAGGAGAACCTACGCTCATGCAATTGGCAGTAGCCGAAAAAGGATTGTTGGTTCTGGATGTTTCTGTACAGGGAACATCAAGTCACGCTGCTCACCCCAATGAGGATAACTCCATTTATAAGACGTTAGAAGTATTGCAATGGTTTAAAGATTTTACCTTCGAAAAAGAGTCAGAAACTCTGGGTAAAGTTAAAATGACTGTCACCCAAGTAAGTGCAGGGAATCAGCATAATGTGGTTCCTTCTCATTGTGATTTAGTAGTAGATATCCGGGTAAATGATAAATATAAGAACGAAGAAATTCTATCCGTGGTAAAAGAAAATATGCCACCTCATGTTACGGTAACACCAAGATCATTACACCTGGGATCTTCTTCGATACCTATCGACCATCCCATAGTAAAATCTGGAGTGGCTTTAGGAAGAACTACCTATGGATCACCGACGCTATCCGATCAATCTGTATTGAGTTGCCCTTCATTAAAGCTGGGACCAGGGGATTCTACGCGATCGCATTCGGCAAATGAGTTTATTTATATAGATGAGATAAAAAAAGGCGTAGCCTTGTATGTAAAAATTTTAGAGGGAATATTTTAAAGAAAAGCGAGAGATGAAATAAGCCATAACAAAAAAGTGAGATGCTCATTGATATGATGATATGGCGATTCCATCTGACAATTAAAAAACAATAAGTATAAACAGATGAAACTTTGGGACAAGGGATTACCCACAGACGAAAAAATAGATAGGTTTACCGTAGGCAACGATAGACAATTGGATTTGGTTATTGCCAAATACGACGTACGTGCAACGTTAGCTCATGGTAAGATGTTGCACAAGATCGGATTACTTTCGGAAACCGAAATTTCAAGTATAGAAAGCGTGTTGAATGAGCTTAACAAACAAATAGATGAGGGAACCTTCACTATCGAAAATCAGTTTGAAGATGTGCATTCAAAAATAGAATACGAGTTAACGCATCGGATAGGAGAGGCAGGTAAAAAAATACATACGGCGAGATCCAGAAACGATCAGGTTTTGGTAGCTATGCATCTATATCTTAAAGATGAGTTGTTACAAATAAAAAGTCAGGTCAAAGAACTTTCAAAAGTGCTACTGTCCAGAGCAAATGAGTTCAAGAATGTATTGCTTCCAGGATATACGCATTTACAGATTGCAATGCCTTCTTCTTTTGGGTTATGGTTTTCGGCGTATGCAGAGAGTTTTGTAGATGATCTGTTTTTTGTAAATGCTGCTTTACAAGTGGTGGATCAAAATCCGTTAGGGAGTGCTGCAGGTTATGGGAGCTCATTCCCTATCGATAGGGAGTTTACAACACAAGAGCTGGATTTTGCAACCTTGAAATACAATGTAGTAGCTGCTCAAATGAGCAGAGGGAAATCAGAGAAGTCAGTTTCTTTTGCGATTAGTAGTGTAGCCGCAACATTGTCAAAATTAGCAATGGATGTGTGTCTGTATATGAGTCAGAACTTTGATTTTATGAGTATACCTTCAGAATTAACTACGGGGTCAAGTATTATGCCTCATAAAAAGAACCCGGATGTTTTTGAGTTGATTAGAGGAAAGTGCAATAAGATACAGGGGTTGCCGTATGAGCTTACATTACTAACGGCAAACCTTCCAAGTGGGTATCATAGGGATCTTCAATTATTAAAAGAGGGAATAGTTCCTGCTATTCAGGATTTAAAAGCTTCGCTGGAAATGTCGGTGTATGCGTTACAACAAGTAGCGGTAAACCAAGCCATTTTGGAAGACCCAAAATATGATTATCTCTTTAGTGTAGATACATTAAATGCATTGGTGATGCAGGGCATGACTTTTAGAGAGGCTTATGTAAAAATCGGAAAGGATATAGAAGATGGGAACTATCATCCAGAAAAAAATACCACACATACTCATGTGGGTAGTATTAATAATTTATGTCTAAACCAAATAGAAGAGAAACTGGAGCGTGTTTAATTGAGTGTAAGTTGAGTTAGTTTAATTTTTTAGCTTCAGTCTAGACCCCCAAGGAGTTGTTAACCTATGGGGGTTGTTTTTTTGGTATACCAGTCTAAAAAAATTACCTTTAGAAAAGAAAATTCACACAAGTTTTCCTGATATGAGTAAGTTATTTTTTTGGTCTCTTACTGCGGCATTGGCTGGTTTTTTATTTGGATTTGATACGGTAGTGATTTCTGGGGCGGATCAGAGCTTACAGGAATTATGGAGTACTTCTGATGTGTTTCATGGTTCTGTAGTAATGGCTATGGCTTTATGGGGAACAGTAATCGGAGCTATTTTTGGGGGGATCCCTACCAACCAATTGGGAAGAAAAAAGACCTTGCTTTGGATAGGGGTATTTTATTTGATATCGGCAATAGGATCAGCATTGGTAAATGATCCTTGGACTTTTGCAATGTTTAGATTTTTGGGTGGATTAGGTGTTGGAGCATCAACAATTGCAGGACCGGCATACATTTCAGAAATGGCGCCTGCAAAAGACAGAGGTCGATTAGTAGCCTTATATCAGTTCAATATTGTCATGGGGATATTACTGGCTTTTGCATCTAATTACTTCTTAAGCGCTGTAGAAGAATCTGCCTGGCGTTGGATGTTGGGAGTAGAAGCAATACCAGCTTTGCTATATACACTTTTGGTATTTAAAATTCCTAAAAGCCCAAGGTGGCTGATTTCAAAGGGAAAGATCAATGAAGCTCGGGAAACACTTCGAATTATTGATCCAGAGACCGATATAACTTCATTGATTGATGAATCACAATTGAATAGTAAGCAAACAGCCTCTAAAGAACATATTTTTCTAAAGAAATATCGTTTTCCCCTACTACTGGCTTTTTTGATCGCTTTTTTTAATCAATTTTCGGGGATTAATGCCTTTTTGTACTATGCTCCCAGGATTTTTGAAGAAGCAGGATTAGGAAAAAGTACAGCATTGTTGAGTAGCATTGGTATTGGGGTAACGAATTTGATTTTTACCCTTATCGGTGTAGTTCTTATTGATCGCTTAGGGAGAAAATTACTGATGTATGTAGGGTCTGTAGGATACATTATATCGTTGAGTTTGGTATCTATGGCCTTTTTCCTCGATTGGGGAGGGATGGCAGTCCCAATATTTTTGTTTGTTTTTATTGCTTCGCATGCTATTGGGCAGGGAGCAGTTATTTGGGTGTTTATTGCCGAGATTTTTCCAAATCATTTAAGAGCTTCAGGGCAGGCATTTGGTAGTTCTGTGCATTGGGTACTAGCAGCAATTATTCCCTCATTAGTACCACTGCTATTTTCTACGATAGGCTCAGGGATGGTGTTTATGATTTTTGCTGTTATGATGATATTTCAACTGCTGTTTGTGATCTTTTTAATGCCAGAAACTAAAGGAATTTCATTAGAAAATGTGAGTCAACAATTAATCAAAGAAAACTAATTACTTATGAAAATAACCTGTTTTGGAGAAGTATTATGGGATATATTTCCTACCCATCGAAAAATAGGTGGCGCTCCGCTTAATGTGGCTTTACGATTGCATACTATGGGAATCGACACTTCCTTGATCACCAGGATAGGAAATGATGATTTGGGAAGCGATATCGTAGCGTATGCAGAAAAACAAGGTATGCGTAACAATATCTTTCAAGAAGATATTAAACACATTACTGGCGAAGTGTTGGTTACTCTAGATAGTAGTGGTACAGCATCTTATGAGATCAGTAAACCTGTAGCCTGGGATTTTATAGAGCATACCAAGGAGATGGAAGAGTTAATAGTGAGTTCAGACGCCTTTGTGTTTGGTAGTCTTGCTAGTAGAAGTGAAGAAAGTAGAAATACACTTTTGAAATTGTTGAAAAAAGCACAGTACAAAGTGTTGGATGTGAATCTTAGACCTCCTCATTATGATGCTTCCTTATTGTTACAACTAATGAGCCAAGCTGATTTTATTAAACTAAATGACGAAGAATTAGAGGAGATATGTGAACACTTAAACATCCAGGAGAGTACATTAGAAAACCAGGTGAAAGCACTCGCTAAAGAAACAAAAACTGATCAAATTTGTATTACCAAAGGTGGAAAAGGAGCTACTCTGTTTTTTGACAATGAGTTTTATAACAACTCAGGATATAAAATACAAGTAGTAGATACTGTAGGAGCGGGAGATTCCTTTTTGGCAACACTGATCTCTAAATTATTGACAAAAATCCGACCACAAGAAGCCATCGATCTTGCTTGTGCAGTAGGTGCCATGGTTGCGGGTAGCAAGGGAGCGAATCCTATATTTAGTAAAGAAGAAATTGAAGTATTTATGCATGAAAATGTTAAGTAGTTGTATGTGCCTGTATCATAAAAATAATTCTGAAGATGAGTAAGTTAAAAGTGAGTCGAAGACAAGTGATAAAAAACATATCACTAGGAATTGGAGCAGTAGGTATGGGTATGCCTCTTATAGCGGGTGAACCAGAAAAAAAATTGGGTAACACCAAGTCGACTCAATCAAAGCTGAAAAGGAATATTAACCATTCGGCTTGTAGATGGTGTTATCAGAATATTCCTTTAGAAGAATTCGCAGAAAAGGGAAAGGATTTAGGATTAGTAGGAATTGATCTTTTAAAACCTGATGAATGGAAAGTGGTTAAGGATAAGGGAGTTAGTTGCTCGTTGGCAACAGACTCTTTTGCAAACATTATTCATGGATTCCAATCTTAAAAATCATAAAGCATTACAGCAACAATACATGGAGCTGATTTCTAAGGCGGCTGATGCCGGGATACAACAAGTTATTGTCTTTTCTGGGAACCGTCATGGAATATCCGACGAATTGGGTTTAGAAAATTGTGTTCTAGGCTTAAATACATTGGTAAAACATGCTGAAAGGAACAATGTTACTTTAATTATGGAATTGCTCAATAGTAAAGTGGATCATGCAGATTATCAATGTGATCACACCCCTTGGGGAGTTCGTTTGGTAGATAAGATAGGGTCTGATAACTTTAAATTGTTGTATGATATCTACCATATGCAAATTATGGAAGGTGATATTATCGCTACTATTACGAAGTATCATAACTATATCAATCATTACCATACTGGAGGTGTTCCAGGAAGAAATGAAATTAGCAACAAACAAGAACTGAATTATCCTGCAATAATGCGCGCGATTTTGAGCACAGGTTTTAAAGGGTATGTTGCTCAAGAATTTATTCCTAATTACGAAGATAAATTGCAAGCGTTGAAGGAAGCAATTTTAATATGTGATGTATAATGATTAAGGTAGTATCGTTTTTAAATCCTTCAGAACGTCGATATTATGCCTCAAACTAGCATACAATACAAATAGGATAAAAATAGCCACTGCGAAGCCGAATAAGGTTCCGTTTTTACTGGTAGACATCTTTTTGGAAGTGTCTAGATAAACCTTTGAAAACTTTTTGGTGTATTTAGTAACCAGCGCAAAAGTGGGAGCAAAAATAAGTACTACTATAGCCATATCGATAAGTACCAATAGATACCCTTGTTGATCCACATGTTTTTTTACATACTTAATAATGTGTTCATTGATTAACGCAGCACACAAAACAGCAACGGCGTATATGGCATATTTGGTTAGGTTTTTGTTTTTCATGGGGCATTTATTGTTTGAGGGAGAAAAGCTACTAAAACTATCGTATTAAATCAAAATTTAATAAAGAGAAACTACAGATTTACAGTTTTAGTATGTTTTTAATATTGAGAATTACTTACTGTTTTAAGATTAAAATTGAGATTTTAACATCAAATCAAGAATTGTTTTGTGATATTTTTGCTAAATTGATATATTTATGCTAAATAAATATATATGAAAATTGAATCCTGTCCTAATTGCGGTTCTGAAGACTATATTAAGAGTGGTGTAGTTAATGATCGTCAACGTTTTAAATGTAAATCTTGTGGCTATTTTTTCTCTGTAAATAAGATAGGTAAGAAAATAGATGATTACTACGTTAATAAGGCTTTACAGTTGTATTTGGAAGGGTTAACCTATCGAGAAATTGAGCGTATTTTAGGGATTTCGCACGTAAGTATTATGAACTGGGTGAAAAAATACAATATCAAGCGACCTTACAATTCTAATTATCATCCTACTTACAAAATTCTAAATGCTTCAGAACTTGCTACTTATTTTAATGATGTACAAAATTTATCAGGAGCGGGGGTAGTAGTAACCGAACTTGGTGATAAGTTTATGTTGATTAAATGGGAGCGTTTTAGAGATTAACTATATTAAATTAACGAATAACTATATTAGTTTTTTCTTAACTGATGGTTTTTTGGAGATTAGTATCGCGCACAAAATCAATTTATTACTAATCTAATCTTTAAAACTCTATGAGAAAACAGCTAATCATATTGGTAGGTATGCTTCTTCTTACTTGCCACTATACATACTCTCAGGGATCGCCGGATTATACAGGCGGACTTAAGGTGAAACTAAATGAGGACGGTTCAAAATATTTCAGGATTATATCCTGGGCACAATTCTGGGCAAGATACCAGGATGAGGTTCCCGACGATGTAAGTAATACAAGCATGAGTATTCGAAGAGCTCGTATTCTTACTTATTCGCAGATAAACAAAGACTTTTTGATTCTTACACATTTTGGTCTTAATAGTTTGAATGCAAATAATCAAAGTCCCTTGGGCCGAGGGGAAGAATCTCAACTCTTTTTTCATGACGTATGGGGACAATATAACTTAAATGCCAACCATGCTATTGGAGCCGGTTTGCACTACTGGAATGGGATCTCCCGACTCAATAATCAAAGTACCCTTAACATCATGACGTTGGATAATAACCGACAGTCCTGGGCAACGATAGGGCTATCTGATCAGTTTGCCAGACATATCGGGATTTATGCCAAAGGTAGCTTTGGCAAGCTTCAATATCGGGTATCCATCAATGAATCGGGGACCAACAATCTTCAGGAAGGAACAGATCCTGTTGCAGATGGTCCTGCGGTATATGCAGGGAGAAGATTACTAGGGTCCAAAGATGCGGGAAAGAATTTTGCGGGTTATTTTGATTTCAATTTTTTGGATCAGGAATCTAATTTCCTTCCTTACAAAGTAGGAACTTATCTGGGAGGTAAGAAAGTATTTAATGTTGGAGCAGGGTTTTTCTTTCACCCCAAAGGTAGTGTGGTGGCAAATACCGCAGGAGATCTTGAAGGTGAAGATGTGGCCATTTTTGCGGTAGATGCTTTCTATGATGCACCGATAGGAGAAAATGGTTCTGCAATAACAGCCTATGCTACTTATCAGAATAATGATTACGGAGAAAACTTTACCTTAGGGCAAACTTATGAAACAGGTTCGATGATCTATGGTCATGTTGGATATGTTATTCCTAATGATAACAAGAAAACCAAGTTTCAGCCTTATGCTTCTTTTAATACAAGGTCGATAGATGCGATAGATGATAATGCCACAACTTTTGGAGTAGGAGCTAATGCGTATTTCAGTGGGCATCATTCTAAAATTACTTTAGAATATTTAAATACAAAATATGGGGATAACGATGCGCAAAGCTTTGTTACCCTGCAAGCAATGATATACTTATAAAATCTATAATTATGACAGATAAAGAAAAAGCGGTGGCTTATTGGAAGCAGAACCTAAAGTATTTGGTTATTCTTCTCATTATTTGGTTTCTGGTTTCCTATGGAGCGGGAATACTTTTCAAAGACGCACTCAACAATATACGATTAGGAGGATTCAAACTGGGATTTTGGTTTGCACAACAGGGTTCGATTTACACCTTTGTGATTCTAATCTTCGTATATGTTCGATTGATGAATAAACTAGATAAAAAATATGGTTACGATGAGTAATCTTAATACTAACCAAAAAAATATAGCATTATGAGCGTTCAAGTATGGACATGGATTTTAGTAGGGATTACTTTTACCCTTTATTTTGGGATTGCCATTTGGGCCAGAGCAGGCTCTACCAAAGATTTTTACGTAGCCGGAGGAGGAGTTTCTCCATTGGCTAACGGGATGGCTACAGCTGCCGATTGGATGAGTGCAGCCTCATTTATTTCTATGGCGGGATTAATCTCTTTTATGGGATATGATGGTTCTGTTTTTCTTATGGGATGGACCGGTGGATATGTATTATTAGCACTTTTGCTGGCACCATATCTTCGGAAATTTGGAAAGTTTACAGTCCCGGATTTTATAGGAGATCGTTATTATTCGAATACCGCAAGAACCGTTGCTGTTATTTGTGCCTTGATTGTTTCTTTCACTTACGTAGCAGGACAAATGCGAGGAGTTGGGATAGTGTTTTCTCAATTCTTGCAGGTAGATATTAACTTAGGTGTTATTATCGGAATGGCAGTGGTTCTGGTATTTGCTTTTTTGGGAGGAATGAAAGGAATCACGTATACGCAGGTTGCGCAATACTGTGTTTTGATTTTTGCATTTATGGTTCCAGCATTTTTTATCTCGATGCAAATGACAGGAAATATCATCCCGCAAATAGGAATGGGAGGTACAGTAGAAGATGGAACCTACCTCTTAGAAAAACTGGATACGCTACATACGCAGTTAGGGTTTAATGAATATACGGATGGTTCAAAATCCACCTGGGATGTATTTGCGATTACTTTGGCTCTTATGGTAGGTACCGCTGGATTACCTCACGTAATCGTGCGCTTTTTTACAGTTCCTAAGGTAAAAGATGCACGTAAATCTGCGGGGTTAGCATTGTTGTTTATTGCCATTTTATATACTACTGCACCAGCGATTGCTGTATTTGCAAGAACCAATTTGATTGAGACGGTAAGTAACAATTCCTATAAAGAAGTACCAGAATGGTTTAAGAACTGGGAAAATACTGGGCTAATTGCCTGGTCTGATAAAAATGGAGATGGAAAAATACAATATGTAAACGGGAGTGCTACTGAAGGAAAACCAAAGTATACCGGAGAACGTGGAGTAAATGGAGAACGATTGGTGGCTAATGCGAGTAGTACAGAGAATGAACTATATGTGGATAGAGATATTATGGTATTAGCCAATCCAGAGATTGCCAAATTACCAAACTGGGTAGTAGCATTGGTAGCGGCAGGAGGATTGGCTGCAGCATTATCAACTGCAGCAGGATTACTTTTGGTGATATCCACTTCTATTTCTCATGATCTAATCAAAAAACAAATTAAGCCCGATATTTCCGAGAAAGGAGAATTATGGGCAGCACGTATTAGTATTTTGTTTGCTATTATCGTTGCAGGGTTGTTTGGGATTTATCCACCTGGATTTGTCGCCGCCGTCGTCGCACTTGCGTTTGGGCTGGCTGCCGCCTCGTTCTTCCCGGCGATTATCCTTGGGATTTTTGATAAACGAATGAACAGGCAAGGGGCAGTGGCCGGCATGATTGTCGGAATTACCCTAATGCTGGTATATATGATCGTTTACAAAACCGGACTTATAGGAGTAATGGAGCCTCGACCAAAAGAAGAATGGTGGTTTGGGACGTCTCCTGAAGGTTTTGGTACGATTGCAATGATCGTAAATGTTGTTGTATCTGTTATTGTTTCCAGAATGACTTCGGCACCACCAAGTGAAGTTCAAGATATCGTAGAAGATATCAGAATCCCTAGTGGAGCAGGAGAAGCTACTGGACATTAATTTTTAATTTAGTTGAATGCGGTACTATAGTTGGCGATATAGTGCCGTTTTTTCTAAATTTATAGGATGAGTTCAAAAATGAAAAAAAGACATCAGCAAAAACTTATAGTACTATCATTTGTGCTGTTTTTACTATGGAATGTTCCTTTGGTATTGATTTTTGATCAGTCTGGCGAAATTTTTGGTTTC
This sequence comes from Aquimarina sp. AWH4_224, assembly GCF_056160245.1. Taxonomy (NCBI): domain Bacteria; kingdom Pseudomonadati; phylum Bacteroidota; class Flavobacteriia; order Flavobacteriales; family Flavobacteriaceae; genus Aquimarina; species Aquimarina sp. AWH4_224. The sequence continues at coordinate 122,458 of NZ_JBSWWU010000005.1, read as the reverse complement.
CCGATGATCTATTTCTTTATTTTCCTCATATGGATACTGGCAATTTTCATTTCATATATCATTTTGCATAGACACTATGAATAATTATCTATTGATATCTATCATTATTGTCTATTTGACCTTTTTGTTTTTGATAGCCTTTTGGGCCGAAAAAAATTCAAAAAGCAAATGGGTGAATAACCCATATATATATGTGTTGTCCCTGGCAGTGTACTGTTCGGCCTGGACCTATTATGGAAGCGTTGGGATTGCTTCTCAATCAGGGATAAGTTTTCTTACTATTTATTTGGGACCTGTAATATCGATTCCTCTATGGATATTGGTCATGCGAAGAATTATTCGCATATCCAAACAACATAAAGTATCGAGTATTGCAGACTTTATATCGTTGCGATATGGTAACAATCGTTTTTTGGGAGCTTTGGTTACCATTATCTGTGTGTTTGCCATCGTTCCTTATATTTCTTTACAGCTAAAGGCAATTTCTGAGACTTTTGAGATCATTACAGATGAGACAAGTTATAACTCTACATTGATTGTAGATGACTCTACATTTTATATAGCGGTGCTACTCGCAGTTTTTGTTGCTTTTTTTGGAACTCAAGCTGCAGATGCTTCTCAACATCGTAAAGGGATCATGACCACAGTAGCTGTAGAATCCATTCTAAAATTAGCCTTTTTCCTGGTAATAGGAATATACGTCACTTTTTTTATGTTTAATGGAACTGGTGACATTTACCAACAGGCATCCATGCTAGAAAATTTCAAAAAAATAACCTCTTTCAATGGGTTAGAATCTGGCTTTAATTGGATGTTTACTATCATGCTTTCCTTTTTTGCCATTTTTTTATTACCTCGACAGTTTCATGTTGCCGTCGTAGAAAATGATAGGGAACGCTATTTGAAAAAAGCCATTTGGATGTTTCCATTATACCTTTTGTTATTTAATCTCTTTGTGATTTTTATAGCATGGGCAGGAAACCTGAAGGTTTTAGGAGATGTAAATCATGACTATTACACCTTATTGCTTCCGTTGCAAGAAGGCAATATTTTCCTTGCTTTGTTGGTTTTTCTTGGGGGATTTTCGGCAGTAATCTCAATGGTAGTAGTTTCTACCTTAGCACTTTCCACAATGGTGAGTAATAACTTGATTATCCCTTATGGATTTTTGGACAAGTTTATCAAAGGAAACCCCGAAAAAAATGCTAAGTATATCAAAAACATTAGACGCATTTCCATTTTTACATTGATTATTGCAGCTTATTTTTTCTATATCAACTTTTCTTATGAATTATCCCTGTTTTCTATTGGCTTAATTTCATTTGCAGTTATTGCCCAATTGGCACCTTCTTTTTTCATAGGCCTTTTCTGGAATAGGGGATCTGCCAAAGCAGTAAAAGTAGGAATGATCATTGGAGTTTTGGTAGTGATTTATACCTTGATTTTACCACTTATTGTTAATGTGCTTACCGGTAATAATTTGTTTGTAGAAAAAGGATTATTCGGGATAGCATTATTAAAACCGTATGCACTGTTTGGATTGGACTTTTTGGGACCAGAAGCACACTCATTCTTCTGGAGTATGTTTTTTAATACGCTAAGTTTTTTGATTATTTCTTTACTTTCCAAAGGGAATTATCGAGAGCGTAATTATGCCGAAATGTTTGTGAATAGCAGTAATTATGCAAATCTGCAGGATGGAGCATTTGTATGGAAAGGAGAAGCCTTTATTTCTGATATTAGAGAGGTGTTAAACCGATTCCTAGGAGAGGAACGAACAGAAAAAGCGCTGAATACTTTTCATTTGAAATACGGAATTTCTAAGGAGGAGCAAATGGCCGATGCCAGGTTAATCAAGTTTTCCGAAAAATTACTTACAGGGAGTATAGGTACGGCTTCTGCTAGAATACTGATCAGTAGTGTAGCAAAAGAAGAACCAGTGAGTCTTCTCGAAGTTTTGAAGATATTAGAAGAATCGAAAGAGACCATAGCGGTCAATAAAGCCTTGCAAGAAAAATCCCAAGAACTTACTCAGCTAACCGAAAAGCTGAAAACTGCAAATACAGAATTACTGGAGCAAGATCGATTAAAAGATGAATTTTTGGATACCATTGCTCATGAACTTAAAACACCTGTGACCTCTATACGAGCCGCTTCAGAAGTGCTAACAGACGAAGACGATATGCCGGAGGATTTAAAAAGAAAGTTCTTGGAGAATATAGTGATGGATTCCAATCGATTAACACGATTAATTCATAATATCCTGGATCTGGAAAAGCTTTCCATGGGTCAGGAACATTTGGAAATGGAGCATAGAGAAATAGGCCAAACTATTGATAAAGCAATTCATGGTGTAGAACAAATAGCTAAGAATAAAGGGGTTCAATTAGTTCATGAAAATGATTATCAAATAAAGGCGAATTATGACGAAGATCGAATCATCCAGGTGCTCACCAACCTATTGTCAAATGCACTGAAGTTTTCTAGTGAAAACACCGGAAAAATCAAAGTACAGGTTCGACAAAAAAGGCAAATGGTAGAAATTCTTGTAGAGGATAACGGAAAAGGTATCCCAAAAGAGGAAATGAGCTATATTTTTGATAAATTTTACCAATCAAAAAACCAGAACACCAAAAAACCAATAGGTAGTGGATTAGGTTTGGCGATTAGTAAAAAGATTGTAGAAAGTCATAATGGGAAGATCTGGGTGGATAAAAAATATAAAGAAGGAGCACGTTTTCTGTTTACTATCCCCAAATAAGATAACCTCGAGTCAATGCTAAAAACGTATGAAGAAAATATTAATTGTAGATGATGAACCAAATATTGTAATGTCGTTAGAATATACCTTCAAAAAGAAAAATTTTGAAGTATATATTGCTAGAGATGGTAGCGAAGCATTGCAGATAGCAAAAGAAAAGATTCCTGATCTGGTGCTGTTAGATATTATGATGCCAAATGTTGATGGATACGAAACACTGAAAGAAATAAAAAATGATAAAAGCCTTGAGCATACTAAAGTAGTATTTCTTTCGGCTAAAAATAAAGCCACAGACATCGAAAAAGGATTGAAGCTAGGAGCAGATAAATACTTAACTAAACCTTTTTCTGTGAAAAAGCTAGTGGCAGAAATTAATGAATTATTGAATTAACTTCTGATGTTGTGCGCAAACAACGATAGTGTAATTTATAAATAGATAACCATGAAATTATCTTTAAAACCTTTAGCATCAGATATCTTTATTGGGGTATATGTTATCGCCTCTTTATATCTGAGGTTTTTATTCGAAACACAAATGCAGATAAGTGCTATAAATTCTGTAGTCATTGGATTGTGTTTTGTCGTGATCCTTTGGGTTTTGATAAAATTGAAATTCCTTAATCCAAATTGGTTTGGGCTTTTTAAACCAAAAAAACAAAATAAATAAGAATATAAAATAGACCAACAATGAGTAATTATCACATAAAACATCTTGAAGAATATTATCAGGTATACCGAAAATCGGTGAGAGACCCAGAAACCTTTTGGGCAGAAGTGGCAGAAGAACACTTTATGTGGAGAGAGAAATGGAAAAATGTATTGAGCTGGGATTTTACAAAGCCAGAGGTTACCTGGTTTGAAGGAGCAAAACTAAATATTACCGAGAATTGTATTGATAGACACCTTCGTCATCGCGGACACAAAACAGCTATTCTTTTTGAGCCCAATGATCCGAATGAAGATGCGCAACACATAACATATAAACAATTACATGAACGAGTATGTAAGTTTGCAAATGTGCTGAAGAAAAAAGGAATTCAAAAAGGAGATCGTGTTTGTATCTATCTCCCTATGATTCCTGAATTGGCTATTTCAGTTTTGGCTTGTGCACGAATAGGGGCAGTACATTCGGTGGTATTTGCAGGTTTTTCTGCAACAGCATTATCTACCAGAATTAATGATTGCGATGCAAAAATGGTGATTACTTCTGATGGATCTTTCAGAGGGGCCAAAACGATAGACCTTAAAGGAATTGTAGATGATGCATTAGACAGTTGCCCTGGAGTAGAAACTGTTTTGGTGGCCAAACGTATCGATTCTGATATTGAAATGAAAGCAGATCGTGATTATTGGTTACAACCCTTGTTAGAAGAAGCGGATAAAGAATGTGTTCCAGAAGTTATGGATGCCGAAGATCCTCTTTTTATTTTATATACTTCGGGATCGACTGGAATGCCAAAGGGAATGCTGCACACTACTGCGGGATATATGGTATATACTGCGTATACCTTTAAAAATGTATTTCAATACAAAGAAGATGATATTTATTGGTGTACTGCAGATATAGGATGGATTACTGGCCATTCTTATATTGTATATGGTCCATTGGCAAATGGTGCAACTACAGTTATGTTTGAAGGGGTGCCTTCGTATCCGGACTTTGGTAGATTTTGGGATATTGTCCAAAAACATAAAATAACGCAGTTTTATACTGCGCCTACTGCCATACGTGCTTTGGCAAAAGAAAACTTGGATTATGTTACCCAGAGAGATCTATCTAGCATTAAAGTTTTAGGAACGGTAGGAGAACCTATTAATGAAGAAGCCTGGCATTGGTATAACGATCATGTAGGGCAGAAAAAGAGTCCGATTGTAGATACCTGGTGGCAAACAGAAACTGGAGGTATTATGATTTCTCCAATTCCATTTTCTACACCTACAAAACCCACTTATGCGACCTTACCATTACCAGGGATACAGCCTACATTGATGGATGAAAATGGTCAGGAAATTAAGGGAAATCAGGTAGATGGTCGATTATGTATTAAATTTCCATGGCCATCTATGGCTAGAACAATATGGGGTAATCATCAACGATATAAAGAAACTTATTTTTCCGCTTTCGAAAACAAATACTTTACAGGAGATGGAGCCTTTAGAGATGAGGTTGGATACTATCGAATTACAGGAAGGGTAGATGATGTCATTATTGTTTCTGGACACAATTTGGGTACTGCGCCTATCGAAGATGCTATCAATGAGCATCCGGCAGTAGCAGAATCTGCCATTGTAGGGTTTCCGCATGATATAAAAGGGAATGCACTGTATGGATATATCATTTTGAAAGAAACAGGAGAAACCAGAGATAGAAACAACCTGAGCAAAGAAGTAAATCAACAAATCACCGAACGTATAGGGCCAATAGCTAAACTGGATAAAATACAGTTCGTTCCTGGATTGCCAAAAACCAGAAGTGGTAAGATTATGAGACGTATCTTACGTAAAATAGCGTCAAAAGATACTAGTAATCTTGGCGACACAAGTACATTGTTAAATCCTGAAGTTGTTGAAGAAATCATGGAAAAAGCCCTGTAATGGATTGTTATTTTATGTTGAACTCTCTTATTTTTAAAGAAAATAGCTTTTGAAAGAAGAATCTGTTACATTAAGACCTTTAATGTCTTCTGATGTTAAACATTTGACATCGTTGGCGAACAATAAAAGGGTGTGGGATAACCTTCGGGATTATTTTCCACATCCTTATACAGAAAAGGATGCAATAGTATTTGTAGATATGACGTCTAAGAAGGAACCAACAGGAAGTTTTGGGATCATTTATAATGAGGAATTATGTGGAGTGATTAGCTTAATCTTTCAAGATGATGTGTACGCTAATTCTGCTGAAATTGGATATTGGATAGGAGAACCATTTTGGGGGAAGGGTATTGCAACCAAGGCTATTGCTTTAATCACTAAGTATGGGTTTGAAAACTTGGGTTTAAGACGAATATTTGCCGGGGTTTTTGAATTTAATGAAGTTTCCATGAAGGTTTTGGAGAAGAACGGATATCAAAAAGAGGGGATCTTCAAAAAATCAGTTATAAAAAATGACCGTATTTGGGATGAACATCGGTATTACAGAGTACACCCAGATATAGCTTAAAAAATAAATAATAATCTTAATAAACCTATATCGCTCTCCCAAGCGATATAGGTTTGTAGTTTTAGGGTAATTAAAATACTGTTGTATTTTGATTACTGTTAGGAAACTAAAGCGTTCTCTGAGGCTTGCCCCGTATTTGATTTGATGTAATCATCTACCTGATCATAAGGTACTTCTTTTACATCTACAACAAAATTACAGTTTGAGGCAGAAATCACAACTTTGGATTGATATTCTCCTTCAAAAGAGTGTTTTACCTTATATGGAGTTGTGCCTTTTCCCAGTGGCCCAGTCCAACCCATAACATTAATTTTTAAACCACCAACAAAGTGCGAATCACGTACTAGGCTAAATCCGGTGGAATAATTGGGTGCGTCTCCTTCAACAGATACGATAAATATACCTGGAGTTCTTAACCCTGTCCACAAATAGGTGACACTACACTTTTCTGGTGTTACTGGTTCTTTTCCGTAAAATCCCATAATATTCAAGTTTTGATTCCTACTCTATTAAGATAGGCTTTTCAGATACCGCCTTTAATGAATTGTATACTTCAAAATTAGGAGTATCGTAGTTCTAATAGAAGAGTAGAATTACCATTTTTTAGGAAATCAGTAGAATTACTGATGTCTCCAAATAGTCCCAAAAACCAAATTAATTGTATAAGTACTTTGTTATAAAGGTTAAACAAAATCTTAAGTTGAATCTTACAAAATCATAAGAATTGAATACATAATGTATGATTAAGCAGGTTGTAGGAATTTTTTTGACTTGTTTTAAATGAAAAATAAGAGTAATAGTGCTGATTTTATGACTCATACGTTAACATTTGGTTGTTTAAAAGAGTTAATTTTGTTAAAATAAAGTTAATTAACAGTTAAAATACGTTAATCGTCTCTTTAAATTTTTCATGATTATTTTCATGTATTTTAACAGTATGTTATTTCTTGTTTAACTCTTTGAAATTCAGTAATGCAACACTTTTGCATTACTGAATATTGAGGGATTTTTTTTACAACTTAGAAACAAGCAAACCAAATTTAACCTTTATTCAACTACGTTTTTGCCGTATTCACGTGTAAGAATTAATCTCTACTTTTAATCCGCTAATTATGAGATCTCAACTATTTCAACTTTAATTATTTATTTAACACAAATCAAAAATTAATGAAAACTCAACTTAGAATTTTAGGTGTACTTACAGCTTTTTCTTTTCTTTTTTACAGTTGTGAAAAGGATGCTGAAGTTACAGATTTAGAAACGGGAATTGAAACAGATTCTTTTGAAAACATAGGTGCCGATCAAGCGATACCTGGACAATATATCGTAGTCTATAAAGGAGATCAATCCTTTACTGGGGAAAAAGCTCAAATACAAGCAAAATCCCAACAAACATTATTAAAATACTCAATTTCAGAAGATAATTTAAAGCAAGTATATAGCTCAGCTCTTCAGGGGTTTGCTGTATCTAATCTTTCTGCAAAAGAAGCAGAACTGCTTAGCAATGATCCTGCTGTAGCATTTGTGGAACCAGATTATATCCACAAATTGGATATGGATATGGGTAAACCTGTAAGCTCACTTCCTGCAACAGTAGGAGAGAAAGGTGCTACTAAGGATGTTGGACTTCCTAATGGAGAATTTTTACCATGGGGTGTACAACTAGTAGGAAGAGCTAACGGTAGTGGAAGAACTTGCTGGATTATCGATAGTGGTATTGCTCCACATAGTGATCTAAACATTAACACTGGTAGAAGTAGAAGCTTCGTTGGTGGGTCTTGGCAAGATCAAAACGGACATGGAACTCACGTAGCAGGAACTGTTGCTGCAAGAAACAACGGTTCTGGAGTTATTGGAGTAGCTTATGGAGCTACTGTAGTTTCTGTTAGAGTATTAGATGCTAGAGGTAGTGGTCCTACTTCAGGGATTCTTTCTGGTGTAGATTATGTAGCTAGAAATGCTGGAAATGGAGACACTTGGAATTATAGTGTTGGTTTCCGTAACAGAGCTACTTCTCAGTCTATCGATAATGCCTTTAGAAATCTTGAAAGTAGAGCAATTGGGGCTATGGCAGCTGGAAACAGTAATGATGATACACAGTTTTATTCACCACAAAGATTACGTACTAGTAACTCTTGGAATGTGGGTAATATGACACGTTCAAGATCTGCAGCTGGTAGTTCGAACTTTGGAAGAAGTGTTGATCGTTGGGCTCCTGGTACGGCTGTATGGTCTACTTGGTTAAACGGTCAGTTTAATAGAATTTCTGGTACTTCTATGGCATCGCCACACGTAGCAGGAATCTTATTAATGAGAGGTAACCGTACAGGTACAAACGGATCTGTAAGAAAAGGAGGATATACTGCTCCTGTGGCTACTTTAAATTAAGAAAAAAGAGATCATCTCATAAAATTTGCAATAGAGAGGTTGGAGTTTTCCAGCCTCTTTTTTGGTTAACAACGAAATGAGCATGATTTTGATGTTAGGGAACGAAAAGAGAGAATTATATAATGTAAATTTTGTACATTCAGGATCACTAATTGACCTGACATAAATGAAAATAGTAGACCTCTCAAAACCTATTCGGTACAATAAGAATGATCCCTGGTTTATGCGTGTAAAGATTAAGCATAAACCCCATAAAAAAGCAAAATGGCTGATTCGAATTTTTGGACTTCCTTTCAAATTATTTCCAAAGGGATTTGTGGGTTGGGCAGATGATACCATTCAAAAGATGGGGGTACATGCTACCACACATATTGATGCTCCATGGCATTATTCGCCAACTACTAATGGAGAGAAATCAAAGACCATAGATGAAATTCCGTTAGATTGGTGTTATGGAGATGGACTAGTCATCGATATGAAACATAAAGAAGATTTTGATGCGATCACAGTTTCTGATATCGAATCTTTTTTGAAAGCAAACGACCTAGCATTACAACCTAACATGATTGTCTTGATTAAAACAGGGCGTGATAAATTTAATGGCACCAAGGATTTCCATAAAGTAGGGACGGGAATGAGCGCTGAAGCTACATCCTGGCTTATTGATCAGGGTATAAAGGTAATGGGTATAGATTCTTGGGGTTGGGATCTTCCGCTTCCATATTTGGTTAAAAAGGCTAAAGAAACAAATGACCCAGAATTGTTTTGGGAAGCTCATTTGGTGGGAAGAGATAAAGAGTACTGTCATATGGAGCAATTGGTAAATTTGGATGCGCTTCCGTATACAGGTTTTAAGATAGCCGTGTTTCCATTAAAAATTGTTGGAGCATCGGCTGCTCCGGCTAGAGTAGTTGCAATGCTCGAAGAATAATTGTGTTAGGGATTTTCAAAAACATGTACAATATATGAATACACCAAAAGTAAGGCTAACCTTAGACCGATTTGACATTATTATAGAAATACTCGGTGTTTTAGGAGTAATATTATTGATCGCACTGCCTATTTTATATTATAATGATTTACCAGAATCTATTCCCCGTCATTATGGAGTTGATGGTGAACCTGATGGCTTCGGTCAAAAAAATGTAATTTGGACTTTACCTCTTGTGGGGATAGCTTTATATATAGGATTGAGTATTTTAACCCGACATCCTCATTTGTTTAACTACCCAAATGATATCACCCAAGAAAACAAAGTAAGACAATATACGATAGGTGCCAAAATGGTACGAATGCTAAAAACCATTATCATTGTTAGTTTTGCTTATATCATTTACATCACCATTCAAAATGCTTTGTACGGTAAACAAGGATTAGGTAATTATTTTTTAATCACATTTCTTGGATTAATTTTTGGTGCAATAGGTTATTTTATTTTTCAATCTATAAAGAAACGATAGATATGATGAAAACAGCACATCATCTAGCCAGACACTTTAAAGAGGTGTTCTATGGTCCAAATATGACAGGTAGTAACCTTTATCAACAACTCGAAGGGATCACCTGGCAACAAGCGACTACCCAATTATATGATTTAAATACTATTGCTGTATTGGTTTATCATATTGGGTATTATATAGGAGGTGTGCTTGATGTGTTAAAAGGAGGAGAGCTTACGATACGGGATAAGTATAGTTTTGATTGCCCTGTCATCGACTCCGAAGAAAGCTGGCAATCCTTATTAGAGAAAACATGGAGAGAAGTAGATGAATTTACAGTGCTTTTACAGGAATTATCTGAAACGCAGTTAAAGGAAAGTTTTGTGGATGAAAAGTATGGGAGTTACCATCGTAACATGCTTGGTATTATAGAGCATACCCATTATCATCTTGGACAAATTGCACTGATAAAGAAAATAGTATTAAAAGAAGAATCGAAATGAAAGAATCCATTACCTCTACCCAGGTTTCTATGATGATTCGGAAACCTGTTGCTGAAGTATTTGAAGCCTTTATCGATCCGGTGAGTACCACAAAATTCTGGTTTACCCGAAGTTCTGGAAAACTGGAAGAAGGTAAAAAACTGATATGGGGCTGGGATATGTACAATGTAGAGGCACCGGTATTGGTTAGAAAAATTTCACCTAATAAAGCCATAGAAATCGAATGGGGAGAAGGACAAGACCATTCTATAGTAACTTGGGATTTTGATGCGATTACTGCAAAAAATACTTATGTGACCATTACTAATGCTGAATTGAAAGGCCAGGGAGATGAGCTGACTCACCTATTGATCGATACAACGGGAGGATTCACTATGGTTCTAGCGGGACTAAAAGCCTGGTTGGAGCATGGGATACAACTTCATTTGGTAGGAGACAAGTTTCCTAAAGAACTTAGAGATAGACAAAGTTAAAAATGACTAAGCATACAGATCTTATATGACGTTTGACATCAACAAATCAATAGAAATTTTAGAAAGAACACCTCTGGTGTTGGAAGTGCTACTAGATGGATTATCGGATGAGTGGACAAAGAACAACGAAGGACCAGAAAGTTGGAGTCCATATGATATCGTAGGCCATTTGATTCATGGTGAAAAGACAGATTGGGTAACAAGAGCAAAGGTGATTTTGTCTGAAAGTGAAAACAAAACATTTACACCTTTTGATCGATTTGCGCAATTACAAACCAATCAACAAACTCCTCTTAAAGATTTATTGAAAGCATTCAAGGATTTAAGAGACCAAAACCTGGAAGAACTCAAAGCAATGCAAATTGATGCGGCCCAATTATCTATGAAAGGTATCCATCCAGAGTTAGGAGAGGCCAATTTAAAAGAGTTATTATCGACCTGGGTGGTACATGATTTGGGGCATATTTCTCAGATTACCAGAGTCATGGCCAAACAATATAAAGGCGAGGTAGGTCCCTGGGAAGCATATTTAGGAATACTTAAAAAGTAAAATAACATATGGAAAACAATACGTTACATAAAACATGGAAACCTTTTTTGTGGATTGCAATGGTTTTCTTCACCTTTAATTTAGGGTATAGCCAATCGGTTAGCGAGGAGAAAATGGGAAATCTAAGTTTTATGATAGGGGAGTGGATTGGTACATCCAGTATTTTTCAAAAGGATAGTATTGTAAAAGTGCCTGCATTTGAAAAGGTAGCGTACAAACTGGATAAAAATATCATTACTATCGACTTGAAATCACAGTCACTACAATTGCATACCGTAATTCATTATGATGAAAAGGAAGCATCTTATTACTATACACCCTATTCCAAAGGAAGGGGAGGAAAGAAATACAAAGGAATTTATCAGGATGGAAAATTCATTGTTGCTTTTAGCGAAAGTAGAAGAATCGTTTTTGGGTTAACGGAAGAAGGACATTTTATAGAATACGGAGAACAACTCAAAGACGGGGAGTGGCAAAAATATTTTGAAGACATATTGCAAAAAGCACCATAGCATTTGTATCTGTTGAACATTGGGAGTATTATAAACTACAAAAGGATAAGCATATTAGAATGCTTATCCTTTTTTGTATGGTAATCGTGGATTAATACGTCAATTTTTTCTGTTTCGCCTTGAGTAGTTTATGATTTGTTTTTACAATGCTGTTGATTCCAAAAAGGAGGATCAAGATAATCCCCACGAATATTGGGCCCTTGGGTAGGTTAATTATTCCTTCGGTACCCAAAAAGAACTTGTAGGAAATAAATGTTGTTATCAATCCAAGAATGGAGCAAGTGATGAGTACACTTTTGAAAGATCCTAAAAAGGATGCTTTTTTGAGTTCTTTTTCGGTATCAATACGATGGATCAAATGGTTTACAAAATCATCAGAGGTTGCTACTGTACTTTGACTGATGATCTTTTTTAGTTCTTCTTCTCTCATAATAAATGTTTTAAATCAGGCCCTAATAATTGTTTTAACTCAAATAACATGTTTTCTCTACCACGGTGTAAGTCTACTTTAATTTTGGAAGTTTTAAACCCTGTGATTTTTTCAATTTCTTTGATTTTTAATTCACTCAAATAAAACAAACGCAATAGCAAAGACTCATCTGGTCGTAGTCGTTCTAAAGCAAGGTTGATGTACTTTTTTTGATCTGCTTCATCAATACTACTTTTATCGACTATTGGTATTTCTGCGGTTTGTTCATCCAGTGTAAAAGTGCTTTTCCGCTTTTTCAATTCATTATAGCTTGTGTTTACCACAATTCTATATAACCAGGTAGTAAAGGAAGATTTGAATTTAAAGGTATGTATTTTATGATACACCTTTACAAATACGTCTTGTAAGACGTCCTCTGCCAAATTGTGATCTTTCAGAATTGAAATAGCAAGAGATAGTGATACATCTTTATGCAAATAAACAAGTTGTCTAAATGCCGATGTATCACCATCATTAATTTTACGGATTAACTCGTAATCTCTTTGTACTGGGCTATTTTTCAAGTCGCTTTCTGATAAAATGTGCCAATACCAATCCACCTGCTGCGAATACCAAAATGGTACCCCATACCAATAAATCCATTGTGTCTTCGGTGATCTTCATCGTGGTAAAGATAGAGGAGGTGAGTAGTCCGATACCAAGTCCAAATACAATACAACCCATATCAAGGTATTTGAATTTACTATTTTGTTGTTCTTGATAGATACCATGCTCCATCATAGTTTTTTTGATAAGGTATGTATATCGGGCTATGATAAATATTACAAGGATAATAGCTACTACGATCGATAGGATAGCCAAAAGTTCATTTAAACTGTTCATATTTTTGATTTTTTAGTTTTTAAAAGTGTTCTCCTAATAGTTGTTCTATACTTTCTAATAGCGGGAATAAATTATTAGAATTCCCAAAGATTACAAAACCATATTCTTGTTTTGGTATAAACATGGCATATGCCTGAAAATCCTGATTATTCCCTGTATGCAAATGCATCAATCCGTTTGGAGTTGGTTTTTGCGCAAACCCAAGACCCCAACCCGTTTGTCCGGTTTCTTTTAATAATTTGTTATCCGCTTTAAAATGATTGTGTTCCTTCAGCATTTCGTCTCGGGTAGATGTTTGGATGTGTTTAGGATTCATCATTTCGATGAGAAATAAGGCGTAATCATGTGCAGTTGAGTGTAAGCTAAAACCTGGACCTACTTTTTTGAATCTATTGATCTCTGGATTGACTTTGCCGTCAATATGTCCAATAGCCATATCTTTTTCGTAGATGGTGTCCCAAGTGTACAAGCTATGGAGCATTCCGATAGGTTTTGCGGCTTCCTTGATAAAAAGGCTATCCAGTTTTTTACCCCATCCAAGACCTAATTTGGTGCCAAAAGCAGCTCCAAGGTGTTGATACGCTTCACCTGAGTACGAAAACCCAGTTCCAGGTTCAAATGCAATTTTGATGGGTTTACCCTTTACCCAATTAGGGATTCCTGTTCCGTGAGATAGCACAATACGCGGTGTTAGTTTTGCATAAGCCTCCATAGACTCGGGTGCAACGACACCTTCAGGGAAAATTGCTTTTAGATATGGGTAAAAGGGTTCGTCTAGATCTAATCGTTTTGTTTCTGCCATTTGCATCAAAAAATAAGCAAATAGAGGTTTAGACAAAGAAGCTGCTTCAAATACTGTGTTTTTGGTTACAGGCACCTTCGTTTTCAAACTAGTAACTCCAAATGCTTTGTTGTATACAATTTGATTTTGATTCACAATCGCGATAGAAACACCTGGTATTCCAATAGAATCCATAGCTTTCTGTAGTTGCTGATCCAATTGTTGTGCTTCGATTTTTCTTCCGTCCGGTACCTTAAATGAAGTCCATTCTGATTGCCCAAAAGAGGAACAATAACAGAGTACAAAAAGTACTAGCGTATATATTTTAAAAATATTCATGATGTCAAATTTTAATGTGATTGAAAAGTTTTTGGTGAATTCACGATCATTGGACAAAACGGAATTAAAAAAGGTTACAAAATAATTGTTTACAGCTAGATTTTTAGGTTTAATTATTTGTTTTTCAGTGATTAAGGTGTCGGTGGAAAATAAAATGGATTAGGTTTTAGTAGAATGTTCTGTTTTATATATTTCGATTTTAATTACCTTTATAACAAAAGGGAACTCGGTACTATTGAAATTCAACAACCGAAACCACCAATGGTGATCCAACAATTATATGAACAGGGATTTTATTCATATCAACGATTTTGTCATTTTGTTAGAAGAAGCGAGGTCTAAGGTTACTACAGTAGATGCGTGCTATTTTGACGAACCTGTAATTGCGGTTGCGTTTTATGGATCTGGTAACGTTGATCTATCCGTTACTTATAAAGAAAACCAAAAGGATTTTGTGTATACCAAAGGGTTGGCACTTTCATTCTATGCAGATAAATTCGTAGAATTTAAACATACGGTTTCGGCTAACAAAAATTTAGAATGCATCGTGGTTGCCACAGCATTACGTCATCTCGAAAATTTACCAAATCAAGAAGGTGAAATTTTTACCGAGCTTCTTCAGGAATTGGTTCAGCCTAAAGATCATTATGTCGAAGGACCAAGCTTTTTTATGACTCCAGAAATGGAACGTATCGTAGATGCTTTTTTTACGAATACCTATACGGGTAAAACAAAAATGATGTTTTATCGAAGTCAGATCACCGCTTTACTTTCTCATTTTTTTGGTCAGCTGGCTTTACTAAAGGATAAAGAAGCAAAACCCAATCATCGGGATAAATTAAATCAGGTAAGAGATATTTTACGTTCTGACCTAGAGAATCCACCTACACTTACCGAATTATCTAAGCAAATTGGGATCAATACTACCAAACTTAAAAAAGAGTTCAAGGCAGTCTTTGGAGTTCCAGTCTTTAAATATCTTCAAAATGAACGATTAGATGCTGCTCATAAACTAATCAATGACAAAAAAGCTACTGTGCAGGAAGCTGCTTGGCAGGTAGGATATGATAGCTTAAGTTCTTTCTCTAATGCTTTTGCCAAAAAATTTGGGTATAGACCAAGTCAAATCAAGTAATTCACTTTTGGAACAAATCATACTTCTTTTGGGATAAATAATCCCAACACTTTCTTCAGAATTTTGCTTCATCGAATCACAAAAACTGTAAACGATGATAGCCGTACTCAAATATTTTCTAGGAACCATCACCTTACTCATGCCTTCTTTGGTTGAGGTTGAAAGCGGTACTACCGATCAATCTTTTAGTCAGGGTAATTTACAAGTTATTACTACTCCCAAAGTGGAAGGAATATTTAGGTCAATCACTGGAGAAAATTCAACCGTAATCAATTATAAAAACATCTAATTCAATAACAGCAAAAACTATTCTTATGGACATCACATTCAAATCTATAGTATTACTCTTAAGTATTTTAGGCGTTGGATTAACAGCTGGTCTTTGCTTTACCTGGTCCAATGCGATAACCCCTGGTATTGGTCGATTGGATAATCTTGCATTTTTGCAATCCTTTCAAGCTATGAACAGAGCCATTATCAACCCAAGTTTTTTATTGGTCTTTTTTGCTCCTTCGTTACTTCTTTTTTTGAATGTCTATCTCCATAGAAACATAAATTCAAACACATTTTGGTCTTTTCTTATGGCAGCCTTATTGTTTTTTGCAGGAGTAGGCTTGGTTACCATATTTAAGAACGTACCCCTAAACGAAATGCTTGACAAAACCATTTTACATCAAGCTTCAACAAATCAGTTAACAGATTTACGAACAGCTTTCGAAAAACCATGGAATCGATGGCATATGATTCGAACCGTGAGCTCTTTTACGGCATTTGCCCTATTGCTCACAGGTATTTTATTTCATAAACAGTAATAATTAAAAACAAAAAAAAATGAAAACAGAAAACATTTTAGTTATCGGAGGAACCGGAAAAACAGGACGAAGAATAGTAAGCCTGTTAGAAGAGTTAGGTCACAATGTACGCATAGGCTCTCGGTCGGCAAATCCTTCTTTTGATTGGCATCAACCTGATAATTGGGCGCAGGCATTACAAGGAATTGAAAAGGTGTATATTACTTATCAGCCTGATTTGGCCGTGCCTGGAGCATTAAAAGCGATAGAACAATTGGTTAGTGAAGCTAAAAAAGCATCCGTGAAAAAATTGGTGCTTTTGTCAGGTAAAGGAGAACGAGAGGCAGAGTTGTGTGAGCAAGTGGTTATCCATTCTGGATTAGATTATACCATTGTTAGAGCGAGCTGGTTCAATCAAAATTTTAGTGAGAACTTTATATTAGAGCCTATTTTAGACGGGTTTGTTGCACTACCACAAGCTGAAGTTAAAATTCCTTTTGTAGATGCAGATGATATCGCTGAAGTAGCCGTAAAAGCACTTTTGGATAATGTTCACAATGGAAATATTTATCAACTTACCGGATCTGAAACACTTACTTTTAAAGAGGCGATTGCTATGATTTCCAAAACGATTAATCGCCCGATAACTTTTGTTCCGATTACCGTTCAGGAATATGGAGATGGAATGCGTAAAGCCAATTTACCAGAAGATTTTGTGTGGTTGATAGAATATTTGTTTACCGAAGTATTAGGTAATCCAAAAAATGCTGAAATCACTAATGATATTGAAAAAGTATTGGGAAGAAAACCCATACGTTTTGAAGAATACGTTGCAAATGTTGCAGCTACAAATGTGTGGAGTGTAGGAGAACGTGTAGAATAGAACGGATACTAAAATCGGGGATAACTTGTACTAAAGCTATCCCCGATTTGATATGGTGATAAAGTTCTAAATAATCTTTATTTAATATTTATAGAATTACAAAGGAATATTCCCATGTTTTCTTTTGGGTTGATCTACCTCTTTGTTCTCAAGCATACTAAACGCTTTGATTAACTTTCTACGTGTATCTTTTGGTAGAATAACTTCGTCAATAAATCCGCGTTGTGCTGCTCGATAAGGATTGGCAAATTTATCTGCATATTCTGCTTCTTTTTCTGCCAATTTAGCCTCAGGGTCATCTGCCGCTTGGATTTCTTTTCTGAAAATAATTTCACTGGCACCTTTGGCACCCATTACCGCAATCTCTGCGGTTGGCCAGGCAAAGTTAAGGTCAGCACCAATATGCTTTGAGTTCATCACATCATAAGCACCACCATATGCTTTTCTGGTGATTACGGTAACTCTTGGAACTGTAGCTTCGCTAAGTGCATATAGCAACTTGGCTCCATGAACGATAATTCCATTCCATTCCTGATCTGTACCTGGCAAGAATCCAGGAACATCTTCCAATACCAAAAGAGGGATATTGAAACAGTCACAAAAACGAGTAAATCTAGCTGCTTTTTTCGAACTGTTTACATCCAATACTCCTGCAAGGAATAAGGGTTGGTTAGCTATAATTCCTATGCTTTTTCCACCAAGACGTGCAAAACCAACAATGATATTTTCAGCATAATCCTTGTGGATTTCATAAAATGAATCTTCATCAATAATTCCTTGAATGACATCATGCATGTCATAAGGCTTGTTCGGGTTGTCAGGTACAATCGTACTCAACTCCTCGCGAATCTCTTCTCCCAGTGTAAAAGGTAGTGCTTCTGGAAATTCAGCATTACTCTGTGGGAGGTAACTTAAAAGCTTCTTTACATCTTCCAGACATTCGATATCGTTGGCAGAAGTCACGTGCGCTACTCCCGATTTGGTGGAGTGTGTGCTTGCTCCCCCAAGTTCTTCAGAAGTAACCTCTTCATTGGTCACCGTTTTTACCACATTCGGTCCGGTTACAAACATATAACTGGTGTCTTCTACCATCATTGTAAAGTCTGTCATGGCAGGGGAATATACGGCACCACCTGCACAAGGTCCCATAATGGCAGAGATCTGTGGAATCACTCCAGACGCTTGTACATTGCGATAAAATATATCTGCATAACCACCCAGAGATCGTACTCCTTCCTGAATTCTTGCTCCACCAGAATCATTTAAGCCAATCATAGGAGCTCCTACTTTTACAGCAAGATCCATGATCTTACATATTTTTTCAGCATGAGTTTCAGACAAAGCTCCACCAAAAACGGTAAAATCCTGTGCAAAAACATAAACCAATCTACCGTTTACGGTTCCGTATCCAGTCACCACACCGTCTCCATAATAGATTTCTTTCTCCATTCCGAAGTCTGTGGTTCTATGGGTAACCAGAATGCCGATCTCTTCAAAAGATCCTTCGTCCAATAAATAGGCTATACGTTCTCTAGCGGTTAGCTTTTTCTTTGCATGTTGCTTTTCGATACGCTGTTCACCTCCACCTAGTTTTGCTAGAGCAACTTTTTCTTGTAATGTTTTAATCTTGTCGTCCATAAATTAATGCGTTGGGATACGTAACGTTTTTTGGTCTTTAATATATTGTTTCATGGCTATAATAGCCGCAATTTTAGCTTCTTGTGCTGTCGCAGCTTCAATCTTGTCTGCCGAATAGTATTTTTTTACAAAGTGGGTGTCGAAGTTACCAGAAGTAAAAGCTTCGTGTTGGCAAACAAACTTTCCAAAAGGAAGAGTGGTTTGTACACCTTCTACTTTGTATTCATCAATAGCCTTAATCATCAATTGTATGGCTTCTTCTCGGGTATTTCCATAGGTGATCAATTTTGCCAGCATAGGATCATAGTAGATAGGAATATCCATACCTTCTTCAAAACCGTTATCCACTCGGATACCTTCTCCTTCAGGAATTTGATATACATCCAAATGCCCGACGCTCGGTAAAAAGTCGTTTAGCGGATCTTCGGCATACACTCTCAACTCTAGTGCATGTCCTGTAATAGTTAGATCTTCTTGAGTAATAGGAAGCTGTTCTCCACGAGCAACTTTAATCTGTAACTCTACCAAGTCAACACCAGAGATCAACTCGGTTACCGGATGCTCTACCTGAAGACGAGTATTCATTTCCAGGAAATAGAAGTTATGATTTTCATCTAATAAAAACTCTACAGTTCCGGCACCTAGATAATCACAAGCTTTGGCGACACGTACAGCCGCTTCTCCCATTTGGGTTCTTAGCTCTGGACTAAGTACTGCAGATGGAGCTTCTTCTACCACTTTTTGGTGACGGCGCTGTACACTACATTCTCTTTCGAATAAGTGAATAACATTACCGTGGCTATCTGCCATTACTTGTATTTCTATATGTCGAGGAGATCCTACGTATTTTTCGATAAAAACCGAACCATCTCCAAATGCAGATGTCGCTTCACTAATAGCTCGCTCCATTTGAGATTCCAGATCTTCTTCTTTTTCTACAACGCGCATTCCTTTTCCTCCACCTCCGGCAGACGCTTTGATCAGGATAGGAAACCCAATATCTTTGGCAATAGCTTTTGCTTTTTCAACATCGGTTATGGCTTCTTCAATACCAGGTACCATTGGGATATCGTATGCTTTTACCGCTTCTTTGGCAGCAAGCTTACTTCCCATCACCTGTATGGCTTTAGATTTTGGTCCAATAAAGATCAGCCCATTCTTTTCAACTTCTTCGGCAAAATCTGCATTTTCACTCAAGAACCCATAACCTGGGTGTATGGCGTCTACATTAAGTTCTTTGGCAACTTCAATAATTTTAGATCCTAATAAGTATGATTGGTTAGACGGAGCTTCACCAACACATACCGCTTGATCTGCAAATCTCACATGAGGAGCGTTTCTATCTACTGTAGAGTAAACAGCTACGGTTTTGATCCCCATTTTTTTGGCGGTTTTCATCACTCGTAAAGCGATTTCACCTCTATTTGCAACTAGTATTTTTTTCATAAATTTATTCGAATTCAACTAATAATTGTCCTTTATCTACAGCATCTCCTTTTTGAATAGCAATAGATTTGATAGTACCTTCTCTAGGAGAAAGAATCACGTTTTCCATTTTCATGGCTTCCAAAATTAAAAGAGGATCATCTTCTTTCACTTCTTGTCCAGGTTCAACGTGGATGTCCAGTAACAAACCTGGCATTGGTGCTTTGATAGCATTTACCTGTTTTGAAGATCCTAAAGAGAATCCCATTGCTGCTATTTGCATATCCAAAGCATCTGCAATGTTTACCTGGTAATCGGTATGATTTACTCTAACCGTATATGTTTTACGATTAAAATCAGATCCAATAACTTCGGTATGATAAGAAGTGTGATTGTCAATTACATGAAATTTGTTTTCTGTAGAAGACAAGGCATCGGTTGCATCGATGTCTTTTTTGGTAAACTCGAACTCGTGGGTTTGGTTCACCTTAACTTTATAAGTATCGCTCATATAAGGTTTCTTTTTCGGCGTTAAATATAGGTATTTAAAAGAACCATTTCTTAGAACGAATGCAAAATTATTCTCAATTTATTATGGATATCATAATAAACCCTTTCGATTAGACCTAAAGAATAGGTCTTTGATAAAAAAACGCCTTTTTTGGATCAAATGAGATACGATTTTTAAAAATAGGATTCCGGTAATATAAGCATCTCCTGCAGCAGTATGTCTATCTTGTTTTTTAATATTAAAAATGGAACTCAATTCGTCAAGAGAATAATGTTTGTTTTTATCTGGACATATCGTAGTTTTTTTGAATAAATCACCTGTGTCCAATACTTTGTTTTTTAACTTGGGTAAACCTAGTCTTTTCAGGGAGGTGTTAATCATACTGATGTCAAAAGCAGCATGATGAGCAACCAAAATAGCGTCTTCAATAAACTCTAAAAAAAGCACTATAGCTTGTTTTTCTTCCACCTTTGTCGTAGTTCCTTCTTTTAGAATCCCATGAATTTCTGCTGTTTTTGAATTGTAAACATCTTGTTTTACATATAGTTCTAGGGTGTCACCAACATTCATGATTTGCGAAGTAACACCAATTGCTCCAATAGATAAAATGCGATCATTTTTGATGTGCAGTCCTGTTGTTTCGGTATCAAAAATTACAAATCGTGTAGTCCGCAAATCAAGTTTCTTTTTCGTGCGAAAATGATTGGCATAGTTCATCCAGAAATCGGGTAAAGATTTTTTCTTGGTCCAAGAAAACATGATTATAATATTTGAGATAGATTAAATCGCACTTGTATGAGTTGTTGTATTTCTTTTATGGCCGTAAAACATCGTTTTAGTTTTAGTTTATCTTCTTTGGTGATTGATTTCAAATCAATAAATCGTCCAGAAGTATTTTGCTGAAGACCATGAAGAGTTCTAAATTTTGTCAATACTTGAAAAGCAGTGATACAAGATAGATACAAAGTCTTATTTTGAGGCTCTATTTGCGCAAGCTTTTGGTATCTGAGTACGGTGTTGTTATGCTCTTTAAAATTATAAGATAAGACCAGTAATCGAGCGGCATCCACCAAAGGCATGATTGCTCTGGACTTAATGTCAAATTGATCCTTGTGTTCTCCGCTGGACTCCACGAGAAATTGTCTAAAAAAACTTAGTGGGGGAGGGTTTTTTAATGCGTCTAACCCCAGGAAATTCAGAAAAATATTATAGTTTTTAATAGATTCGAAAATACTTTCAGAAAGTTCTTTGACCAATGAATTATCTCCATAAACAAAATCATAATCAAAAAAAATGGTGCATAACATAATTTGATCCTTGTCGGGAGTTGTAATCCAATTGTGAAACTGTTGTTTCCATTGAGATACCGACAAACACCATTGCGGATTATTAGCCATCATTTGTGCTGGACAATACTCAAAGCCTATTACGTTAAGTTTATCATTTATTTTTTGAGCAAGAGTGAGGAAATAGTTTTTGGTTTCGGTATACTTTTCTTCGGGAACGTCCTTAAAAATTAATGCGTTGTCCTGATCGGTAAGCAATAGTTGCTCATTTCTACCTTGACTTCCTAATGCTAGGAATGCAAATTGAGCAGGAGGGGGAGATTGCATTTCTGCTAAAGAAAGTAAAACTGCTTTTTCTATAACAGTTTTGTTTAAGACAGCAATGATCTTTAAAATGAAGGCAATAGAAATCTGTTGTTGCATGTATCCAAGAAGTAATTCTTGTATATTTTGACGGATGTGCTTTAGTTCTTGATCGGTACTACTGCGCTCTATAGCTTTGATGAGTACGGTAGGAGTATTGCTTTGTAAAACCACGATATCATGCTCTGATAAGATGCCAAGAAGCTTAGAATTAGCTGTACCATCTTCTGTGATGCATAAATGCGAAATTTTGTGTCGTAACATTGCGATTTGAGCTTCTGCTACGGTGATGTCTTTAGCAAATGCAATGACAGGCGAAGACATAATTTGATCAACATTGTCATCAATAGAAAAAGCTCCAGTAGCGACCTTAGTTCGTAAATCTTTATCCGTTACAAT
Organism: Aquimarina sp. AWH4_224; assembly: GCF_056160245.1. Lineage (NCBI taxonomy): Bacteria > Pseudomonadati > Bacteroidota > Flavobacteriia > Flavobacteriales > Flavobacteriaceae > Aquimarina > Aquimarina sp. AWH4_224. The sequence goes on along the minus strand of NZ_JBSWWU010000005.1, from coordinate 99,806 downwards.
ACCTAAAGGTTTTTCAGCATCAGTTATAACAATAGAACCAATCTTTTTGGAACTCATCACCTGGGCCGCTAATTTTATAGTCGCATTTGGTAAACAGGTCACCGGATCTTTGGAATATGACACAGAATGAAGTTCGGTAAAATATGTTTTGCTCTGCTGAATGTTCTCTACCTGATTTTCCAGAAAATCACTGTTCTCATGAGCATAAGGATTCCTAATATTGGAGACAAAGCTCGCTAATAAATATTTATTGGCCTTTGCATTGATGGTAATGTTGTTTTCAAGAAGTTTTGAAGAAATACAATAAATGATGCTTTCTTCTATTGCCTCTGCATTCAATATGTAATTCCCCTTCCGTATGAGTGCGCGAAGTCCAAAAATATCACCTTCATCACATTGATCTACCAAGGCCTTATCTTTATCTCTAAAAATACCAATAGCGCCATCTTTTACTACATAAAAATGATCGTGGACTTCCTCGTCGGTGGTAAAAACATTTCCATCCTTTGGGATATATCGTATGGTTACATTTCTCGATATAATTTCCAAATCTTTCCTTTCAAGAAAATCAAAAGGCGGAAAATCCTTTAAAAAATCGAAAACTCTTTCAGCTATTGTATTTTTCATGCTATCAATGTATTCAAAAAACAATGGTCTTTTTATGAGGATTATCATGTCTTGAAGGATAGTTGATCTTACTTCTAATTTCTTGACTTACTGAATTTTGAAAAAGAAAGACTTTAATATTTATATTTACAGATTGTAAATTGTGATTTTATAACTCATGTCAATTCTAGAAGGTTACGTAATCGGTTTGGGAATGGTGATCTTTATAGGTCCTGTTTTCTTCTTGTTGCTTAATAGTAGTCTTCAGTCGGGAGTAAAGGCGGGGGTAGCAGTTGCTTTGGGGATCATAGTAAGTGATATCATCTGCGTTGCATTTTGTTATTATGGCCTTTCTTCGATTATTAATATTGAAAAGAATCAATTCTGGATAGGAGTTGTAGGAAGTATTATTATTCTAATGTTGGGGATAAGCTATTTGTTAAAGAAAGCAGAGATTACGTCTGAAATGACAGCTAGCTCAATGAATCTTAGAGCTTTCTTCTTAAAAGGATTTAGTGTTAATTTCTTCAATCCTTTCGTTTTTGCCGTTTGGATTAGTGCTTTTAACTATGGAAAGCATAAATATCCAGAGGATTATTCTTTACTATTGTTTATGACTTTTATTCTGTTGGGGATTTTAACTACAGATTTATTAAAAGTTTTCTTGTCCAAAAAAGTTAAGCGGTTTATTTCGCTCAAAAGACTTACAATTTTTTTTAGAGCCACTGGTGTTATTCTTATTTTGTTCTCTATCAGATTGCTATACCTGGTTTGGTAAAATGGGTACAAATTAGTTTTACTTATATTTGAGTAACAACATTTAATACTAATCAATATGGAATTTAATTTTCTGATTACCGCTTTAGCGGCTCTGATCCCCATGGTTTTAGGATTTATATGGTATAATCCCAAAGTATTCGGAACAGCATGGATGAACGCATGCGGATTTACCGAAGAAGATTTGAAAGGAGGAAATATGGCTCTTATTTTTATCCTTAGTTATGTATTTAGTTTTTTTCTGGCGTCAATACTTTCAGGAATGGTAATACATCAATATAGTTTTTTCTCTAGTCTTATGGCAGACCCTACATGGAATGAGATAGGTTCCGAAACCCATAAATTCTCACAAACCTATATGGAGAACTATGGACAAAATCACAGAAGTTTTGGACATGGAGTGCTGCATGGTGTAATTGTAGGACTGTTCTTTGTATTACCAGTTTTAGGAACTAATGCAATGTTTGAAAGAAAAGGTTTTAAATACATTGCGGTGAACGTCGGCTATTGGACAGTATGTTTGGCTATTATGGGTGGTGTTATTTGCCAGTTTGCTTAAAACATATCCAACATAAAAATATAAGCCTGAATTTTTCAGGCTTTTTTTATGATTTATTTCCAAGGACTCTATCCCATAGTTTACTTAATAATGGAGAGGCTTCTTCAACTTCACGAGCTCGTTCTTTTGCCTGCAAGTTCCCTTCTTCATCATAATAGAGTTCATAACTAAAAACAAAACGCTCTGCTTGATCACCAATACCCAAGGTTCCAAATCGCAGATCGTTGAAGTAGGTCTTGTTATCCTTTTTTTCAATAGTATACCAACCTTCAGAAAGTTTGATCAATCTTGGGATAAGAGGATCGTTTTTCATTTCACCAAGTAGATGATGGTTCTTTGGGAATTCTGAAAAATCAATAATATCATCTTCATCCAATAATGAATGATAGCCTATCAAAAACGAATCCTGAGTTTCAATATTAGCCGTCCATAAGATGGTGTTGAGTGGGGTAGGACGTGTTTGAATTTCGTTATACTGAATATGTTGATTTTGCAGACTATTCGAAAAATTAGCCCTGGCATTTTGTTGAAGCACAAGGGTAGTGAGCATATAGAAACTACTTAGGTATAGCCCCAAATTATTATATCTTTTTCGTTTGGGATGTGTTCTTTTGTAGAACATCGCTATGATCACACAGATTAAAAAAGGGACAGTATATAAGGGATCAGCAACAAAGATATTATTGAAGGCAACCTTATAATCAAAAGGCCAAAAGAGCTGTGTGCCCCAGGTGGTAAACGCATCTAAGATAGGATGGGTAAACAATCCCCAGAACATGAGTTTACTCCAATCTTTCCAATCGGCTTCTTTGTTTTTGTATAGTTTAGCAATGATCCACCCAAAAATAGGTGCCATTAGGATACTGAAAAGAATAGAATGAGAGAATCTGCGATGTAATTCATTAGCAGTCACATTATCCACAAAGAAGTTTGCGATCACATCCAAATCCGGAATAGTTCCTGCAACAGCTCCCCAAAACATGGCTTTGTTCCCTACTTTTTTACCCAGTGTTGCTTCACCAACAGCTGCGCCCAATACAATTTGAGTTAAAGAATCCATAGTTGGGTTAATCTAATAGAAGTTGTTTAAAAGGATTACGGATTTCGTACTCACTAGGAGAAATTAACTCTACCAAAGGTTTAAGTAAGGTGTTGGAAATGGAGTTTCCATGTCTAACATATAATTTCATCTCCACCGGCTTTGCGCCAACACAACTTTTGATGATCTCTGCCGTTCTTCCCAATCGAAGTTCCTTTGCCTTGTTTTTTATTGCCAAATCCACATAATCATATAACATTTTTTGATAGATGTCGTGCTCCTTGTTGTACCTGTAGTCAATGCCTATATGATTGGCATCAAGTACATTTCCGAGCACAAATGAGGAAGTGAATCCAACTAACTTTTCATTCAGAAAATACCCTCTAAAAATAAATGCATCTTTTAGGTTCTGCTTTAGTTGCTTAAAGGTGGATGCGTTTAATTTTCCAATCTTGAAATCCGCCTTTTCGATTACCGATAAATAGAGTCGATCGATTTCTTCTTGAAATTGTTCAATATCTTCACTACCAAAATCCCGGATAACAATGTTCTCAGATTTTTTGAACACCTTTTTTGCCCGGGTTCTGAATTTGGTACGCATACTGGATAGATAATCGTCAAATGTGTTCCAACTATCTTCTATATGAACTACCATGTTCACATCAATTTTGAATTCCCTAAAATCATGTTCTTTAATATAATCACTCTCGGCAAACGATTGTGGCCAAAACTCTTTAAGCAAAATAAACGAAGGCTTTTCTGTGTTTTCAGATTTTCTTATTTCTCTTAACGCATCTGATAAACTTTCAAAAGCTTGTTTTGCTGTAATCTTGTCGGAGTCATATACAAAACCATGTTCTCCGCAAGAAAATAGATTCCCGCAAACTAACACCTTTACTTCCAAATTTTTGAATAAAGTATTTTTTATGGCTTCGTTAATCTTACATGGAAATTCTTGAAATTTCAATTCGGCTGAATTGAATTTTATCAACTGCGCTGCAGCTATCCCTACGGGCGTAGTACCTTCGTAAAATACAATATACCTAAACTTTATATTTTCTAAAAGTGTGTCTTCAAGTGTTTGAAGATATGCCAAGGATAAAAAGGTGTTGTTTTTTTTGTTAACTGCATTCCAATCATTAACTGGTACATCTACGATACGATCATAGCAATCATACTTTAGTACATTGACCTTACATATATTTTTCAACTTTTCTATCATATATCCCTTACAAAAATTCTCTAGTAAGAATCTCGTTTATTCCAAAATTACGTTTATTTTCCTATTACCTTGTGTTAAAGGTTTATCAAAATGAGACGATTATGTCTTTATTTTGTTACCATGGTTATGGCTTTAATTTCATGAAGTGTGATTTGTTCTCGTTCATTTAATCGTAAAAATCAATGGTTTAGACGAAAACTATCTCACAAAATTTAGTTTTATGATGGAAAATTGGAATAAGTTTTTTTCCTTTGAGCGTAATTGGAAAGTTTTATGGGTAAATCTGTTAATTGCGTTTTGTTAGTAGACGATGATAAGGCTACTAATTTTTTTAACGAGCGAGTAGTTACCAGACACAATGGTTTTGATCAAGTAAACACAGTTCAAAGTGGTTTGGCTGCTCTAGAATATTTATCTGCCGTCGAAAAAGATGAGGCTACAAAACCAGATCTTATTTTTCTAGATATCAATATGCCTGCCATGAACGGATGGGAGTTTTTGGTTGAATTTGAAAAGTTAGATCATAGTTTCACCGAAGGGATCAAGGTAATCCTTCTGTCTACTTCCTCTAATCCTGATGACGTGCTGGCATCTGCCAAAAATCACAATGTAGAAGACTTCATAAATAAGCCTTTATCTCCAGATTTATTAGATAGTGTATTGAGAAATCATTTTTGATGATGGGAAAATTGAAACAAGTTCTTCTGGTCGATGACAGCAAGGCAACCAATTTTTTTAATAAAACAATTATTGAAAAGTTGAATTGCGCTGAAGAAGTGGTTACGGTCCAAAATGGAGAGGAAGCGTTGAAGTTGATACAGTCCAATTCGATACATCCCGAACTTATTTTTTTAGATATTAATATGCCCGTTATGGATGGTTGGGAGTTTCTTTCTGAATATCAAAAATTAGATAAGAAGAATAAAATAACAGTAATTGTTTTGATGATCGGAGCTGCTTTGAGTAAAGAAGAGTTAATAAAAGCCAATAGCATACCTGAAATCAAAGAGTTTAGCGAGAAGATGCTTTCCAAGATTACTGTAGGCAAAATAATCAATCAATATTTTGACGATATAGATATCGAATCCAATTCTTCAGAAAATAACAGAGTTTTGTAAATACAAGGGTTGATATTCTCAAAAATATTTGCAATTTTTATCTTCATGTATTAGTTTTATTTACCCCTAACACGCAAATTATCAAATTCGAAATCAATAAATATTCAAACTTCATTGTTTTTAATTCTAATCCTATGTTAAAGAAAAGATATTCGCTATATCTTTTGGTGTTTTTCGTGTGTTTTGGGTTAGGTGAAATACATGCTCAATCTAGAGCAGTTATATCGGGTAATGTCTCAGATCAGTTTGGTAATTTACCCGGAGCACGAATTACAATTGAAGGAACCGAAAAGAGTATCACCACCGATGTAAATGGTAATTATTCGTTTAATGTAGAAGAAGGAGAATACGTAGTTAGCGCGGGTTTTGTGATGTATACGACAGTATCCAAATCTGTAGTGGTGAAGGTAGGGGATACAGCAGTGGTTGACTTTGTATTAGAAACTGGATTTTCTATGGATCAACCTATTTCTTTGGGATCTCGGGCCAAACCAACTTCTCTATTACAAAATACGGCAGCTGTAGATATCATTTCTCCTCAACAATTGAGCAATTCGTCACAAATAGAATTAAGTCATATTTTACATTATTTAATTCCGTCTTTTCATTCTACGCACCAAACAATAGCCGATGGAACAGATCATATTGATCCTGCTACTTTGAGAGGATTGGGACCAGATCAGGTACTTGTTTTAGTCAATGGGAAAAGAAGACATAGTAGTTCTTTATTGAATGTTAATGGAACTATCGGGAGAGGCTCTGTAGGAACTGATTTCAACGCAATTCCCATAGCGTCTATAGAACGAATAGAAGTATTGCGGGATGGGGCTACATCACAATACGGGTCAGATGCTATTGCAGGGGTGATCAATATCATCCTTAAAAAACAGACAGAAATTATTCAGGTGGATAATAGAGCCGGAATCACTACCGAAGGAGATGGACTAAGTGTGTATTCTTCTGCAAATTTTGGATTGAAAATAGGAGATGAAGGTTATATTAATGTTACTGCAGAGTATCGAGATCGAGAATCGGTAAATAGAGCAGGAGACTATACGGGAACCGTGTATAATGATGATCCTGCTATTGATAATGTATTGATTGAACAAAATAATTTTTTCGGACAAACAGGATATTCCGGAAGAAGAGTGATGGAGATTGGTAGTGCAGAGACTCAAAATCTAACGCTATCCTTTAATGGGGAGATCAAAATGTCGGATAAGGCTACCTTCTATATGCATGGAGGTAGAAACTATCGCGAAGGACGATCCAAAGGTTTTTACCGTTTTCCCAAAGATGAGGAAAGAGTAGTGTTGGAATTGTTTCCCAATGGTTTTTCTCCGGAGATTTTGACAGACATTCAGGATGATGCAGTTACAGGTGGTATCCGAGGGGTAAAAAATGAATGGGACGTCGATTTTAGTCATTCTATTGGGATCAATAGATTAGATTATACCGTAAATAACTCTAATAATGCATCCTTAGGAATTGCTTCTCCCAGAACTTTTTATGCGGGTGGTTTTATCTATAAGCAAAACACGACAAACTTAGATATTTCCCGAACTTTTGATTGGTTAAGTGGTGTAAACATAGCCTTTGGAGCGGAGTTACGTGTAGAAAACTACCAAATAGTTGCTGGAGAAGAAGCTTCTTATATCGATGGAGGTAGTACTTTCTTTAATGACTTAGGAGAAGAAGTACCCAGAGTAGCAGGAGCACAGGTCTTTCCCGGGTTTCCTCCAGAAAGCGAGTTAAACAGATTTAGAACCAATACCTCTGGATATTTGGATGTCGAGGCGAATCTAACAGATCAATTGTTGGTGCGGGGTGCATTGCGATATGAATCTTATAATGATTTTGGAGAACAGTTGATCGGGAAGTTATCTGGTAGATATAGAATCAATGATGATATTAGTGTTAGAGCAGGATTTTCTACAGGATTTAGAGCTCCATCATTACATCAAGTGTATTTCCAGAATATAAGTACGCAATTTATTAACGGGGAAAGCCTTCAGGTAGGAACGTTTAATAATGAAAGTGCAATTGTTACGGAAGCATTTCAAATAGGAAATCTAAAACCAGAATTATCAAGTCATTTCAGTGCAGGTATCAGTGGTAAGTTCAGTGATGATTTTACTTTTAGTGTAGATTACTATCAGATAGATATTGATGATAGAATTGTATTGTCTGGTAGGTTTGCTGAAGGTTATGAAGCGATTTTAGAACCATTTGATGTAGGTGCTGCCCAGTTTTTTACCAATGCAATAGATTCTAAAACAACCGGTGCAGATGCAGTGTTGTTTTATAAAACACCATTGGCGGAAGGTGAGTTTAATGCATCTTTGGGAGCCAATATTACCAGAACACAAGTCAAAGGACCTATCAAAGTTTCGCCTGCATTAGTGGGTCAAGAAGAGGTGCTTTTTAATAGAGAAGAGATTGCTCGGGTAGAGTATGGGCAACCCAGATATAAAGTAAATTCGCTACTATCTTATGAAATAGATAAATTTCGGTTCCAATTGGTCAATACACTATTTGGAGAAGTAAAATTTATCCATCCCAATGATGGAGATCAGGCGAATTGGGTGTTAAACGAGTTTACTGGAAATATAGAAACCAGGGATCAAACTTTTTCTCCAAAATTAGTTACGGATGCCACGATTTCCTATCAAATAAATGATTATGTTCGATGTACTATTGGAGGAAATAATATCTTTAATGTTTTTCCTGATAAGCATACGCATTCTGCAAATACAGATGATGGAAATTTTATTTATAGTAGAAGAGTACAACAATTTGGTGTGAATGGAGCTAATTATTTTGCTAGAGTTTTATTAAGGCTATGATGCAAATATCACTTAGAAGTAGAGAAAGTATAGGGAGTCTTTTGATCGGGCTCTGCTTGTGCTTTTTTTTCTTTTCAAAATCCTTGGCTCAGGAGTTAGGTAACGAAGAAGTGAAGCGTCTGCAACGCGCTATTTTCGTTTTCAATTTTGCACAGCAGGTCGGTTGGCCAAACCTCGAAGATCAAGATAGCTTTAAGATTGGTGTTCTTGGGCCCGACAGAACCACCATTGATTTGAGTGCACTGGCACAGAAACGTAAGATTTTTAATAAACCTGTCGAAATTGTTCGATTTCAGCAGGTAAAGGATATTAAGGGGATCCATCTACTTTATGTAAATAATAAATACAATTACGAGATCTATTACATCCTAAGTAAGATTAGAGATAAGGATATACTTTTGGTTACCGAAGATTACAACTTCAACGCTTCTATGATCAATATGGTCAATGTGGGGGATTCGTTTGAGTATGAAATCAATCTTAGTAGAATCCAAAATGAAGATTTTACGGTTGCCCCCAGTCTACGACAACATGCGATTACTTCTTCAGAAAAATGGAAACGTCTCTACAAGAAAACCGAAAAATCTCTAACCGAAGTTCAGGAAGAGAACAAAGAAAAAGCATCCCAATTAGAGAATAAGGATCGAGAGATTCAGAGTCAAAAAGATAAGATTAGTAATCAACTTGATGAGTTAGATAGTAAAAAACGTGAAATAAGTACTCAAAACAGGGCGATTAGGGATCTGTATACCGAAAGCCAAATACAGCAAAAGAAATTCGAAGAAAAGGTATTGATAGAAGAAGAACTAGAAAAAAATATTCAGGATCAAATTGATTACATTCAGAATCAGGAAAAACAAATCAATAATAGTCATCAAGAGATTCTAGAGCAAAATAAAGTACTCGAAGAACAAAAAAGACAAATAGAGGATCAGAATAAGATCCTAGAGGAGCAGACTTCTGAGATTGATACGCAAAAGAAAATCAACATACTTTTAATAAGTTTGGTTGCGCTTTTTGTAATAGCTGGTTTGATTATTTACAGAGGATACCTTGCCAAGAAACGATTCAATAAAGAATTACAAGCCAAAAACCTGGCTATTTACGAACAATCCCTGGAGTTGGAAGCCAAAAATAAGGAACTGGAACAGTTTGCTTATATCGCCAGTCATGATTTACAGGAACCCTTAAATACTATCTCGAGTTTTATAGGCCTTATTGCCGAAGATTATGGAGAAAGTTTTGACGATGTTGGGAAAGAAAGTTTATTCTTCATCAAAGATGCAAGTGTACGTATGAAGAAACTGATCGATGCGCTGTTAGAGTATTCGCGCCTGGGCAGAAATAGGGATTATGTAGAGATAGATTGCAACAAAATTTTTGAAGAACTAAAAGAAGACTTAGGAACTAGAATAAAAACATCGGGAGCAAAAGTTGTAGCCGATAAACTACCCATTTTAACAGGGTCTGAGATTGAATTTAGATTACTGTTACAAAACTTAATAAGTAATGGTATAAAGTTTAGAGATAGCCAAACCACTCCGGAGATAAAAATTGAATGCGCAAAAATTACAGATCTTAGTGAAGGGCAAAAGGATTTCTGGAAGTTTTCTGTACAAGACAATGGAATAGGAATACCTGAAGAACATAAAGAACGGATTTTTGCCATTTTTCAACGACTACATTCCCGAGAAGAATACCAAGGTACAGGAATTGGTTTAGCCCATTGTAAAAAAATTGTAGAATCTCACGGAGGCAAGATTTGGTTGCATTCTGAAGTAGGTGTGGGTAGTACATTCTTCTTTACAATTCCCGCCTAAAACTAACTGTTTTCAGTGAATTTACTTCACTTCATCAAATCACCCTGAAAACAGTGAATTTTTCTTAAAAAAAATAAAATAATTTTGATGTCATACTTGTATAACTATATGCAAATAATCTTTTAGATCGCATATTCATTATAGAAAAGTATAGTTGGCTTAATGTTGAATTTTGGATGATATACATCCAGTTTTACACGTAACATAGCCTATACACAGATGTTTAAGAAATAAAAGAATTTTGATTAAAAGTATACTTTGAAGCCTTTAGAGATTTTATTGCAGAAAGATGGTTTTATGAATATTTCACATAGAAAGCTTATCTGTATTCTTCCAAAACTACTTTGTTGTTCATTTTTCTTTTGTTTCTCTATATGGTCTTTTGGCCAAGATTTGGGTCAGATAGGCAAAACTAAATTATTTAAATTAACAGGAGGAGTGGCGGCAAATACTGTCTTTTATGAAGGGAACTCAAATCGAGAACCATTTACGTACTTTTTAACAGGAAACGTAAACCTTAATATTAGTGGTGTGTATAACATTCCTTTTTCTTTTTCTTATTCCAATCAGAAATTCGAAAGTAGCAATCCTTTTTCTTTTAATCGATTAAGTATCCATCCTTCGTATAAATGGGTGACAACACATATCGGAGATGTAAGTATGACGTTTTCTCCATATACATTAAACGGACATCAGTTTACAGGATTAGGGGTTGATCTTACTCCAGAAGGACCGTTTAAAATAAGTGCAATGTACGGTCGATTGCTTAAAGCATCTGAATATGATGCCAATGATCCACAATCTTTGACAGCTTTTAAAAGAATTGGTTATGGTGTTAAATCAACGTATCTACAGGAAAAGTTCTCAGTTGGAGTAACCTTTTTTAAAGCTTCAGATGATGAAAATTCATTAGATAATCCCGTTCCCGTTGAACTGGAGTTGCAACCCAAAGAAAATGTGGTGATCAGTGTCGAAGGAAGAGTGAAATTATTTGAAAAAGGCGAAATTCAGATCGAAGCAGCTTCTTCAGCAATAACAGAAGATACTAATGCGGAAGGAGATGAGGAAAGCCCATTTATTTTATCTGCCTTATTGAATAATAACGCAACCACTCAACATTTTAAAGCTTATAAGGCTAATTTTTCTTATCCACTGGGACAAGGATCTGTGGGGGTTGGGTACGAGTATATAGACCCCGACTATAGAACATTGGGGGCTTATTTTTTTAATAACGATCTTGAGAATATTACCTTAAATGCTACACAGAATCTATTCGAAAACAAATTAAATATTGCTTTTAATGGCGGCTTGCAAAGGGATGACCTGAATAACGAAAAAAGCACACAATTACAGCGGGTGGTGAGTGCTGTAAATTTGACGTATACGGCTTCAGAAAGATTAAATATTACGGGAGGATACTCTAATTTTCAGTCTTTCACCAATATTAAGGATCAATTTGATTTCATCAATGAGGTTGCTCAAACAGATAATCTAGACACCTTAAATTTTCAGCAGATATCACAAAATGCCAATCTTAACGCAAATTATATCATAAAAGATACAGAGCTAAGAAAACAAAATCTCAATGTGGCTTTATCTTTTCAAAATGCGGTTAATAAGCAAGGAGGTCGGGTTGTAGAAAACGGAGATTCAAACTTTTATAATGGTAATGTTTCATATGCAATGGGGTATCCTACTATTGATCTCAATATTTCTACATCGGTAAATGTGAGTTATAGTACTATAGGAGTAGATAACAGTGTTACTTATGGACCAATATTATCGGCAAATAAACGATACTTTGATAAAAAGCTGAGAACCACAGGTTCTATTAGCTACAATCGAAGTGAGAGCAATGGGCAAAATCAAGGGGAGGTAACCAATATAAGATTAAGTGGAACTTATACTTATCTTAAGAAACATAATTTCAGTCTTAATCTATTATCTCAATTTAGAAAAACAACCTCATCTAATCAGGATTTTACAGCAACCTTTAGCTATAATTATACATTCGATAAGTTTAATCCCAGGTTTAGGATTCCAGAAAGAAAACCAAGAAAGAAGAAACCTAAAATTCCTAAAAACAGAAAGCCTAAAGAAGAACAAAGAGTACAGTTTAGGTATCGGGATTCTCTATATCAAGGAACTTTGCCAGAGGTCAATATGCAGTTAGAAAGATTACAAAATCATCCTCATTTTGATCATATTCCTGGTTACAAAAAAGGGGAACTTACCATGCTTAGGCAGATTGCAGTCGATGAAAAAGAAGCAAGGCTATACAAACCCAAAGCGGTAGATTTTCTTAGAGAACTCTATAGTTATGAGGATTTTCTTGCAGGTTATAATCAATTGATTTTTAATACACTTCTTGAGTTAAGAAAGGATATGCAACGATTGGATTTTGCTTTTGAACGTGCATTTGTAAAGGCTAAAGTAAAAGTAGACAATCACAGTTTGCATAAAAAGCCGGAAGAAGAACGTAGAAAGGCACCAAAAGCGTTGCGTGAAGAGTATGAGCGATTGCAACAAAACGTAAACATTGCCCTGGGAAGACTGATTGGGCATCGTTGGACACTTCCTATTATCGAAAGTTATAAAACGATAAAAAAGGTGGAGAATCCCGATAAGTACCTTAAAGGATTAATGGAGCAGGAAAAAGAAAACATCTTCAGAATGAAGGATAAGAATGAAGATAATCAGGAAATTGAATTATATATCATTACCCAAATTATAGATTATTATCTGAAAGAGTCATTGAAGCATACTGATGCTAATAAATACCAACTTAAGTACATCGAAAAGATTTAACCTATGAAGAAATACACACTCACACTATTTATATTGCTCTATAGTTTTGTTCAGGTTAATGCACAGCGTTTTCCGATCACTGTGATACCACAGGTAAATCCACCCGCTCCTGTCAATTTTCATAATTATGCGGATAGAACAACAATTAATAGTCCATTACGAGTTCAGTTGTTATTGAGTGATATCACCATTCTCAATGAACAAATACGATTAAAAGTCTTTTTTGAAGGTAACGGAATCAACTTTGAGAGTAGGGATGTTGTGTTGGGAGCAGCTCCATTGTTTATCGATGGTGGTGTTCCTCTGGTTTTAACCAACGCTGAGTTGGCACCTTATTTTGAATTTCAAAATATCCGTGGGATCAATCAAAATGTGTACGGGAGTACAATTCCCGAAGGGAGTTATCAGTTCTGTTTTGAGGTTTATGATGCTAGCACAGGAAACCGTTTGTCATCAAAAACATGTATAAGTACATATATTTTTAAGAATGAACCTCCTATATTAAATACACCTTTTAATAAAACAAATATTGAACCAAAAGAAGTTGATAACATAGTTTTTCAATGGACTCCTCGTCATATCAATGTTAGCAATGTAGAATATGAATTGAGTATTGTCGAAATTTGGGACAATGTCGTAGATCCTCAAACCGCTTTTTTATCGGTTCCTCCAATATTTGAAACCACAACAAGATCCACCTCATTTGTGTATGGCCCGGCGCAGCCATTATTGCTTCCAGACAAACGATACGCTTGGCGAGTTAGAGCAAAAGCTTTGCAAGGTGCCGAAGAAATAGGTTTGTTTAGAAATGAAGGAAAAAGCGAGATTTTCTGGTTTTCCAGAACTTCTCCTTGTGATGCACCACTTAATATATATGCTGAGCAAAAGGGGATATCAAAAATTAATGTGTTTTGGGATGAAGACCCTGTAGAGTATAGTGAATATACCATAGCATATAGAGAAGCGAACAAACCTAATGCCAATTGGTTTACTATGAGAACTAATAGTGGTTGGGCTACCGTTTGGGATCTGAAACCAGGAACGACTTACGAGTATAAGGTTAGAGGAAAATGTAAATATCAATATGGGCCATATTCAGAACCACAGGAAATAACTACTGAAACAGTACAAGACGAAACTGCAAATTATAATTGTGGTATAGTACCCGACGCAATTGCTATCACCAACAGAGAACCGCATGCCGATTTACGTATAGGAGATAGAGTTACGGCAGGAGATTTTGTGATGACCATTACAGAATTAGATGGTGGCAGTGGAGGAAGAATATCAGGAAAAGGATATGTGCGAGTGCCTTATCTAAAATTTGCTCGTTTTAGCGTAAAGTTTGAAGGAATACTCGTAAATACAGATAATCAATTAGCGGAAGGAGAAATCGTGACCTTGTATGACCCTGAATTTGGTGAAGGAGAAGATATGACTGTCGATGTAGATCTGGATGTGATCGAAATGATTACTGGTGATCAAGGTGAATTGTCCAGTGCAGAGGTGGATTTTGTTATTGCAGATATCACACAAAATGAAAATAATGCTTGGGTGATTACTGGAACTAATGGAGAACAAGCTATAGTTCCTGGAGATCAGGAAGTAGTCATTCGGGATCAAAGTGGCACCGCTTATACTATTGGAGAAGATGGTACTGTAACCAGGGAACAAGTTGCAGAAGGAGGTCCAGCCACTGATTCTAATACCGAAGGGATTAACGGGGGAAATGCTACTGAGGTCACTGCTATAGGAGTTAATGTAGAATTTCTGAACTCTGGATACTATACATTTGATGCTTTGCCAGAAGCTGTAAAAGAAGAATTAGCTTCAGAATACAAAACACTAACTGTAGCCAGTGGAGAGGATTATGTAATTCCGTACAAAGCAATATCCAAAATTAAAGGAGGGGATATAGTAAAAGCCGAGGTAACTTTTGAAGATGATTCATTCACCAAAGAGGATATCATTTTCAAAACAAAAGAAGGAATAGAAGTTCCTGTTACCTGGAACGATAACGTTGCTACACTTTCCATAAAAAATAAATCTGATTATCTGATCGAGGAAATTTTGGCAACGGTGAAACCCAAAAAAGAAAGTGAACAATACACCATAGCTGGAGCATTACAATTGGTACACTTGGGGAATCAGCAATTAGCAAATATAAACTTGGTAATAATTCCCGTAAATGACGCAAAGGTGCCCTCTAATATTAAAGGAGAACTCAACCAAATATACAATAAAGCGGGAGTAGGGTTTAATGTGAATATAGGGGCTCGCCTTCAAATTTCTGAAAGTGCCTGGGATGATGGTAATGGAATTCTGGATATCGGAGATAGCGGATTGTTCTCTTACTATACCAACGAAGAGAAGGAGATTATCAACTATTTCAAGACTAATGGTGCCTACAAAGATGATACTTACTTTCTCTTCATAACTGATGTCCCAATTTCAAAACTAGATGTACAGGGTTTTATGCCACTCAAAAGCCAGTTTGGGTTTATTTTTGGCAACTCATCCCATCAAAATACTACAATAGCTCACGAATTAGGACATGGGGTTTTTGGTTTAGAACATCCTTTTAGCGAATATGAAACGAACGAAAAGGCTACGGATTTTTTGATGGATTACAACAATGGCGAAGTACTAAGCCATATGGATTGGAAAAAAATGCATGCCCCTGGATTCAAATTATACTGGTTTCAAGGGGATGAAGATGGAGAGTCATCGAATCCTTATGTAGATGATAACACCAATACCTGTGATATCAGCTCTATATCTTCTTTAGATCAAAAAAATCTGGAAGAACTTAAAAGAATAAGTAAGAATATTGATACCGAAACGGCTTCCCATATTGAAGAAACCATAAACAAGATCGAAAAGTTTTGTTTGTTACAGCAGCTAGAGTATACAGAACTTGTAACCTTGTTACGAAAACTAGGAATACAAAATAGTATTCCGGAAGATCACGAAAAAGCAATCCTCAAGCTTTTAAGTAGTATTTCTGTAGAAAAACATTCAGACGTTCATGATGATCTTCTAGCCCAGAACAATTATAGTCTCCTAAAAAATTTGCTAAAGAGAATGAATGATGAGTTTGCTTTTTATGGAGATGATAATAGAACTTATTTTACAGAAATTCTGGCGGGAATTACTTCTAATAATAATGATGATGATGAGAAATGGAATGTTTTAAATCTGATTGTCAAAGAAAGATTTGATGATCTGGAAAAAAGAGAGCAGCAGGCATTTCAAGAAATATTACTATCTCTAGATGAATATAAAGAACTCCAAGATGCCATCCCGGTTATTTCAAATTTATTCACCGAAATGCTTATCGATGGCTGTGAAAATTTAGATAGTTATAAAATTATTTTTGATATCGCCATAAAGAGAAATCAAAACAGAGAAGCATTTGCACGCTTTACTCAATCGGAAAGAAGAGCAATGGAAAAGGATAATTACTTTTTTGAACACATAGGATCTTTAAATTGGATTTTGCCCTATGATATTATGTTTAAAAACGCATATTTTGATCCAGTCAACGTAAAGGCGGAAGACTTTTACCAATGGCCCAATTTATTGATGAGGGAATTTTCAAAGGCCGACTACAGGAGAGATGAAATCATCGCTTCAGAGCTAAACACCTCACAAAATTCTCTTCAATATTTTCAAACGTTTATTAGAGTTTATGATGATTTTTTAAATGCTTATGAAGAGGAAAACAGTAGATTTTGGCCAAAATATGATGGCAATGAAGGTTTGGTTGTTAGTGAACTTGCAAAAATCTTAGATCACATTAATCTTAATGAGAATGTAAACTCCTTAACAAAAGTAAAAGAAAGTATTCGGTTAGCTGTATTTGAGGCCATACTCACCGACAAAAAAATTGAAGATGATGATCTGGATGCCATTTATAAAGATATTCATAATGACGCTTTAATGAAATTGGCACTGAGTTTTTCTTACAGAAGAAGGAGTGTAATTCGTGCCATTGAAGACGTAGGTTTTAAACAAATATACAAACAGCTTTCAGGGGATAGATTAAGCAAGTTTTTAGCCTGGGTAGGTCAGTATGTGGTTGAAACCAATTATGTAGAGTCCCTGACTTTAGAAGAAGTTGAAGATATGGATCAGGCATCTCAAAGTGATTTCGATGATGATGATAACATCCTGCAATTGGAAGCAAATATTTTTCAGTTCGACAATTTTTCTTCAAAATTTATTGACAACAAGACCATAAGCGCAAATGGAAAATCGCTACCATACAATAAGATGGTCTTAGTTTATGTAGCCGATGATTTTACCTTCTTAGGGCAAGAGTTTAAAAAAGGGTCAGTACTAAATATTCCGATAATTCATGCCTTTGCAATTAGTAACAGTAATTGGAATACGGTGGCTGGAAAATCAGCATGGTTAGCTGCTGATGTCCTATCATTTGCCATTGGCGTTGGTGCTATTAAGGTTGTCTTTACTACTGGAAATATTATTAGAAAAGCTATTGTCGTATCCGATGTAGCGGGTTCTGCAATTGGGGGAGTCGCTACAGCATTAAACGAAAGTGCCGTCTCCAAGGAAGTACGAACCAACATGCACATTCTTTCTATAATGACGGCTGTTCCAAGTTTGGCAATGAACATTCAAAAGGTGGATGCTTTGGTAGCAAGAACCGACAAAGCCATAGATGGATTAAGCGGTCTTAATGATGGAACAAGAGCAACGTTAAAAGCCTTTTTGAAAGACTTCAAAACTCCAAGCTTTAGAGCGAATAGTATTATCACAAATATCAAAAAATCAAGACCAAACTGTAAATAACCGAATAAACGCACATAGAAATGAAATTTACCATCCATATAAAAAGACTATTAGTTTCTATTTTATTCTTGCTAATAGGTTTCCAAAATAGTATACATGCTCAAGAGGATCCATGCCCTTTGGATATACTAAATAATGAATTGATTGAAGCGAATTCTGAACAAGTATTCAAACATTTTGAAACACATGCAGAGAATGCTTACGATGCCTGGCGTATTTTGTATGAGGCAGATAAGAATGCAGACCGATTAGATATAGTGAACCTCGAAAAGGTATCAGACTATTTAGTAAGTGTCCAAAAGTCTACAGATGAGGTGATTGATGAAATTAGGGTTGCTGGAAGCTATAGCTCCTGGGAAAAAACTGCATTTGGATCACCAACTAATTCAGCGAAAAAATTAAAGGAGGATGTCGAAAAAATTTATGATGATTATTTTGATAATGATCTGACCAAAGAAATTCTTATTGCTAATATTCAAAGAGCAATCAAGGAATCTTTTCTTCCAGAATCTATCAAAAGTGCAATTGCCAAGATAGAAGATTATAGCGCGCTTTCTAATGTGATCAGAGTTGGAGGAGAAGAGCTTTTCGCCTTGTCAAGTTCTTCTAACTCAGTACTGGTTAACTACGCAGCTAATTTGATTGAAGCACGAGCAACTTCTAAGATCGTAGATGATAAGACGTTCAAAACTGCCATAAGAGATGCAGAAGAGGTACACAGGTTACCAGCTATTGATGCAGTAGAGATTACCAATGGTAGTGGAGGGTTAGGAAGAATTTTTTCTGGAGAGTATAACGGACAATCAGCGATTTTTAAATTCGATAAAACTGGAAAACAAGATTATGATACAGTTCAGGAAATAGAAGATGTAGCAAAAGCTTTAGAACCTTATGACGGCCCCAAAGTGTTGGGGCGTGTTCGAGTAAAAGACATCAATGGTGTGTGGCAAGAAGCCGTAGCGCTAGAAAAAATTGAGGGTCATGATTTGTTTAGGCTCAGTACTCAATTTAAGAATGGAGAGGCGCTTGATCTTCAGGTTACAGAAACTCATCTGAATAAGATTGATGAAATAACAGAAAGATTAGCCAGCGAAGGGAAATTCTTTGACGAAACCAATCTGGGAGATTTCATGTTAACCAAGAACCCTGATCGTCCTGTGGTCCCTCTGGATATGTTCGTAAAAAGTGGAAACAAAAATGCTCAAGGGCTTTTAGATCATCAAGGGCTTCCTATTCGTAATACTGTTGTTGAGCTTATCAACAGCCCCGCTGCTGGATTGGCTAAATACAACAATATTCGGAAACATATAGGAGATGGAAGAATAAAAGCGTATTTGAATACCGCAGAGGCTAATACTTTTACAGAGATTTTACGAAAAGGGCATGCCGATGTACTTCAAGAAATAGACAAAATGGATGTTGATGATTTTGGAGAAATGGTGAGAGGCTACAAAGATAATCCGAAGGCTTTTGAAGATTCTTTAGCAGATTTAAATAAATTCAGTGGCAATTATGGGTGGCTTACCTATTGGAAACTTACACCAGATATTAAAAACTCCTTCAAAACGCTAAGAGAAGATTTAAAAGATAAAGACTTATTGCCTACTGGAGATGCTACTGAAATAGAATTAGCAACGCTACATGCTTTTACGGTAAAAGGGGATTTTATTAATGTTCCATTACGATATAATCAAAGTTACCTAGGAACTTATGCGGCTCGAGGAGTAAAACATTTACAATCTGCGCTCGATAAATTGAGAAAAGTAGATAGTAGACGTATTATGGGTGAGGTTTTCAGCGGTAAAACTTTTTCAAAAACTGATTTTGAATCACAGTTTGTGGGTGGAACAGGTAAGACAATAAGTTATAATAGCTTTGTGTCATCTACACTTAAGAAAGAAGTTGCAGAAGGATTTATAAAACTTACCGCCCAACACGCGGGTAGCGGAGAAAAAATAGCAGTGATACAACGAATTTTAACCAAAAATGGAGTATACATTGACGATCTTTCGGATTGGGGCAAGCATCTAGGAAAACAAAGACATGCAGATGCTGATGCTGCCGTTCAAGTTCAAGAAGAAGTGCTAATAAATGCTGGTAGTTTTAAACAAACTGCAGAACCTATAGCAATAAAAGATGTAAATGGACAACATCTAGAGATAGGAGGATATAAAGCCTATTATGTAGATTTAATTGAATTATAATTATGATGAAACGAATTACGCCAGAAAATTTGCCGGAGATTTTGGATGAAAACACTATAGAAACACTAGCCCATATGGCTAATGAAATTCCACAATCTAAAGAGTGGCATCAAATTTTTGAAATGTTATCTCCCCAAGATCTGAGAAAAGTGATGGATATGAGACTTTTAATTCAAGACAAAGATGTAGAAGCCAAAAAAGCATCAATGTCGGATAAAGAAAAAGAGGAGGAGAAGAATAAACGAAAAAAAATGCTGAAGAAAATTGAGGAGGATCCAAATACATTTTATGGAAATATGGGACAACCGGAAACTCCTCAAGATTTTAAAAATAGATATGGAGTCTGGCCTCCCGGTTATGACGACAATGGTAAAAAGATAAAATGATGAACAGCTAAAACAATCACCAAAATAGCTTGATAATAAGCAGCGACGGTGATAAGAACTTCTGTGTAACAGACAGAAACATTATTTGACACAGATCAAAAAACCCTGAAAACAGGGGTGTTTTCCCTTGGAATTATTAATAAAATTGTAGTGTGAATTATTGCCATAACCAGCAATACGTTTTTTTAAAAAATAGTTTTTGGAAAAAGATATGACCAATTAAGAATGTTGAATTTTATACTCTGGCTAAGATCTGCTTGGCTTTAAAACCTATGAATAACCTCATATCACTTATATTGTCTAGTTGTCTTCTTTTGTTTACAACAAATCACTTATCCGCAAAAGACAAACTTGTTTCTAAAACAAATATTTCAGTACTTGTTTCAGAGGTAAATAGTACTACCAAAGATAGCTTAACCCATCATGTAACTGATCGTACTAAAAAAGTTACTCCAACAAAATCACTTAAAAAGTTTAGGGATTTTAAGTCTCTAGAACAGTTTGATATACCGGTTCCTTTAAAAAAATCAAACAAGTTAAAGGTTCAAGAAGGGTTTCAGTTTAATAACACGACAGCATCATTACAAAACAAGAAATGGCTCGATATGGCAAACAATACGTTTGCTGCTATTGAGCAGACACAAAATTATGTAGATCTACTTTCAGATCAAACTCTTGGACAACTACCGGTAGCCATCCGTCCCACAGAGATTAGTAATGTAAAATATACTGTAGGTATTGCCAAAGCTGTTTTTAAACCTGCATTTACAGAGCTTACGGCCTTCCTAAAAGTAGAAACTGCTAGAGGAACACTAATTTTAGGAGCTACAGATATCAAACTTTCACATGAGGGAGGTATTATAGGTGATGCAAAACTTAACCTGATCTCTCAATTTACATTCAACATCAATAACGGTAAAGCTGTTGTAACACTCAATGGTAGTTTTGAGAATCCCGCAACTTATGCTACTATAGATTGTTCAGGATTTAAAGAATTAGGAATAGATGCAGATCTTAAATTTTCCAATGGATTGCTATATCCTGTAGATGAGGATGGAAAAGAAAGATTGGGATATGTCGAAGGGAATTTCAAAACGATAGTAAGCGATTGGAATGATATTGTAGCAAACATTACGCTTCCAGAATTTGGAATGAAGGGGTTAGAAGGAACTACTTTTAAATTGAATACAGCCATATTTGATTTTAGTGATTTGCGTAATGACCAAGCTATGCCACAAGATTACGTGAGCAAATACTACAGTGAAAACCCAACACTTTGGAGAGGAGTCTATATCAATACCCTAGAAGTTGTTTTACCCAAAGCTTTCAAAAAAAATAACAGTGACAAACGCGTTTCATTTGGAGCATCTAATCTGATTATTGATGAGAAGGGTATTACTGGGAAATTTGAAGGTGAAAATATTCTAACTATAGATGAAGGTTCGGCATCCAAATGGAAATTCTCCTTAGATCGATTTCTTTTAGACATAGAAACCAATAGCATAAAAGCAGGTGAGTTTAGCGGGGAGATGCTATTGCCAGTATCAGAGGTTGATCGTTTGAAATATGATGCTATTATCCGTCCGGATGAATATAGTTTCAGAGTGAGTAGTACCAATGAGATTGATTTTGATGTATGGAGTGCAAAGGTGATTCTAGCCAAAGATTCATATGTTGAAATGAAGATTGAGGACGATAAATTTAGACCGAAAGCTAATCTTAATGGATCGGTAAATATTCAATCAGGACTAAGTAGTGGTTCTAGCGGCAATACCGTGGATTTTAAAGGGATCGTATTCGAGAATATGCTACTCCAGACAGAATCCCCAAAGTTTTCGGTGGATTACTTTGGATACAAAGGCAGTATGAGTGTAGCCAATTTCCCTGTCACACTGAATGAAGTAGGGTTAAGAACACCTGCTGGTGATCGCGCCGAGTTGGTCTTTGATTTTAATATCAATCTTACCTCCGAGAGTGATGGAGGTAATGGTGGAGGGGCAAAGTTGGCCATCAAGGCCAAACTCGAAGATGAAGGAGGTAGAGACCACTGGAAATATGATGGAGTGCGTTTGGAGCGAGTATTTGTCGAGATGGAAGTTGCCGGACTCGAACTTAAAGGTGCAATTTTCATCTTTGAGGATGATCCTACATACGGTACCGGGTTTGCAGGAGCAGTGGGGGCCAAATTTAGTGTTGGAATGAATTTGGAAGTAGAAGCCAAAGCGCTATTTGGACGCAAAGAAGATTTTAGATATTGGTTTGCCGATGCCCAGGTTACGTTACCTCAGGGAATTCCAATTTTTACCGCGTTTTCTATAAATTCCTTCGGGGGAGGTTTTTATAATCATATGAAAATGTCCGGGGTTAATCGTCAACAAAATGCAGCATTCAATGATATTGGAGCCTCAACGTCTGGGGTGGTTTATGAGCCTTATAAAGAAAATGGTTTTGGACTCAAAGCCACCGTTGGATTAATAACTACTGGGTCAGAGGAGTTGTTTCACGGTTCTCTTGAATTTGGAATCGCATTTCTTAATTCTGGAGGGCTGCAGGAGATTTATTTCAAAGGAGAAGGAGAACTTATTTCCAGTATTCCTGGGGATTTTTATGAAAAACTTCAGGATAAACTTGCCCTTATTTCTCAAGGAGCCGATGCTATAATACCTGCGTATCAACCTGAAGGGGCCATGTCTGCTAATGTATTTATAAAGTTTGATTTTGTAAATGATGTTTTTCATGCAACATCAGAATTATATATCAATTTTGGGATTCTAAAAGGAGTTGGACCTAATGGCCGTGCTGGATGGATGGATTTTTATGTCTCTAGAGACAAGTGGCATATCCTTATCGGTACACCAAGTGACCCGGTAGGAGTAAAGCTAAACTTAGGAATACTAAAACTGAAAACCGAAAGCTATTTTATGGCGGGAGACGGTCTCCCAGGAAGCCCGCCTCCACCGGATATGGTGGCCAACATATTGGGTGTGGATGCAGCAAAATTAGACTATACACGTGATATTAATCTATTGGATGCAGGAAAAGGGTTGGCTTTTGGAGCACATTGGAGTATGACTACTGGGGATATTCGTTTCCTCATTTTCTATGCACGGTTTGATGCGGGAATTGGCTTTGATATTATGCTAAAAGATTATGGTGATGCCCATTGTAAGGGATCAAGTGAGCAAATTGGATTAAATGGTTGGTATGCCAACGGACAGGCGTATGCATACTTGCAAGGACAGATTGGACTAAAATTCAAGTTATTCGGGAAGAAAAAGAAAATAGTCATATTCGCAGGGGGTGGTGCCGTATTGATGCAGGCCAGGCTTCCGAATCCGGTGTGGTTAAGAGGGTATCTTGCTGGGAAATATAATTTATTAGGAGGCCTTATTAAAGGAAGGTTTAGGTTCAAAGTTGAATTAGGAGACAAGTGTGAAATTGTTGGAGGTAGTGCTCTTGATGGAATTGTAGTGATTGGAGATATGACACCGAAAGAAGGAGCTAGCGATGTGGATGTTTTTGCAGCACCACAAGTGGCATTCAACTTACAAATAAACAAAGTGTTTGAATTGCCTGATGATACTGGCGACAGAAAGTACAAGATCCTTATGGATACGTTTGAAGTCACTAAGGATGGACAACCCATTGTAGGAGAATTAGAGTGGAATAACAGTAATGATATTGCAGTGTTTTATTCCCATGAGATCTTACCTCCAAAATCTAATATAAAGGCCTATGTTCAGCTACATTTTGAAGAATTTATAAATGGAAAATGGGAAACCATTATGGATGATGGAAAAATAGCAACAGAATCCAAAGAAATTAATTTTACAACAGGAACAGCACCAGAGACTATACCACTTAACAATATAGCATATATGTATCCCACGGTGGATCAAAAGAACTTTTTCATAAAAGAGTATGATAAAGGGTATGTCAATCTGAAAAGAGGACAATCTTATTTATTTGATGCGGTACCTACATGGGATAAAACGATCACCATAACTTCAAATGCAGGTGAAATCCTTACCAAGGGATACTCTTATAATCCAGCGGCCAGACAAATTGTATTCAGCTTGCCCAAAGAGATTGCTACAGAGACTGATTATGCAGTTTCAGTAAAACTGGTTCCCGACCAGATGGATACAGATAGTAATGTTACCGATACTTATGTATCCAAAGATGTGGGAGAAGGGGAGTCTGGTAATGAGGTTGAGGTAAGGTCAAGACAACTCGAAGATGTAATTATAAAAGGAGATGAACGAGAGTTGTTGACCTTTGAATTTGCAACAAGTACATATGAAACTTTTGATAAAAAGATGAATGCCATGAAGAATCGTAAAGATTTATATGAGCATGTCACTCATCCTTATGGACTGACACTATTAACAGGTATCGATCCACTAGAGCCTTTTGATTTGGTAGAATTGGTGGGTAACAAGTATTCTGGAAATGTACCGCTTATCATTGCAAGAGCAATACCTGATAATTCCTATTATCAAAATCAAATTTATCCTTTGTTGTATGAAAATTATCCGATTGAAGGTGAAATATCAGTATCAAGAGAAACCGACAAAGTAGGAATCCCTCCTGTAGAAGGTGTAGAGCCTATGTCTTGGTATTTGACCTATTTAGAAAACGATTACACAGGCGAAATAAGCGATTATAATCCCTACAGATATAATCTTACACATTATTATCACCAAGATTATGAGGATTTGCGATATCAATTAGTAAGCTCAGATTTACCTTGGGAGTCGATGACCAGATATAAAAAACTGATAATAGATCCTTTCCCTTTGATGAAGAAAGGAAAGTATAAAACCAAACTTCAGTATGTACTACCAGGTCAGGTTAAGAATGGAGGAGATAAAACTATAAAATTCACAAACCCTTTATATGACTAATACATTGAAAAACATATTAGGAACTATGTTAGTGTTGCTCTCTGTTTTTGGGTTTGCCCAAGAACCTATAGGAGATGAAGAACCTGCTGTACAGGTCATAGGTACTGTTACCAAGGATGCAATTATGCTACGATGGGCTGCAAATACTCCATTAGCATGGAAGTATGCTAATGAATATGGATATATGATCGAACGTAGAACTATAGCCATTGGTCAAGAAATGATAAAAGACCCTATTGTAAAGAAATTAACGGTATCTCCTTTAAAACCGCAACCTATCGAAAACTGGGAATCATGGGTAGATCAAAATAACAATGCAGCTATAGCTGCTCAAGCGATTTATGGAGAAGATTTTAATGTAGAGTTAGAAGGGGATAGTAATGGTTTGATGAGTATTATTAATCAGGCCAAAGCATTAGAACAAAGATTTTCTTTTGCGTTATATGCAGCAGATCAGGATTTTGAAGTTGCAAAACTTTCTGGCTTGGCTTATATCGATACTGATGTAAAACCCAACGAACGTTATTTGTATAAGGTGTATACTATGATCCCTCCAGAGAAAAAACAAGTGAAATTTGGTGGAGTGTACCTGGGGCTGAATGATTTTAGACCATTACCAGAACCTAAAGATTTTGTCGGAATTTTTGGAGATAGAACCGCCATGCTAAGTTGGGACTTCAATCTGCTAAGAAGAGAATACAATAATTATATCATCGAGCGATCTGATGATTTTGGAAAGACTTATAAGTCGTTAGAAGGAGTTCCCATTGTGAACATGAGTGAAAAAGAGAAAAAGCCTACTGATCGGATGTTCTACGTAGATACTTTACCTCAAAACAATAAAAAATACTTTTATAGAATCAAAGGAATTTCTCCATTTGGTGTTGTAGGTCCTCCTTCTAAGGTCACCTCTGGAACTGGAAGAAAAGCCATGCATTACAATCCGGCTATAAATGAAGCCAAGTTGCAATCCGATAATACTACTGTTATAATTAACTGGGAATTTCCTGAAGAAGGTTTAGAAGCTATCGATTATTTCGAATTAAATCGTTCCAATCAAATAAAAGAAGGATATCAGGTAGTGGTTCCTAATATTTCCAAAAATACGAGAAGTATTACTTACAAAAACCTAGATGTTATCAATTATTTCACAGTAACCGCTGTTGGTCTTGACGGAACAAAACGAACTTCATTTCCGCAGATGGTACAACCTGTAGATGATACACCACCTGCGATTCCTATTGATCTTAGAGGAGTGATAGATTCTACGGGAATTGTACAACTCAATTGGCAATCTAATACTGAAGCTGATTTCTTAGGGTATCGAGTGTTTAGAGCAAATCTGGAAAATGAAGAGTTTACACAAATCACTTTCCGTCCCATTGCAGAAAGTAATATTACAGATACAATCAATATTAAGACACTAAATAATAAGATCTATTATAAAGTACAATCCTTTGATAAGCGTTATAACCCTTCTGGGTTTTCAGAAATATTAGAACTCAAAAAACCTGATATTATACCACCCACTCAACCTGTATTCAAATCGTTTAAAGCAGACAATGGGGTTATCGAACTAAAATGGATCACCAGTAGTAGTATTGATGCAGCCAAAACCTTGGTTTACCGAAAAGAAAAAGGGGCGAATACTTCTTGGGAGTTGGTAGCTGATATTAATCTTCCGAAGGATACTTTTAAGGATATATCAGTTCGGCCCAAAGTACCCTACCTCTATACTTTGATCACTATGGATGAATCGGGGCTAGAATCTGAGCCTATTAAACCTTTAACAATTAGTTTACCAGATAATGCTGCAAAACCCGAAATAGAGAGGTTTACGACCTTGGTGAATAGGGAAGAAAAATACATCTCATTAAGTTGGAAATATAAACAGAGCAATGTGGTCGAATTTTTATTGTATCGCGCAGAAGAGGAACTAAAGCCGACTTTATATAAGGTTTTTGATAAGCAGGATGATAATTTTTCGGATAGTAATTTAAGAGTCAACACCAAATACACTTATGTATTACAAGCTGTGTTTGAAACAGGAGCGAAATCTCCTTTCAAGAAAATCGAAGTAACGTATTAAAGACATAGGTATGAAGAAAATATTAACTTTACTTATACTTATTTTTGGAGTGCTTTCTACAATGGCACAAAGTCAATATACTTTAACAATAGATGGGTATGTTGGACAGGGGAGATCAAGTTGTGGTAGTGGGAGTAATGGGTTAAAAAGGATTATAGTACATTATGAGCGAGGCGCTCCTAGAACAATTCATGATTTTGGGCGTTATATCAATCGGGATTTTGACTATACCGTTAATTTTGATCGATCAAACAGAATAGTTCGTTTAGAATTTCGATCCACCTCAAGGGATAGAAATAGTTTTGGTGATTGTAGTCGTAGTTATCACGATACTAAATTTATTGATTTTTCCACCTTTTGTTTGATAAGAAATTATCAAAAAGAGGATTTCCTGGAAAGAAGGTTTAGACGAGGCAATGTCCTTATCTCTATAGTACCTAATATAGACCTTTCTTTTGCAGACGGAACACCAGCAAATAGAATAAATTCCGGATGTGAAAGTGGATCTATAGATATCAATGCAACCTCTGGATTTGCACCTGCTAATGATATTTATAACTGGGAATTTTATGACCCGGTAAATACAGAAACTCGAAACCACCCTGATTATCAGGCATTGATAAATGCCGAAGCACGTGCAAGAGGTAATTGGTTAAATTGTATAAGAACAGGAGATCCAGATAGATGTATTGCACAAGAGTTCGCATGGATAGCCGCTCAACAGGCTTTAAATTCCTACACAGGACCTACGACTATACAGGTTTCCGTATGGAGACCAATACCTAATAAAACAGGTCAATCCAATATTGCATTAAGATTACAGGATTTGTACAACAATTCAGCAGATCGGGAAGCGGCGGTTAATCAAAACATTATCATTAGAATGAGTCCAAGTTGTAATGTTTTTAATGCCAGAACTAACGAGGTTACTATACAATACTTACCTGATCCGCCAGAGGTAACCAGAACAGAAATTGATCAGCCAACGTGTTCCTATTCTGGCGATGCAGGTTTTAGTTTGTTTTTTGACAGGCAGATTAACAGTTTTGAAGCGGTCAATATTAATCTACTAAGAAGGCTTGATAATGGAACAACCTATGTTCCGCATGATAATAATACCAATATCCGCTCATTTACTCAGGTAAATGCAACTACTTATAGATACGACTGGAGAACTAGCTCGGGAGTAAATTTAACCGATGGTCAATACAGAGTTGAAGTAACAGGATATAGAAGAGGGGGAAGTAGCTCAGCTCCGTTTTGTGATCCTTTTATTCGCAATTTCACAATTTCTGCTCCAACCGAGGTTCAATTTACTACATCAAAAATTAGGGATGAATTTTGTCCAGATGCTAATGATGGACAAATTAGAATCACTGCTTCCGGAGGATCAGGAACCTATCAATATAGACTTAATCCTTGGTTGTCCTGGCAATCTTTACCAAGCTCCACCTATACAGTTACCAATTTATCTCCAAGGAGTTACAATATTAGTGTTAGGGATAGTCGAGGTTGTGTAGCCCAGAATAATATTCCTGCACCTATTACTATATTGGAAAAAGATCCTATCGAACATCCACAAAATACGGGGAGTGTATTAGTAACTCATCCTGGAGCGCCTGGAGCTAATGATGGTTCCATTCAAATTGCAAGTGTTGGAGGGGGAACACCATTTACAAATAGTACAGGAAATTATTATAATTATACCTTGTTTGTAAATGGTTCAAGTACCAATACAGTGGCTCGTGCTACTGTTAATGGGTTTACTATAAATGGACTTTCGGCAGCAAATTATCAAATTCAATACACAGATAATAATGGTTGTGTTTCAGACTTAATTTCTTTACCAACACTGGTAGATCCTCAACCTATTACATTCAACATTCAAAAACAAGATCCATCATGTTCTGATGCCAATGATGGAAGGTTAACTCTAACAAATTTGGCTGGAGGATATCCTCCATACCTAATTACCTGGAGAAAAGATGGTAATGCTTATGGTGCAGTCAATGCTACTTCAGTTTCAGGAGATCAAGGAAACTATGAGGTTGTTGTTACAGATAGTAGATCTGGTAGGCGAGAGCAAACAAATATTCGATTTGACAATGTACCTTTACCGATCGCAATCGCTGATATTGCGATACAGCCTATAACTTGTTTTGGGGGCGAAGCAACGGTAACTGTTACGGCTTCGGGAGGAGCTTCTGGAACCTATCAGTATGCTTTATGGAATGGCAGTAATACCGTTTGGCAGAATAGTAATGTTTTTAATCTAAGAGCAAATACGAATACAGGATATATTTTTAGAGTTAGGGATAGAAATACAAGCTCTTGTATTTCGGAAATTTCTGCTAGACAATTTATCAGCCAACCTTCAGAAATAAGAGTTACTTCTACCAATACTATAAATAATAACATTTTTGGTGATAATCAAGGAAGTATAGTGATTACTATTGCAGGAGGAAATCCTAATTATACAGTAAATTGGGAAAGAAATGGAACTTCAATTCCTAATACTGGAACTTCCATTTCGGGTCTAATTGCGGGAATTTATGTGCCTGTAATTAGAGATGCTAGTAGTTGTGTTGTACGAGGAACAGGAATAACCATAACCGAACCTGATGAGTTACTAGTGACTATTGTAGAGAATACCGCCGTACCGTGTCATGGAGAAACAGGGATTTTGCGTGCAAATGTTACAGGAGGTTCTGGGTCATATACTTATGAATGGTTTCGAGAAGGGAATGCAATCGGCGGACAAACCTCTGCAATACTCCCTAATGTACAAAGTGGGAATTATAGTGTTCGGATTAGAGATGGATTTACTTCAAATCAGGATACTCATGTGTTGGGAGAACCAGATCCTTTAGGTTTATCATTATCAAAAAGGGATGTTTCTTGTTTTAATGGAACCAATGGACAGATAATGCTAACTTCTCAGGGAGGAACTAGACCTTATGAGTTCTCAATAGATAACAGACAATCCTATATTTCAGAAAACGATTTGACCAACTTTACTATAGAAGGTTTAAGTGATGGAGCTTATGAGGTATGGATAAGAGACGCAAATGGTTGCGAATTATCATCCCCAGAATCTATTACGTTAATAGCACCAGATGAAATTGTAATAACTCAAACAGCACTTGATTATGTTACCACTATAGGAGGTACCAACGGAAGCATTGCAATTAGTGTTAGTGGTGGAGTAGGTACCTATAGCTATTCCTGGACAAAATTAAATGATCCAACATTTACAAGAACGACCGCGAATATCGATAACTTATCTGTAGGATCTTATACGGTTCAGGTAAGAGATAATAACAATTGTTTGGTAGAAAGAACATTTGAAATGTTAGAGCCATTACCACTAGAAGTAAATATAACAGTCGAAACACCAATTTTGTGTCACGGAGATGTTCTTGGAGAACTTGTGGCAACAGTTTCAGGAGGATATCCTATAAATGCTACACCGGCGGATTTTGAGTATCAATGGTATCGTATAGAGAATTCTATTGAAACACCATTAAATACTGATCTGACATTGGATAGATTAACAGATCTTCCTGCGGGAACATATAGAGTTGTAGCCACAGATATCACACGGGTAAATAGTGATGATGTTATAGACTTGACCCAACCAGATGATTTGGTGGTTAACCTTGATAATGTATCTCATATAAATTGTTACGGAGATGCCACAGGTGCCATAGAAGTTACCGTGGTTGGTGGCCCTAGAGATGCTAGTACTGGACAGTATCTCCCTTATGCATTTAGATGGTCCAAACAAGAAGATCCAAGTTTTCAAGCAGCGACAGAAGATCTTGAAAATGTAACTGCTGGAACATACGAATTAGTAGTGATAGACGATAATTTATGTACTACCACATTAGTTCCATCTGTTGAGATAAGACAACCAGACGCCGCTTTAGAAATTTATGATGTAACCCCCGTTAATCTTACAGGTTTTCAAACCCAAAATGGAAGTATTTCTGTAGAAGTAAGAGGAGGAACAATACCCTACACTTATGAGTGGAGTGATCTTGAGGATCCGAGTTATACTTCTAGTAGTCAGGATATAGATAATTTGTCTATAGGGAGATATAGGTTATTGGTTACGGATGATAACAATTGTACAACTTCAATTGTTCGAGAAATTACTGAACCTAACCAATTGATAGTGAACATTACGCCGCAAACTGACGATGAAGGAATTCAATGTAATGGTGAGCGTACTGTTTTACCTTTGGTAACCACAACAGAAGGTGGGGTAGGATCATATACCTACGAATGGTTTGAACAACAAGACCCTTCTAGGGTATTGTTTACCGCATCAGCAACCGAAAATGTTATAGCGGGAGTTTACACTGTTGTTGTAACGGATGAAAATGGGAATACAGATAGTGATACCTATGAGGTAATTCAGCCTGATGAAATTTCTATTACCGAAAGTGTTAGAGATTTATTATGTAGAGGTGATAGAGATGGTAGTATTGATATTTCAGTAACAGGAGGGGTTCCTCCGTATACGTATCGTTGGAGTAATGGCGAATCTTCTCAGGATATCTCAGACTTGACGGCAGGAATTTATGGTATTACCATTATAGATACTAGAGGTTGTGTGTTCGAAAGAGATATAGAAGTCACACAACCAACGGGGTTATTTGTTTTGGGAGATATAGAAAGAGTTTATCCCTCTGCCGATGGTATAAGAGATGGTAGGATTACTATAAATATTGCAGGAGGAACACCTCCTTATCGTTATGAATGGAGAGATTTTGACGGAATCTTACAAAGTTCTACTACAAATACGATTAGTAATTTAGGTATTGAAAAATACTCTGTAACTGTTATTGATGCTAATAATTGTGTGTTATTCATAGAGGATGTTGATTTATTCGAGCCTCCTGCGTTGGAAGTTAGTATTGAACCCGTAAATGTGATTTCTTGTTTTGGAAGTTCTACATCTGGAAGTCTAAGTGCAATTGCTGTTGGAGGAATACCCTTTAATTCAACAAAACAATATAATTACCAATGGTTCAATGCAGATACTAATACTTCTGTTGGTATAGATAGTTATTTATTACAAGGAATACCCGCAGGGAATTACTATGTTACAACAACAGATGCGGTTGGGACAAGTAGTACAAGTGTAGTGTTTGAAATTACCCAACCAGATCCATTAGTGGCAGTTTTAGAAGCGGATTATATGAATTGTGGTGATGAAAATGACTGGACGATTATCCCAAGAATAGAAGGAGGTACTGCACCTTATACATATGTTTGGAATAATGGTGCTACTACCGAAAGATTATCCAATATGATTGCAGGTACTTATAGTGTGGACATTGTGGATGTAAGAGGCTGTCAAACTTCGGCTTCTATTACGATTAACCTTCCTGAAACTTTATCTACTTCAGCATTGATTACAATTCCTACTTGTTTTGGGGGGTGTGATGGAGCTATCTTGTTAGAAACACAGGGAGGAACTGGTCCATATACCTACCAATGGAGCAATAATAGTAATGACGAGGATATCGTCAATGTTTGCTCCGGAACGTACATGGTACTAGTAACTGATGCCAAGGGATGCCAAATCACGAGAGAATTTGAAATTGGAGATCCAGAACAACTTACTATAGAATTAGGAGAAGATGTCACACTTTGTCAAGACCAAACTTTTACGCTGAATGCAACTATCGATGACCCTAATGCAAGTTATGTATGGACTTCAGATAATGGATTTAGTAGTACACAGCCAGTTATCGAAGTGATAGATATTGGTATTTATGAAGCTGTGGTTACCGATTCTAATGGATGTATAGCTAGAGATACTATTTTTGTTGATAGATCCGATGAGATCATTTCTGCCCAGTTTATTGCTTCTACTCAAGTATTTACTGGAGAAGAATTTGTAATTGTTGATAATAGTGATCCAGAGCCGGATTCTGTAGATTGGATTTTTCCCGATGACGCTATTGTCATTTATGAAGATGATGATTATGCAGAATTACTATTTGAAAATCCCGGCGAGTATGAAATTACACTACAAACCTATATCGGACTGTGTACAACATCAGTGACAAAAAGGGTAATAGTGGTAGATAAAGAATTTGAAAACGATGATCCAGATGGCGACAATACTGCGGAAATAGAGAGTTTTATAGACTATCTTGTTTACCCTAATCCAACGAGCAATGGTCAGTTTACTGTAGACGTTCACTTGAAAAATGCACAAGATATAAGTCTAAAGGTTTTTAATATTACCAACAATACTTTGTTAGATTCTAGATCAGGACAAGCCAACGATACGTACTCTTTTGCATACGATATGTCAAATTTACCTACGGGAATATATTTTATTCTTTTGGAAACCAATACAGGTAGTCAAGTGCGAAAACTGGTAATTGAATAGGTGAAAATAATAAGGTTCTTTTCTCCGGGTCGTTCTTACAACTCTCTAATCCAGATGTTACGATATTGAACAGGGTTACTATGATCTTGTAGTTTGATAGGACCTTTATCATGAGCTGGATTTTTAGGAGGACCGATGTACTCGGTAGTACCTAAAATTTCTACGTGATCTTGCACTAGTACTCCGTTATGGATAACTGTAAAGGTACCAGATTTTGTTTTTTTGCCCTGATCATCAAACTCAGGAGCATGAAAAATGATATCGTACGTTTGCCATTGATCCGGAGCTTTTGTAGCATTTACCAAAGGAATATGTTGTTTATACACCGATGTAGCTTGTCCGTTACTATAAGTTCGGTTTTGATAACTATCCAAAATTTGAACTTCGTATTTGTTCTGAAAAAAAACACCACTATTTCCTCTTCCTTGTCCTTCACCTTCGATAACATCTGGAGCACTCCATTCCAAATGTAATTGTACACTCCCAAATGTTTGTTTGGTTTGTATATCTCCGGTACCAGGTTTTACAGTCATAGTTTTGTCTGCATTAATAGTCCAACCAGCCTTAGAAACGGAGTCTTTTGCAGAAACCCATTGTTCTAGATTGTTGCCGTCAAACAACACGATGGCGTCAGAAGGCACATTGTTTTCATCAAACGATACCGCTTTTGGTTCTGGCTCCCATATTTCAGTAGCTTTTGGATCTGTAATTTCTTGCCCGGATACTTCAGGCTTAGTCTCTTCTTCCTGTTTGGTTTCCTCGACCTGTTCGGTAACAGTAGTTTTTTCTTTGCATGAATAAATAAGCCCTATTAGAGACAAAAGTAGAATCGCTTTTTTCATTGTAGTACCGTTGTTTATAGGTTTATAATCCTAATATTTTTTTCAGATGTTCTTTATCAATTTCTGCTCCGGCAAAATCATCAAATGCTTTTTGAGTAGCTTCTATGATATGACTTTGGATGAAAGGAGCTCCCTCTTTTGCTCCTTGTTCAGGAGATTTGATACAGCATTCCCATTCCATCACCGCCCAAACATCACATCCGTATTGAGTAAGTTTCGAAAATATAGTTTTAAAATCAACCTGACCATCACCAGGAGAACGATATCGACCGGCTCTATCAATCCAATCACTATAACCACCAAATGCACCTTTTTTACCATTCGGGTTAAACTCAGAGTCTTTTACATGAAAAGCTTTGATAAATTCGTGATAATGATCTATATATTCAATATAATCCAATTGCTGCAATACAAAATGACTAGGGTCATACAATATATTTACTCTTTTATGATTTCCTGTAGCTTCTAGAAAGCGTTCAAAAGTAACCCCATCATGAAGATCCTCTCCAGGATGAATCTCGTAACACACATCTACACCTTCGTCTTCAAAATGATTAAGTATAGGAAGCCATCGATTTGCAAGTTCTTTAAATCCCATTTCTACCAAACCAGCTGGGCGTTGCGGCCAGGGGTGCATCGTATGCCAAAGTAGAGCACCAGAAAAAGTAGCGTGGACATTTAGTCCTAATCTTCTACTTGCTGTAGCGGCATTTTTTACCTGTTGCACGGCCCATTTGGTTCGCTCCTTAGGATTGTTTTTATATGAGTCGGGAGCAAAGTTATCAAACATAATATCATAAGCGGGATGCACTGCCACCAACTGACCTTGCAAATGGGTAGAAAGCTCGGTAATCTCTAATCCATATGATGCTATTTTACCTTTTAACTCATCGCAATAGGTTTGACTTTGTGCGGCTTGTTCCAAATCGATTAATCGGGTTTCCCATGTTGGGATTTGTATGCCTTTGTATCCTAGTTCTGAAGCCCATTTGCATAATCCATCAAGGGAGTTAAACGGAGCAGAATCGTCCATAAATTGAGCAAGAAATATAGCAGGTCCTTTGATCGTTTTCATGTGGTTAGATTTTTGTCCATGAAGCATTATTGTTACTACTCTCTACAGCTGCGTAGATAAATTTCATTCCGCGTACGCCATCTTTTACGGTTGGGAAATCTAGAGAAGCTGATTGTGATTGGTTATTTTTTACGTTAAGCAACTCTTGCGCAAAGCTTCTGTACATTGTGGCAAAACCTTCTAGATACCCTTCGGGATGTCCTGCTGGTATGCGCACATAATTAGAGGACTCGGGATACCCTCCATTACCTCCAGGGGTGAATATTTGCTTTGTGCTTTCTAACCAACGTACAGTGAGTTCATTGGGATTTTCTTGGTACCATTCGATACTTCCTTTGGTACCGTATACTTTTACTCCTAAATTATTTTCTTCACCAGTGGCGATTTGAGAAAAGGTCATCACTCCCTTAGCTCCATTATCAAATCGTAATAAGATATTACCATCATCATCTAGTGTTCTCCCTTCTCCAAATGCAGAGAGATCGGCGGCTAATTCTTCAATTTGTAGTCCAGTGATATATTCAACTAGATTTTCTGCATGTGTACCGATATCACCCAGAGCACCTCCGATGCCAGATCTTTTGGGATCGACTCTCCAGGCCGCTTGTTTCTGACCTGTTTTTTCTACAGAGGTGGCTAACCATCCCTGTAGGTATTGTGCACAAACTTTACGGATATCTCCCAAATCTCCTTTGGCAATCATCGCTTTGGCCTGCTTTACCATCGGATAGCCGGTATAGTTATGCGTAAGCGCAAAAACTTTTCCTGAAGAATGAACTATTTTCTCTAGTTCCAAAGCTTCCTCCAAAGTTAGTGTCATTGGTTTATCACAAATCACATGAAAATCATGTTCGAGGGCCATTTTTGCAGGTGGAAAATGCATATGGTTTGGAGTTACAATGGAGACGAAATCCATTCGTTCTTCCTCAGGAAGTTTGGCTTCTTCAAGAATCATCTCTTCAAAACTACCGTAAGCACGTTCTTTTGGGATTCCTAAAGTCTCGGCAGAAGCTAAGCTTTTTTCAGTACTACTAGAAAAAGCTCCGCACACAAGATTGATCATTCCATCGATACTAGCAGCTTTACGATGCACATCTCCTATAAATGAACCAATGCCACCGCCTACCATTCCCATTTTGAGTCGGGTCATATTACTACTCTTTATATTCTATTTTTTCATTTTTAAAAAATACGGCAAATAATACCAATACTACGGCTGCAAATATTGCAGGGAATATCCAAATACTGCTCCAGTCATGTTGGCCATCACCGATAACATTGGCATCGGTTATTTTTCCTGCGACGTAAAAACCTACCAACATTCCTACTCCGTATGTAGCCAGGGTTATTAGTCCTTGCGCAGCACTTTTCACTTTCTCACCGGCTTTACTATCCGTATAGATTTGTCCAGAAACAAAGAAGAAATCATAACAAATACCGTGCATTGCTATTCCTATAATCAACATAAAAGCCAATTCTCCTGAATTACCATATGCAAATAATAAATATCGAATACCCCAAGCGAGCATTCCTACCAAAAGTGTCTTTTTAAAACCAAACCGTTTAAAGAAAAAAGGAAGTAATAACATAAATAATACCTCTGAGGCCTGTCCAATGGTCATTTTACCCGTTGGATTCGGTACTTTGATCTCACTCAAAAATTGATTGGTATGTTGGTAATAAAAGGCTAACGGAATACAAATCAGGACAGACGATAGGAAAAAGATCAAGAAATTACGATCCTTGAGTAGTTTAAGTGCGTCTAGTCCTAAAATTTCGGATACGGTTATTTTTTGATCCTTGCTTACTTTGGGTGGAGTCTTAGGTAAAGTAAAACTAAAAACGCCCAAGAAAGCTGAGGCTATGGCAGTCATCAAAAACGTATTCTTAAGCATACCGCTGGCGATTCCCTCTTCAGAGTCCCAATGGAAAGCGTAGCTTATTAATAGACCTGCAACAATCCATCCAATCGTACCAAACACACGCACCAATGAGAATTGTTTTGCAGGATCATTCATTTGATGAAACGATACCGAATTTACCAGGGCTAATGTTGGCATATAAGCGATCATATACCCTAATACATAAGGGTAAAAAATACCAAAGTCGGTGGCATTGGCCATTTGATACATCAAAAATGCTCCTATCAAATGAAGTACTCCTAATATTTTTTCGGCATTAAAAAAGCGGTCTGCTACCAATCCTATTATAAAAGGAGCAATGATTGCGCCCCAGGATTGAGTAGAGTAGGCCATACCCGTTTCTATGTCTGAAGTTTTGAGTGTATTGGGTAAATAACTTCCCAGAGTAACGAACCAACCACCCCAAATGAAGAATTCTAAAAACATCATCAAGGAGAGCTGAAATTGTGTGCTTTTTTTCATGAACTTAGTTTAGCTTAGTTGAAAGATCAGTGAGTAAATCTCTTGTGGCTATAATTCCTTTTTCTTCACTCAATCGGTCTCCTTCATATTCTACCCCGATATACCCATTGTATCCAGATTTTTTAATGATCTGAAGCATTTTCTTATAATCAATAGTGGTTTCGGCTCCGTTATCATCAAAATCATAGGATTTTGCGCTTACCGCCTTGGCAAAAGGCATCATTTCTTCTACACCTTGATATTTTGGATACTCTTTTACACATTTAGTCCCCCAGCGTTCGCCTCCTTCACGTTCTAAGCAAAAATTCCCAAAATCAGGAAGTGTTCCACAATTAGGCATATTCACCTTTTTCATTACTTGAACCAAAAGTTCGGCATTAGAAGATAGGTAACCATGATTTTCTACGATAACATTTACATTCTTTGTCGCTGCATATTGTGATAACTTGGTCAATCCATCGACAGCCGCAACCAACCATTTCTCGGTGTCGTTGGTGCCAAATAAATTGACACGAATAGAGTGACATCCTAAAAACTGAGCTGCATCCACCCATTTCTTATGATTTTCTACGGCTTTATCTCTATCAGCTTCGCTAACCACTGCCAGATCCCCTTCATGATCCACCATGATCATCAAATTTTGCATACCATGCTCATCACTTTTTGCTTTAAGTGCTTCGATAAGATTTTGCAAAGCTTTTTCAGGTTCTGGATCTTTTTTGAGTTCTTCTGTATACAGCTGACTTACATATTCCAAACCTTCAAAACCAAGGTTTTTGGCTTTCTCTGCAAAATCCATAGGATTTAATTCTCCAGATTTGATGGCCTTATGAAGAGACCATTGCGCAAGAGATAATTTGAAAAACGGTTTAGCTTCTTCTTTCATTTCAACTACAGGTTCTTTTTCTTCTTGAGTTGCTACTTTATCATTCGTTTTTTCCTTACAGGAATATGAAATCATCAAAAGTGAAAATAAGCCTATTCTAAAAATTGATTTGAACATTGTATATCTATTAGGTTTTGTTTTTAGTTATAGTGACCAGGCACGCCCTTGTGTCAATTTTTCCAGATCATCACATCCAACTTGCTCTCCTGGAACTGGCATATAAGCCAGTACATCTTTTCCAATTTTTTCGCTGGTTTTAAATCCCCAAATAGATAAACCACGAACCCAGGATAGATAGGTGAAAATAAGAGCGTCTTCAGAAACTTTATCCAGATCTTCAGGGCTAGTGATATTTTCCAACTCCTTTTGGTAAGCTTCCTGTTGGTCTTTGGAAGCTCTAAGATATTTAGAAAGTAAAGCGTCATAAGTTTCTACCTTGATCTTCTTTACTGGGTTTTCTTCACTTACTCCTAAGGTATTATTGACGATCCCTGCTATTTTCTTAAACAGCATGGCTTCTTCTTCCTCCGAAGCATTGTTGACATACCGATCTACAAACATCGGAACATTAAGCGCTTTGGCTCCTGGCATGTTCTCCGTTTCTGGAATGATGAGATCTACGAGTTGATCCAGCACTTTTGCTTCGTCCTCCGAAAGCAATTCAGGTGTCCAGGTGAGTTGGATCTCTCTGGTACAGCTTTGTAGGATACTTAGCATTGTTGGTGTGGCCACCAATATTCCGGCCGATATCCCTATATTTTTTATGGCTTCTCTTCTTTTCATAATGTTAGAATTAAGCGTTTTTCAAGATTTGTTTTGCAGCATGATCTGCGGCTCTGGCGGTAAACGCCATATAGGTCAAAGATGGATTTACACAACTAGCAGAGGTCATGAAAGAACCATCGGTAACATATACGTTAGGTACAGCATGAATTTGATTGTGTTTGTTAAGAACAGAGGTCTTGGGATCGTGTCCCATTCTGGCAGTACCCATTTCGTGAATTCCTAATCCTATTCCTCCGATATCGTCACGCGGTTCGATGTCTTTAAATCCTGCTTTCTTAAGCATATCCATCGCTTGCTTGATCATATCTTTTCGCATTTCGATTTCATTCTCTTTAAATTCAGCATCAAACGTAACTGTAGGTAATCCCCATTCATCTAACTTTTCATAATCCAAAGTCATTTTGTTTTCATGATAAGGGAGACATTCTCCAAAACCGTTTAATCCCATTCTCCATTTTCCAGGTTTAAGAATTTCCTCTTTCAATTCTTTTCCATATCCTAATTCAGCTACCATATCTTCCCAATCATGTCTGCTGGCACCTCCCTGAAAACCATATCCACGTTTAAAGGTTTCCTGATCGGTCTCTCCGCCAATATTTCTGAAACGAGGAATGTAAATTCCATTGGGTCTTCGTCCTTTGTAATATTTGTCTTCAAAACCGTCAAAGGTTCCATAAGCTCCAGCTTTAAAATGGTGATCCATGATATTATGTCCTAACTCTCCAGAGTCATTTCCCATACCATTTGGAAATCTTTCAGACTTAGACTGAAGTAAAATACTGGCCGATGCAATTGCCGAAGCACACAAAAAGATGACCTTGGCAGTATATTCAAATTTTTCTTTGGTTTCTGCGTCGATTACTCTAACTCCCGTAGCTTTACCTGTTTTATCATCATACATTACTTCGTGAACGATAGAATGTGGTCTAAGGGTGAGGTTACCAGTTCTTTCTGCCGCAGGTAGAGTCGAAGAGTTACTACTGAAATAGGCTCCAAAAGGACATCCTCTCATACATCGATCTCGGAACTGACAGTTCATCCGACCTTCAAAAGTCTTGGTACCTGTGATGTGAGCAGATCTACCGATAGTCATTACTCGATCCCCGTAATTATCTGCGATATTTGATTTCAGATGTTCTTCTACACAATTCAACTCCATTGGAGGGAGAAATTGGCCATCTGGTAATTGTTCTAATCCTAATTTCTCTCCGCTTACGCCTATATATTCTTCAACTTTATCATACCAGGGAGCAATATCTTTATAACGAACCGGCCAATCAACCGCAATACCTTCTTTTTTGTTCGCTTCAAAATCGATATCACTCAATCGATAACTTTGTCTTCCCCACATTAGTGATCTACCACCTACATGATATCCACGTATCCAATCAAAACGTTTGGTTTCGTTATAAGGGTGTTTTTTATCATTTACAAAGAAATGTCGATGTGCTTTTGCAGTAACATATCCTGTTCTATGTTGTTTTTCTTGTTCCTTAATTTCTTCTCGGGACGGTTGTCCTTTATAGTCGTAGTCCCACGGATCATCGTTCATGGTGGGGTAATTTTCGATATGACGTACCATTCGTCCTCGTTCTAAGACAAGAGTTTTCAGTCCTTTTTCGCAAAGTTCTTTTGCTGCCCAACCTCCAGTGATTCCTGTCCCTACTACGATTGCATCATATTGTGGTTCTGTTTGCATAGTAAAAGATGATTTTGAGATTAATTAATTTTTTATTTCAAGGTTCTAAACCATTCTGCCATTGCTCTGGCTTCTTCTTCTGGGATATTTTGATTGATCATAAGTGTATTGTTGTATTCCTTCAGAAGTGCCTTTGCAACTGGATCTTTTTTTAGCATTTCATCGGGATTCATGATCATGTTCATTACCCATTCTGGACTTCTTTTTTCATAAATACCAGCCATAGGTGGGCCGATAAATTTTTGAGAAGCTTTATGGCAAGCAACACATTTTGATTTGAATAGTGATTCTCCTTTTGTAGCGAGTTCTTGATTAATATCTTTTTCGAAAGTAATAGATTCAATTGGCCCAACTCCTTTATTTTCTATCATTACGGGAGTTTTATCGACTTCTTTTTTTACTTCGGTCTTTATGTTGTTGTTTTTGGTACCAATGGTAATCGTTTGTTTTTCTTTTTTAGTTTCAGAACAGCTTGTAGCAATCAATAGGAATGCTATTCCTAGACTTCGATAAAATAATTTCATAGTAATTCTTGTTTTCTTTTTACCCCTCTAGCTTATTAGAGAAGGGGATCGATGAAACATAGACAGAATAATTTCTAGATATTTTAGCAATCTTTAGGTTAATGTTGGGTATGTCTGGAGTATTATCAAATTTATTGTGAAAACTTTACAGTATTTTTAACTTGTTGTGCATTTTTTTGCATTAAATTGTCTTCGATTTTGTTCTTTCAGATAATTTAAGAGTATGAGAAAAGCTGCTTTTGAAAAGGTTGTTCCCCCAAAGGATTCCTCGTTTAAAGTATTCCATTGTAAAGCCTCTTTTGCTTCTTTTGAAGGGCGTTGGCATTTTCATCCTGAATACGAAATTGTATATCTACCCTCGGGAAGAGGCAAACGTTTTATAGGTACAAGGATCAGTAGATTCGAAGATGGAGATCTGATTTTATTAGGGCCAAATATTCCTCATAATTGCTTTAATGTAGGGTTTGAATCCGAGGAGTATGAAGAGTACGTCATCCAATTCAATGGAGCAGACATCAAAGAAATGAGCAAGTACTTTAAAGAGTTTGGAGATATAGAGCACTTGTTGATTCAGGCAAATACCGGATTGACGGTTAATTCTGATAAAAAGCATGAAATAGGTGGTTTGATCAAAGAAATGATTGATCTTTCTCCCATAGAAAAATTATTACGATTATTTCGTGTATTACATCAATTCGCTCAAGTAACTCATCAAAGTTTGGATGCAAGACAATACTTGGCGCTATCTGTTACTACTACCGAAAGAGTAAAGGATATCTACAAAATTATTCAGGAACAATATCAAACTAATATATCAACGAGGCAAGTTGCCAATGAAATAGGAATGACAGAGAGTTCTTTTTGTAGATTTTTTCTCAAAAATACAGGTAAAACTTTTAAGCAAGCCCTAACCGAAGTCAGAGTTCAGAATGCATGTAACTTGTTGGTTAATACAGATAATACCATATCTAATATTGCTTTTGATTGTGGTTTTAATAGTCTTTCCCTCTTTAATAGATTGTTTAAAAGAGTTGTTGATGATACACCAAATAGTTATCGTCAAAAGTATGTCAATCACCTTCAAGTTTCCATTCCCAAAATAGCATAGCTTCGTTTATAGATTCCTTTACTTTATTATTTTTTGTAATTTTGTACTGTATATGAAGAGTTTTATTCAAAAAATATCAGCTGTTACTTTGGCATTAGTAGTGCTGTGCTCTACAATGTCATTTACGGTGAATATGCATTATTGCGGTAAAACTCTGGTTGATGTATCCTTGTACAAAGAAGCCAAAACTTGTGAGATGGATATGATGGATTCATCAGGTCACGATACAGGTTTTATGAAGAAAATGGGATGCTGTACTGACAAAAAACTGCAAGTAGAAGGTCAGGATGAGCTCAAAACTTCTTTTGATACACTTACATTGGATCAGCAATTATTTATTATTGCTTATTTCGAATCTTACCTGGATCTTTTTGAAGGTTTAGAAGAGCATATCATTCCGTTTAAAGAATATCCGCCACCATTTCTGGTCAGGGATCTTCAGTTATTAAACGAAACTTTCCTTATTTGATGATTAAATAAATGTTCATGATGCTCTACAGTAAAAACTGTTAGAGCTTAAAGTGCTTTGCACCAATGTTCAATTTGTTTAATCTTTAATTCATGCTAAATAAAAGCATCAAATTTTTTATAGAAAACAAGCTCTTTGCAGTATTGCTAGTGCTCATCTGTTTGGGAGCAGGGCTAATATATGCTCCATTTGATTGGAAAATAAATGGGATTCCACATGATCCGGTAGCTGTAGATGCTATTCCTGATCTCGGCGAAAATCAGCAACTTGTTTTTACCCAATGGGATGGTCGTTCTCCTCAAGATATTGAGGATCAGATTACCTATCCCTTAACCACGGCTCTACTAGGTGTGCCTGGGGTGAAAACCATTCGTAGTTCCTCTATGTTTGGGTTCTCTACTATTTATATCATTTTCGAAGAAGATGTAGAATTCTATTGGTCACGAAGTCGTGTTCTGGAAAAACTTAATACGCTTCCTTCTGGACTATTGCCAAGTGGGGTAAATCCATCTCTTGGACCGGATGCCACGGGTCTCGGCCAGATTTTTTGGTATACGTTAGAAGGAAGAGATCCAGAAGGCAAGGTGACCGGTGGTTGGGATCTACATGAACTGCGAAGTATTCAGGATTATTATATCAAAAATGCCTTGTCTTCGGCTGGAGGAGTTGCAGAAGTTGCTTCAATAGGAGGATATGTTCAGGAATATCAAATCGATATCAATCCTGAACTAATGAGGCAATACAACATCAGTTTGCACCATATCGTAAAAGCGGTCAAACAATCCAATCGAGATATTGGAGCACAAACTTTAGAGATTAATCAGGCAGAATATTTAGTTCGGGGCTTGGGGTATGTAAAATCCATTGCGGATATCGAGAATGCTGTGGTTGATGCAGCAAACTATACTTCGATACGAGTGAAAGATGTAGCCAAAGTACACTTGGGACCTGCTACCCGTCGTGGTATTCTTGATAAAGAAGGTGCAGAAGTTGTTGGGGGAGTGGTAGTAGCCAGGTACGGAGCTAATCCGTTGGAGGTCATCAATAATGTAAAAGACCAAATAGCAGAACTCTCTTCGGGTTTGCCAACAAAAGTACTAGCAGACGGAAGAACATCACAACTTACTATAGTTCCATTTTACGATCGAACCGAATTGATTCATGAAACATTGGATACTTTGCATGATGCCTTAACCATGGAGATCCTCATTACCATATTGGTAATAGTGATGATGGTTTTTAATCTACGTGCATCTATTTTGATTTCTGGATTATTACCCATATCGGTTTTGCTGGTATTCGTAGCAATGAAACTATTTGAGGTTGATGCCAATATCGTTGCTCTTTCAGGTATTGCTATAGCGATAGGAACTATGGTTGATGTAGGAGTGATTCTCTCAGAAAATATTATCCGACATCTGGATGAAAACCAGCAAAAAGCCCCCGATAAAAAACAAACGATCAA
Organism: Aquimarina sp. AWH4_224; assembly: GCF_056160245.1. Classification (NCBI taxonomy): domain Bacteria; kingdom Pseudomonadati; phylum Bacteroidota; class Flavobacteriia; order Flavobacteriales; family Flavobacteriaceae; genus Aquimarina; species Aquimarina sp. AWH4_224. Next base: position 54,960 of record NZ_JBSWWU010000005.1, on the reverse strand, counting down.
TACTGTAGTCTATACTGCTACAGCAGAGGTGTCGGGAGCTATCCTTACGGCAGTTTTGACTACAATCATTAGCTTTATTCCTGTATTTACGATGATTGGCGCAGAAGGCAAATTGTTCCGTCCACTGGCATTCACAAAAACAATGGCCCTAACGTTTTCGATCATCGTAGCCCTGTTTTTCATTCCTCCTTTTGCGGCGTATATATTCAAAAAACGAAATCTAAAAGTATGGTATAAATACTTGATTAATGCAATTTGCATTGTATTAGGAATGGCAGCAATAATGTATGGGTATTTGTTAGGACTAGTGGTAGTAGGGTTTGGTGTTTTATCCATAGTATTGCTGAAAGGTGTACTTTCCAAAAAGCAATATAACTTTGGTACGATATGTATATCAGCAATCACCATTGTCTTTTTATTAGCAACTTACTGGAGGCCTTTGGGATATACTCACAACCTATTTGTCAACTTAATTTTTGTGGTAGTAATTAGTTCAGGTGTTCTGGGAGCGTTTTGGTTATTTAGAAAATACTATGTGCTGATGCTTAGATGGACTTTAGAGCACAAGTTTTTGTTTCTATTGATTCCTGCGATAATCGTAGGTTACGGATTTTTTATCATGAAAAATTCGGGGAAAGAATTTATGCCTTCTCTGAATGAAGGTTCATTCTTGTTGATGCCTACTTCCTTACCGCACGCTGGTATAGCCGAGAACAAACGGGTATTGCAACAATTAGATATGGCGGTAGCCAGTATCCCTGAAATTGAAACTGTGGTTGGTAAAGCAGGCCGCACCACTTCTGCATTGGATCCTGCTCCCTTGTCGATGTATGAAAATTTAATACGATATCGATCAGAGTTTGAACAGGATAAAAACGGAAATCCACAGCGCTTTAAAATTGATGAAAACGGCCATTTTGAATTGAAAAATGGAAAGGTAGCTGTAAACCCTAATTCGGTAAAGGAGTCCAATCAAATCTCGAATGCGGTTTCCAACCCATTAGAGATTGACAGAAATCAATTGATAATAGATGAAGACGGAGCATACTTTCGTAATTGGCTCCCCCATATAAAATCCTCAGATGATATTTGGAATGAAATTGTAAGAGTGACCCAATTACCAGGAGTGACATCAGCACCAAAATTACAGCCCATAGAGACCCGATTGATCATGTTGCAAACGGGCATGCGAGCACCCATGGGAATCAAAATTAAAGGTCAAAATTTGCAAGAAATAGAAGCTTTTGGATTGCAATTAGAAAACATTCTCAAAACGGTTGAAGGGGTTAAAAAAGAAGCAGTTTTTGCAGAACGGATTGTAGGTAAACCTTATCTGTTATTGGATATTGATCGTGAGAAATTAGCACGATATGGAGTTACTGTCGATGATGTACAAAACGTCATTTCAATCGCCATTGGCGGAAAGGCGCTAACACAAACGGTGGAAGGAAGAGAACGGTACGGGATTCGGGTTCGATATCCCAGAGAGTTGCGAAAAAATCCAGAGGATGTAAAAAACATTTATGTGCCGGTATCTAATGGAAGTCCTGTACCCTTAAGTGAACTGGTCACCATTCGTTATGAACAAGGTCCGCAAGGAATAAAAAGTGAAGATACTTTCTTGGTAGGATATGTGTTATTTGACAAGTTAAATAGTTTTGCGGAAGTGGATGTGATAGAAAGTGCTCAAAAGATGATCCAGACCAAGGTAGGTAGTGGGGAACTTGTGATTCCTAATGGTATAAGTTATGCGTTTACCGGAACCTATGAAAATCAATTACGCGCGGAAAAAACACTATCATTTATAGTACCGCTAACACTTGTCATTATCTTTCTGATTCTGTACTTTCAATTTAAAAGTGTGTCTACCACGTTAATGGTTTTTACAGCTATTGCCGTTGCTTTTGCGGGTGGATTTATCATGATTTGGCTGTATGGTCAGGATTGGTTTTTCAATTTTAGTTTGTTTGGAGAAAATTGGCGTGATCTTTTTCAGATCCATCAGGTGAATCTGAGTGTTGCTGTATGGGTAGGTTTTATTGCACTTTTTGGAATAGCTACAGATGATGGAGTCGTTATGGCTACCTATCTCACTCAAACTTTTGATAGAAATAAACCAGAAACTCTTAGTGAAATCCGTGATGCTGTGGTCGAGGCAGGAGAGAAGCGCATTCGACCATGTCTAATGACTACTGCAACGACGTTATTGGCATTGCTTCCTATTTTAACATCCAAAGGACGTGGAAGCGATATCATGATTCCAATGGCGATACCAGCTTTTGGAGGAATGTTGGTAGCGTTGATATCACTTTTTGTAGTTCCAGTGTTGTTTGGATGGAAAAGAGAAATTAAACTTAAAAAAGAGCTGAAATGAGAAATTGGTTATGGTGTATAGGGTTTATTTTTACTTGTTGTTCTGTACAAGCACAACAGTTACAGGATTTCATACAAGAAGCAGAAGCAAATCACCCAGAAATAGCCGCCTATCAATTGCGATATGAAATCGCACAAGAAAAGGTCGAAGGCTCAAAATGGTTGCCTAATACCCAGTTTAGCGCTGGATATTTTGTGAGCGAACCAGAAACCAGAACGGGGCCACAACGTGCTAGATTTTCGGTACGACAAATGTTACCCTGGTTTGGGACGATATCAGCCAGAGAAACATACCAAAATGCCCTGGCCGATACAGAATTTGTAAATATTGCTATTATTAAAAGGAAACTAGGTTTGTCTGTTGCGCATTCGTATTATGAACTTTATAGTATTGTCTCTAGAAAAGGTGCCTTTGAAGAAAATATAGAACTATTAAAAGTTTATGAGCAATTGGCCTTGTCCTCTTTAGAGGTAGGTAATGCTTCAGCAGTGGATGTATTGCGTTTGCAAATGAGAATTAATGAATTGAATGAGAAGTATGAAGTCTTGAATGAGATGCTGATTTCAGAAAAAAAGGCATTTGTAAAACTACTAAATAGAACATCTGATAATGATGCAATAGAGGTGATACCACTTCAAATTCCAGAACAGGATGTGGTGTTTGAAGACTTAGATTTTGATCTACATCCCGAATTGGTAAAATACGATAAACTGTACACTTCAATTGTACAGTCAGAGGAGCTCAATCAAAAAGAAAGTGCTCCACAATGGGGTATAGGAGTGGATTATATTCCCGTTTCAGAAAGAACAGATCTTAGTTTTAGTGATAACGGAAAGGATGTGTTTATACCTTCTATTTCTTTATCCATCCCTGTTTTTACCAAAAAACACAAATCCAAAACCAGAGAAAACGAATTGAAGCAGCAAGAAATAGAGAAACATAAAGAAGATCGGATTAATGTTTTGGAAACAAGTTATATACGAGCTGTTTCAAAACGCAGGCAAGCCAGAATACGATATAAAACGATGAATAAGAATTTAGAACAAACCCAAAATGCAAAAGATATTTTGATAAAAAGTTATGAGACGGGAACCATTGATTTTGTCGATATTTTGGACGTTCAGGAATTGGAATTGAAATTTAAGATACAACAAATACAAGCGGTCAAGGACTATTTTAAACAGTCTGCGAACATCAATTATTTAAGTAATTCATATAATAAGCCACAACAATAAAATAAAAAGATGAAATCTATATATAACATATCAGGAATGACCTGCAACGGGTGCAGAAGCGGGGTTGAAGAGAAATTAAGTCAGTTAGACGAGGTCACCGAAGTGGTTGTTGATTTAGAAAAAGCAGAAGCAGTTATTACTTCAGACATATCAATCCCTTTGGTGAAGTTACAAGAAGCATTACCTTCCAAATATCAGATCAATACCAAAAAAACCGAAGATTCATTTGTGTTGACTCCTCAGCCTTCAAAACTAAAGCAGTTACAACCTCTTTTGATCATCTTTGGATACATCACTATGGCCAGCGTACTGCTTAACTATAAAGAGTGGCAAACAAGTGAAGCAATGTTAGACTTTATGGGATTGTTTTATATCGTATTTAGCTTCTTCAAAATCTTGGATTTAAAAGGTTTTCCTAAGTCTTTTGCAATGTATGACCCTCTGGCCAAAAGCATACCCGCGTATGGTTGGATATATCCTTTTATAGAAGCAGGTTTGGGGTTGTTGTTTTTGATGCGGTTGTATATTCCTGTAGCATTGGTGATCACTTTGGTTATTCTCCCATTGACCACATTTGGAGTGCTTAAAGTATTGTTGGATAAGAAGTCTATACAATGCGCTTGTCTAGGGACCGCTATCAAATTACCTATGACCGAGGCTACTTTGATTGAAAATGTAATCATGATTGTCATGGCAATCCTAATGTTAATCCAAATAGTGTAATCATGAAGAAAACTAGTATTTATATTATCATATCAGTAGTCATTGGATTGTTACTAGGGTATTTAATTTTTGGTAAAGAATCCTCCTCTCATCAGCATAATCACGTTACAACTTCGGAAGAAGTCTGGACCTGTTCGATGCATCCTCAAATAAGACAATCAGAACCTGGCGAATGCCCAATCTGTGGAATGGATTTAATTCCTGCAGGATCCATATCCGATGGATTGTCTCCCGAACAGTTCAAAATGACAGCAAATGCACTAGCTCTGGCGAATGTACAAACAACGATTGTCAATGGTGAAACTGAAAGTGATGACGATGTGATTTCATTATCTGGTAAGATCACTTCAAATGAAGAAGGAATCGCTGTGCAGATTAGTTATTTTGAAGGAAGAGTTGAACGATTACATATCAGCTATGATGGGCAACAGGTTCAAAAAGGACAATTATTGGCTACAATCTATGCTCCCGAATTGGTAGCTGCGCAACAGGAACTTTTGACTGCAATCAACTTAAAAGAATCACAACCAAAATTATATCAGGCAGTTCGTAACAAGTTAAAATTGTGGAAACTGTCAGACAAACAAATTAATAGTATTGAAAATTCTGGTAAGGTAAGAGAAAACTTCCCGATATATGCTACGGTTTCAGGAACAGTTTTAGAATTGATGAGTGCCGAGGGTGATTATTTGAAAGAGGGACAACCCATTGCAAAAGTGAGCAGTCTAAAAACCGTTTGGGCAGAATTTGACGTGTATGAAAGTCAATTGTCACAATTCAAAAAAGGACAGTCTATTGATATTGCTACGAATGCTTATCCCGATAAAATCTTTAAAAGCCAAATTGTTTTTATTGATCCTATTTTAAATGAGACTACTCGAACGGTCAACATAAGAGCAACACTGGACAATAAAAGCAAGTTGTTTAAACCAGGAATGTTTGTTTCTGGAAAGGTAACATCATTAGATGATTCGAATATAGCATCAAAACTATTGGTGCCGTCTTCTGCAGTGATGTGGACCGGAGAACGCTCTTTAGTTTATGTAAAGGTTAATGCAGAAGAACCCGTATTCGAAATGCGCGAGGTGAATTTGGGCAAAAGAGTAGGAACACAAATTGAAATTCGTTCGGGACTTGATTCTGGAGAAGAAATTGTAACCCATGGAACATTTACCGTAGATGCAGCGGCGCAGTTACAAGGCAAAAAAAGTATGATGAATCGAATAAGTACGATAAAAACAGAGACTGATTCCGACAAAAAATACTTGCCTGTAGCTTTTCAAAAAACATTTTTAGAAGGGTTAGCGACATACTTTGAAATGAAAGATGCTTTGGTGAACTCAAATCATGAACGAGTAATTTACTTTACCAATCAGCTACTAGAATCGTTTGATAAGGCGGATGCTTCCTTGTTAAATGATGAACAAAACCAACTTTTTACAGATAGTAGAACGATGATTGAGCAGATCGGAAGTAGCAGCACTATAGACATGCAAAGAAAGTACTTTATAGCGCTCAACAATTCGATGGTAGATTTGACTCTACAATTACAAAAAGTAGCGCAACCTATTTATGTTCAAAAATGTCCTATGGCTAATGAAAATAACGGAGCAATTTGGTTGAGTCTTCAGCAAGAAGTTAAAAATCCATATTATGGGAGTATGATGCTAAAGTGTGGATCAGTAATCGATGTTATTGAGTAATTTGTTGGGAGTATAAAAGACTATGCAACAGCTTCTTTTGATTTGGTAAGACTCTTGGCCCAGGCAATTGCTTCACCAAGATCTTTAAAATTTTTGAGTTTATTTCGCATAAAGAGCTTTTCGAGCATGGTATTTAATATTCCCTTTTGGTTATAGCTTACAATAGCATATCCTTTAAGCATATATTGAAATTTGTAGAAGTTTAGCCAATCACTGGGTACTACTGAGTATGGATTAATTCTATTGGTGATATATACCAAATCCTTTCCGTTTTGATCATACAAATTGGTAAGTTCTTCAACTACAATTTTACCATGATTCTCCCAAGTATACACAACATCTTTATGGACTTCTCCTACAACAAAAGTTTCAAATAGAAAGTAATCTCCAAATGGAAAATTAATTTCCTGAATGGCATTATGATAAAAAGGAGTGTCTTTTATACTTTTCATACTACAAAAGTGAACAATTAATAATTCATTAAGCTATAGAATCGCCTGAAATTAAGTTCAAAATCGATTAATAGAATTAATGATCGACTAATGGTGGGGGATTTGTCTGAAAAGAAGATTTGAAATATAAATATACAGATATTATTCTTAATATTTGATAAGGAAAGAAGTAGAATCTCGACATATGTAGTGAAGAATATGATCTACAAAGAACAATTTAACCTTTTTTATGATTAAAAAAGTTTATCAAATGCCGAATAGCATTATCTTTATAGCCCCTAAAAAAGTAAGCTGTGATTAAGGAATTTATTATCGCCATGTTATGGAGTATATCTCCATTTGGAGAGGCCAAGGTTGGAATACCTTATGGCCTTATCAATGGTTTAAACATATACTGGGTATTTGTTCTATGTTTCTTAGCCAATGTTTTGGTATTTCCTATCATGATCTTTTTTCTGGAGAAAATAAACAGCTACTTATTACGCTGGAATTTTTACAAAAAAGCAGCCATTTTTGTCGCCAGAAGAGCAAAAACAGGCTCTGGGGATAAAATAGAAAAATACGGTTTTTGGGGATTGTTATTTTTTGTAATGCTACCGATCCCTGGCACAGGAGTATATGCAGGAAGTATCGCTACTTATTTGTTTAAAATTAAAAAACGTAAGGCGTTTGTAGCGAATAGTGTAGGGATATTCTTGTCTTCAGTTATTGTATGGTCTACTACCTTATTGACTATGCAAGGAGTATCATAACTCTTAATTTAGTAATCTATATTTTGCTGGACTTGTACCGGTATATTTCTTAAAGAGTTTGCTGAAATGTTGAGGGTATTCAAAACCTAAGGTATAGGCAATTTCACTTACCGATGTACTTGTAGCTAATAATTCGTTTTTTGCTTTGTTGATGACAAAAGAAAGAATATGATCCTTTGCATTTCTTCCGGTTTCTTTTTTCAAAAGATCACTCAGATAATTGGGAGACATATGAAGTTGCTCTCCACAATACTTTACTGAAGGGATTCCCAATTCAGAGGGCTTGTCTGAAGAAAAATAGTGTTTCAGGAAATGCTCAAATTCTGAAACTCGGTCTTGACTTAAGTTTGTTCTTACATAAAATTGTCGGTCATAGTATCGAGTAGAATAATTCAATAAAAGTTCAATATTAGAAATAATTAATTTTTGACTGTGCTTATCGATGTTCTGTTGATATTCTTTTTCGATTTTCAGAATAAGATCCAAAACAGTTTGTTTTTCGTCATCAGAAAGATGCAAGGCTTCATGCAGTTCATAGTCAAAAAAAGTAAACGTATCAATGGACTTTCCTAACTCGGATTTCCGGATGAGGTCTGGATGAAACAAAAGCATCCATCCTTTGGAGTCCGAAGATATTTCTTTATGTTCTGGTATGATTACCTGGTTAGGTTTGGTAAAAATCATCATACCGTCAGTAAAATCATAAGAGTTTCTTCCATAACCCATAGAACCTTCGATACCATCTTTTAAAGCAATCATGTATAGCCCAGTGACAAACTTTTGATCTATGTATTCGTAGAACTTAGTGAGATCTTTGGCCCAAATAATAGACACCATAGGGTGTTTAGGAGGTGCAATTCCAAGCATTTGATGCACGGTTACTATACTATCTATGGTAATAAGTTCTGACATGGTATTGTACTAGTTGTATTATAAATTTAGAAAATTATCACTAACTCAAAAATCTGCTATCTCTAGGGGGGTGAGATAGCAGATATCACTATTCATCTACGAACAAAAGGAATAGCTATGCTTTTTTTGCCATATTGTTTACCATACGAAGTACGGTTTTGTCAAACAACCGATCACTAAACCACTGTCTGAAAAACAAAGTTTGCGAGGCCAGTTTACCTGCCGCGTATCTTGTTTTTGGTCGTTTTGCGTGTACAGCTTTTGATACTACTTTGGCAATAACAGATGGAGGGGAACTGTTTTCTGGTTTGTAGGTGTCTTGAGTTGCCAGTGTTATAGCGTTCGCCAAAGAGGCGTAGGGTCCATTTTGTGATCGAGAAAAATTATCATTAAGAACATCTCCAAATTCTGTTCTGATCGCACCAGGTTCTACGATCACTACGTTGATGCCAAATTGTTGAAGTTCTAAACGCAAACAATCGCTCCATCCTTCTAATGCATGTTTGGTAGCATGATACCAGGCTCCCAAAGGACTATAGATTTTACCACCTATTGATGAAACATTGATAATGGTTCCGCTTTTTTGAGTCCTCATGTTAGGTAGAACGGCTTTGGTCATTTCTGCAAGTCCAAAAATGTTCACTTCGAACTGTCTTTTCGCATCTTCGTAAGAAGTATCTTCTACGGCACCCCATATAGCAAATCCTGCGTTGTTGACTAATACGTCGATTCGCTGCTGTTCGTCAAGAACTTGTTGTACCACTTCGGTTACTTGTTGGTGATTGGTGATATCCATTTCAAGAGCATGACCTCCTGCTTCCTTCAAATCTTGCATTTTGTCTAGGCGTCGAGCTACACCATAAACGATATGTCCTTCTTGAATCAATTGAAGTGCAATCGATTTTCCTATACCAGAAGAAGCTCCGGTTACTAAGATTACTTTTTTCATATATTTAATTTTTTATCCTTATTGCTTTTGATAGGACAAAGGTATTTTGGATAAAGTGTAAAAAAGTATACTTTTTACAGGATGACGTATACATTTTACTGATTTGGGGCTAAAACATTGATTTTTAGTACTTAGTAGTGTTTTTTGTGGGGTGTTTTAAGTTGGTATGGTTTTTGGAAAACTATGAAAGGAGTATCAAAATGTTAATAAATGAAGATACAACACTTTGAAAACCGATCGTGAAATTATAACTTTGAATTATGAATAGTTACCCCCTTCTACAAATGACAACAAAAATTAAAAAATTAGTATTTATTTTAGCTGCGTTCTGTTTCTTTTCGCAGGCCCATGCTCAAAATGAACATATCGCATTAGAACGTATTAATGCTGAAGAGTTTCGTGTGCGAAGCACTAATGGTATTCCTTTTACCGTAGTTTTGGAAAACAGCAATAATAATGGTCAATATCAGTTGGCTAGTAACACCGAACTAACGTTTAAGTTTGATGATGTTACCAGGCAAAGTATGATCAAAATTGTTTTTGATCGTGCGGCATATCAGACTATGGAGGATAAAATCATTCTTCAGTATAGATCCGATGTGGAGTGGATTAAGTCGCAATTAGATATTACAGATGATCAATCAAAATTATTCCCTACACGTCCTATTTTTGACGATAAGTCTCTAGAAACGTTAAAATCAAAAGTATTTCAGTATACCACCACGTCTACCAAGGAGAATGCATTTAATAAATGGATAGAAAGAGTCAATTATTCCTATGGAGCGGTATTGTTCCTTAGAGAGTTATATGCAGCTTCTAATGGAGAAAATAATCCACAAAGTCGTAACTTCGAATCCATTAATGTGTACGAAGCGCTACGCATGTAGAAAAGAATAATAAAGATTAACAGATCTTATTTGTAAGAGTAATCATGATCCGTTGATTACTCTTTTTTTTTATCCTTTTTTCTAAAAGGCTTATTATTTCTTTTACGAATAGATATACCCTTCTTCTTTTATTCATTCGGGTTTGACGTTTTTAGACAACCAAGGTTTACAATTTAGTAGTATCTTTAAAGGACAATTCACACAATCCTCTGAATATGAATAGAAAAGTCCTTTATTCTTTGACTTTTGTTTTTTTGGTTGCAGGTATTCTTTTTGCTTCACACTTCGATGCAAATCCTGCTTCGTATGTTCTTATTAAACCTGAAGAGCCGATTTCCAATACAAACAAAGAAAATTTTGATAAAATGATGTCAGTTTTAATGCACCAGAGGTGCGTAAATTGTCATCCCAATGATAATATTCCTAAACAAGGTGATGATCGACATCCGCATTATTTTGGAATGTCTCGAGGAGCATCGAATCATGGATATGAGGCTACCAAATGTGCTACCTGCCATCAAGATGAAAACAACAATTACTCGGGAGTCCCTGGTGCCCCTGAATGGAGTTTAGCTCCAGAAAAAATGAAATGGGAAGGACTCACCAGCGTTGAGATAGCAGAATCAATGCTCGACCCAGAAAGAAACGGTGGAAGAAATCACGAAGAAGTAATGCATCATCTTACGGAACATGAATTGGTGTTGTGGGCCTGGGATCCAGGTGTTGATGCCAATGGTGTACCTAGAGAAAAACCTCCAGTGGCATTGGATGAATATATAAAAGTCGTCAAAGAGTGGTTTGAAGATGGAGCGGTCATTCCTTCAGAATAATCCAAAACACTTTCAATGTATCCCTTTTAACTTAAAAAACATTACCTAATGATTATATCTTTCACTGTTAATAATCAACCCCAAAAAGTAGAAATTGAGGATCCTAACACCCCTTTATTATGGGTAGTTAGAGATATTTTGGATTTAAAAGGCACTAAGTTTGGTTGCGGAAAAGCAGCTTGCGGTGCATGTACGTTGCTGGTAGATGGACAGGCCATTAGGTCTTGTTCTTATGCTGTAAAGTTTGCAGAAGGAAAGCAAGTGACCACAATTGAAGGATTAGGAACTCCAGAAAATCCTCATCCAGTACAGCAAGCATGGATAGAAGAAGTTGTACCTCAATGCGGATATTGTCAACCTGGTTTTATGATGGCTACTGCTGCTCTGTTAAACGAAACCCCTAAACCCACAGATGAGGATATAGATCAAAACATCATTAATATATGCCGTTGTGGTACGTATTATCGAATGCGTAAAGCCATTCATCGGGCAGCCGAACTAACAGGAGATACTAACGACTCAACACCTAAACTATAATTATCATGGCAAAAAAGATATCACGTCGTAAGTTTATAGTAAGAGGAGGTTTGGGTACTGTTGGTGTGTTGGCAATTGGAACCTATGTGTTTAGAAATCCGTTACGAAGAGCAATGTTAGGGATGGCAGAATCATTAGTCCCTCCGTATTCAGGAACGGGTACAGAACCTAACTTATGGTTCGAGATTACCAAAGAAAATAGGGTAAGAGTACATTCTCCAAAGGTAGAAATGGGGCAGGGTACCTTTACAAGTATTGCACAAATGGTTGCGGATGAATTTGAAGTACGTATGGATCAAGTTGAAGTAGTAGGAGCAGCTACAGAAACAGGAATTATCGACGGGATGAGTACTGGTGGAAGTTTATCTGTTGCTCAACTTTGGCAACCTTTGCGGGAAATGGCTGCAACAATGAGAGAGATGCTAAAAATTGAAGCTGCCAAAAAATTGAATGCCGACTTGTCAAACCTTACGATGAAAGAAGGGGTAATCAGTGGTAATGGTCAATCACTCAACCTATCAGAAGTCGTAAAAGCTGTGTCCAAATGGGAAGTACCAGATACTCCGGATTTAAAACCACTTAAAGACTATAAGTATATTGGGAAACCGATTTCACGGGTAGACCTCGATGCAAAAGTATACGGAGACCCAATTTTTGGAATGGATGCCACTATGCCGGATATGTTACATGCTGTAATAGTGAGGCCAGAACATGTTGGTGCTGTTTTTAAAAGTGCTAACATCGGAGATACCGAAAAAAAGCCTGGTGTGGTAAAAGTGGTGCAAAAAGACAATTGGATTGGTATTGTTGCCAATTCGTATCCTGAGGCCTTGGCCGCCAAGTTTGAATTAAAGGTAGATTGGGACATACCAAAAAAGTGGACAGAAGAAGAAATAAGAGAGATCATAACTGTGGGTAATGGTAATGAAATGATGGTGCAAAAAGAAGGGAGCGCATTGTCCGATGACGATAATGAGGTAGTTGTTCTTGAGTTTAAAAGCCCCATAGGAGCACATGCGCAAATAGAACCAAACGGAGCAGTGGCATATGTTGCAGATGGAAAAGCTACCGTAATTCTATCCACACAGGTAGTAGGGGTTACTCAAAAACAGGTTGCAGAAGCCTTAGGTTTTGAGTTAGAGAATGTCAATATAATCCCGACCTATTTGGGTGGTGGATTTGGACGTAGATTAAATACCAGTCATGCTGTAGAAGCAGCACTTTTATCACAAGAAGTAGGTAAACCTGTCAAGTACTTTTTTACCCGTAAAGAAGAATTTCAGCATGATATGTTTAGACCTCCTACACATCATATCATGAAAGGGAAACTTGGAGGAAATGGATTGCTAGAAGGAGTAGAGCATCATTTTGCCAGTGGTAATGTGGCCATTGGATCGGTGATTATGCCAGATATGATTCATGGGGTACTCAATGCAGATATAGGTGCTATACGAGGAGGAAGTATTCAGTATCGTAAGGTGCCTAATTTTAGAGCTGTACAATGGCATAACCCTTTACCATTTGCGACCAGTTGGTGGCGAAGTCTTGGTTTGTTGGCAAATACCTTTGCTATCGAAAGTTTTATAGATGAGATGGCCATTAAAGCAAAAAAGAACCCTGTTCAATTTAGATTAGATCAGATAGAAGATGATGAAGCAGGTCAACGATTAAAAGCTGTAATTAAAAAAGCAGCAGATATGTCTTCTTATGCAGATCAGGTAACAAATGGTCGTGCCATGGGGTTTGCAGCGTCTACAGATGCTGGGGCGCCTTGTGCGCATGTGGCAGAAGTGAGTATTGAAAATAATGAAATCAAAATTCACAAAGTGACTTGTGTATTAGACTGCGGAATCCCAGTAAACCCAGATCAGGTCAAGGCCCAGTGCGAAGGATCTATTATTATGGGAATAAGTGCATCCTTACATGAAAAAATGACACTGAAAGACGGACAACTATATCCTACGATTTATGGGCCCTATAATATGGCGCTTATGAAACATACTCCTAGAGAAATTGAAGTACATTTAATACAAGGGGCAGATGTTCCGTTACCAGTAGGAGAACCACCGTTGGGGCCTATAGGAGCTGCAATTGCAAACGCTGTAAAAAGACTTACAAACAAACGATTAACAGAACTGCCATTACGACTTAGCTGAATGTTTTATGAATGGAGAGTAGTAACTCAATCTATTTCAAAGTATATTTAGGACTCTTGAAAGCAGTTCTTATAGAATACTGAAGGTGGTATATCAAATTTTTTCTTAAACGTCCTGCTGAAATGAGATAAGTCTTCAAAACCACATTGAAGAAATACTTCTGAAGGCTTTACATGATCATGCTCCATCAGATATTTTGCATGCTCCAGGCGTTTGTTTAGGATCCATTTATGAGGAGTTTCATTAAAAATCACTTTGAAATCTCGGTTAAAAGTCGATAAGCTTCTTCCAGATTGTTCTGCCAGAACCTTTAAGGGTAGATTATAGAGGTAATTGTTAAGAATAAGTTCTTCTAGGTTTGCTTTCTCATTTTGGGAAAACTCTTTAAAAATAATACCAATATCCTTATTAGCAAGGATAAGCGCTTGTAACGCCTTTTGAGTTTGCTGTTCTACATAAGAAGTGTTTAAATTTTCACCATTATCAATATGCTGGATTAAAGAATCCATTATTTCCTGCAATTGATCAGTGTTGGGAACCTCTAGAAAACATAGGTTAGAATTAGAAATATGCTTGGGGAACTCGATATGATCAATGACTTTTTTGATAAAATCATTGGTAAGAACAAAACCATAGGTTTTTGCAAATTGCTCTTCAGTACTCCATGTTTTCCGTAATTCAACAGTGTGATGTTTTCGGATTAACCCAAAGTTATTTTTAGGGATAAGAAACTCATCGTTACCTATTTTCAGATGAAGTGTTCCCAGTTGTGTAAAAAACAATATGGTACTTGGTAGATATCTACTCATTACATCCCCAACACGATCTTCGCAAGACGCAGCTATTTGTAGTTCATTACAGTAAATAAATTTGATATAATGATTTCCCATAGCTTAAAACTATGACTTTTTTGTAATAAATACTTGTCTAAAAATGTCATTTTATATTGTAGCAAGATGGAGTAACATAGATAAGAGTGCGATCATTCATATTAGCATTGCTCTAAAAATCATCCATTGTTATGATCAATACTGCTTATTTTGAAGAACGCTTTTTTAGTAAGGTAAGAAGTGAAAAAAGTAAGAGTAAGAACGCGATTCCAAATCCAAGTAAACCGATATTAATACCTAAAAGTGTTTTTTCACTTCCGTCTAAGTATTTCATTGATCCGCCATAAGTGTCTTTGATGAAGAATGCAATTAGAAATCCTCCGGTAATAAGCATACTTAAAATGATAGGAAGTAAGACTTCATTCTTCTTCCATACCAACCATAAGCACAAAATCCCAATCCCTGAATTAGTAAGTAGTTGCCAAACTTCATGAATTCTGACATGTGGAGTCCAATCCGGATTAAAAACATGGGTGTCGTTTATTTCAAGATAGGGGACAGCAAAAGCATATAAGATAACACTAAAGGTAATGGCGAGTTTTTGCATGAGCTTCGTTTTGTTTAAGATAACTAAAAATTTAATTATCAGTGTTTTCAGTATTTCCGGAGGTATACTATTGACATACTTTTTACTGTATTCTTAAGATCGGTTTTTAACTTATTAGTATGATATCGATAGAAAAAATCACAAAAAATAATGGCGATTTTATCTTATTGAAAATTTCTAAAATGTAGAAAAACCAATAAATGAAACTATGTGCTTTAATTAAGTTCTAAAACACTATGTATTTAATATTGATGTAACTGTAAAATCAACTTATGATAACAAAGAAAATACTCCCTTAGCGGCTAAATGTTTTACTTTCACATCCAGTAACTAGATCACTAATCAACAACCAAAATACCCAATACGTGCTTACTCTAAAAAGTAAACCCTTGCTTTTTTTGCTGTTTTGTATGTCATTTTTTGTAGCAAAAAGTCATACCAAACTCAATCACACAGATTCCTTATTAGTAAAAAGTAATCGGCAAAAAGAACACCAAAAAGATAACGGTTTTAATAGTTATTTAGATCAAACCTCCAAAGAACTTCTTGAAAATTCTAATACCGAAAGCGCAAAGGTAGAAGCCAGATCAGTATTTGAAAAAATTGAAGATTCTGAAAATTGGATTTCTACATTTTCAGGAGCTAATGAAGAAATTCTTCTTCCTGCTGGAATCAAAGAAGTAGTGGACGAAGTAGAGTATCAAATTGCATTTGCCGAGGCACAATTTGGTGTACAAACTTTTTTTAAGGTGTTTGTAAAAGTTGTTCTTCCACAAACCGATGTAAACGGATTGCCGATCGAATTATTTTTCGGAGCAGATAATGTGCAGTTATCCAAACAAGGTGGTCTTATTGGTAATGGAGGAACTGCAGGGAATGCTAATTTGGTGTTGTTAGGAAATACACAAATTCCTTTTCATTCTTCAAATTGGTTATTATCCATAAATGGGACTACAAATTATAGCAATGCTCCCACTCAAAACACTTCGTATGTATCTATTGATTGTAATGGAGTTACAGGGATGAGTATTGATGGAGAAATCTCTATCTCCAGAAGCTTATTGGTTCCTATACAATCCAACGGAGAACCTACACAGAATAGTACTGATCGTGTCACCGGGACATTTACTACAACCGCTGCTTCCTGGAATGATTTGATGGTAGATGTGCAATTATCTCCGTTTGCACTCACCAATCAGGAAAACAAGTTTACGTTTACCAGCAGCCAGGCGATATTTGATTTTAGTGATAGTAGAAATCCAGATACTATTGTATTCCCTCAACAGTATCATGAGCAGGGGGTTTTATTACCAAACGAGAATACCTGGAGAGGAATTTATATTTCATCGGTTCAAATAGGCTTACCCAAGGTATTTAAAACCAAAGAAAGCATAGCCGCAGATGATCGAGTATATATTGAAGGTGCAGACTTGATTATAGATCAAAATGGTCTTTCGGGAAGGGTGTATAAAGAAGATGTGATTTCGATACAAGATGGGGTCACTTCGGCACCCATAGGTTGGCCTATGTCTGTATCATCCATCAGTCTGGAGTTACTCAATAATAGCATCCTTGAATCAAAATTCTCTGGAGGTATGCGCCTTCCTATTTTTGAGGATATAAAAAATGGTACGGATGGGGTGGTCACTTCTTCGTATAACGATACTAACGGCATTTTACCCGATGATACAGATACGTCTCTTTTGGAGTTCGAAGGAGTAATTTCAGATGAGGAATATAGCACCAAAGTCACAACACTCAATGAGATCGATGTGCCCATGTTTCTGGCTTCCATAAAGCTACGAGCAGGTTCGTATATAAAAATGCCTGTAGAGAATGACAACTTTAGACCAGAGACCAATCTTAATGGAATAATGACGACGATCATTTCGTCAAAAAAACAACGAGAAGCCGCAGAGAACGCTACACAATCCTATACTACTGATCAAGGGATTACTGAAGACGAAACTGATATGGTACGTTTCAAAGGCCTCACTTTTGAAGGTTTAAAAATGAAGACCGAAGGGGCTACTTTGGATATTGATTATTTGGGCTACACCGAGGGCTTATCTATGGGTAATGGTAGTAATACCAAAGAAAGACATGCGACTGCAAAAGATAGTACAGGTAGAGATGAACAAACAGGGCGATTGTCTCCAAAAGAAAAATCCAGGATTAATGTTTCTCTGGATGCCATTACCTACAAAAAATATCCAGAGAAAAATGAAAAAGCTTTGGGGTTTGATGTAAGCATGGATTTTACCGGGGGGGATGAAAAGAAGTTTATAAGAGGGAGTACCAGTATTGATCTGGTTGCTGAGGATGAAGTAGTAGATGGGGTTTCTAGTATGAAGTACAAGGATACCCGTTGGGCAAAAATTGCAGTAAAAGGACGCTGGACCTTTATCAAACTCAAAGCATTTGTCAAAAGAACTTATGGAGATTCTATCTATGGAAATGCCTATGCAGGTGATGGAGAAGTCAAAATTGATTTTACAGATTCCCAAAGAAAGAAATCAGAACAAAATTATGAGGAGGATAACAGTAATACGAACCTCAGAATAAAGTCGAAGGTATTATTTGCAGAAGATGCATCGTTCTGGTATGTCGATTTCTCTGCAGAGTTCCCACAAAAATTGTTTAGCAAGTCTACAGCTACACTTCCTACTGGAGCTTTTAAAATCAATGGATTTGGTGGGGGAGTATATAATAATATGAGACGTAGAATGGACCCCAGTAATGCCAGTGCAAAGGTGTCGCCTTCAGGTTTTTCTTATGAACCCGCTATGGGACACTTCGGGATCAAATTTATTGTATTCTGGCATCATGGAGGTGATAATTTGATGCGATGTGGAGCAGGAGCAGAGCTGAATATCAATAAAAATGGTGGGATCAATAGTTTGTCATTTATTGGACAAGCTCGAGGATTCAATAAGCTTGACAATCCACAAATGTTTATGAAAAATAAGTTGTCCAAACAATTGCAAGCCTATGAAGTGGCCAGGGATAAAAAAGGGAAGCCTATAGAAATGGAGTATGCCAATGGAGATAAGGGAAAGTTATACAAATTGGATAAAGATGGTAACAAAATAATGGGTCCAGCCAAAGATGGTAATGGGAGAGATGAAAGAGGAACATACGATCATGCTACCAACAATGAAATAAGAGATACACGATCGCTCTCAGAAAAAGTTTCAGAAGAGGAAGCAGGTATCGATGTTACCGAAATACAATCTATGCCAGATGTAGATGGAGTAGATGCTTATTTATTTGGGCAATTGGATTTCGAAAACAAGGCGTTTTATACGTATATGGATGTCTATACCGATATTGGAGATGGTTTGATAATAGGTAAAGGAAGAGCCAAAAAAGCTGTAGAAGGGATTATACAGATCAATCAGGAAAGATGGTATGCCCATTTTGGAAACCCCTTGAATAGAATGGGGCTTTCTTCGGGATTTGGGGATTTCAGAATAGATTATTCGGGCTATGTTATGATTGGGCAAAACTTACCCAAAGCCATCCCTCCTCCGTATCGGGTATTAAATATTTTGGGAGATAAACTTCGGGTGTTAGAGGATCAGCAGAGTCGATATACAGATCAGCTAGCCGCAGGAACCGGTGCAGCATTTGGTTTGGCATATGAGTTCGATACGGGTAATATGGTTTTTGGTCCGCTTTACGCTCGATTTACCGCTGGACTTGGGATTGATGTTTTGATGAAAAAATATCACAACCAAATGAGCTGTAATGGAATATCACCTATTGGTAATGATGGGTTTTATGCCACAGGGCAAGCGTATGCTTTTATGCAAGGAGAACTAGGAATAGGTGTTGAGATATTTGGAGATTATAGAAGATTCCCGATTATAGAAGGTGGTGGTGCTTTTTTAGGGAGATTTGGTGGTCCTAATCCAACGTGGTTTCAGGCTAGATTTGCAGCCAATTATAGTGTTTTAGGAGGCTTGATTAAAGGTAGAATCAATGAAGACATTACTGTAGGAACTGTTTGCGACCCCGTTCCGGATAATGCGTTAGGGGTAGAGTTGATCTCAAGTGTGTCACCCGCAGAGAACGAATCGGGCGTAGATGTATTTACCTCTCCGCAACTAGCATTAGCTATGGAGGCCAATACACCAATAGAAATTCTGGATGTTAATGAGCAAACCAAAACTTATAAAATAAAAGTCAAAACGTTTACATTAAAAGATGCTAACGATACCAATATCCCCGGGCGATTAGAATGGAATACAGCGAATACCCGTATTACCTTCGAATCCTTTGATATTTTACCCCCAAATCAGGAATTAACAGCTCAGGTAGAGGTTACATTACAGGAAAAAATAGATGGGGTTTTCAGAACCTACAAAGTTAATGGTGAAGAATACTTGGAAACGAGAACGGTGAAATTTACCACAGGCGATGCGCCTACCTATATTCCGTTAACAAACGTGCAATACTCTTATCCAGTGGTGAATCAAAAACTGTTTTATAGAAATGAGCATCCCACCGGATATGTAAAGCTTAAAAAGGGACAAGACTACTTATTCGAAAACTCCCAGTGGAGCACCAAAGTAAAATACATTGAGGTGACCACCAATGTCACAGAGGAAACTTCAATTCAATATAACAGTACAAGCAATGAGTTGTCGTACGCTATTCCTAGAGTAGAAAAAGAAACAGCCTATACCATCAAAATGGTAAGTACTTCAATAGGAGGGTCAACCAACAGATCAGAGGCTTCTAATGATATCGCCAGCAACGAGGATACGGATGGGAGTACTTATGCCATTAGAAATAATCAAGCGGAAAATGTAGTGAGAACGAATGCTGAAATCGATAGATTAACGTACAATTTTACTTCTAGCCACTACAATACTTTCAGAAATAAAATGCAAGCTATAAAAACCGATAAAAATTTTATTGGGAAGGTGTATATAGATGCCATTTATCTGGCATCAACCATCGAACAACATGACGAAGGTTTTGATTTAGTAGAACTCGAAGGAAGTCAATACTCGGAAGGCAAACCTCTGGTTGTTGCCAATTCGACCTTGGAGGATGACTACTTTAAGCAAGATATTGCACCTGTATTGTACAACAATTATCCTATTGCAGGAAAATACAACTTCACTCGGGATACTCAAATTCTGGGCATAGCACCTTCAAAGTCAATTTCGGTAAGAGCAAATTATGTAGCCAGCATTAATAACAATACTGATACAGAGTGGCGTTCCAAAAACTTTCCATACAAGTACATGTTACCAAGAACGTATAGAGATGATTTTGAAGATATCATGGTTCGGATAAGTGATGATTATCATAACGGAATCTTGAGTGATACCGATAGTGCACTTCAATTCCTTGACAACCGATTTAGTTTTATGAGAGAAGGGAAGTACCGAACACGCTTTAACTATATCCTACCAGGAGGAATTAGAAAGTCTTATGCAGTATATGATTTTGTGTATTAATTGATTTTGAATGAAAAAAACTATCCTATATATCATCTTCGCTTGTTTTTTAGGAATTCCTGAAGTCATACATGCTCAAGAAGAAGAGCGTACACCTCAAATAAAAGTACTAGCGCTTAACAAAAAGACAAAGGTACATCTACGATGGGCTCCTAGCACTCCAGCAAGCTGGTTGAAACTGAACAAGCAAGGTTATTTGATCGAACGTGTTACCGTAAAAAAAGACGGAAAATTAATGCCTCCCTCTTTTGGTAAAACAATTCTGGATACCGTTAAGCCAAAACCATTGGAAGCATGGAGAACTATTGCCAACAAGAATGATTATGCGGCAATGGCAGCACAATTGCTTTATGGTAAAAGAAGTAGTAAGCCTATTGCCAATCCGATAGCCGCTATGTTTACCGTAAAGAAAGATCTAGACAATAGGTTTTCTTTTGTGTTACTGGCTTCTGATATGAATTTTGAAGCGGCTAACCTGGCAGGTTTAGGGTATACAGATACCAATACAGAACCTAATACCGTATATCTATATCGAATTAAAAGTGCAGATCCCAAACTTAAGGTAGAAACAGGGTTGAAATTGGTAGATACAGAAAAGGAAGAAACACTACCACCTCCAATTGATCTTTTTACTTCGTCAGAAGATCATAAAATTACACTCTCTTGGGATAAGGATATATATAAATCTATATACACCGCCTATGATATCGAAAAATCTGAAGATAGGTTGAACTTTGCAAAGGTAAATGAAGGGTTGCCTTTTATCAATTTTAGTCAGGAGGGTCAGGAAAATTCACAAATGTTTTTTACCGATAGCGTAGCCGAAAATTACAAATCGTATTACTATCGGGTGAGTGGTATTTCAGCCTTTGGTGAAAAAAGTCCTCCATCAAAAGTTATTGTGGCAAGAGGTGTTGAAAAACTAACGGCCGTCCCGAAGATCATTTCAAATACCATAGAAACCTCCGGAGACGTAATTTTGAATTGGACATTTGATAAGCAAGCCGAAAAGCAAATCAAGAGCTTCTCTATTGATTGGGCTCCAAAAGCAGAAGGTCCCTATACAACAATAAAAAAGGATATTCAAAAATATGAACGATCAGGTACAGTTCAAAAAGTAGAAGCTTCGAATTATTACAAAATAAATGCAATCGGGATAAGTCATCAAAAAACCGCTTCACTGATGCATTTTGTGCAAACGGTGGATTCTATTCCTCCGGCAGCACCGGTGGGTCTAAAAGGTACTATAGATTCTTTGGGAATAGTACAACTATCCTGGCAGGCCAATACCGAAAATGATATTAGAGGGTATATCGTTCGAAAGGCAAATCTTAAAGAAGAACAAACAATTCCCGTTTCAACAGAGTTAATTACTTCGACCACTTTTATCGATACTACCCAAGTAACATCTTTAAACCCTAGTGTTTTTTACCAGGTGGTTGCTTTAGATAATCGATATAATATATCCGATTTTTCCGAAAAGTTAGAAGTGAAGAAACCGGATGTTATTCCTCCTGTTCCACCAATTTTTGAGGACTACAAGGTAACAAAACAAGGTACCTCTTTGCATTGGATCAATAGTAGTAGTTACGATGTAGTTTCTCATCGTTTGTATCGAAAAGAACTAGCTACAAATCAAAGCGATTGGCAATTGATTTTTGAAACTGATACGATTTCTCGCTATATCGATAATACTATAGAAGCAGGAAGGCAGTACCGATATGCCATTTTTGCTGTGGATCAGAACGAGTTAAAATCAGAACCCTCTACACCGCTCACTATAACTGCTAACCTGATAGGTGGTGATTCAATGATTAAAGGGTTTAATGCAACCGCAGATCGAGAAGAAAAGAATATCATCCTATCCTGGAGAAAAATGCCAGATCAAGTAGCCGAGATATTGGTATATCGCTCCAAGAATGAAGATCCTCCTATGTTGTGGAGACAGATCCCTGCTCATGTAAATGAGTTGGTGGATACCAGAATAAATCCGGACAATACCTATACCTACACCTTAAAAACAGTATTGAATCGCGGCATGTTACCTCAATCCAAATCCATAGAAGTTACCTATTAGCAAATCGTATCGTTATGAAAAAAATCATTTTCTTACTAGTATGTATCACATCGGCAAATTCTATGCT
Source organism: Aquimarina sp. AWH4_224 (assembly GCF_056160245.1). Classification (NCBI taxonomy): domain Bacteria; kingdom Pseudomonadati; phylum Bacteroidota; class Flavobacteriia; order Flavobacteriales; family Flavobacteriaceae; genus Aquimarina; species Aquimarina sp. AWH4_224. The sequence continues at coordinate 32,395 of NZ_JBSWWU010000005.1, read as the reverse complement.
ATGGGGTCAAGAAGGAATCACCCTTACTCAAGGTAATAAGGCGTTCTATAGGCTTACTGTTTCTGGAGATCGATCCTATTCTGATGGGCCATGGTTTTTTGGAACCACTATTTGTGACAGAGGGATGCAAGAGATCCGTTTTCTAGATAAAAATAATGGTAGGATTACAACGGTAGATACTGGAGGAAAAACGGGAAGATTTCGATACGACACTGGAAATCATGAATTCACAAAGGATCAGTTTCCGATAAAAGTTCATATCGATAATAAGTTCGAGGATAGACTGTTGTGTAAAGGATTTGCTATTTATGATTTTCCGCAAAGCTGGTATACCGATGTGTTTAGAGATAGGGGAATGAATGTGATCAAAGTAGATTACAATGGGGCTTGTTATTCTAGGGGATATAGTGGGTTTTGGGAACCTGATGATCGTTATTATGGCGATATATTTTATTATCATGCTGCCTATGTGTATATGCGAGATTTGGAGGTAAGATCAGATCCTATTGTAGAGGTCAATGTACCAAGTGGACCTTTGTACCTGGCTAGCGAAGAGCATCTTACTATAGGAATCCCCGATAATTTAATAAATGGTTACAGCTATAATTGGAAATTTAAAATAGGTAGTGATCGTAACTACAGATACATTTCTAATCGGTATGTAACTGTTCAAAATGGGCAAAAAGTATTGCGTATCAAAGGAGAAGATTTTTTACCTCAATCTGCTTATGGTAAGAGAATTCGATTAGAGTTGGATACAGGTTGTAGAAGTTCTAACCCTATATCTTTTACCTATTATCCATCGGCTCCTAGAGTAACGAATATCGCAAAAGTTGACCCTGTCTGTTTTGAAGGCGATGGATCGGTTACAATCTCCTTTGGTAGAAACTTGAATAGTGCACTACAAGAAAAATTGACGATTAATTTAAAGGACGATTTGGGAGTAAGATATACCAGTGGTATCCTTTCTACTTTTGATAGCGAGAGTGATGGTAGCTTTAGTTATACATTTGATGCGGTAAAAGCGGGTCAATATCAAATAGAGTTTGCCGGAGGGAATTTGACGATCAATGGAGTTCGGTTGAGTACCATTGTAAGAGATCCCGTGGATCCGGTAATTTTGGTAGATCCATCACAAATTGTTTTTGACGTAACCATCAAAAATTCCAGTTGTAATGATGGTGATACAGACGTTTTTAATAACAATGATGGGGTGATCACAATCTCTGCTCAAGGTGGAAGGCCAGGTACTTTTGAATATGCCATAAAACCTGTTAGCGAAATAGCACCTATAGAATGGAAGAATTTTGAAGCTACCGATCAACATATCGAAGAAAATCTGCGACCTAATAATTATGAGATACAGGTAAGGAAGAAGATCGGTTCTACATACTGTACAGGGTACTTTATCAATGATTTATCCATAACCAAGAGAATAGAGTCTATCGTTCAGCCTGATATGACACTCAATGTAGCTCAGGTTTTTGAAAAAGAACCTACCGCCAATGGTTTTACCGATGGAAAAATTAGATACATAATAACTGGAGGTACGCCTTTGGATGATGGCTCATACAATTATGAGTTCCAGAACTCTGAAGGAACCATACTCAATACAGTGCACACCGAAGTTTTAGATAACGACGAGGGGTATGTAATCACATTACATTCGATAGGTGCAGGTATCTATACGTTGCGAGTAACCGACAAAAACTATGATGAAGCTACCTACAAGACAGGGTGTTTTGAAGAGAATATCAGTTATAATCTACAAGAACCAGACCCTATAAAAGTGGTTTTCGAAGTTACAAATACAGTCTCCTGTAATATTAATAATGCTCATGACGATGGGCGGGATTTTGAAGCTCCATTTGATCTGGCAGATCAATTCCAGGATGGGCAAATTGTAGCTCATGTAACTGGTGGAGTGATTTATGAATCTAATGCACAAACAGTACCGTTTGATAATGTGCCTAGTAATGAAGAAAGGAAGCCACTTCCATACTATTACAATTGGAAAAAGAAGATCAATAATGTTTGGACAGATATCAATGTGAATGATAGTATTATCAAACACCAAAGTGTGGGGGATTATGCGTTGAATATCGTAGATAAAAATGGAATTGTATTAGGAAATTATACCTCCTTTATCAATAGCAATGGCGAAATAGAGTACACATTATCCAATACAATAGATAGTACATTTTACTTAGTGCAACCCGAGGTGTTATCAATCTCGTTCGAGAAAACCGACATCAGTTGTTTTAGTGGATCTGATGCTACCGCAACAGCAACTGTAAGAGGAGGAATTCCTCCATACGAATATTTTTGGAGTAATGGGGCTACAACCGCAATAGCAACCAATCTTAGAGCGGGCAAGCATTTGATCTATGTTACGGATAGTAAAGGGTGTGTTATCGAAGGTAGTGTTACCATCGAGCAACCCAATGGTTTAGAAATTAATCCAATAGCCGAGGTAGCACCAACTTGTTATCAAGGTAATGATGGATTTATAGAAGTTACCGTACAAGGAGGCCAACCCCCGTATACTTACTTGTGGAATACAGGATCTGCTAACACAAATATTAGTGGATTAACTGAAGGAACATATCTTCTGGAAGTTATGGATCAAATGGGGTGTAAAGCCTTTTATGAAACAACACTTAATGATCCTCCTTTGGTGCAGGTTGATTTACCCGAAAGGAATGCACTATGTCAGGGACAGACTCTGGTGTTGGATGTACTTATCGAAGATCCGGGGGCTATCTATAATTGGTCTGGAGATAATGGTTTTACAAGTACAGACAGTTCGGTACTGATTGATCGGGCAGGAGTATATACTGCAACAGTGACTAATGGAGTGGGATGTACCAATGAAGATACTGTAGAAGTCGTATTTTTTGACGAAGCCATCGATGCACACTATCTGATTGCTACGCAAGCCTATGTAGGGCAAGAGGTGACACTCATTAATATCAGTTCTCCTATTGGCGAAAAAGTAGAGTGGAGTGTCCCTGAGAATGTGGCTGTTATTAATGAGACAAAAGAAGAGCTGACCTTACTCTTTGATGAAGAAGGGGTTTATGACATTAATTTACGTTCGCATGTAGCGGATTGTTATATGGATTTCAATAAAACAATTATCGTACAACCTGCGATTAACACCTATAAACCTTCAGATACAGATAGTTTTGTCAAAGAGTTTATTTTGTTTCCAAACCCAAGTACAGGATCCTTCAAAACAAAAATAGCACTCAAAAAAGCCTCAGATATTTCAGTAAAAATTATCCACCTCACCTCAGGAGCTGTTTTGGATGAAAAGGAGGGGAAAGAGAATATAGAATTCTTGTTTGATAATACTATTACACTTTCCTCAGGGATGTATTTGGTGATCCTGGAAACTCCACAAGGGACAGCAAGAAGAAAACTAGTTATAGAGTAGGTATATGAAGAAAATTGCATACATACCACTAGCGTTGCTATTTTGGTCTTGCCTTAAAGAAGAGGCCATACCAGTGGTTGTCGACTTCGAATACGAGGTCATCGATAATGATTTTTCGATTCCGGTGAGTATTGTGTTTTTCAACAGAACAGAAGGAGCAGATCAATACGAATGGCGCTTTGAAGGAGCAAATCTTAACCGATCTGTAGATAGAAATCCAGGAATAATCAAATTTAATACTCAGGGAACACATGCCATAACGCTTACCGCTACCAATATTGATGGTTCTGAGGATTCAAAAACTTTAGAAATTAAAATCGATGATCCGGTAGTTATTGATTTCAAAGCCACTAATCTGGTCAGTACTTTTCCTCCTGCGACCTATAAGATTGAAAACCTATCCACTGGGGCGAGCACTTACAAATGGATATTTGAAGGAGGAGTACCTGCTACTTCTAACGATGAAAATCCTGGAGAAATTGTTTTTGACGAACCGGGAGAACATCAAATTCATTTAGAAATAAGTAACGGAAGAGAAACCTATACCATGAGTACCACGGTTGAGGTAGCTCCACGCTTAACTTCAGACTTTGATTTTGAAATCAATTTTGATGATGATGATTTTCAAATCCCGGCCAAGGTTACATTTACCAACAAATCCATCAGTGCTACAGAATACACCTGGACGCTACAAGGTGCTAATATTATTTCTTCAAACGAAAAAGATATAGAAGTCATTTTTAATAGACTGGGAGAGCAAGAAATTACATTAACCACAGGTAATGGGAAGGACGTCAAAACAAGCACACAAAGCATCACTTTCTTTAGAAATACCAACCTTAGAGAATTTAAAGATGTTAAACTGGGGATCAATACCGCTCATCAAAATAATAGTACGGGTAGTTTTTTTAGTACCGCTACCAGAGAGGTGTACACACAAGAACAACTTAGTACTGAGGTAGAAGCAAATATCGACCTTGTCTTTTATGGATTGAATAGCACTTTTGTACGCAATCAATTTATAAGCCCGGATCAGCTATCCAATACCCCGTTTAATGCGTTTCAAAACCCAAAGAGCACCGTCTTTATCAATACGCAAGAGTTATGTGCCTGCCCTATAGCAGTAACCGCACAGCAGTTTGATGATATGGTAGATGATACCTTATTGAGGACCCTTTCGATTGATGCTGATGATGATTTGTTTTTTGATAATAAAGTACTACCTAGAATTGTACTTTTTAAGACTGAGGAAGGTAAAAAAGGAACCATAAAAATTAAAAATTTTGTTGAAGCAGGGGATGACTCCTATATCGTAGTTGATATCAAAGTACAGAAAGAAAAAAGATAATCATGAAAGAAAAAATTACACCGCATTTGATCGTATTTTTATTTTCTATATCATTCGTACAGGCACAGATACTACCTGTGCAATCTACCGTACAGTTAATCCCTCCTTATAGTTTGAGATTATCAGATTACAGCACTTCAGCTTTGGACAGGATATTTTTGAATGTATTACTTATTGATGTGGTAGAGCCAACGATTCAGGTTCGGTTAAAGATGCATATTGAAAACAGTGCTGGGCTAGTTATCCAGAATAAGGATCTGGTTGCCGGAGCTAACCCAATAACTCTGGAGGGAGGTATCCCTACAAGATTGGGAAATACGGATCTACGACCTTATTTTGAGTTAAATAATTTGATAGGAATTACTCCGCAACAATATAATGCTTCATTGCCAGAAGGGCTCTACCGTTTTTGTTTTGAAGTGTTTGATATCACATCGGGTAGAAAGTTATCCAGAAAAGATTGTACCACGGTATTTTTAGTGCTTAATGATCCACCATTATTAAACCTACCTTCAAGAGGAGAACAAATTGTGTCTAGGAACCCACAAAACCTATTTTTTACATGGACTCCAAGGCATCTTAATGCGACCAATGTAGAGTACCAATTTGAGCTTAAAGAATTATGGGATCGCAATACAGATCCACAAACCGATTTCTTAAAAAGTCCTCCATTATTCGAAACGACTACAAGAGCTACGGCATTATTATACGGTCCTGGCGAAACACAATTACTCCCCAATAAGAAGTATGGTTGGCGTGTAAGGGCTGTAGTGAACGATGGGATTAGTGAGGCTTCAATATTTAAAAATGATGGATATAGCGAAATCTATTATTTTACGTATACCGATACCTGCGATGAGCCGAAATATATATTAGCAGAGTCCCAGGGGGTCACCAAAGAAAATATTACCTGGCAAATTGCTGGTCATGAGCAGTATCAATTACAGTATCGAAAAAAGGGATCACCAAACGATTGGTTTAAAGGAAATACAAGAAACGGTGCTATTACCATTTATGACCTGGAACCGGGCACAACTTATGAGTATAGGGTAGGAGGGCAATGTATTGTAGATGGCCCCTTTGTATTTTCGGCGGTCTCAGAATTTACAACCACTATTGCCGCCTTGGAGAACACAGTTTCGAATTACAATTGTGGAATACAACCAGATATCGATATTACTAACCAGGAGCTATTATCCTCCCTAGATGTGAATAAAAGCTTTACAGCTGGAGACTTTGATGTAACGCTACAAGAAGTTAGTGGAGGTAACGGCATTTTTAGTGGTAAAGGATATATCACCGTACCGTACATGAGAGATGCAAAGATTAAGGTAGACTTTAGTAATGTAAAAATAAATACCGAGTATCAACTGATTGAAGGTGTTGTAAATACAACGATCCAGTAATCACTATCAAGAAGATCATGTTACCCCATTATTGTTCTTATAAAGAATGCGATTACAACAACAAAAATTAGTGAAGATTTGAAAAAGATACTCCTGTTTTTGTTGGTGCCATTATTTTCATTCTCTCAGAGTATAGACAATCAATCCGTTACCAGGGTGATCAAAAGCAAACCCTTTAAGGTCAATGGTCAGATTTCGGCAAACAGTGTGTATTATAATGCTAACCAAAATGTAAATCGAGAACCATTTACCTATTTTTTGCAAGGAATACTTAATGTAAGCGTTTTTAGTTTTTCAATGCCAATAGAATATAGTTTTTCTAATCAAGGACAGAATCTAGATTATGAGCTTCCGTTTAATTACAATACGTTAAGCTTACATCCATCTTATAAAGGGATTACGGCACATATTGGTACCGTCAATATGAGTTTTTCTCCCTATACCATGAATGGACATCAATTTACTGGAGGAGGACTAGATCTTGCCCTTTCCAAATCGTTAACGGTAAATGCAATGGGAGGTGAACTTCTAAAAGCCATTAATGATGATGGCAATTCAAGAACCACACCTTCATTTAGCCGGATGGGATACGGGCTAAAAACATTGCTCAAGAAAAACAAATACAGCTTGGGGTTTACTGGTTTTTATGCCAGAGATGATCAAAACTCTATAGATTCGATCCCAGAAGCTAGAAACATACTACCCAAAGAGAATCTGGTGTTAAGCGTTCAGGGAGAAGCAAAAATTGGGAAAAATTATAGAATCCAGGCCGAGTATGCCTCTACAGCTATTACCCAGGATACAAGAGCAAATGCATCAAGTCCAACAAAAACATCTCTGGCTGGACTATTTTTTAATACTCGTACTTCTACCGAGTATCATAATGCTATCAAAGCCCGATTTGGATATACGTTAAAATCCATAAATCTGGGATTGGGTTACGAGCGGATTGATCCAGGTTATGAAACATTGGGAGCCTATTTTTTTAATAACGATTTTGAAAATATAACGCTTGATCTTGCGAATACTTTTTTCAGAAACAGAGTATCATTAGCTTTAAACATAGGATATCAAAGAGATAATCTCAATAATGCAAAAACTAATAGCACCAACCGTACTGTAGGATCTATCAATGTGCAAGCTACACTTTCAGACAAACTTACCCTTGTTGGATCATTTTCAAACTTTACGACCTTTACCAATACCAGACCCAATCAATTTGATGATGTAAACGATGCCGATCTATTAGACGAACAACTAGAAGAGTTAAACTACCGTCAATTGTCGAGAAATGCAATGGTGTCTATGAACTATTTGCTATCTAGTAAAAAAACATTGATTCAGAATCTATCGATAAACTATGCGCTCAACGATGTTGCCAACGAACAAGACGGAAATGTACGAATAGGAGATGTTTCAAGTTTTCATAATGCTAGCTGTGCGCATACCATTAATTTTACAGAAAGTAATTTTTCTATTTCTACAGCTATTAATGCTACGTATAATACAGTTGGAAGAGAAGAGTCCACCACCTGGGGCCCTACGGTAAGTGTAGGAAAACGCTTTTTGAACAAAACCCTAAACACTAGATTTGGAGCATCTTACAACCAATCAAACGGGCTATCAGGAAACTCCAAAGTAGCAAATATGAGATTGAATTTGGGGTATGTATTGCTGGAACATCATAACTTTAATCTGAATGCCATTCAGTTGTTTAAAACGGTAGATGAAAGAGACAATCTTGCAGAGTTTACCGCCACTTTTGGGTATAATTATGCATTTGGTTTGAAAAAGCCGAAGTTTAATTTTAACAAGAGAGAAAGAATACAGAGCGATTCGATCAAGGTACGGTATCGAAAATATTATTTTGAAGGATTGCCCAAAGAAATTACACCAAGGCTTGTTGTGATTCCTGAAGAAGAAGGATTTGAGCATTTGGTTACCAACCGAGACGGAAACCTGACTGATTTGGAGCAACAACTGCTTGAAACACAGGAAAAGGACAAAAAAGTATACAAAGAAATCGCTTTGTCATATCTAAAAGAAATGGATAGCTATTTTGACTTTATTGATTTCTATAATGAAAAACTCTATGAGTCTTATATAAAACTGATTACCGAAGCTAGACAAATTGATCGACAAATTAGAGATGAATACATGGTGTTGAGTGCAAAAATCAATAGTGCAGAACAAAAGGATCCCGAGGATTTGAAACGCCAAAAAATATTGGAAAAACGTTATACATCCCATACCCAATTATTGAATGCTTTACTGAAATGGAATTTACAACCAGAAGATATCGAAAATCCGGAAGGAGACATAAAAATACTGAAAAAACAAAATGCTTCAAAAGTGTTTTCGATGTATCAAAATAACCAATCAGAGAAGCGTATCATCAATTTTATTGAGATCCAATTGGCAGATTTATATCATAAAGTGTTGCGTAAAAGTTAATGGAGCACCGTTAATGTTTTGATAAAGATTTTGATTATGTTTAATGTTTTTTAATTTTTGTTAAACAAAATAAATCAATTATGAAACTTCTGACCATCAACTATTTCTGCTGTTTGCTTTTTTTGTTGCCTTTTTCCTCTGTGTTTTCTCAAGATTTTCAGGGAAAGGCCTATTACTATTCTAAGTCCAAAATGAAATTGGGAAATTGGGGTGCACGACTAAGTGAGGCACAAAAGAAGCAGGTGGCAGCCCGTTTAAAAAATAGGTTAGAGAAAACTTATATACTAACCTTTAATAAAGAAGAGTCGCTGTATCAGGAAGATGAGAAATTAGATGTTGATGCGTTGTCTGGAGCAACAGATTCTTGGGGCAAAAATTTTACTCCTGGAAAGCAATATAAAAACATCAAAAATGATGTACAGGTGCAAAAACAGGAGTTCTACGGCAAGAACTTTTTGATAAAAGATAAACTACTACCTATAGAGTGGAATATGCTAGGAGAAACTAAGAAAATAGGAGGATACACATGTTTTAAAGCCATGGCAAAAATACCTTCTTCCGATTTATCCTGGTACTCTTTTTCATGGAGTGAGTTGAGATCTGCAAATTCAGACCAAGAAACTGATGATATCCCTATGACGGAGGTGACGGCATGGTATACATTACAAATCCCCGTAAGTCTGGGGCCTTCGGAATTTTGGGGTTTACCTGGACTCATTCTTGAAGCTACAGTTAATGATACTACCATATTATGTTTTAAGGTAGTAATGAACCCTGAAGATAAAATCAAAATAGAGGCTCCGGAACGAGGGAAAATCGCATCCAAAAAAGAATACAAAACTATTATCACAGAAAAAATGCAAGAAATGCGCAATAATCGTGGTCGTAGAAGCGCCGGGAGTAGATAACATATCGTAAATAACGAATAAGGGATGAGGTGTTTTTGGATTGGGGCATTGTTCTTAATTTTCTCTAATGGAGTTTTTTCTCAAGTAACTCTTAAAGGTAAGGTAAAAGATACGATTGGCAATCCACTAGAATTGGCCAGTGTAGTCGCTATAAATCAAGCAACGGGTATTTTAGAATCTTACATTACTACAGATGAAGAGGGTAGTTATCAACTTAACGTAAAAGCTAACAGTACTTTTAAGTTAAGTGTGAGCTATGTTGGAATGAAAAACTATGAAGAAATCATATCTGTAACAGATAAAGATATCGATAAGAAAGACATCATCCTCACCGTAGAAAATGCTTTAGAAGCTGTAGAACTTACTTTTCAAATGCCGGTAACCATAAAAGGAGATACGCTAATTTATAATGCAGACTCTTTCAATACTGATACAGAAAGAAAACTTGAGGACGTACTAGAAAACTTACCAGGGGTAGAGATTAATGAAGATGGCAAGATAGAAGTAGAAGGTAAGGTTGTCAATAAGTTAATGGTAAACGGAAAAGACTTTTTTGATGGGGATACCAAGATTGCAACCAAAAATATTCCTTCGAGCGCTGTAGATAAAGTACAGGTTCTACGAAATTATTCTGAAGTGAGTCAACTACGAAGTGTTACCAATAATCAAGATAATGTGGCGCTCAATATCAAATTAAAAGAAGGTAAAGAAAACTTTTGGTTTGGTAATGTTACCGTTGGAGGTGGGGCAAGTGAGGAGGAAGGTCTGTACCTACTGCAACCCAAACTATTTTATTACAACCCAAAGTACACCTTTAATTTTATTGGCGATTTCAACAATATTGGCGAGATAGCATTATCCAGACGTGATATCAGAAATTTTGGAGGAGGGTTTCGATCACCAAGCAGAAATAGTGGTACAGAGATCAATTTGGGTGAGAATGATTTGAGTTTTTTGACGAACCAAAATAATGCTACCTCTATCACCAATTCACTTGCTACCGTTAATTTTAGTTATGCAGCAAGTAAGTCATTCGATGTAACAGGCTTTGCTATTTATAATACGAATCGACTTACTTCAAGGCAATTAAATTTTGTGCAATATACGGATGCTAATTTGGGTATTCCTAATGAATCTACAGAACAAGAAACTGATGAGTCCTCTGATCAGGGATTGATAAAATTGAGCGCTTCCTACAAACCAAATGCTAACATTCAACTAGATTACGACGTCCTGGGAAGAATTACGGTAGATGAACAAGATCAGGTCTTTTTTTCCTCAGTTCTTGGAGCTACGGATCAATTTGACAAGACGACACCCTTCAGTATAAATCAAAGTCTGAATTATTACCATACTCTTGATGAGAATAATGTTTTTGCGCTTGAAACACAACATTTGTTCAAAGATGAAGACCCTTTTTATAATGCACTTTTAGCAAACAATCCAGATAATAATAATGAGACTAATCCTGAGGATAGAGATCCTTACGATAGTACAGCTGCGGCTTTAGGTTTAAATGATGATTTAACAAATTACAACATCTTCCAAAATCAACGAATTCTATCGAACCAAGTAGATGCCAAATTGGATTATTATCATATTGTGAATCCAAAAAGCAACCTTAACATTACTTTAGGAGCGATCTTCAGTCAACAAAACTTTGATTCTAGAATATTTCAGTTTTTGGAGAACAATGTAGAATTTGATCCTACTCCTACATTTAATGAAGGCCTGGCACAAAATGATGTTAGTTATACATTTAGTGACATTTATATAGGGTTTAGATATCGTTTTAAGACAGGTAAATTTATAATCACACCAGGGGTGTCCGTTCATTCATACCTTAATGAGAATACACAATTGGGGAATAATTTTGAAGACAATTTTTTTAGAGTACTACCTGATTTTGAAACTCGAATTCAATTCAAGAAAAATGAGAGTTTAACCTTGCGATATAATATGCGAAATCAATTTACCGATGTAACCAGATTGGCGCAAGGTTTAGTGCTAAATAATTTCAATAACATTCAGTTTGGAGAACCAGAATTACAGAATGCGCTTTCTCATAACGTAAGTTTGTTCTATTCTAGTTTTAATTTGTTTAATTACACCAACGTCATTGGTAGTGCAGCCTACGCCAAAAATATTGATCAGATTAGGGGATTGACCACTTTTGAAAACGTAATTAGAACAAATACTTTTTTTAATTCTGATTTGGCGGATGAAAGTTTAACGGTCTTCGGTCGGGTACAACGTACTTTTGGGAAAATAAGAGGAACTTTAAGAGCTAATTTTAATTATTCCAAGATTAATCAATTTATTCAGAATAGAAGATCCTTGAATGAGAGTTTTATTCAAAATTATACTCCAGGCATAAGAACCAATTTTAAAGTAGCGCCTAATATAAGAATTCGTTATACCTATGGTATTGCCAAAAATATACAAGGGGAAAATGAAACTACTTTTTATACGAATGCCCCATCCATCGACTTTGATGCCTATATCTGGAAATCATTAACGTTTATTACAGATTATACATACACAGAACAGCGAACGGATAGCGGAGGAAGTGATTCATTTCAAACTTGGAACGCCTCTTTGTCCTATAAAAAAAATAAAGATGCTAATTGGGAATACGAGATTAAGGCAACCAATATTTTAGATATTGACTCCAGAGTTAATAATAGTGCTACAAATCTTTTCGTATCCTCATCAAGAACTTTTATCCAACCTAGATTTATTTCTTTTAGACTACGCTATAATTTATGATATCCTAAATAGTGTGTTATGCTTTTTCTGATGGAGTTGGAAAGGTGTTGTTTCTAAAGTACAATAAAATATTAGATCAAATTGCTCATTAAGAGAAATCATCTAATGACGATACTTAAGGTGTTTTAATCTATAAAACTGATCATCGTATAACCTGTCCAGAGGAATAGCAATATGTTTGTCTTGGTACTTTTGTAATTCTTGAATAGCGTTAAAACCTGCAGCTGTATAAATAATAGTAGCCTCTTCGTAATAGGGCAAAGCCGGAAATACATTTTTTGAAAAGTAAAATTGAGGGTGTGAGAAATCAACATCTACTTGGGTCAATACTAGTATTTTGAGTGTAGTCCAATTTCGCTCTCTAAGATCATTTGAAACAAATTCACACAGCCGAAGTACATCTTTTTTTCCTCCTGAATGCACCAAGAGGCCATAAGGAGTAGAGTAGGGAAAAGGGGTTTTAGTCCCTTTTGTTTCTTGGAGTAGCGATAGCTTCTTTACGTTTTTTGAATGTCTTTTAATCCAGTTTTGGTGTGTTGTGTAAAGGGGTTCTAATAGCAAAGTTTCTTCAAAGCAAAAGTATTTGGGTGTTGGTACCTGAGCTAAATAATCTTCCCATTTTAGTATTCTGGACACATAGTAAAATTTTATATAACTATGGTTTTCATAAATAGAAAGCAATTCACCTTTTAACCCAAACGGAAAAGCATCAATATAAAACCGTTTTATGGGATGTTTATTTAGTATTTCATCAATGACAGTTGTCCACTGATTTTTTGAATCTGTCCAGTTCAGTTTAACAAATTTGTAGTTTTTGAAATGATGACAAAATTGGGATGGGGTGATAATCAGAATCTCATGATAAGCGAATTGTAAGGTTTGTATCAATTTTTCTGTTCGGGTAAGATGACCCAGTCCTCCACCTTGTACATAAAATAAATACATTAATACCCTTTTCTATTCAACTCTTCTTTAATAATGTTTCTTTGGATTTCAGGAATTTGAGAAATCATATCGACCAAAATAGAAGGTTGATAGGACTCCTTGTTAAGTTTTTTTTCTGTTTCACCTTTTATGTGGAGTAACTTTTGTGCTGCGTCAAATTGAATTCTGGCGATTTCCGTTTCCTCTTTTACAAGTTTGGCTTCGTATTGATTAATTAGTTTTATTTCGTAGGGGTTCAAGTTTTCTTCATTATCGCTGATCTTAATTTTTGTGTCATACAGTTTTATCTTCCATAATAGATCAGAAGAGGGAGTTCTTAGTTTAAACCCTTCGGGTTTGTATTTTACTTCATAAATGACGTCATCATTCTCATTATAATACTTTCTCTTATCAGATTTTGTCATTTTGGAGTGATAAGCAACTGATATAGAAGTTTCATTATCCGGACTTGCCTGAGACGTTTGTACAGTATTGTTACATCCTAAAAGCATCAAGGATAGGATTAAAATTGAAAATATTCTCATGGTTAGTTTTTTATAGATTATATGAATTTAGAAAAAATGCTTAGATAATTTTCGATTTCTTTTTGGGGGGTATATTGTTTTTCTATTAAACGAAATAGTGTTTCTGTTTTTTGTTCTAAGTCACTAGCTGAAGCTTTTACAAAGTTTTCTAACTGATTTAGAAGTTGATCTGTTGATAGCACATCAAAAAGATAGGCATTTTCTGCAGTCAATACATCTTGCAGTCCTCCGGCTCTTGAAGCCAAAATAGGAACTTTTAACGCACCGGCTTCAAATAGTACATTTGGCATACCATCATAAAGAGATGGAATGATAACCGCATCACAAACGAGATAATTGGCAATTAGAGATGTTCTTGAATCAGGTGTCGTTACCGAGTAGGATATTTCATTAGTTTTGATCAACCACTCTAATTCTGGATCTATATCACCTATGATTCTAAAGTGTAATTTTTCTTTTAGATAGGTGTGTCTTATCGTTTCAACTAGAAAAGAAATGCCTTTTTTCGGTTTCAGATAACCAATCAATCCTATGATATGCTTGTCTTTTTGATCAATATCCTGCTTGATCTTGGTAGCTAGCTGTTTGTCAAGATCAGAGGTAGCCCATTCTGAAAGGTCGATCGAGTTATGAGTAAAAAATACATGATCATTTAGTCCTAATTTTTTTACTCTGCTCGCTTTTTCTTGGGTAACGCATGCTATCGCATTAGAATGTTGCACTGCATACAATACATCTTGCCTTTTTTGTGAGAAAACAGCATGGTCAAAATCATTTCCTCTAAAACAAGAGAGTAAAGGTTTTTCTAACCATTGAGAAAATAAAGGTATTCCTTTTAAACATAGGTTACTTCCATAGCTTACTAAGCAGTATGAATTCTTAACCAATTCATCTTTTTCTACAAAACTCCATGCCACGTTTAAGGTAAATGAAAAATCCTCATAAACGGGTAATGCTGTATAACTACCTCCTACTTGTTCTTCTCTCTCGAAGGCTTTAGCTTTATTTGTAAAATGAAATACATGAACGCGGTAATGTTTTCGTAAATTTCTCACAATACGATCACAACTTCTTGCCATACCTCCTTTGTTTGGAGGATAATTTTCTGTGAACCAAATAACTTCCATTAGCTATAGAAGAATGTTTCGTCATTACCCAGATAATCATCTTGGTTGCTGTCTGGCCTAGCAAAACTATCCATATCAGAAGAACTCCATTCTCCGCCGGCACCAGCTCCTCCAAATCCTCCTCCTCCAAAACCTCCCTCAAAACCATCCTCATTACTTTCAGAGTTGATTGGGGTACTTGTGGTAATTATGACATCATCATCATGAAGATCATTATCAGAGCTTTTAGGGTTTGAAAACAGATACACCTCCCAAAAGCAATCTTCACAATACCCTTTTTTTTCTAATATGCGATAATGAGAATTACATACCTGTTTTTGACATCTTGAGCACTCATTTTCCGCTTTTTGATGGCAAGAAATGTTTAGGAACACACCTGATTTTTGTTGACAATTCATAGAAGATCGTATTAATTTAAGGGTGGAGGGCTAGCTATAGGTTGAACTATATTTTTTTGATATAAATGTGTCATGATCTGGGTAAAAACAGATTCGTTTGATTTACTTTCGGTACTTACCTTATCCGTTAGATGTAATAGTTTAACCTTGTCTCGTACTTTAATCACAAAATGATTTTGCTCTTCCTTAACCATAATTGTATAAGTGTCATCCGTAGATGTGTTATTTTGCGAAATCACCTGATACTTGTTTTTATCGAGTTTCAAACTTAACGAGTAAAAC
The DNA here is from genome assembly GCF_056160245.1 of Aquimarina sp. AWH4_224. NCBI lineage: Bacteria > Pseudomonadati > Bacteroidota > Flavobacteriia > Flavobacteriales > Flavobacteriaceae > Aquimarina > Aquimarina sp. AWH4_224. The sequence continues at coordinate 16,795 of NZ_JBSWWU010000005.1, read as the reverse complement.
ATCTTATGTTTGTACTTTGATTTTGTTTTGATTTTTCCACTACTCCTTCTTTTGGTAGTGCTAACTTTTAGCGAAATCTGATATAATGAAACACTACAAATAGATCCATCTTTAAGTCTAAGGTTGGCTTTGTAACGTTCCATTCCATATGGCTTATAAGTAACTCCCTTTCTTTTGGATAAATTCAACTCTGCTGGAGGTATAGAAAATTTAGCATTTTCTATTCTATTTAAATTCAGAGTTACCTTCATTAGATTTCTATAGATATCACCTTTTATCGCAATAATGAATTTGATGAGTTCGTGGATAGCATCTTTGTGAACAAAATCATGTTTATCGAAAATAGCCAGTGCAGCATAGAGAAAGAAAGAAAAAAAAGCAGCGACTGCAATTGGAGCAATGCTCAAGTCATTTATCGATTCTGTGCTCAAGAAAGAAATAAAAAAAACAAGTACCGGAATCAAAAAGACCAAGTGCTTTGGTTGTAGTTTTATTATAAAAGATGATGGACGAAAAATATGATTTTTACTAAAAATTAACCAATATTCACTGGTCCTCGAAGCAGTTATTTGCTTCGTGCTTTTAAACGTTTTTTTATCTTTTTTTAATAATTGGTTAAATACAACTGATTCCATTTACATATATTTCTTTCATTTTTTTTTCCTGAAATTCCCACAAAAAATTATGAATCGCATAGTTCTTTGCATTATCTCCTACACTTTTGAGGGTGGAGGTGTTTTGTACTAAAGTACGTATTTTTCTCCCTAATAATTCAGGACGATCTGGCGGGACCAGAAAACCGGTGTTATTATCATCAATAAATTCATGAACTACGGCAATATCTGAGGCGATTACAGGGGTTCCATATCCCATGGATTCAACAATCTTTAATGGGTTGCACCCTTGCTTTAAATTTCGATTGCATGCCGATAGCGGAGCAATGGTGCATAGCGCATTTTTAATTTTTGAAGCTAAAGAGTTCTTGTCTAGTTCAAAATACCAATCTATTTTATTTTCCACACCAATGTCTTCTGCCAATTTCTTGAGATACAAGGCTTTTTTTTCTGGTACAGCAATACACATCACTAACCTCATATCTAGATCTTTGACCTCTCTCATTGCTTTTAAAAGTGTTTTTAAACCCTGCCATTTTTGAATAGCCCCAAAATACAATATATAAGGGTTGGTACTATTAGTGGCATCACTCTCGTAAATTGTTACCCCATTAGGAATTAAATTTACTTTATTTTCTGAGATAGAAAACCTTTTTTGTATGTAGTCTTTGGTTACTTTAGAAGGTGTAATGATAATATCTGAATCATGTACACATTGGTTTTCTAAAGATTCGATTTTATGAATAATCCCATTATGAATCTTTGCATATCTGTACGGGAGTTCTATGCTAGGGAACGCATTAATTTCAAAAATTTTTCTGGCGTTTTTAAAGCTTTGTACTGCAGGAACCCCTCCCCAAATATCTCTAAAATGCACTAATTGGATGTCTTGACAGAGGTCGCTCTTCATGAGTTTTAAAATGTCTTCGCTAAAAAACTGTGTTCGTTTTAAAAAATTCAGTTCCTTTCGCTTCCATCGATATACATACAAAGATCGTTCTTCGTCAAATTGAAATTGAGGCATTTCATCTGTTCCTAAGCAGATTAATAAACCAACATCAAAAGTGTTTTGTAGCGCTTTTAGGCAATGATTGATATGAGTAGCGGCTCCTTTTGTAGAAGGGAAAACATCAAATGCTATGTATAGATACTTCGGTTTAGACCTCATTAACTTTGTTTAGTATTGCAATTTATGAACTTGTAGTTAATTTAACCTCTGGATCTATAAAAGAAATATGATAACTAATAGGAGCCAAGTTCATCTCCAATAGCAAACTTGGAACCTTATCCATAATGACAAGAATTTTACTCTTGCATCTTTATGAATTCTAATTAATAATACTTTCTTAGTTTTTCAATTATAGTATTATATTGTAGAAAGAAATTAGAAATCATCTTTAATATACACCATAAAATGAGTAAAGCACCCTTTATAAAAGAATTAACCTTGCCGGCTGTGGCGGCACCCATGTTTTTAATCTCAGGACCTCAATTGGTTATTGAGTGTTGTAAAAATGGAATTGTAGGTACTTTTCCTGCATTGAACCAACGAACTTCTGAAGGATTCGAAGAATGGTTGATTGAGATTAAAGAAGCACTTTCGGATTATGAAAAGGAAACGGGTAAAAAAGCAGCGCCATTTGGTGTAAATCTTATTGTTCATCATTCAAATCCGAGATTAAAAGCTGATTTGGCTTTATGTGTTAAGCATCAAGTGCCATTAATTATCACTTCTTTGGGTGCTGTTTCAGAATTGGTAGATACGGTGCATAGTTACGGGGGATTGGTATTTCATGATGTTATCAAAAAGAGACATGCCGAAAAAGCTAGCGAAGCAGGAGTAGATGGATTAATTTTGGTGGCAGCAGGAGCAGGAGGACATGCGGGAACCTTAAATCCAATGCCATTTATTACCGAGATTAAGCAGTTCTTCAAGAAGACAATATTACTTTCTGGTTGTATTAGTACAGGAAGAGATGTTGCCTCTGCTATGCAAATGGGAGCGGATTTGGCATATATGGGTACTCGTTTTATCAATACCGAAGAGAGCAAAGCTCCAAAAGAATATAGAGAGATGATCATCAACTGTGGAGCCAGCGATATTGTGTATACTGCTGCTATTTCTGGGGTTGCTGCCAATTTTTTAGGCCCAAGTTTACAGGCTATGGGAATTACCGAAGAAATGTTGACCCGAAAGACTAAAGTAGATTTTGGCGAAGAACTAACGGTGGATGAAAATGAAGCTAAAGCGTGGGCTACTATCTGGTCTGCTGGACAAGGAGTGGCGGCTATTCATGATGCGCCTAGTGTAAAAGATTTGATTTCAAGTCTGAAACAGGAGTTTAAAACTGCCATTCAACAGCAAAATCAGTTGTTAGAAACCTATGGATAGTGATAGTATCAAAGATTAACTCTACATGGTGAAAGCTTAATACTTCTCAGCCCTGCTATGGGCACAGTTTTAACTTTCTATTGGATCATTTTTACAAAGTATTAAACTTTGTAATTAGTGATTTATTAATGGTTAAACTTTTTAAAGTCATGAGAGATCTAATTTTATACGTTATTCAGAATTTACATTCCATCTGAAGATGTAAGTAAGGTTCTTGAGTAAATCCTATTTCGGCTAGTTGTTTTTTTACCTGGTCTATTTTGTTTTCAAGGTTAGTTATTTTGATGTGAAGCGTATCTAAATAATAGATCGTTCCAAGAGATTAACCAATGTATAAAAAATAGTCTTCTCCTTCTGTGGAACGTCCGACACTAAAGGTTAATCCCACATTCTTAGCCTTGATACATCTTGGGTCAGTACCATTTTGGCAGGCTTCTATTTCTGAATTATTATCAAGAGAAAGGGAATATTTAATTCCGTAGAATGCAAAAAAAGTATCCTTAGAATAAACAACATTAAGTCCTTTGTTGTATTCTTTTTGTTTTTTTAAAAAATCTTCTTTTAGTTTTTGTCTTTTTTTTAAAAATTTAAGTCCAAAGCTATTTTGAAGATAATTGACCAATAGAATAAAGCATATGAATCCTATTAATAACAATACAAATTCAATATTCAATTCAAACCCATTCATATTCTACACTATTTTTGAAGTATAACAAGGATCCAATAAAGGTTATTCTCTTAATATGGCTTATACGTCATTTTTAAAATTTCATCTTTTAGCTGGATACAGTCATTTACAATCGAGTCAGAATTTGAATCCTTTAGTTCTTTCATACTTCCATGACCATAGGAAACCGCAATAGTTCCAATTGAATTATTTTTACCTCCAAGGATATCGAATTTTCTATCTCCAATCATTAAAGTTTGACTTCTATTTAGCTCAAAATTTGAGATTATATATTCAATTATTTCCGTTTTATCCTTTCTGGTATTGTCCAGGTTACTACCGACCACCTCTCTAAAAAGATAACCCAGGTTAAAATTTTCAATTATTTGTTTGGCATATACTGTAGGTTTTGACGTAGCAACAAAAAGTTGAAATCCATTCTTTGTTAATTCTTTCAGAACCTTTTCAATATTTGGATAAAGAGCGTTTTGGTAAATTCCTTTTTGAGAAAAGAATTCTCGGTAATAGTTGACAGCCTGAATAGCTACACTTTCAGATAATCCATAGTAAATTTTAAAAGAGTCAATCAAAGGTGGGCCAATAAAACTTTTTAAATCTTCTTTGTCACTCTCTTGAATGCCGAGCTTGTTCAAAGCATAAAGCACAGAATTTACTATACCCTCTTCGGGTTCTATAATTGTACCGTCTAAATCAAATAATATGTTTTCAATTCTGTTCATTTATTGAGTATAACATCTCGTATAAGAAACGTAGGGCAGAGGATAAGTGATACGTTTCATATTGGTATGAAGCCAAATACTTAGATATTGGGCTTTACCAAAAGCCCTTTGTTTATTTGTACATTTATTGTTAGTTACAGGGTTTTCTTTTCCCTCCCATTCTATATCCAGTTTTTTGCCTTGGTCCATATTCAATTCTCACTATTTTACAACAATTTACTTCTATTACATATTGAAAATTTTCTAACATGGCCCCTCGATTCCCATAACAATTCTCAAATTCAAATTCCCCAGGTAAAGCTTTTTGTAAGTCAGATAGTTCATCTCCAACTTTGAATTTTGGAATGGTGTTTTTTACTATATCATGTCTTACGTATTGAGGGACAGTGTTATATGCAAGTGATGGTAATAATTTTGGAAAAGCATATAAATAGATAAACAGAAATAAAATTGGTATAATCAGAATAGGAATAAGATGTATTTGATTTATTTCATTCCGCTTTTTATTCCAAGTCAGATGAAAAGTTAGACCGAAAATTAGTCCGCAAACAAATGCGTCGATAAATACTCCTAAAAAATTATTTGAGGTTAAGAAAATCCACCCAATCAAAATTGTAAATCCAACTAGTGCATAAATTCCGGATAACAGTGTGAAGTTTAGAATTCCGATGTTTTCAGATAGTTTGGCAATTCGTTTACTTGGTATGAGGATAAATAGTCCGTAATAGATTAAAAGAAAAAACGTAGACCAAAAAACCACAACTCCAGTATCTCCTCCAGATGCATTTTCGAATTTAAAATTCGACCAAACAATATGAGTTATTATTTGTCCAATCCATCCCAGGACGAGTGCAAAAAATGATATTTTCTTGAAGTTTTTCATTCGCAATGTAACAACGATTTAGCCATTAGTAGTTGCATCCCATAGGGTTGCTATTGTTTATAGGTAGTTTTATCTATTCCATTATATACATTTGGGTTATGTTTCTCCATATAAAATTCAGGATTAGGTACTTCCATAAACCCAAACTTTTTATAAAGCCATTCTGCTGTATTAGTTAATAAAATCCAGCGTCTTAATCCTTGAAGATTTGGGTGTTCCATGATTTCACTTATCAGCCATTTACTTAATCCCTTTCCTCTATATTCCTTTAGAACATAGACATCTCCCAAATACGCAATGGTTGAATAGTCTGAAATTATTCTGGCAAAGCCAATTTGCTTGTTTTCGTGGTAAAGCCCAAAATTCAAAGAATTTTCAATTGATGTTTTTAAAGTATCGATTGGAATTCCGTTAGCCCAATCAGTTTCGTTTGCAAGGAATTTGTGAATGCTCAAGATATCTAATTTATCCTTGTCGGTGGAAATGGTATAATCATTTCTATGTGCTTCTCTAATTTTCAATTCAGTTTTTTAAATTAATGCTAACAGTCTGGTTAAACTGAGTTTCAATGCAGTTTAGGCGTTGTTGTGTAACGTTATTTATTTTTTTCAATCGCTTTTTTTATTGATTCAGAAACTAATTCCTTTAATTTGGTGTCTTCAGTTTCCGTTTGGTCTAATTGCTTTAAAATGTTAATTAATTCAATTCCGTCATGAATTGGATTTCTCAACTCTTTCAGCACAAAATTTGTTTTCTCGTCGCTTTTTGTTTTTGTTGAGTATCTACTTAAAAATGCAATAAACATTTTTGGATTCCTATGGAGCATTTTAAAAACCAATTCATTGTTCCATTGACTGTATTCTATGTTATTCGAACAGTCAATTCTCATATTTACAATAAACTTGAGATAAGTTTGCTCATCAAGTTCTGTATTTTTATGTAATAGGGAATCTATTTCTTTTAAGGTTCTAAAATCGCAAGGGCGAGTGATTTTGGATTTTGATTCTTGTACTGGCAGAATAGTTCCGTCTTTAATTGCATCTGTTTTAACTTCTGCTGTTCTATCTTTCCAAGTTTCAATTTGTTTTTGCTTTCCATCACAATTGAAAAGAAAAGGAATAGTCAAAATCAGCAGTATTTTAGTGTAGAATTTCATTTTCCTAATGTTGCACCTTGTTAGGCATTTACTTTTATCTTTTTAATAGTTCTTTTAATTTTTCAAATTCTGTTTTTAGTCGAAATTGTTCTTCTTTTAAATAGTCTTCTGCAAAAGGTGAGCTACAGTCTTGGTTGTTGATTTGTCGAATTAATTCTCCATTTTCAAAGTAGCTACGGTCTTCAATTATTTCAGACTTATCAATGTCAAATGTTTCAGTATCGTTGTTCTCTTTCATTGCTGTAGCGTCCCAAGTTATCGGTCGATTGTATTCATACTGCTTTTCAAATACAAATGAAAGTTGTTCATTTTGTGTATAAAATTCTTGAATTTTTTTGCCTGTTTCTCTAAAATGAATTGCAACAACTTTTAAAAGAGTGTCATTTAGGAAATAATATGTTGCAGCACCTCCTTCTGTTGATGGATAAAGTTTTCTCTTATCCGTAGAAGTCCACTCTGTGATTTTGTTGATTCTTTTGAAATTTAATCTAATCGGTTTCAGTCTTTCGCCTAAATACTCTACATAGTGGGGATCGTTTTTCGATGAATCTTTTTGTTGTTTCTCATATTCCTCTCTCAAGTCCTTGTCTGGTTCTGGAACAAGTTCAAATCGATCGTTCTGAGAAACCGATTTTTGTCCGTTATCGTTGCAACTGATTAAAGTTAAAAAAGTCAATATGATTATTAGTAGTCTCATTTTTCAGCTTGTGTCTAATGTTTAGTGTATGGTATGTTTGCATATACTATATACCTTGTTGGATTTCTTTTTTAATTTAATTTATCCAAAAAAATGTCGAAATTTTCACTTATTATTTCAATAAAAGACGAATAGTTAATCGACTTATAATATTCTTCTTCGGTTAGGTCTTCTACTTCTAAAAGCTCTTCGATTCTCATATGCTCTTCGATAGCTTTTTGCCCATTCCAAACTACTATTTTAGGTCTTTCGTTATTTGAGGAGTAGAAAAAACAAAGTAAGTCAACATAAGCCTTTGAGAGGTCCATTTCGTCTGGATGATGGTTGTTATAACATAATGAAGCAAACGGGATTAATTTTTCTCCATCAATAAAACCTCTATGCGTGGCACTCTCTTCATCAATTAATGTATAAATACTCTGGTCAATTCTTATATCCCGATCTGTAAGATATGATTGATTAATTGGTGGAGTAAGTTCTGAAGCTTCATTTAACAAGGTTAAAAATCGGGCAATTTTGAACGAATTTCCATTTTTGGATTTAAATTCTCCATTTACAGGAATAGTTCCATGATGTTTTTCAATAAAAATCAAAAAAGATTCGTCTAATTTATGCTTATGTTTTTCTATCCATTCCAGCACTGTATTGTCGACTTTCCCGGCATAAGATCCAGAAATTATTTTAATATTTTTAGTACTCATCTTTTGATACCTTCTAATGAAATGTAATGTTTAAAATGTGTGTCGTAGCAGAGCAAAAAGTTACTCAACTATAAGCAAAAACTGCGCATTGATTGCTAAATTTTATTTGCAGCAAGCATTGCGCCTTACCAAAAATACAACAACCATTTGATTGAACACTTAGCTGCTATGATTGCATATATGTTGTTGTAAGCAGTATTACCTTATATTTTTAAGCTCAAATAATACGTTTTCTCCACCAAAAATTTCTATTTCATTCTCAATATTTAGGTCAATAATTTTTGATTCGGAAATCCGCAGATAATTTTTGTTTTCCTTGTATTCAAAGAATCCTATTATAGTGTCTTTAAAAAGGTCTTTATCTCCTAATAAATAAATAGAAGAACTATCTTTTTTAAACCATTTACCTTTAAATGAATACTTGTCAGTTTTGAATTCATAAGTATCTAAATCAAATTTTAAGATACTTTCCGAGGCAAGCATTGGCCAAAATCCATTTACGATTCTTAATGAGGTTGAGTCTAAAGGAAATCCAATTATACCTCTTTTAAATTCCGTTGATTTAAATTGACAATTCCATTTATTTTGAGTTATATTTTCAATTGTCAGTTTTTCAGAACGGTCATTACAGCTCGATATAAAAATCAAAATTATAAATAGTAATGTGAATTTGTTTAGGTGCATTCGTTCGTCTTATTGCTTACGGTTAGTATATGAAGCGTGGCCTGCCGATAGGCGGCTATGATTTCATATACAGTGTTAGAGTCAGTTATTATTCACTTCAACACTATATATTTTCACATCGGTTACTTTTCCCTTCAAGTTAAAACTACCTATAAAATCAATTTTGAAAACACCAGGTCTTGAAAGTCGTTTGTACAGTTTTTCTGATAAGAGAAACTCTTTGTTTAGGCTATTACATTGATTTTGAATTCTTGCAGCAGAATTCATCACATCTCCATGATAAGCAATTTCACGTTTGATTTGCCCAACTTCAGTCATTACAACTTTTCCCATTTCACAACCACATTTAAAAGTTGGAATACAACCATAGGTAGATTTAAAGTATTCATTTTTGTCTATTAAGGATTGACGATATGAGAAGAAGAAATTTATAAAGTTTGCATTTTCTAATCCTTTATCCGGTTCCCAAACTAAAACAACTTCATCTCCTACATATTGATATATTTCGGCATTATATTTTTTCACCATATGTAACTGATCAAAGCAATCTTGTACAAATTGACTATAATTTAAATGGCCAATTTGTTCAGCAATAGTCGTTGATGACTTCAAATCCAGAAACATAACGATTCTTTCAACTTCCTTGGGTGAGTGAAACTCTCCTTTCAACATTCTCAATAGGTTGCCAGGTCCAAACTTCTTATCTACATTTTTAACAAAATTCACCAAGATTGAAACAAAGAACAAATAGAATAAAGTTAGGCTTCCTTCTTTCGAAAATAAATAGTTCAGTATTAATTTTAGGTCTAAAATTTCTTTGCCCGATAACGAATACATGACTACACCTACACTAACAACAAATACTAAAATTATTAGATAAAAAAATGACTGTATTAGTATTGTCAACCCAAATGATTTTATTGATTTAATTCTTTTGTTCAGCAATTCACCAATGGATACAAAAGATATACTTACCACCAAACCCATAATTAAAAATATAAATACGTATTCTAAAATACTTCTCGGTTCGGGTTCATCAACCAATCTCTGTCCAAACTGTCTTAACATCGTAAAGAAGATGAAAAAAAATGCCCAAACTATGGTTTGAATAGCTATGTCTCTAAAGTAATTTTTCATCCTCGGAAATTACTACCTAGTTAATTTTAATTGACTCTAACAACGTCCCTTGTATGGTGCGTTTGCTTCCCGAAGGGAGCAAATGAACTATACAAACTGTTATGGTCTTTTTTTGATTTCGTTTTCTATTTCTTTATAAATATCCATCATATACCATCCTCCGGTGCTAACGTAATATAATCTATTATCTTCAAGAAGTATTGAGTTTGGTTCTTTACTTATTCGATACCAAATCCTGTCAATTTCTCTTAACTCACTTAAAGACGCAAATGTACTATTAGCAATATCTTGATTTTTAAAAATGTATTCCGTAATGGTTGCTCTAGGAAAAGTATTCCCATTTGGAGTTTTACTTTTTGTAGCTTTAATAAAGGCAAATCTACTTTCTATAATAGAATTTTTTATTGTGTCAATATTAATGTTTTCAATCTCTTCTGGTTTATTGAAATCAGACTTTATTAACCTTTCGAGTCCTCTAATTAACCTAGTTTTTTCAACTTCAATAAGTCCAAAATCTTTAATTATATAATTGTGCTCTAATTTAGATAACCTTTCTACTTTATTTTTTAAATAGGACTTAAGATCTTTGGGGCTTTGGCTAATTTTCGGAACTGAATCTACTATTTGATTTTTAGTCGCTTTGATTTTAGACGAATCGATTAATTTTTCTTGAGTGATTTTTTCAGAGTTAACCTTTTCTGAAAGAGCATCTTTTTTCTTACAAGAAACAATTCCAAAAAGTAGCACTAATAGATATGTAATCAGTTTTTTTATCATTTCACTTTAATTGACCATAACGTATGTATATAGTTACTAAAGGTAACTATATATCCAAATAGTAAGAAATATAATTACCTCAATGAAGTTTTCCTTTAGAACATAAAAATAATAATCTCCAATAAAAAAGCCAGACCTAATAAAATAGAGTTAGCTGAATGGAAAAAACAAGGTATTGGAAACCTATAAATGAGCAATTATTCTTGATTTTAGTACCCAACTACCCAATGTTTTTGTATGTTGTTGACGGTAGTTATTTTGGAGGTAAACTCATTACATAATCATAACTTTCATTTAAGTATTCTGATAATTTATCCAAATCTTCCCACATTTTTTCGGGAATCAAAACATAGCCTTCCATAGTAGCATTGTAAGATTTGTAAAGTGTGGTGTCAAATTCTTTAAGATACTTTTTTTGTACTTCTTTAGAAAATCGGATTCCTATTTCCCCCGCTTTGTTAAAAAGCGAAAACATATAACCATTGGCAGACGTATAAGGCATTGTTTTTCCTTTTCTTTCAAATCGTTCGCATTTGTCAATAAGGCAATCGTATATTTTTAGTTTGTCTTCCCACATAGTTTTATTGTTTTTCAACAAATTGTTTAAATTGTTGCATCCATTTTTCTCCTTGTTTTCTATACATATTTGGAAATAGAATTGCCATTAATTTTGGCATAAACCAGTTGATTCTAGTATACTCATATTCATACTCATATCTGGTTTGTGTATCGCTAATTTCTATGAAAGTACATTTCATGGTATTTTCCATGTGTTTATGGTAGTAATTTGCTTCAAAAGAATCGGGAAGATTATTTTTGGTAATGGTTTCAATTAAAATCATATCCTTATTACCATACTTATAATACATTTTAGACTTTGCTCCGTTTTGGTTTTTCGTACCACTAATCAGTTCTTTTTTAATAAAACCATCCTGATACTCTTTGTTGTAATCCGAATTTATAAATAAATCCGTGACTATTGATCTTGGTTGATTAATCACAATTGCTCCTTTATGCTTCATAATGTTAGCTATTTAATTTGAGAAGCATAAGTAGCTAATTCTGTTTTAGCACTGGTTACAGAACGGTTTTGTAACCTATATTTTTTTAAGATTTTAAGTTTTTGATGTATTCAGAAGGAGCAATCCCTTCAAATTCTTTGAAAACTCGGTAAAAAGACACTTTATTATTAAAACCAGAATCGTATGCAATTTCAATTAATTTTAGTTTGTTGTCTTTGTCACGTTTTATAATTTCTTTCGCTTCTTTTAGTCGGTATTGATTTACTAATTTTTTAAAAGAGCAATTAAATTTTTGATTAATTATTTCTGAAACATAATTGGAAGGTAACGAAACCGATTCTGAGAAGATTTTAAGATTTAGATTATCGTTCAGATGTATTTTATCAATTTCAAACAAGTTTACAATTCGTAGTTGGTCATTTTTTCTTTTAGTAAGATTATTCAGATTAGTAGGTTTGCTTGTAAGAATTAATGTTTTGTCTATTAGTTTATAAGCAATAGATTGAATTAAAAAAGTCATTGCTAACATACTTACCTGGTTAAAAAGAGCAAAATTGTAATTGCCCAAAGGCTGAAAGATAAAATAGATGAGATGTAGGAGTAAAAAAATGGAGTAACCGATAAGTATGGTGCAATACCAGTTTACTAAAACATTATTAGTCACCTGTTGTTTAAATTGTTGTAATTTTTTGATGCCAAAAAACACATAGACTCCAATGTAAGCAAAGAAGCTCAAGAAAAAGTAAAACTCAAAACTGGTGTACGATGGAATTTTGGTCATAAACCTGTTTACGGTTTCTAATTTTTCCGTTCCGCTTAAAAAATAAAACGGAATGTTTAACACTAACATCAAACAAAACACTACGAAATGTAAATAGCTCTTTTTTGATAATTTAAACCCTTGTATAGTTATTGACAACGCCATAAAAAAGAGTAGAGGGGGTTTTAGAAAACTAATTGGGGTAGCAATCCCCAAAAGATGTGGCATAGAATTTATAAGTTCTGTTTCTACCAATAAGCGTTCAAAAAGAATAATTCCTTCTACAATTAGCAGTGTTGCCAGTAATTTTTTGAATGCTGTTCTGTCCGAACTTAGTAAAACATAGGCAATAAAAAATGCCTGACAAGTACCAAAAATGATAAGGATGTTAATTATCAATGAAATTCCTGTCATTGTTTTTTATAGGATTGTTTTTTCAAAGATAATGAGTTTAGTTTTTTAAGGAAGTGGTTATTTTTTTTCGTAACTCTGATTACCGTTAACGTTCCGTATAACAAGTGTAGTTTGCCGAAGGTAGCTATTATACATTGTTAGCCACGTTTTTTTATTTCTTATTTATCTCATATACCATTTCAACCATTCCATCTTTAAAGGCAGTTACATCCTTTAAATGCAACTGAATTTCCTTTCCGATGTAGTCGAAGAAAAGTTTTCCATCACCCAAAAGTGTCGGGATTATCGTGATATTTATTTCATCTGCTAATCCAAGTCGCAGAAATTCTTTCGTGAGCATAGTTCCACCAACCATCCAAATGTTTTTGTACTGGTTTTTTAGTTGATCATTTACTATTTTGCTTAAGTTACCTGAAATGAATTGTACATTTTTTTTATCCGATTCAAGTTGTCGTTCGGTTAGAACAAAAACTGGAACTTCTCCATAAGGCCAACCCAATTCAACAGCGTGTTCATAAGTGCGAGACCCCATAACATAACAGTCAATAGACTTAAGGAATTCCGAAATATACTCTTTCGTCAGTTCGACACCTTTTTCGTAATTATCTTTTGCGTGCATCCAAGATACACTTCCGTCCTTTTTGGCTATAAAACCATCAAGACTGGAAACCATATGAATCGTAATTTTCGAATTTTTGTCTTGCATTTCTCAAATTGTGGGTAATGTACGTATATAGTTACTAAAGGTAACTATATATCCAAATAGTAAGAAATATAGTTACCTCAATAAGGTGATATTTCAGAACATAAAAATAATATTCTCCAGTAAAAAAGTGAGGCCTAATAAAAATAGAGGTAGCAAAATAGAAAAACAAAGATGGAGTTTAGTACAAAATCGGAAGATAAAAGTATCCATATCTACCAGAACCGGGACAAACAGATCACCAAAGGGGATTCTCCGAAAAAAATGTCTAATACGAACTGAGCTAATGCATCACAACGTTTAGTATCAGAAACGTTACCATCCTGAAGGGGGGGGGATACATTGTTGTACACGGGTTTATTGAATTAATTTACTTGAATACTCATCTAATTTGTTCATAATTCCAAAATAAGCATCAAATCCTTCTTGATTTTGAATATTCGTATTTACGAATAAAATTCGCCCTATCTTATTTTTTTGATTAAAGAACATTAAAGAAGAAACTCCAGGATCTCCGCCAGTATGACCTATATTATTAAAGGAGGAAAACCCCATAAAAATACCTGAATTATATTCATCATCGTATGGGTTTGTTTTGCCTCTTTCCTCAGTGAAATTTTTACTAGTCAATTGTATTTCAAAAAGTTGATTGTAATTTTCTTTAGTTAAGATTGTTCCGTTTCCCGAATAGCCTTTAATCAATTCGGTCAAATATTTTCCTAAATCATTGATGTTGGTTATAAACCCACCGTCTGGATATGTGATTAATGAATAATATGGTAGTTTGGTTTCTGTATTGGAATACAGGGTTGAAACGTTTTCAAAGTTAACAGCTCCATAGCTCCAGCCTGAACTATCCATTTCTAAAGGTTTCAAAATATGTTCGGTCGTGAAATCTGAATATGATTTATTTGATACAATTTCAACAATATAGGCTGCTAGTGTTGCACCAACATTTGTATATTCAAAAAATTGACTTGGTTTGTTTGCTGTAAAAGCATTTTTATCATACCATTTTCCATTTGTGGATAAGTAGTTTTCTAGAAATTCAGATAGAGCAATGTTAGTGTGTTTTGGATTGAAACTTTGAGGAATATTTTCTGATTTTATTAATGTGCTATCTATTTCATCTTTTAGCACATAGGATTTATCCATATAATTTTCAGTATCAATTATCGATGAAGTATGTGTTGCTAATTGTCTTATGGTTATATCGGTATCTGGGAAATTTGGATTTCGAACTTCAAATGGAAGATACTTGTTTACAGGGTCATCTAAATTCAAAAGACCTTTTTCTTGAGCCTTCATTAAAGCTAATCCAATAAATGTCTTTGAAATAGAAGCAATAGGTTGTAGCGTATTCTCAGTATAAGGTTTTTTGGATTTTACATCTGCAAATCCAAATCCTTTTTTGTACAAAAAGCCTGAAGAATCAACAATAGCGACCCCTAATCCATTAAAATAATTTTTATTCAACTTATTTATTTCAATCGTTAGACTGTCCTTTATTGGTTCGTTGTCTGTAATCTCTTTTGCAGTATTTGATTTTTGTTTACAGGAAATAATTAATAAAATTCCTAAAAGTGATAAAAGTATTTTGTTCATTATTTTAAAATCGGATTTTACAGATTTATCTTCTGCTTGCGTACAACGGTCAATGTAAAAAGTGTTTTAATGCTTTTTTACATCTTGTTGTGTGGCGTTTTTTATTATTTCTTTAATTTGATTATTTCCAAATGCATCCATTATTTTCTTTGATAAAAATTTTAGGTCTGCACCTTTTTCAAGCAAATAATTCAATGTTTTTGGGTCTTTAGTATTGTATACAGTCACGATTGCTGTATTCAATAGTTGGCCCTCGTTAATATTTACATTTACACCTCTTTCGATTGCGAATTTTAATCCTTCTATCTCATTATTATGAACAGCATAATAAGTTCCTTGATAATCATAATTGGAAAAATCTGCTCCCAATTCCAACAAATAGTCAGCTATTTTAATTTGGGAGTAGGCAATTGCATTTTCTAGAGCAACATCTAATTCGATTTGAGAATATCCTGAATCAAATATCCTTTTCAATTCGCTCAGATTTCCATCTCCTGCCAATATTTCTATTTGGGTTTGTCTACTTTCCATATTTTTCATTCCCAATCAAGATTATCCTCATTAATTTGCTCTTGAACTTCTTGTGAAGTTTTAAGTATTCTAGTTTTTGGCCATATATTATCAGTTTGTTTTGATTGTTTCCAAGTCAAATGAACAATCGCGTATGTTGAGTCCTTGTCAAGAATTTTATAAAGAACGTCATCATTGTCATCGCGTCTAGCTATCGTTTTTACTTTTTTATTAGCCAGAATGTGATTAGAAGCAATTTCAAGTTTTAATTGCTTTGTTAAGTCTTGGTCAGTTTCATACCAAGGATTTTTATATTTAATTACGTTTTTCATAATGACACACAACGTTTAGTATATGGCAAGTAGGGCAGTAGAAAGCGATAAACTTTCTGGTTTGTACTGAGCCAAAACGTTGTATTTTGTTTTTAAATTATTCATTCTTAAAAGCCAAATCAAAGATTTGGCGGTGTTTGCAAATAGCACAGAACTTTTGTAAATCACTGAACGCCCTATTTGCTATATACAGTGTTGTATGCCGTTTTATTCATTTTCATAATACCCTTTTATTCCAATTCCAATTGTCCAGAAGTATTTGCCTTCATCAGATTCAGGGATTTCTTCCGTTTGCTCATCCATTTCGGGAATTAATTGTCTCCAAACTGCTAAGTCTATAGAGGGAAAAACATATGAATATGGGATTTCCTCTTCTTCATTATCAAAATCAGAATTTGTCGAAACAGATATCTCCTTGATTAATTGTTGAGCAGGAGTCTTAAAAATTTCAATTTCATTTAGATAGACTTCAGTAAATTCAGAATCCTTACCTGAAAATTCAATAAAATCAGCTTTGTTGTTGTCGTCAAATGTTATCTGTAGTTCATTTTTGAAATAGCCATCTTTTGCAGGAACAGGCATTGAAAAATCTCCATAATCCATTACTGATTTTTCTGATGAATATTCAGGCTCACCAAGAATTGTTCGAGTTTCATCTCTCGTCATTCCAAGTTTTATTTTTCCAGCTCCGATATGTGGTTCTAAATCAAATCTCATTTTCTAATGGTATACAACGTTGAGCTATGCATAGTGCGGAAGCAAAAAATCACAGGTTTTCGAGCCTGCACTTAGCCAAAGTTTATATTTTGTTTTTATCTTTTCTAAAATACTAAATTTAAATCTTTGGCGACTAACCAAATTGGCAATAACCTTTCGAATAAACCCAAAGCCCGCATTATCGCATAGGTATTGTGCCTGTTGCACAAGTTAACAAAAATGTAAGATAGATTTGTTATTGATTTTGGATTGGTATGTTATCTTTAAGTATGCAAGGCAAGAAA